>UQOQ01000001.1:0-289872 GCA_900542715.1 uncultured Collinsella sp.
TTCGCCCGCACCATTGATTGAAAGAGCTCCCAGCAATGGGAGCTTTTTTGTTATGGGCCCGTCGCAGGGACTTGAACCTGTGAAGGAGCGAGCGTAAAGAAAACGCGGAGCGTTTTTAGCGAGCTGGCGAGGACGCCGGCAGGCGGCCGATGCCGGTGCGGATCCGCGAAGCGGATACGCGGACGTCCTTTCGCCCGCACCATTGATTGAAAGAGCTCCCAGCAATGGGAGCTTTTTTGTTATGCACGATCTCCTTGGACGGGTATCCTAATGCCAACGTGTGCCTATCAGAGGAGAGACCATGCTGTTTTCCGGTATCATCGCCGCCCTTACCAGCCTTTTGATTCCCATCATCATCCTGTTGTTGCTGCTCCCCAACGCCTGCTACGTCGTTGAGCAGCAGCACGCTGTGATCATCGAGCGCTTGGGTAAGTTCAATCGTATCGTCAACGCGGGCTTCCACGTGAAGGTGCCCGTGATTGACCGCAAGGCCGCCACGGTGAGTCTGCGCACCATGAAAAATGGTTTTGGCATCGACGTTAAGACCCAGGACAACGTGACCATCGGCCTTGAGGTCTCCGCTCAGTACCACGTGAGCTACGACATGGGCGCCGGCCCGGCAGATTCGGGCATCTACAAGAGCTACTACATGCTGCAGGAGCCCGTCGACCAGATGCGTGACTTCATCACCGACGCCCTGCGCTCTTCGATTCCTGTCTACACACTCGATGAGGTCTTTGCCAAGAAGGATGACATCGCCAAGGATGTCAACGCTACCGTTTCCGAGCAGATGGCCGCCTACGGCTTCACCCTCGTGTCGACGCTCATCACCAAAATCGCACTGCCGACCGAGGTTGAGAACTCCATGAACGACATCAACGCCGCCCAGCGCAAGCGCGCTGCGGCACAGGAGCTCGCCGAGGCAGACCGCATCAAGCGCGTCACCGAGGCGACCGCCGAGGCTGAGGCGATGGAAAAGGCAGGCGAAGGCATCGCCAACCAGCGCAAAGCTATCGCGTTGGGCATCAAGGATTCGCTCGAGATTATCCAGGAGACAGGCGTTGGCAACGATGAGGCCAACCAGCTGTTCATGTTTACGCAGTGGACCGAGATGATGACGGAGTTCGCACGTACGGGCAAAAACTCGACGGTCGTGTTGCCGAGCGACTTCTCGCAGTCGGCCTCTATGTTCGAGCAGATGCTGGCTGCCGGCAAAGTTCAAAACGATTCGAAGGAGTAGGCGCGCGTGAAATACACCGTCGTTTGTGTTGGTAAGCTCAAGGAGCGCTTTTGGAAGGACGCGTGCGCTGAGTACACCAAGCGTCTGGGTGCCTATGCCAAGGTGGATATCCGCGAGGTGGCCGATATCGACCCGGCTAAGGCGGGCGGTGTGGATGCTGCGCGTGACAAGGAGGGGGCGGCGATTCTTGCTGCCTTGCCGTCTCGAGCGCATGTGATCTTGCTGGCCATTGAGGGCAAGGAGCGTTCGAGTGAGGAGCTCTCGGCGAGGCTCGACGATCTTATGCTGCGAGGTAGTAGCGACATTGCCTTTGTAATCGGCGGTTCGGACGGCGTGAGTGATGAGGTGCGCGCCCGCGCCGACGAGATGCTCAGCTTTGGGCGCATTACCTTGCCGCACAACCTGGCGCGCGTGGTGCTGCTGGAGCAGATCTACCGCGCCTGCAAGATTAGCCGTGGCGAGCCGTATCACAAGTAGGTCGGCAATACGAAACAATAGCGTGGGACAATGACTTTCGTTTTTGAGGAACGCATCTGAGAGGACTGTGTGATATGAAGATCGGATTTGTCGGTTTTGGCAATATGGCGAGTGCTATGGCCGATGGCTGGATTGCCGCCGGCGTGGCCGCGGGCGACATGTGCGCCTGCGCAGGCCGCTACGATGCTTTGGTCGAGCGTTGCGAGGTGCGCGGCATGGTCGCCTGCCACGATGCCGCCGAGGTTGTCGCCGCATCCGATATCGTGGTCGCTGCGGTCAAACCGTACATGATCGAGAAGGTATTCGCCCCGCTCAAGGATGCTCTTGCCAAAAAGGTCGTTCTGTCGGTTGCCTGGACCTGGGACAGTGCCAAGTGGGAGCAGGTCCTGCCGGGCGTCGCGCATATCTCGACGGTGCCCAACACGCCGGTTTCGGTGGGCGAGGGCGTCATCGCCTGCGAGAAGGCTTCGACGCTTAACGACGAGCAGCGTGCTGTGGTGCTCGACCTGCTCGGTAAGCTTGGCGCTGTCGTCGAGCTCGACACAAGCCTGCTGTTTGTGGGCGGCACGGTGGGTGGTTGCGCTCCGGCGTTTGTCGCCATGGCAATCGAGGCCCTGGGCGATGCGGCGGTCAAGCACGGTATCCCGCGTGCGGATGCTTATCGCATTGTGAGCCAGATGGTGCTGGGTACGGCAAAGCTGCAGCTTGCAACTGGCCAGCATCCTGCGGCGATGAAGGATGCCGTATGCTCGCCCGGCGGTGCCACCATCAAGGGCGTCGTTGCACTCGAGGACGCCGGCATGCGCAGCGCCCTGGTCAAGGCAATCGACGCAACCCTCCAGTAAAACCTGCCATTTAGGGACAGTTTATTTTGGCAGGTTTTTCCTGCGGTTTTGTCCTTTTAGCGAAAAGTGCCCCGCAACTGGCTCAATTCCAGTTGCGGGGCACTTGCGTTTGCCCAGATAAAACCGACCAAAATAAACCTGTCCCTTTTTGGCAGGTTAGTCCCAGAAGCTGTCTTCTTCGTCCTCGGACTTGGGGCCGCGGTCGACATACATCTTATGGGTGCGCTTCTCCATTACAAAGGCAATAATCGCAAACAGCAGGATGCCGCCGGCGAAAAGGATGGCAAAACCGGTGCGGGTGCCAAACAAAAAGGAAAAAACTGCGTCCATTGGGTGCCTTCTTGCGTAGTTGAGTTGGGTCGTAAACGCTCATAAGTATATACTTGCCCATACATGTACAAGGTTGCAACCTAAATGGAATGTATATCGCCGGAGGATCTAATGCTTGATATCAAGTTTGTTCGCGAGAACCCCGATGCCATCGATGTCGCCATGGCTAACCGCCAGACGTCTTGGGATCGCGAGAAGTTCTTTGAGCTCGACGACGAGCGTCGTGCCGTCATCACCGAGGTTGAGGAACTTCAAGCCACGCGCAATGCCGAGTCCAAGAAGATCGGCGCCCTGATGAAGGAGGGCAAGAAGGACGAGGCCGAGGCCGCCAAGGAGGCCGTGCGCGCCGTCAACGAGAAGATTGACGGTCTGGCCGAGCGCCGCACCGCCCTCGAGCAGGAGCAGTACGACTTCATGGCTCACCTGCCCAACATTCCTTGCGAGGCCACGCCGTACGGCAAGGACGAGGGCGAGAACATCGAGCGCCGTCGTTGGGGCACCCCGCGCGAGTTCGACTTCGACTTTAAGCCGCACTGGGATCTGGGCACCGACCTCGACATCCTTGACTTCGAGCGCGGCAACAAGCTCTCCGGCAGCCGCTTCACCGTTCTCGGTGGCGCCGGCGCCCGTCTTGAGCGCGCCCTCATCAACTTCTTCCTCGATACGCACACCAGCCGTGGTTTTAAGGAGTGGTGGCCGCCCATCGTCGTCAAGCGTCAGACCATGTTCGGCACGGGCCAGCTGCCCAAGTTCGAGGACGACGCCTATCACGTCTCGGGCGACAACTTCCTGATCCCCACCGCCGAGGTCGTGCTCACCAACCTGCACGCCGGTGAGGTCCTCGACGCCGATACCCTGCCGCGCCGCTACACCGCCTTCACCCCCTGCTTCCGCGAGGAGGCCGGCTCCGCTGGTCGCGATACCCGCGGCATCATTCGCCAGCACGAGTTCGACAAGGTCGAGATGGTAAAGTTTGCCAAGCCGGAGGAGTCCGACGAAGAGCTCGAGAGCATGACCGCCGAGGCCGAGTTCCTGCTGCAGCAGCTGGGTCTTCCGTATCGCGTGATTAGCCTGTGCACCGGCGACCTGGGCTTCTCTGCCCGTCAGACCTACGACGTCGAGGTCTGGCTGCCGAGCTACAACGCCTACAAGGAGATCAGCTCCTGCTCCAACTGCGGTGACTTCCAGGCCCGTCGCGCCAACATCAAGTATCGCGACCCCGAGAACTTCAAGGGTTCGCGCTATCTGCACACCCTCAACGGTTCCGGTCTGCCGGCTGGCCGTACCATGGCAGCCATTCTGGAGAACTACCAGAACGCTGACGGCACCATCACGATCCCCGAGGTTCTGCGTCCCTACATGGGCGGCCTCGAGAAGATCGAGCCGGTCGCGTAGATTGGCTGCATAAGCGATTTGCTAGGGCACTCCTTTTTGGGGTGCCCTTTTTGTGTGCGGCCATACCATGCTGTGCGGACAGCTCAATAGAAAACACACGAACAACTGTTCTGTATACAGCCATCTACCTGCTATGCTTTTGCTAAATAAGAGCGAGAGAAAGGGGACGCGATGGAGCTGTTTGATGATCGGGTGGTTTTGTTTGAGAGCGACGAGGGCGGGGAGTACCTGCTTGTGACGTGTGAGCCGTCTGGCATGGGTGGCCTGGTGGTTCGACAGACGAGCGAGGGGCCGTTGACGCAATGGTGCTACGAGGAGTCGCCTCATGTGGTTGAGACGTTTGTGGCGCACGAGGGGCTTGTGGCCCTAGAGCATTTCTATGGGGTCCAGACATCTAATCAGGTTGCTCGCATGTTGAGTATCTCGTTTGCCGATTATGATTGTGCCTAGCGGGTGAGATCGCTCCTGAGGGAACTTGATGCTAAGTTTGGCGTGATCGAAAAGCCAATCGATCGTACGGGGAACGACGGTATATGCGGAGCAGCATGACAAAACTGCGTTCCACAAAAAAGTTTGAGATTGTGCTTGACTCCAATAAGCTAAAGTGGTTTTATATGTTTTGCGCTGCGGCGTTACCTCAGCTGGATAGAGGGTCTGACTACGAATCAGAACGTCATAGGTTCGAATCCTATACGCCGCACCAATTGAAATTGAAAGCCTCCGGCAACGGGGGCTTTTCTTTTATGGCAGCACCGCATGGATTCGAACCTCGTTCGAGGCGCGGGCGTCAAGAAAACGCGGAGCGTTTTTAGCCCGCGGGCGAGCGCGCCGGCAGGCGGGCGAAGCCGGTGCGGATCCGCGAAGCGGATGCGCGGAATCCTATACGCCGCACCAATCGAACTTGAAGCCTCCGTGCAACGGGGGCTTTTCTTTTTTGGAAACCATGCATGGATTCGAACCTCGGTCGAGGCGCGAGCGTCTTAATCATCACTTCGTAAAAATTTTCCAAATTGTCGCTTGACCCATCGAGGGGTCACGTGCATAATAATCCGTGCGTTGCGGCGTTACCTCAGCTGGATAGAGGGTCTGACTACGAATCAGAACGTCATAGGTTCGAATCCTATACGCCGCACCAACTGAACTTTAAAGCTCCCGGCGACGGGGGCTTTTCTTATATCGCGATGCGTCGAAGATCGCGCCAAGCCCTCCAAATGATTAAAAATCAAATTCGATAACTTTTTTTGAAAAAATGCTTGACCATTATTCAGTCTCTGTGCATAATAATCAACAAGTCGCGGCGTTACCTCAGCTGGATAGAGGGTCTGACTACGAATCAGAACGTCATAGGTTCGAATCCTATACGCCGCACCATTTGAACTTAAAGCCTCCGGCGACGGGGGCTTTTCTTTTATGGCAACACCCCATAGATTCGAACCTCGGTCGAGGCGCGAGCGTAAAGCGGACGCGGAGCGTCCGTAGCGAGCGGGCGAGCGCGCCGGCAGGCGGGCGAAGCCGGCGCGGATCCGCGCAGCGGATGCGCGGAATCCTATACGCCGCACCATTTGAACTTAAAGCCTCCGGCGACGGGGGCTTTTCTTTTACGCCGGCACCCCATGGATTCGAACCTCGGTCGAGGCGCGAGCGTCAAGCGGACTATTTCTTATCGACTCGTGTAAGATTTCGAGTAGGTGTCGCGGTCCATTCGCGGCCACTCCTTCTCTAGACGACCGATCAGGGTGATATTTCGTGGCAGAGCGTCCGACATACAAGCTCAGGTTTCTCGACCCCAAAAAGCGTTTTCCGTCGATGCCGGAACAGCCCGCAGGGCGCTCGTACGGCGTTGTCTGGAAAGTTTTTGGCGAGGATCCTAAAGAGTCCTGCTACGTCGTTGAATTCGTCGGCAAAAGCCACGTGTCGCTCTTGGGCTACGTGAGTGTGTCGGGCAAGGTCTATAAGGTTGACCGCCCTGTTCGGGAGGCGTCGTTGCCCAAGGATCCCGACATGGAGCTGGTCCTTGACGAGTCCGACTCCAGTATTGGCGAGATTATGGTGAGGGGAGCCAACGGCGCAATGCGCCCGCGTGCGCGAACTGCCGGCTCTCCCGAAGGCACCATGCGCGAGCAGTCCGACCACGAGACATGGAATTCGACCCGCGCCCTTCCTTACGGCGAGTTCATGGCATCGATGTTCCTGCGCTACGTGATATTCGCTGACTCCGAAAATGCCATTGCGAGCACGGCGGACGCCGGCGGACTCGACGAGGGTATGCAAAATGTTATCGACAAGATCAAGCTCGTAAAGTTGCCCGAGCCGGTCGAGGTGTTTTTGGGCTTTAACACGGCACCGCTCCCTGATGCTATCGAGACGCTGCTTTACCGCGTTGACCATGCCGAGAATCCGAGCGGTATCGAGCGCTATGCCGCCGCCCTTATGAGTGAAATTGACTTGCCCCGCTTGCGCACCATCGCCGCTAAGTCCGAGATGAGCCTGGCTCGCATCGATCGCTCAAAGCTTTTCTATCTCAATTTTGATCGTAGTCTGCTGGAGCAGGACGAGATTGACACGCTGCTCGCCATCGAGTGCCGTCTCAACCGCCTCTCCGGCATCCTTGAGCGCATCGGGGCTGGATTGGTCCCCGCGGCCTCGTCGCCGAGCCTTGAGGGCTGCGCGCTCTTCGATGCGTGGCATATCGCTAAGACGACCAACGATGTTCCCCGACTGCTCGATACGGCCTCGAGCGATAACCCGTGGGGCGAACCGGGTACGGTGGCTTGCCAACCGGGCGGTGAGTGGGATGTGCGTACCCGCTTCGCGCGTATTGTCGAGGCGCTTAACGTGGTCACGCGGCTCGACTATACCTATCGGGCAAACGTTGCCGAGGGGATTATGCTCGTTCGGTTTGGGCAGTCTGTCGTTGATGCCATGCCGCAACGTGAATACGACGCTCAAGATGACGCCTGGCACGAGCTGGACGAGGACACGCGCACGATCTGGGCCGCGGAGCACGATGCGCGCGTGGCGCTCACGCTTGCGGCAGCGTGTTTTGCCGCGGGCACCTGCATCACGCGCTGCTATGTGCAGATTGCTGCTCCCGACAGTGAGCAGGGCGAGTGCGTTGTCGCAACGTATTTCTTTGGGCGCGCGGCCTATCTGGCCGATTGCGTGCCTGTCGCCAAGGATCTTGAGAGCATGGACATGGACGATATGCCGTGCAAGCGTGTGCTTGAGGCGTATGAGTCAACCGCTCCGGAGACGATTGAGCCGGCGGAGGTTCATGCTCGTCCGCGTGATGACCATCGCATGCTGCCGCCGGCGCTGCGCGATCTGCTGCTTGCCGATACGGCTGACGAGCTGGAGGTCATGGAAGAGGACGACGACCCATACGTGGCCCGTGTTGTTGAATTGCGCGAGCAGGCAAAAGTCGACCGTACAGGTGCTTTTGAAGGCTTTTCCCGTCTTGTTGAGGAGTTGGAGGCTAAGTGCGCCGTCGCCGAGCTTTTGGCGACAGGTCCGGTTCAAACGCAGTTTTGCGATAACCAGCTGGTGCGCATGGTGCTACCGGTGTTGGAAGAAGACCGCTCTGTGCGAATCCTTCGTGCGCCCGATGCGCTGTACTTTGCCCAGCACGAGATCTGCAGCTTTTACGCCGAGCAAGAGGACTTTGAACGAGCACTGCCCGAGGTGCGCCATCTTTACGATCTGGCGCGCTCGTCCATGCAGTCGCACTTTGCGCTCATCAACGTGCTTGCGCGTCTGGAGCGCTTTGACGAGATTATCGAGGTGGCGCGCCACGGCCTACGTATTGCCAGCGATCGTTCTGCAATCGGCTACCTGTTCTATCGCTTGGCGTTTGCCTATTGGAATTGCGATCAGCTCGACCTGGCGCTGGCTTGTTACCGTCTGGTGCCGCGCGGCGAGGAGTCGGGCAGCAGCGCGCTGGAAGAAATGCAGGGCCTTATGAACGAGATGGGCGTCAGCGAGCCTCCGACGTTCGAGGAAGCGGTCGAGACCATCCATAAGGCTGGACTAGAGCTGCCGCCAGTGTCCGCCGTGACGAATCAGCTGGCAGATGCCGCTGTGCAACTGGTCGACAACGGTTTCTTTTTCCTGGCGCGCGGTTGTATCTTCCAAATGTGGCGCACCATGGGCAACGACGAGCTCGGCTCCCTCAACCGCTCGCTGGGGTAGGCGAAGCTTTCAAGAAGGAAAGGCTGCTAGGCAATTAGAAAATTTCCTCTTGCTCATCCTTGGCTGTTTGGTTACTATAGAACGGCTGTTACGGAGAGCTGACCGAGAGGCCGAAGGTGCTCGCCTGCTAAGCGAGTATGCCCCAAAAGGGCATCTGGGGTTCGAATCCCCAGCTCTCCGCCAGTATGACTTGAAAGAAGGGTCCCATTTGGGGCCCTTTTTTGTGCGGAGAAAGGAGGCTGGGGATTCGAACCCGAGAGGGCACGGGCGTTAAGCAAACGCGAAAGCGTTTGTAGCCCGTGGGCGAAAAGCCGCCAGGCTTTGAAGCCGGAGGGCATGCGCAGCATGCCCGGACATCCCCAGCTCTCCGCCAGTACGAATTTGAAGAAGGGTCCCATTTGGGGCCCTTTTTATTATCAAGAATGGCGGCTGGGGATTCGAACCTCAAAAAAGGAGGCATCCTTTCGGACGCCTCCTTTCAGTGGACTTATTATTCTTGCGCCCTACACCTCGGGCGCCTTGGCGACGGTCTCGCTTTCTGCCGTGAGTGGGCGGTTGTCGATGCGACGGCCCAAGCGATCGAGCTTCACGAGTAGCCATTCAATGGGATTCGGCCCTGCGCCTTCCTCGTCGGCAACCAGATCCATAACGGCGATCTTGGTGCCGTCCTGCTTGAGCGTAACGCTGCCCACCTTGTCGCCCACATGCACCGTGCCCGAAAGATCGTCGTAGCTAACCTTTTCGGTCACCTCGCCGGCAAGGGAAAACACGGTCGCTTGCGCCGTAGGATCGGCGAGTGTGGCGTCGATCGTCTTATCCGTCCAGTCGGCTTGGCCAATGCGCGCCATAAGCGGGTTGCCGTTGGCGGTCTTTTCCTGCGTGTTGGCGATTGCGACCGTCACCTTGTGACCGTAGTACCAATTGGCAAGGGTTGCGGTATCGGTAAAGCGCTGGTCGGTGGTGGTGGAGTTCAAAACGACGGTGTAGATCTCGTCGCCATCGCGGTTGTAGGCACCCGTAAAGCAATAGCCTGCATCGTCGGTGGTGCCGGTCTTGCCACCGATGTTGCCATCTTGGCCCAGCAAATAGTTATGCGTGTCCATGGAATGCGAATGGTCGGTGCCGTCGGCGCCTGTGACCTCGATCCAGGAATCCTCGCTCGCTACGACCTCGCGGATCGTGTCGTTCTTCATGGCCTCTTGCATCATCAGCGCTACGTCGTGTGCGGTTGAGTGCATATCGCCAGCCCACTCATCAAAGTCCAGACCATGCGGGTTTTCAAAAAGCGTACCGGTGCAGCCGAGCTTCTTAGCGCGCTCGTTCATGGCCTTCACAAAGGTTGCCTCGGCGTCTTTGGTCTTAGGCTCGATCTTCTTGCCCACATATTCGGCGAGCACGACGGCGGCGTCGTTGCCCGAGGGAATCATCAGGCCGCGCAGCGCCTGCTCCACGGTAAGCTCGTCGCCTTCGAGCAAGCCGGCGGTCGAATTACCCACGGTGGCTGCGGCGTTGCTCACCGTGACCTTCTCGTCCATCTTGCAATTCTCGACGGTTAGGATTGCGGTCATGACCTTGGTGATCGAGGCGATTTTGACCTGCTCATCGGCGCCGCGCCCATAGTAGACGGTGCCGTCTTTGCCCATGACGAGCGCATTGGTCGCATCGATATCGGGCAGGTTTTCTGCCGTGATGCCGCGCGCATCGGCGGTTTTGCCGCAAACATTGTCGGTCGTGAGTACTTGGGCGCCGGCGACGGTGGGCACGCCAGCGGCAAGGGCGATAGCGCAGACAAAGCCGGCGGCAAGCTGGGCTGAGCGCTTTGCAAAAGAGGTGAGGGACTTCACAGATTTCGCTTTCGACGGGATGGTCTCTTCTGGAACTAGAGTATATCGTTTACCGGTGTCGGCGATCATCGCGTGCGTGCGTGGCCCACATCCGCGCCCGAACGGGCACAAGGGTGCTTAAGGCTGACTTAATCACCCACGCTTGTTGTGTGTGGCATGCGCCCCCTCGGGCATAATGGAGCGCGAGAGGAGCACGCATGAACGAGCGCATTTTGGTAGTTGATGACGAAAAGGCCATCGCCGACTTGGTTGGTATCTACCTTACAAAAGAAGGCTTTGACGTACAGGTCGCCTATAGCGGGGCCGACGCTGCCAAGGCAATCTTGGAGCAGGAGTTCGATCTGGCGCTGCTGGATGTCATGCTGCCCGATATCGATGGGCTTGAGTTGCTGCGTACGATCCGTTCCAGCCATACCTATCCCGTGATCATGCTGACGGCGCGCGATGCCCAGCAAGACAAGATCGAGGGCCTTTCGCTTGGCGCGGACGATTACGTGGTTAAGCCGTTCCGCCCGCTGGAGCTCATCGCGCGCGTGCACGCTCAGCTTCGTCGCTACACCAGCTACGGTAGCCGTGCACAGGCGGCCGAGTCGCCGACCATCCAGTTCGACGGCCTGGAGATCAACCGCGATGCTCGTTCCGTAATGGTGGACGGTGCGCCGGTGCGCCTCACGCCCATCGAGTATTCCATCTTGCTGTATCTGGTCGAGCATCGCGGCAGTGTGGTGGCCGTGGAGGATCTGTTCCGCGCGGTGTGGAACGAGGATTTTATGCCCGGCTCCAACAATACGGTGATGGTGCACATTCGCCACCTGCGCGAAAAGATCGGTGACGACGCTCAAAAGCCGCGCTTTATCAAAAACGTCTGGGGCGTCGGCTACATAATCGAATAACGCCTTTGATGGTGGGGAAGTGGATATGACAAAAGACGATAGGCAGGCATTCGAGGTGCCCGATCGACTCTTTGAATACGTGAGGTCGGTCGTCGACAACCGCGCGCTTGCAACGGTGCTGCTCTTTTTGCTGAGCCTGCTGCTGATTGGCATCGATAACATCGCTGGAATCTTGGCGGTGCTGCTTGTCGGCTTTTTGCTGATCGATCGATTTGAAATCGTACGCCGCTGCGTGGTGATTGGCGGTGCCGCGTGGGCCATGACGTTGGCGATTGGCGCCATGGCACTCGGCGGCATCGAAGGGCCGGTGCTGTTCGATGCCGGCTTTGTATTCAACATGCTTGGCTTTGTGCTGGCGCTTGCCGTGTGCGTGCTGTTCTTTTGCGGCCGCGCCCTGTACTACCAGGGCTATGAGCAGGGCGAGCAGCATGCCGATTGTGTGCTGGCCGCTCGTATTCAAGATCGCCTGATCGATCACCCCGACACCTGGGACAACATCGACGGCGACTTCCTGGAGGTCGAGGGCGCACTCAACCGTGTGCGCGATCGCGAGCGCAAGGTGCAACAGGCCTTGCGTGACGAGTCTCATCGCAAGGACGATCTGGTCACGTACTTGGCACATGACCTACGCACCCCGCTTGCCAGTGTGGTGGGCTATCTTTCGCTGCTGCAAGAGGCTCCTGAGCTGCCGGTTGAGCAACGTGCGCACTTTACGGGCGTGGCGCTCGACAAGGCGCACCGGCTCGATGCACTCATCGAAGAGTTCTTCGATATCACGCGCTTTGACTTCCACGATATCGTGCTCACGCGCGGCTATGTTGATCTGGGGTTGCTGCTGGCTCAGGTGGCTGACGAGTTCTATCCCATCCTCAACGAGCAACATAAGGAAGCCCAGGTTGATATTCGCGAGGACCTGACGGTGCTCGTGGATGGCGATAAGATGGCCCGCGTGTTTAACAACATCATGAAAAACGCCGTCGCCTATAGCTATGAGGGCTCGACTATCACGATTGAGGCCAGGCGCCAAGACGATGGCGGCGTGCGCGTGCGCTTTATCAATCAGGGCGATCCTATCCCTGCGGCTAAGCTCAAGGTGATCTTTGAGAAGTTCTATCGCCTGGATGCGGCGCGTGCGACCAATCGCGGTGGTGCCGGTTTGGGCCTTGCTATTGCCAAGGAGATCATCGCGGCACACGGCGGTACCGTTGCATGTGAATCGACGCCCGAACACACGATATTCACCATCGAGCTGCCCGCCGCATAGCTAGCGTGCCCTTACAAACACTTGACAATGTGCTCACGTGCGTATGAGCCGCGATTCCTACTATCGATACTGCTGAATTGATATCGATATGGAGGTGTGCGGTATGACGGCTGCTGCGGCTGTGGAGCCCACGGAGCTTGAAGAACTCATGGAAGCGCAGGCCGAGGCCGCGCATGAGCGCGAGGTTGGGGATGCGACTCGCCCCACGGCAGAGGATCTTGCCGCCTCGCCGACGCGCATCGACGTCGAGGGCCTCGACCTGTTCTATGGCGACCACCATGCGCTCAAGGACGTGAATATCAAGATCCGCGACAAGCAGATCACCTCGTTCATCGGGCCTTCGGGCTGCGGAAAGTCCACGTTGCTGCGCTGCTTTAACCGCATGAACGACGGCATCAAGGATTGCCGCATCGAGGGCAAGATTGCGCTCGATGGTCAAGATATCCTGGGCGATTGCGACATCTGCCGTTTGCGCCAGCGCGTGGGCATGGTGTTCCAACGCCCCAACCCATTTCCCATGAGCATCTACGACAACGTCGCCTACGGTCCTCGCGGTATGGGTGTGCGCGACCGCGCCGTGCTCGATGAGCTGGTCGAGGACTCCCTGCGTCGCGCTGCCCTGTGGGACGAGGTCAAGGACAAGCTCAAAGAGTCGGGCCTGGGTCTTTCGGGTGGACAGCAGCAGCGCCTGTGCATCGCCCGCGCACTTGCCGTGCAGCCCGACATTCTGCTGATGGACGAGCCGACTTCGGCACTCGACCCTGTGTCGACGTTGGTGGTGGAGCAGCTGGCCTGCGAGCTCAAGGAGACCTGCACGCTGGTGGTCGTGACGCACAACATGCAGCAGGCCGCGCGTATTTCCGATTCGGTTGCGTTCTTTTTGCTGGGTGAGCTGGTGGAGCACGCGCCCACCGCGCAACTCTTTAAGAATCCGTCCGATCCGCGCACCGCGGATTATTTGACGGGGCGTTTTGGCTGACGCTGTCTTTTACAGGTGCCTTTAGGGTTAAGATGCGGTCATATCGGCCGCAAAGGGGTTCAACATGATCTATTACGTCGAGGACGATGACAACATCAGGGATTTGACAGTCTACGCGCTGCGCAAGCAGGGAATCGAGGCCGAGGGCTTTTCGTGTGATGGCGAGTTTAAAGCTGCCGTGGCGCGACGGGTGCCCGATGCTGTGCTGCTCGATATCATGCTGCCCGACACCGATGGCTTGGCGATTATGCGTCGCCTGCGTGCCGATCGCCTGACGGCGACGGTGCCCATCATGATGCTTACCGCCAAGGACACCGAACTCGACAAGGTGATGGCGCTCGATGGCGGTGCCGACGATTACCTGACTAAGCCGTTTTCGCTCATGGAGCTTGCGAGCCGCTGCCGCGCACTGCTGCGTCGCGGCGGCATGGTCAAGCAGGCGAGCGATGTGCTCAGCGTGGGCGACATCGTGCTTTCGCCTAGCCATCGCGAGGTGACCGTTGCCGGCGAGCCGCTTAAGCTCACCCTGCGCGAGTTCGACCTGCTCGAGTACCTCATGCGCAAGCCCGGCGTGGTCTTTACCCGCGAGTCATTGCTGCAGAGCGTGTGGGGCTGGGACTTCGACGGCGGTTCGCGCACCGTTGACGTGCACGTGCAGACGCTTCGCCAAAAACTGGGCGAGCATGCCAGCGCCATCGAGACCGTGCGCGGCGTGGGTTATCGCCTGGCCGAGCCTTCTGCCGGTGATGGTGCCGAAGGCGACGACACCGCGGCCACCGCATCGGAGGAGTAACCCGTGGTCTTCGCCCCCCAGGGAAAACATACGCTGTCGCACCGCGTTTTTGTGACGATCTTTGTCTGCGCCATGGCGGTTATCGTGGCGTTTACGGTGCTGGGTGCGTTCTTTGTGCAAAACACTTTGGCGGATGCCACGAGTGCCAATCTGGCGCAGGAAACCGAGCTCATTGCTGCCGCCCTCGACGAGCAGCAGGAGCCCATTCCGTTCTTGCGAAGCCTCGATCGCGAGGATCTTCGTATCACGCTGATCAATAAGGACGGATCTGTTGCCTACGACAACGAGGCGTCGCCTTCCACACTGCCCAACCATGGCGATCGCCCCGAGGTCATCGAGGCCTTTGAGAGTGGTTCGGGTTCCGCGGAGCGCGCAAGCTCTACACTCGACGAGATTATGCTGTATCGCGCCGTCACCCTTGATAACGGCCAGGTCGTTCGCTTGGCGCAGGCCCAGCCTGGCGTTGCGGCGATTTTGCTGTCGATGCTGGCGCCGATGCTGCTTATCGCAGCAGCGGGTGCAGTACTCTCGTTTTTTATGGCGCGCCGTGAGTCCCGTGCCATCATCGCGCCGTTGCAAGAGGTGGATTTGGATCACCCACGCCGTAGCTATGAGCACGCCTATGCCGAGATGGTCCCCATGCTTGAGCGTATCGAGTCGCAGCGCCAGGAACTCAAGCGCCAAATGGCGGTGCTAGCGGACAACGACCGTATGCGCCGCGAGTTCACGGCGAATATCACCCATGAGCTCAAGACGCCGCTTACGGCGATTTCGGGCTATGCCGAGCTCATCGCAAATGGCATGGTCGAGGGCGAGGACGACCTGCGCAACTTTGGCGGTCGCATCTATCGTGAGGCGGGCCGCTTGGCAGCGCTTGTCAACGACATCCTTACGCTGTCTAACTTGGACGAGGCCGAACGTGCAACTGAGGGCGAGGCGGTGCCCATTGGGTCCACGGAGCCTATTGAGCTCTCGCGTGCGATCTACGCGGTTGAACAGCGTCTTGAACAGGTTGCCCGTCAGGCGAATGTGACGATAAGTCATGAGACCAAGCCTGTGGTCATCGAAGGCGTGTCGCGCTTGGTCGACGAGCTCATCTATAATCTGGCAAGCAACGCCATCCGCTACAATCGGCCCGGCGGTACGGTTACGCTGCAGTGCGGCACCAACGACGAAGGCCATCCGTTCCTCGCTGTCGCCGACACGGGAATCGGTATCGCGCCTGAAGAACAGGGCAAGGTATTTGAGCGGTTCTATCGCGTGGACAAGAGTAGGTCCAAGGCACGCGGCGGAACCGGCCTGGGGCTTGCCATTGTCAAGCATGCGGCCCTGTATCATCACGCCACGCTTGATCTGTCGAGCGAGTTGGGCGTGGGAACCACCATTACGGTGACGTTTCCCATACAGCAGGACGAGCCATTCGCATAGCGATACAACATAGATATTGATATAGACGCCGCATTTGACTTTCGGGTGCGGCGTTGTTGTGCAATTTTACGATTGCTTCCGACATTTTTACAGGAGAGCCTGTTTCTTATGTATAGAGTTTGGTCTCGGTAAAAAGATGCGATAACATACGGACAGTTTTGTCAATCCGAACTGGGGAAATGAAAGGCAAGCTGCATGACCCTTCTCGAACTGTTCCAGCTGCTGAAGAAGCACCTCAAGCTGGTCATCACCCTTCCGGTGGTCTGCGCGATCGCCATGGGCATCGTGTCCTTCGTTGCGATGGACAACACCTACACCGCGACGACGAGCATGTACATTCTCGCCAAGACCGACGATAGCGGTCAGATGAGCTACAACGATCTCTCGGCGAGCCAGATGCTTTCCAACGATATCGCCACGCTGCTGGATAGCGATAGCGTTAAGAGCGGTGCAGCCAATGAACTGGGCCTCACCGATCTGGATGACTACAAGGTGTCTGTTTCCTCCGAGACCACCACGCGTGTCATTACGCTTTCGGTTACCGGCACCGATGCCAAGGAGACGGCTAAGGTCGCAAAGGCCATGGCCAGCTCGGTGAGTACGGTCGCTCAGAACGTCGGCGCTGCCCAGAGCATCAACGTTATCGACGAGGCTAAGACCCCCGAAGCCCCCAGCGGCCCCAAGCGCACGCTGTATATTGCCGTCGCGTTCCTCGCCGGTATCTTTATCGCAGTTGCCTATGTCGTTTTGGCGGACATGCTCAATACCCGCATCCGCGGTGCCGAAGAGGCAGAAGAGCTCCTGGGCATTCCCGTTGTTGGCCGAATTCCGGCTATGAAAGGTGGTAAATAGGCATGGCTAAGGCAAAGAACACCGATAAGCTCGTTGTACAGAATGCCGCCAAGACCCTTCTGGCCAACATCCGCTTTGCGAGCGTGGACGACCCCATTCGCACCATTACCGTTACCTCCTCGATTCCCAACGAGGGCAAGTCTACGGTTTCCATTAACCTTGCTCAGGCAATCGCCACGAGCGGCAAGTCCGTGCTCCTGGTCGAGGCCGATATGCGCCGCAGGTCCCTTTCCGATATGCTCGGCGTTCGTTCGCGCGGCGGACTCTATGCGGTCCTTTCCGAGCAGATCTCCATTGACCAGGCAATTGTCGAGACGGGTCAGAAGAACTTCTACTTCCTCGATGCCGAGCCGCACATTCCCAATCCTGCCGACATCATCGTCTCCCATCGCTTTTCCAAGTTGGTCAAGGCACTGTCTGCTAAGTTCCAGTACGTCATCTTTGATGCTCCCCCGGTCGGCACCTTCATCGATGCTGCCGAGATTGCCAGCCTGACCGACGGCACGCTGTTCGTGGTGCGCGAGGACTTTACCAAGCGCGAAGAGGCGCTCAACGCTATCGCCCAGCTTAAGAAGTCCGAGAAGGTCAAGCTCATCGGTACCGTCATGAATTACTGTGAGACCGAGACCAGTGAGTACTACTATTCTTACTACACCAAGGACGGTAAGAAGGTTAAGAAGGGCTCCGACAATCAGGGCACTTCCAAAAAGGGCATCTTCACCAACCGAGCAAACGTTTAGTTGATTAAGGCCGACCTATGCGTGACATTCATTGCCATATCTTGCCGGGTGTAGACGACGGCGCCGCCGATCTCGAAGAGAGCTTGGCGATGCTCGAGGCTGCCAAGCGGGCCGGTGTAACCAGAATCGTTTGCACTCCTCACTGCCGTGATCCCTATTTTGATTACGACAAGATGTGGGATGCCTTTGAGCTGCTGCGCGATAACGCTGACGGTTTTCCGCTCCAGATGGGCTTCGAGGTCAACCATCGAAAGCTCGTTGAGCTTGGTATCGATGCCGCGGAGCACTTGCATTTCGATGGAACCAACGAGTTCCTGCTCGAGCTTTCGACGCATGCCGATGCGTATGCGTTTAGAGAGTACGAGAACACGATTTACGATTTGCAGTGCCGTGGCTACCAGGTGATCATCGCTCATCCTGAGCGCTATCGTGCGGTTCAAAAGGATGTAAGCGTGGCGGAGCGCCTGGTCGATATGGGCTGCAAGCTGCAGGCTTCGGCGGACTTTATTGCCGGCGGTCGCTTTGGTCGCGAGAAAAAGCCGGCACAGCGCCTGTTCGATCAGAACCTGTACAGCTTCATCGCGAGCGATGCCCATAACGTGGGTCATTACGACTGTCTGGCGAAGGCTCGCGCGAAGTTTAGCGTGCGCGGAGCTCATTTTCGCTAAAATCTGTCCCTAACGTTCGCGTTGAATGAAAGGGCAGCTATGGATATCCAACTTAAGACGGGATGCTTTGATGACGCGGCGTTGGTGCGCCGCGTCGTTTTTATGGACGAGCAGGGCTACGAGAATGAGTTTGACGCTATCGACGAGGATCCGAACTGCATCCATGTGACGCTCTATGTAGACGGTGAGCTTGCCGGTTGCTCGCGCGTGTTTCCCGAAGAACTCGAGCGCGCAGCTGACGCAGAGGCTCCGGTGTCGCCGGCGTGCGACTTGGACGAAGGCGTCGCGGCGGGGGAGACCTACATTATGGGGCGCGTGGCCGTGCTGCCGAGCATGCGCCGTCGCGGTTTGGCGAGCAAGATTGTCGAGGCCAGTGATACGTGCGCGCGTGATGCCGGCGCCAAGCTCATTAAGCTGCACGCGCAGGAATACGTGCTGCCGCTCTATGCCAAGGCGGGTTACACGCAGATTGCCCCGGTGGACTACGAAGACGAGGGCCAGCCCCATGTTTGGATGGCCAAGCGCGTAGATGGCAGATAGGGACGTTCCTTTCCTGCCGGCAGTCGGGGACACCCCTTGGCAATTGGCGCATCAGAGTGTTTGGACATACAGTTTTTCGATTCCGTATGTATATAT
The DNA here is from genome assembly GCA_900542715.1 of uncultured Collinsella sp. Taxonomy (GTDB): domain Bacteria; phylum Actinomycetota; class Coriobacteriia; order Coriobacteriales; family Coriobacteriaceae; genus Collinsella. The sequence goes on from UQOQ01000001.1 coordinate 18,573, forward strand.
GCGCGCTAATGGGTTATAAAATCTAAGTCTAAACATAGCAGGTCTGCGATGCGGCTCGGGCAACCGGGCCGTTTTTGCGGACGGGGGTAGCGCGAAAGGACTGCACATGCGTCAATTTAAGACCGAGAGCAAAAAACTGCTCGACCTCATGATCAACTCCATCTACACCAATAAGGAAATCTTCCTGCGCGAGCTTATCTCCAACGCGAGCGACGCCGTCGACAAGCTCAACTTTAAGAGCCTGCAGGACCCGAGTGTCAAGCTCGACCAGGGCGACCTGGCTATTCGCGTCTCTTTTGATAAAGACGCCCGCACCATTACCATCTCGGATAACGGCATTGGCATGACCGCCGAGGAGCTCGAGCGCAATCTGGGCACCATCGCCCATTCCGGCTCCGAGGAGTTTAAGACCGAGAACGCCGAGCAACAGGGCTCCGATGTCGACATCATCGGCCAGTTTGGCGTGGGCTTCTACTCTGCCTTTATGGTTGCCAGCCACGTAAAGGTTGTCAGCCGCGCCTATGGGGAGGACACCGCTCACGTGTGGGAGTCTGATGGTCTTGAGGGTTACACCATCGAAGACGGCGAGCGCGCCGAGCACGGCACCGATGTCATCCTGACGCTGCGCGAGAACGAGAAGCTCGACGCCGACGGCGAGGCCGAGACCTACGATCGCTTCCTGACCGAGTGGGGCCTCAAGAGCCTGATTCAGCAGTACAGCAACTATGTGCGCTACCCGATTCAGATGATGGTGAGCAAGAGCCGCCAGAAACCCAAGCCCGAGGACGCCGGCGACGACTACAAGCCCGAGTACGAGGACTACCAGGAGCTCGAGACCATCAACTCCATGACGCCGATTTGGAAAAAGCGCAGCTCCGACGTTGAGCAGAAGGATTACAACGAGTTCTACAAGTCCACGTTCCACGACTTTGACGATCCCGCGCGCACTATCAGCTTCCATGCCGAGGGTACGCTTGAGTACGATGCGCTGCTGTTTGTGCCGGGTCGCGCCCCGTTCGATCTGTACAGCAAGGACTACGAGAAGGGCCTGGCGCTCTACAGTTCCAACGTGCTGATTATGGAGAAGTGCGACGACCTGCTGCCCGACTACTACAACTTTGTGCGCGGTGTCGTGGACTCTGCCGACGTGACGCTCAACATCTCGCGTGAGACGCTGCAACAGAACCGTCAGCTCAAGGCCATTGCCAAGCGTGTCGAGAAGAAGATCACTGCCGATCTTGAGGACATGCGCGATAACGACCGCGAGGCATACGAGAAGTTCTTTGAGAACTTTGGTCGCGGTCTGAAGTACGGCATCTACTCGAGCTACGGCATGAAGGCCGACGAGCTCGCCGACCTGTTGCTGTTCTGGTCTGCCAAGGAGCAGAAGATGATCACCCTTGCCGAGTATGCCAAGGGCATGCCCGAGGGCCAGAAGGCAATCTACTATGCCGCCGGCGATTCGCGCGAGCGTCTGGCCAAGATGCCCGTCGTGAAGGGCGTGCTCGACCGCGGCTACGATGTACTGCTGCTGACGCAGGACGTGGATGAGTTCACCTTCCAGGCCATGCGTGAGTACGTGGCTGCCGATATGCCCAAGATCTACGAGGACGATGCTGCCCGCGAGGCTGCCGAAAAGGCCGTGGCCGACGGTGCCGAGCCCGAGGTCGAGGATCGTCATCTGGAGCTCAAGAACGTTGCGACCGGTGATCTTGACCTGGCGACCGAGGACGAGAAGAAGGAGGCCGAGGACGCCACCAAGGAGAACGAGGATCTCTTTAACGCCATGAAGGAGGCGCTCGGCGACAAGGTCGAGAAGGTCGCCGTCTCTGCGCGTCTGACTGACGCTCCCGCCTGCATCACCACCGAGGGTCCGCTTTCGCTCGAGATGGAGAAGGTGCTCCAGAAGGGGCCCGAGGGCGCGCCCGACGGCACGCCCAAGAGCCAGCGCGTGCTCGAGCTCAACGCCAAGCACCCGGTCTTTGACAAGCTTGTCGCTGCCCAGAAGGCAGGCGACGCCGATAAGATCAAGCAGTACTCCGGCTTGCTCTACGATCAGGCCCTGCTGGTCGAGGGCATCCTCCCCGAGGACCCCGTTGCCTTCGCAGCAGCTGTTTGCGAGCTGATGTAACTAGGGTGTTACGCGGTTCTACGAACCGCGTAACCACTCGACGCTGCAAGCCCGCCAGAGCGGCAATCTGCCTTTCAACTTCGGCGGCATGACCAGAAGGTCAATGCCGCCTTGTTTCAAGGCACCTTGCTCGCTCTGGCGGGCTTTCGCTGTCCGCGCCAAAACATCGGCGTTGTTATGGGTAGTCGTTGGGGACGTTCTTAAATGACTAGTCGTTGGGGAATGTGGCACTTGGGGACGTTCCTTTTCTGCCGGCAGTTTGGGACATTCCTTGCACCATTAGTCGTTGGGGACGTTCTTGTTTGACTGGTCGTTTAAGAACGCCCCCGATGACTATTCGGATTGTTAATTTGTGCGGGTTGTGGTTTTGTGAGCTGCGGGAATTTAAGATACTGTACATCTGTACGTTAACTTATCTTCGTAGTATATTGCTACCCGCAAAACTCAATACCATTGTGCTTCGAGACGCTAAAGCGCCTACGTACAATGGTTTTTGATAGTACGATTTGATTCAACGACAGGATGGATGGTCCAAGCGTGAGTCTCGGCAGCAAACTATCCGATGCAAAGGTCTCCTTTGCGATATTCAAGCGCGACATTAAGCGACTGCTTGTGAACCCCGTCGCCTTGGTGGTTACCCTGGGCGTGTGCGTTATCCCCTCGCTGTATGCCTGGTACAACATCGTGGCCAACTGGGATCCGTATGGAAACACCCAGGGCATTAAAATCGCTATCGCCAACAACGATCAGGGCACTCAGAACGACCTAGTGGGCGAGCTTAATGCGGGCGATAAGGTGGTCGATCAGCTCAAGGAAAACGATCAGCTGGGCTGGACCTTCGTCGATTCGGCCGCCGATGCCAAAGAGGGCGTCGAGAGCGGGGAATACTACGCGGCGATCGTAATCCCCAAGAACTTCTCCGACAATCTGGTCTCGATGCTCGACGGCAACTACCATCAGCCGAAGCTCACCTATTACGTCAACGAGAAAAAGAGCGCCATTGCGCCCAAGGTCACCGATACCGGTGCCAACACCATCGAGGAGCAGATCAACTCGGAGTTTGTCTCCACGGTGGGCGAGACTGTTGCCAGTATCGCCAAGGATGCCGGTGTCGATTTAAAGGACAAGGCAACCCAGACTCAGGACTCGCTGACAAGTTCGGTGTCCGAGGCATCCGACACCTTGGGTGAGGTGCGCGATTCGATTGGCGATATGAATGCCGCCATCGATAAGACGAGTGGCGCTATCGCCTCGGCTGATGCGGCGCTTGCCGGCTTGCAAGGTCAGGCACCGTCGCTGACGCAGGCAATCTCCCAGGGCAACGACCTGCTGGGCGAGGCTCGCGCCACGGCGGGCAACTCTATCACCTCGCTCTCCAAGGCACTCTCGGAAGGTGGCCTTGCACTCACCAAGACGTCAGCCTCCGCGAACGCTGCGATTGGCAAGCTAACGGGTACGGTCACATCTACGACCACCCGCATCGACAACTCGCTCGAGTCTCTCCAAGCGACGATCGATCACAATAAGGCCGTTATCGGGCACTTGGAGATTCTCGTTAATGACACGTCGACAGGTTCCGAGGAAATTGACGCGCGCATTGTATCGACCATCGATTCGCTTCGCGAGCAAAACCAGAAGCTGCAGAGCATCAAGGATGGCCTTTCTGCACAGTCGAGCGCCATGGCAAACGACGCTACGGCAATCTCGAACGCGAGCAACGCACTCAACGCGGCAATTCAGACCGGTACGGCTAACCTCGGTCAGGCTCAGACCGATCTGGGTCAGAACGCACTTCCGAAGGCTTCGAGCGCGCTTGACTCCTTTGCCGCCGTTTCGGGCGATTTGACCGGCATTGTGTCGGGTATGACCCCCACGATAGCGAGCGCGCGCGGCACGCTGGCGCAGCTCGATGCCACGCTCAAGCAGGCAAAGACCACGCTGTCCCAAACCGACGCCTCCCTTGCCAAGGTTCAGGACAAGCTCGCGACCGCCGCCAATGACATTGCGGCGCTGCAGACCTCTGAGTCTATGGGCGAGTTAGCCGACCTCATGGACGTCGACGTCAATGACGTGGCAGATTTCATGGCATCTCCGGTTGAGCTGACGTCCAAGTCAATCTATCCGGTCAAGAGCTTTGGCTCGGGCATCGCGCCCTTCTACACCAATCTGGCGCTGTGGGTAGGCGGCTATGTGCTCATCGCTATCTATAAACTCGAGGTCGACCGCGAGGGCATCGGTAGCTTTACGGCGCGTCAGGGCTACTTTGGCCGCTGGCTGCTGCTGGTGATCCTGGGCGCGTTCCAGGCCATTATCGTTACGGTGGGCGACCTGGTCATTGGCGTTCAGTGCGTCAATCCGCTGCTCTTTGTACTGGGCGGCATCGCTATTTCGTTCACCTACGTCAACATCATCTATGCGCTGTCCACCACGTTTAAGCATATCGGTAAAGCCATTGGCGTCATCCTCGTCATTGTGCAGATCCCCGGCTCGTCGGGCATGTATCCCATCGAGATGATGCCCGGCTTCTTCCAATGGCTGCATCCGCTGCTGCCCTTCACCTATGGCATCAACCTGCTGCGCGAGACCGTCGGTGGCATGTATTCGTTCAACTACCTGTTCAACCTGTGCATCCTGGGCGTGTTCCTTGCCATCGCACTCTTTATTGGCTTGCAGCTGCGTCCGCTGCTGCTCAACCTCAACCTGCTCTTTGACAAGCAGCTTTCCACGACGGGCCTCATGATCTGCGAGTCCAACGACCTGCCGCGCCAGCGCTATTCGCTGCGCACGGCCATGCGCGTCATGCTCGATTCGGATTCGTACCGTCGCGAGCTGCTCGATCATGCCGTGGCGTTTGAGCATCGCTACCCGTACTACATCAAGGGCGGTTTTGCCGCCGTGGTAGGCGTGCAGGTTCTGCTCTTTGTGCTTTCGACGGTGCTCGATATCGACAATAACGGCAAGATCATCCTGCTCGTTATCTGGATCATTTCGGTTATCGCCATCTGCGGCTGGCTCATCAACATCGAATACATCCGTGCGAGCCTCAATACCCAGATGCGTATCTCGGCGCTTTCGGACGAGGACCTTCGCCGCGAGATGCGCGAGCACACGGCTGCCATCCCTGCCGCCCGTCGCATGTTTGGTCTCAACGCCAGCGAGCGTGGCGCCAAGGGAGGCGAACAGCCTACGAGCCGTCTGTCGCATATCGGTGCGCATCGTAAGGCTCAAGATGCCGACGGCGCTGACAACGTAAACGGAAACGACGGGGACACCACCTCGCTTGGCAAGCACTCTAAAGGAGGTGAGGCATAAATGAAAAACATCCTGCACCTGTTTAAGCGCGATGTCCAAAACGTGTCTCGCTCCGTGATCGGCATGGTCGTCGTGATGGGCCTGATCATCGTGCCATGTCTCTATGCATGGTTTAACATCGCCGGAAGCTGGGATCCCTACGGCAATACCGGCAACCTTAAGATTGCAGTGGTCAACACCGATGAGGGTTACGAGAGCGATCTGATTCCCGTCGAGGTCAACGTGGGCGAAAACGTAACCGCCACCCTGCGCGGCAACGAGAACTTCGACTGGGTCGTCCTCAACGACCGCGATAAGGCGATTGAGGGCGTTAAGTCGGGCGCGTACTACGCTGCCGTCGTTATCCCTAAAACGTTTAGCGCTGACATGATGACGCTTTTCTCGACCGAGGTGAAGCACGCCGATATCGAGTTCTATGAGAACCAGAAGGCCAACGCCATCGCACAGATCGTGACTGAAAAGGGTTCGAGCGCCGTCCAGAGTCAGGTCAACGAGACCTTTACCAAGACCATCACGACCATCGGCCTTAAGACCGTGTCCAGCCTGCTCGACTATATGAGTACCGACCAGGTGAGCAACTTTATCGCCAATCTGTCCTCGACGCTGGGCGATTCGGTCGAGGACCTGCAGGACGTTCAGGCGAGTGCGACGTCGCTCGCGGGCATTTTGAGCTCCACGTCCGATTCGTTGACGTCGGCGGGCGGCATGCTCAAGCAGACGGGCACCGTTGATGAGTCGACGAAGCAGCTGATGGAGCACGCCAAGAGCGGCATCAATGATTCCAAGGAAGCGCTCAAGGCCGCCAACGATGCCGTTGACGCAGCGATTGACGGAAGCGCGGGCTCGTTCGACAACGTGTCCGCCGAGCTTGCGAAGGCATTCGATGCCGCGAATCAGCATGTTGACCTTACGGTGTTTCAGCTCAACGAAGCCGCAGCGGCGCTCAATACGCGTGCTGACGATATCGATGCGATGGCCGATCAGCTCCGCAACCTTGCCGACCAGGTGAGTGATGACAAGCTCAAAGACGGTCTCGAGTCCGCTGCGACGTCGCTGGGCAGAATTGCCGTGGAGTACCGCAACAATGCGAAGGACCTGACGGCGACCGCAAAGTCCCTTTCGGACGGCATGGCGGAGGTCAACAACTCGCGTGCCGAGGTCGACCAGGCCATCGCCGATGCCAAGGCGGGTATCTCGGGAGCCAAGTCCGACTACGATTCCACGTTCTCGGTTAAGGCCAAGGAGCTCAAGAAGACCATTTCGGGCGTTCTGGATTCCCTGAACGGTATCTCGGGTGACTTGGATAGCGCCGTGAGCGGTCTGACCGACGCCTCTGGTTCGCTCGCGAAGGGTCTCTCCAAGGCTGCAGGGCTCGTCAACAAGGCTTCTGACCAGCTGGGTGAGGCATCGGACAAGATCAGCGCGTTCAAGGACGAGCTCGACGGCGCCCTGATGTCGGGTGACCTGGCGACGATCAAGACGATGATCGGCAACGACCCCGAGGGTTTGGCCGTGTCGCTTTCCGGTCCCGTCGCGCTCGATCGTAAGCCGGTCTATCCAATCCGCAATTACGGTTCGGCCATGGCGCCGTTCTATACGATCCTGTCGCTGTGGGTGGGCTCGATCGTGCTGGCAGCCATGATGAAGGTCTCGGTTGACGACGAACTCATCAACGAGCTGATCCCCGTGCGCCTGCACGAGATCTACCTGGGCCGCTACCTGTTCTTTGGAGGTCTGGCCCTGCTGCAGGCGACACTCGTGTGCGCGGGCGACATCCTGTTCTTTGGCATCCAATGCGACAACCCGCTGCAGTTTGTACTTGCCGGCTGGGTCGCGAGTCTCGTGTTCTCCAATATCGTCTACACGCTCACCGTGTCGTTTGGTGATATCGGTAAGGCGCTCGCCGTCGTGCTGTTGGTTATGCAGGTCGGCGGTTCGGGCGGTACGTTCCCCATCGAGATGACCGGCCCTGTGTTCCAGGCGATCTATCCGTTCCTGCCGTTCACCCACGGCATCAACGCCATGCATGCCGCCATGGCTGGCGCCTACCATATGGAGTACTGGGTTGAACTTGGCATTCTGGCGAGCTATCTGATTCCGTCGCTGGCACTGGGCGTCGTCTTCCGCCGCCCGGTCATCAAAGCCAACGACTGGATTATCGAAAAGCTGGAGTCAACAAAGCTTATCTAGTACAGCAACGTTAACGTCGATGCAGCGCTAATGCCAGCGAGCGAGCCGCATTTGCGCCAAGGTGACGTGAAATGAAAGGGCGCTGACCTTCTGGTCGCGCCCTTGAAATTGAACGTTAGATTGGCGTGAATGCGGCTCGCGCAGCGTCGGCCGGTCCGCCGTTCGGTAGAACGGCGGAACAAAATGCTTTAGTGGGCTGGATTGCGATGCAACACCGGTTGTTGCTACAGTAGCGGGGCGTACCGGGGGTCCGGTGCGCCCCGTTTTATTTGACCATGAGGCGGCACGCGGCCATGCACGTGCGGACACCACGCCCAGACTGAGCGCGAGGATGCCCTATGGCCCAGAATGCCGTTGATGAAATCGAAAACATGCCCGATAGCCCTGTAGCGCGCGAAGACCTGGGTGCCGGCGGCACCTCCCGCGGCGCCGGCGCGCGTTCTCCGTTCTTCTGGAAGGTCTTGCTGCTTTCGGTGGCGGTCATCTGGGGCTATTCCTTTACCACCATGAAAGATGCGCTCGATACCGTTCCGGTGTTCGAGCTGGTCTACGTTCGCTTTCTCCCGGCTTCGCTGGTTATGTTCGCCATCTTCCGTAAACGCATCATCGCACACTTTAATGCTCGCAACCTTATCGTCGGGCTGGGCATGGGTGCGCTCATGTGGGGAGCATACGGACTGCAGACGATTGGCCTGGCACAGACCACGGCAGGCAAGAGTGCATTTTTGACGGGCACGTACTGTATCCTTGTGCCGTTTGCCAGCTATGTCCTGAGCGGCGAAAAGCTCACTCGCTATAACCTGGGTGCGGCACTGCTGTGCCTGGCGGGCATTGGCCTGGTGGCACTCGATAGCGTCGAGTTCAATATCGGCGATGCCATTACGCTGGGCGGCGCGGTCTTCTTCGCCATCCAGATGGCGGTGACCGCCAAGTACGGTCGCAAAATGGACATCAACGTCATCACGTTTTGGATGTTTGTGGGCAATGGCATCCTAAGCCTGGTCTCGTCGCTGCTATTCGAGACCCAGGCGCCTCTGTCCGTGTGGACGCCGAATTTTATCTGTGTGATGGCGTTTCTCTCGGTGGGCTGCACATGCGTGGCTCTGCTCATCCAAAACGTCGGCCTGGCGCATGTCCCGGCTTCGACGGGCTCGCTGCTCCTTTCGATGGAATCGCCTTCGGGCGTGTTGTTTTCGGTGCTGCTGATGGGGGAGGCGCTCACCTCGCGCCTGCTCGCCGGCTTTGTGCTTATCTTCCTGTCGATTATCTTGAGCGAGACTCACTTCGATTTTTTGCGTCGAAAGCCGCGCTCGCAATTGTAAACAACTTGTTGCGCCGCCCTCCTGGGGCGGCGTTTTTTATGACTCGCCTTTAAAGTTGTACCTTGCACTTTACGCTATCAAAGTGCTTACTGCAAAAACGTTACTGGAGGGCATTTATGGCACCAGCTCAGTCCGATCTTCAACCGCAATCAGCGCCCAAGGCCACCGCAGCGGCGCAGGCCGCTATCGGTGACGGTCTCGTTGCAGAAGCTCAGGCTTTTGCAGACGAGCTCGCTGCGTGGCGACACGATTTACACCAGATGCCCGAGCTGGGTAATAGCCTCCCACAGACCTCTGCGTATATTCAAGCGCGCCTGACCGAGATGGAAATCCCATTTGCCACGCTCGTCGATGGTTCCTGTGTCGTGGGCCTTGTCGGCGCCGGTGCCGCCGCGGCCCAGGGCAATGGCGTCTGCACGGACGAACAGGCCGGTACGGTCATCATGCTCCGTGGCGACATGGATGCCCTGCCCGTTGCCGAAGAGTCAGGCGAGCCTTTCGCCTCTACGAACGGCTGCATGCACGCATGTGGACACGATATGCACGCGACGGCGTTGCTTGGAGCGGCGCGCCTGCTCAAGGCCCGCGAGTCTGCGCTTGTCGACGCCAACGCCACGGTTAAGTTGCTGTTCCAGCCGGGCGAGGAAACCTTTGAGGGTGCCCGCGCCGCCATCGCCGACGGTCTGCTGCAGAACCCGCGTCCCCAGGCCGCCTTTGCCATGCATGTCAATAGCCAGTCGCCGCTTGGCCTGGTGCTCTACGGCAGCCCGGCGCTCTCGGGCGTGTACGGTTTTCGCATCACGCTTCAGGGCAAGGGCGGCCATGGCTCGAGCCCCGAGATCTGCATCGACCCCATCACGGCCGGCGTCCATGTGCATCTGGCGCTTCAGGAGCTTATCTCTCGCGAGGTGCCGGCGGCCAAGGAGGTCGCGCTTACCGTTGGCAAGTTCGCCGGCGGTCAGGCCGCAAATGTCATCCCCGACACTTGTGTGCTCGAGGGAACGCTGCGTGGCTTCGACGTCGAGCTCATGGAGCACCTCAAGACCCGCATCGCGGAGGTCGTCAAAGGCGTTGCCACGACCTATCGTACGCCGGCGACTATCGAGACACTCTCGGATGTTCCCCCGCTCGTACTCGACGACGGCATGACGCAGGCGTCGCTTGGCTACGTGGGCGCGGTGCTGCCCAAGTCCGCCTTCCTGCCGCTGTTCCACGCCATGGCGAGCGAGGACTTCGCGTTGATCTCGAGCGAGATCCCGAGCGCGTACTTTACCGTGGGCGCTGCTGTGACTGATACGGACGAGCATTTTGCTCAGCATCATCCCAAGGCACGTTTTAGCGATGCCGAGCTTCCCCTTGGCGCCGCGGCTTATGCCGCCGTCGCTTTGGGCTACATCGCCGACCACCGGTAGCACCCAATCTTGCTACTCGTTTGCTTAAAAAGGAACAGTATGTCCCAGCAACGTAAATTTTTCCCCGGCTGGCTCGTGGTGGCCTCCGGCTTTGTGATCATGGCCACGTGCTACACGATTTTCGTTAACTGCATGACTATTCCTTCCGCACCAAGCCTTCCGAGATTGGCTTGAAGCCGCTCGGCGAGAACCCGAGCGACCCGTCCGTCTCGACGGCCGGCGATAAGGACGAGCACACGGCTCCTGAGGTTAACGTTGGCTGGTCTCGCATCAAGAAGAGCCCGGCGTTTTGGCTGCTTGTCGTCGCCTTCCTCTTTATGGGGCTTTTCAATGGCGCCATCCTGCCCAACCAAGTTACGAACATGACGAGCGTTACCGTCAACGGCGCCAAGATCGTCACGGGTGGCCACGACCCCATGTGGGCCGGTACGGTGCTTTCTGCCTGCATGGTCACGGTCGTTATCGCCAAGATTTCGCTCGGTGTCATCTACGACCGCTTTGGCCTGCGCTTTGGCAACGTGCTGGGTTCCGTTGCGTGTATTGTCGCCTGTGTGGCGCTGTGCTTCCCGACGACGGACCTTAGTCCTATTGTGGCCGCTGCGAGCTTTGGTATCGGAACGTGCATGGGTACCATCACGCCTACCATTGCCGCGTCCAAGCAGTTTGGCATGGCCGATCTCGGCAAGGTCACGGGCACCATTACCTCGCTCGAGATGGTCGGCGGCACCGTGGGCGCCATTGTCTCGGGCGTGCTGTTCGATGCCACGGGCTCCTTTGCGAGCACCTGGATTGTGTGCCTGGCGTGCTCCGTGGTCATGCTCGTGTTCCTGCTGGCATCCGAGCCCATCGCCGCCAAGCTGCGCGCAAGCGTGGCGGGGGAGTAGCGGGTCGCCGCCTATTCCTGTTTGCCTGTTCTGCCCGTGGCTGCCCTGGAAGCCGAATGGATGCTCGTACTGTCATTCGGTTTCCAGGGCAGCCACGGGTCTACGAAATGATCTCTTTTCCTCCGTCCCCAAGGGATCACGTAATCCGAAGGGGACGGAGGAAAAGGGATCACAAACCGCGGCGGCGTGTCTGGCCGAACGAGTCCCCATACCCTCGTTCGGTCAGACACGCCGCCGCGTTGCTGCTTTGTGCCGTATAATGTCCACTACCTATGACGCGATACAAAAGAAAGGTGTTTGCCCATGCAGGCACAGAAGGCGGAGGGAACCCGCGACCTTATCGGCGCCGAGATGCGCGCTTGGCAAAAGATGCAGCAAATCGCTGCCGGCGTGTTCGAGCCGTTTGGTTTTAAACCCATCGAGACGCCCGCGATCGAGCAGGTGGACGTCTTTGTCCACGGCATCGGCCAGTCGACCGACGTCGTGCGCAAGGAGATGTTCCGCGTCTTTAGCGGCGCCAACCTGGAGCGCGTCTTTACCGAGGGCACCGACACAAAACTCAAGCCCAAGCAGCGCCTGGCGCTTCGTCCCGAGGGCACGGCCGGTGTGGTGCGCGCAGTCGTGGAGAACAACCTGGTGCCCCAGGGCTCCACGCCGTTTAAGGCTTACTACGCCGAGGCCATGTTCCGCGGCGAGCGTCCCCAGAAGGGCCGCCTGCGTCAGTTCCACCAGGTGGGTATCGAGTGGCTCGGCGCTCCCGATCCGGCGGCAGACGCCGAGTGCATCATCATGCTCATGGAGTTCTACAAGCGCCTGGGCTTCGATCTTTCCAAGCTCCGTCTGCTCATTAACTCGATGGGCGACGCTCAGTGCCGTCCGGCTTACCGCGAGCAGGTCAAGCAGTTTATCCTCGATCACGCTGACGAGATGTGTGACGAGTGCCGCGAGCGCGCCGAGCTCAACCCGCTGCGTGCCTTCGACTGCAAGAACGACCACTGCCGCGAGATCATGGCCGACGCGCCGCTGATGGGCGACAACCTGTGCGACGAGTGCCGCGAGCACTACGAGCAGGTCAAGCGCTATCTGGATGCCGCCGGTATCGAGTATGTCGAGGATCCCACCCTGGTGCGTGGTCTGGACTACTACACCCGCACCGTCTTTGAGGTCGAGGCTCCCGGTGCCGGCGTCGGCTCCATCGGTGGCGGCGGCCGCTACGACGGCTTGGTCGAGCTCGAGGGCGGCAAGCCCACGGCCGGCGTCGGCTTCGCCGTCGGTTTTGAGCGCGCCCTGCTGGCCCTGCAGGCCTTTGGCAGCGACCTGGGTGCCGATGAGGCCCCGTGCGTCTACGTCGCCAATGCCGGCAAGGAGTTGCGCCAGAACGTCTTTGTCATTACGCAGGAGCTTCGCGCCGCGGGCATCGTGACCGAGGCAGACTATCAGGGCCGTTCGCTCAAGGCTCAGTTTAAGCAGGCCGACAAGGTGGGCGCTAAGCTCATCCTGGTCCTGGGTGGCGACGAGCTTGCCGCCGGCAAGGTCAAGGTACGCGACATGCAGAGCCATGACGAGGTTCTCGTCGATCTGGCCAACGTGGTCGAGGCGGTTCGCGAGCGCCTGTAGCGCATCTTTTTGAGCTGCGGACCCGCTTGAGTGTCCCGTCCATTGCGAGCGATTGTTACGGGGGTGTTTCGCTTTTATGCGGAATGCCCCCATTTACGTATGCCGCCCACCGAGAAATACGACCATTTAGGGCAAAAACCCTTGCAATGCAGAAAATACTTTTGTGTGGTAAAGCGCAATCAGCGCCGAAAGTTTTTGCCGAGTGCCTATAATGAATACCGCATGTTACGTGCATAGAAGGAGGAATGGGAGGAAACGTGGCTGAGAACCTAAGCAACCAGTCTGTACCCGAAGCCGCGGCGCGCGTCGCTGCCGTGGTCAACCGCCTCGTTAACCGAATCGGCTCGAATGCCGAGTCCAGGGAGCGTCTCGCCGAGATCGAGATCCCCGAGGAGCTGCGCGACAACTTGGCGCTGTTCCTACGCCTGGAGCGCCGTGTGCTTAGCGAGTATGATCCCGAGATCGCGGACCTGTTCGACAAGATCCTGACGGCCGAGATTGTGGCCAATGCCGGAAACCCCGGCGCCCGTGCTGCCGACGAGTCCGTCGACGAGCAGGGCGTGCCCACCGCCGACGAGCCTACTGCTGTGGCGTTTCGTGAGGTCGTCGATCTGATTGACAGCCTGCCGCTCGATAAGCAGCAGGTTATTGTCCGCGCCTTTACGAGCTTCTTCCATCTGGCAAACCTGTCGGAGGAGAACTACCGCGTGGCGCAGCTGCGCGAGCGCGAGGCAGGTGCGTCGACCGATACCGAGGTCGATCCCGCCAACGAACTCACCGTCGCCTATCACCAGTTGGTAAACGAGATGGGTGTCGAGGGCGCCAACGAGCTGCTCGACAAGCTCGAGTTCCACCCTGTCTTTACCGCACATCCCACCGAGGCCCGTCGTAAGGCCGTCGAGGGCAAGATTCGCCGTATCTCCAACCTGCTGGAGGAGCGTCCGCGCCTGGGCGGCTCCGACCTGGTGGAGAACGAGCGCCATATGCTGCAGGAGATCGACGCTCTGGTGCGTACGAGCCCCATCGCGCTTAAGAAGCCCACGCCGGTCGAGGAAGCCGATACCATCATCGACATCTTCGATAACACACTGTTCGATGTGATCCCCGTCATCTACCGTCGTTTTGACGACTGGGTGCTGGGCGACAAGGCCGGTACCGTGCCGCCGCTGTGCCCGGCGTTCTTCCATCCCGGCAGCTGGATCGGTTCCGACCGCGACGGTAATCCTAACGTCACCGCCAAGGTGAGCCGTGAGGTCGCCGCCAAATACTTCACCCACATGGTGCTCAAGCTCGAGGACAAGTGCCGCCGCATCGGCCGCAACCTTACGCTCGAGGCCGCCTACAGCAAGCCGTCGGCAGAACTCATGAACCTGTGGAACCATCAGGTCGAGATGAGCGCTCAGTACACGGCACGCGCCGAGCTGATCTCCGAGCACGAGCCGCATCGCGCCGTCATGCTCGTCATGGCCGACCGCCTCAACGCCACCGTGCGTCGCATCACCGACACCATGTACCACAGCGCCGATGAGTTTCTGGAGGACCTGCGCGTCGTCCAGCGCTCGCTGGCTGCCTGCGGTGCCGTCCGTGCTGCCTATGGCCCGGTCCAGACCATCATCTGGCAGGTCGAGTCCTTCGGCTTCCATATGGTCGAGATGGAGTTCCGTCAGCACTCCGTGGTGCACGCCCGCGCCCTCAAGGATATCCACGAGAACGGTATCCATGGCGACCTGCAGCCTATGACGCGCGAGGTCATCGACACCTTCCGCGCTATCGGTTCCATCCAAAAGCGCTACGGCAAGAAGATGGCGCACCGCTACATCATCTCGTTCACCAAGAGCGCTCAGCATGTGGCCGACGTCTTTGAGCTTGCCCACCTGTCTTTTGCACACGAGGAGGATGTCCCCGAGCTCGACGTGATCCCGCTGTTCGAGCAGCTCGAGGACCTCGAGGGCTGCGTCGACGTGCTCGACCAGATGCTTACGCTGCCTGTGGTGCAAAAGCGCCTTGCCCAGACCAACCGCCGCATGGAGGTCATGCTGGGCTATTCCGACTCCTCCAAGGATGCCGGTCCTACCACGGCCATGCTCGCGCTGCACTCCGCGCAGGAGCGCATTGCCAAGTGGGCCGAGAAGAACGATATCGACCTGGTACTCATGCACGGTCGCGGCGGTGCCGTGGGCCGTGGCGGCGGCCCGGCCAACAAGGCCGTGCTGGCGCAGCCCAAGGGTTCGGTCAACTGCTTCTTTAAGCTCACCGAGCAGGGCGAGGTCATCTTTGCCCGTTACGGCAACCGCACGCTGGCTCAGCGCCATGTTGAGTCCGTTGCCGCCGCAACGCTTTTGCAGTCGGCCCCGAGTGTCGAGAAGACCAACACCGAGACCACGCAGAAGTTCTGGGATATGGCCGAGAAGCTCAACGCCGCAAGCCACGAGCGCTATCTGGACCTGCTGAACACCGAGGACTTTACACCGTGGTTCTCGACCGTGACGCCGCTGACCGAGGTCGGTCTGCTGCCGATCGGCTCGCGTCCCGCCAAGCGCGGCTTGGGTGCCAAGTCGCTCGACGACCTGCGTACCATTCCGTGGATCTTCAGCTGGAGCCAGGCGCGCATCAATCTGGCCGCTTGGTACGGCCTGGGTACCGCCTGCGAGCAGTTTGGCGATCTGGACCAGCTTAAGGCTGCCTACCAGGAGTGGCCGTTCTTCCGCACCTTTATCGACAACATCGAGATGTCGATCGCCAAGACTGACCAGCGCATCGCCAAGATGTATCTGCACCTGGGCGACCGCCAGGATCTGTCCAAGAAGGTCTTCACCGAGATGCAGCTCACGCGTAAGTGGGTCCTTGCCATCGTCGGTGACGAGTGGCCGCTGCAGCGCCGCCGCGTGCTCGGCTGTGCCGTCCGCGTGCGTAACCCCTACGTCGACGCCCTGTCCATCGCCCAGGTCCGCGCCCTTCGCGAGGTGCGCATGAACCAGGACGAGATGGCCGAGGAGAAGAAGGCCGAGTACATGAGCCTGATTCTTTCGACTGTGACCGGCGTCTCGGCAGGATTGCAGAACACGGGGTAATCGATAGCCCTGTAGTCGTCCGGGCCCGCCATCAGCTTACTTTTAAGCACGTCCTCGGACATGCAAGAAGCCCTCGCTGCGCACTTCGTGCGGCGAGGGCTTCTTGCGTCCTGCGGAGTGTGCTTAAAAGTAAGCTGATGGCGGGCCCTGCGATGTCCGGTCTTCGGCGGATTACGGGCTGAAGGGAAGAAAGGCGCGCTTCTCGCCTTACGACTGTAGCGGCCGCGGTCTCGTTTGGGATCGCGGTTGTTTTGTTGTGGGTCAAATATGAACGTTGTGTTAATGAGTCGGTGGACGGTGGTGTTTTTCGGTGAGCGGCGTATCCTCTCAACGGTTTGACTAGTGTGTCAGTTGAAAGGAAGAGGGCGCTCGTCAATGTTTGAATGTGAACTACCGTTTGACCACAAGACGTTGCATCTGGAGCTCGAGGATAAGAACTTCGCGGGTGTGATGGAAGGTCACCAAAACGAGTTTAAGACTACGAAATCGCAGGAAGAGCTGGTAGAGGAGTCGCTTGCCAACCCTTATGGCTCGCCTTCGCTCGAGGAGCTTTGTGCTGGCAAGAAGGATATCGTCATCATTAGCTCCGACCATACGCGTCCCGTTCCCTCGCGTGTGACGATGCCTATTCTGCTGCATCACATCCACGCTGCCGCTCCCGAGGCACGTGTGCGCATCCTGGTCGCGACCGGCATGCATCGCCCCTCGACGCACGAGGAACTCGTTAACAAGTACGGCGAGGAGATCGTCGCTAACGAGGAGATCGTCATGCATGTCGCGACCGACGACAGCATGATGAAAAAGATCGGTACCCTGCCTTCTGGTGGCGAGTGCATCATCAACAAGATTGCTGCCGATTGCGATCTGCTGCTTGCCGAGGGCTTCATTGAGCCGCATTTCTTTGCCGGTTTCTCTGGTAGCCGCAAGTCCGTCCTGCCTGGCATCGCCAGCTACAAGACCATCATGTACAACCACAACGGTCAGTTTGTGAACGATTCCCACTCGCGTGCCGGCAACCTGTGCCACAACCACGTGAGCGAGGACATGTTCGCCGCCGCCGAGATGGCTCACCTTGCCTTTGTGCTCAACGTGGTGCTCAACGGCAAGCACGAGGTCATCGGCTCCTTTGCCGGCGACATCCACAAGGCGCACGAGGCCGGCTGTGAGTTCGTGAAGAGCCTTGCCGGCGTTGAGCCCGTTGAGTGCGAGATCGCCATCACCACCAACGGCGGCTACCCGCTCGATCAGAACATCTATCAGGCCGTGAAGGGCATGTGCGCTGCCGAGGCCACGCTTCCCGAGGGCGGCGTGATCATCGACGTCGCCGGTTGTGCCGACGGTCACGGTGGCGAGGGCTTCTATCACAACATCGCCGACAACGATCCGGCGGAGTTTGAGCGCGCCTGCATCGATCGTCCCAAGGACGAGACCCTGCCCGACCAGTGGACGAGCCAGATCTTTGCCCGCATCCTGGCGCATCACCCTGTGATCATGGTCACCGATCTGTGCGATCACCAGATGCTCAAGGATATGCACATGACGCCGGTCAACACTATCGAGGAGGCGCTCAAGCTCGCCTTTGAGATGAAGGGTGCCGATGCCAAGGTTGCCGTCATTCCCGATGGCCTGGGCGTTGTTGTTGCGCAGCACTAGTGCGCGGCCTAAACGATTCGTTTATAACCGACAAGAAAGATAAGGTTTTATGCTTACCAAACTCCTCTGCGAATTCGGCGCGACGGCCCTCATGATCGTCTTTGGCGTGGGCGTGCACTGCGATACCGTGCTCAAGGGCACCAAGTATCAGGGCTCCGGCCATATGTTTGCCATCACCACTTGGTCTTTTGGCATCTCGGTCTGCCTGTTTGTCTTTGGCGGCGCCGTGTGCATGAACCCCGCCATGGTGCTTGCCCAGTGCATCGTCGGCTTGGTGCCGTGGGGCAGCTGCATCCCCTTCATGATTGCCGATATGCTCGGCGGCTTTGTGGGTGCCGTAATCGCCTGGTTTATGTATGCCGATGAGTTCAAGGCTTCCGAGGGCGTCGTCGACCCCATTGCCCAGCGCAACATTTTCTCGACCAACCCCACCACCGAGGGTACGAACTATGCCCGTAACTTCTTCTGCGAGGCTATCTGCACTTTTGTGTTCATCAGCGCCATCCTTGCTGCCGCTAGCCGCGCCGGCGAGAACGTTCTGATGCTCGCCATCTGCGTTGGCCTGATCGTTTGGGCCGTTGGCATGGGCATGGGCGGCATCACTGGCTTCGCCATGAACCAGGCCCGTGACCTTGGTCCTCGCTTGGCCTATCAGGTGCTGCCGATCAAGAACAAGGCCGACAACAACTGGAAGTACGGCCTGCTCGTTCCTGGCATCGCTCCGTTTGTCGGTGCCGCTCTGGCCGCACTGTTTGTGCACGGTTTCTTGGGCATGTTCTAGTCCGAGGCTACATATTTGTCCGCTGGCCGCATGGGGTAACTTCCCAGCGCGTCCTCGGACATGCAAAAAGGCTCGCTGCGCACTTTGTGCGGCGAGCCTTTTTGCGTCCTGCGGAGTGCGCTGGGAAGTTGCCCCATGCGGCCAGCTGCGGAGTCTTTGTTGCGTTCGTACAAGCAACCCAACATATATATCTGAATTTGGATGTGAGGGGCTTGTTGCTGGTAGGGGCGTTGAAGCGCGAGTGACACTTTGGGGTGCGTGGCGCCTTGGGGTGGGGCGATGCTTTGGGATGAGCTTCTTACTTAGTTGAAGAGGGGTTTTATGGCCGATAGGTAGTCTTTGGCTACTTCGGCCTTATCTGCTTGGAAGTTGTGCCAGGCCCACCATTGGACCATTCCTACGAAGCTTGAGGCTATGTGGTGCAGTAGGAAGCTTCGGTCCATGGCGGCGGCGGGGCCGTTTGGGTCGGTGGGGACGGTTTCGGCTGCTCGTGACATGATGGTCTTGCGTAGGCAGTCGGCGAAGACGCGTGAGCCGGCGCCGGCTACGAGGGCTCGTACGCCCTGGCGGCGTTCCCAGAGGTTGTTGAGGATATGCTCGACTTGTACGAGCGGATCATCGAGCGGTGTGCCATCGTCGTCGAGGGCGTGGGTGCAGATGTCGCTCACGAGTTCGGACAGTAGGTCATCTTTGCTCTTGAAGAGGCCATAGAACGTGGCCCGACCCACATGGGCGCGAGCGATGATGTCGCCGACGGTGATCTTGCCGTAGTCCTCTTCGCGCAGCAGTTCGGAGAACGCCGCGACGATGGCGGCGCGGCTTTTTGCCTTGCGGGCATCCATGGCTATGCGTCCGCGTGAACGAGCAGGCAGCGGAGCGTGCCGGAGCAGCCCTCGTAAGGGCGCTTGCCGGCGCCGTAGCCGACGGCCTCGATGCGGTAACGGACCGGAAGGTGCTCGGACGTGCGTAGCGCGGCGACGATGGCGGCGCCCGTGGGCGTCACGAGCTCGCCGGTGACCGGTGTGGGCGTGAGGGCGATATTGCCCGCCTGGCACAGGTTGACGACAGCGGGGACGGGAATGGGCATGAGGCCGTGGGCACAGCGGATGGCGCCGTGACCCTCGGAGAGCGATTCGACCACAATATCCTCAACGCCCAGGTCGTCGAGGCAGATGGCGACAGAGCAGACATCGACGATGGAGTCGATGGCGCCCACCTCGTGGAACATGACGGTCTCGGGCGTCTTGCCGTGAGCCTTGGCCTCAGCGGCGGCGAGCGCGGTAAAGATGGCGAGCGCGCGACGCTTGGCGCCATCGCTTAGCTGCGAGCCGTCGATGATGGCGGTGACATCTGCCAAAGAACGGTGGTGATGGTGGTGGGCGTGATGATGGTCCTCGTGGCCATGGTCATGGGCCTCATGATCATGCTCGTGGCAGTGCACGCGTTCGTGCTCGTGGCAGTGCTCGTGTTCGTGCTCGCCATGATCATGATGGTGGTGCTCATGCTCGTGTGTGTGCTCGGCAGCTGCTTCGTTGCCGTAGAGCCAGGCCATGTCGTGGTCGTGGTTCTCGAGCTCCTCTGCCAGCTGAACGTCAAAGTCGCAGGCGTCGATGCCATGTTTGTTTACGCGTGAAACGGCAATCTCAAAGCCGCCGACCGGAAGCGTGGCGAGCTGCTCGCGCAGATGCTCCTCGCTGGCGCCCAGGTCGAGCAGGGCCGCGACGGTCATGTCGCCGCTGATGCCCGAGGTGCCGTCGATGATAAGCGTGTGCTGATGGTTGGACATGGAATGCTCCTTAACGGGCGCAGGGCATGCCGGCGCTCAGATGATTGATAAGACTTGCCTGGTAGGCGGCGCCAAAGCCGTTGTCGATGTTGACGACCGAAACGCCGCTGGCGCAGGAGTTGAGCATGGCGAGCAGTGCGGCCACGCCGCCAAAGCTCGCGCCATAGCCCACGCTGGTGGGGACGGCGATGACCGGACAGCTCACCAGGCCGCCGATGACGCTCGCAAGGGCGCCTTCCATGCCGGCGATGGCGATGACCACCTGTGCCTGGGCAAGTTCCTCGGCATGAGCGAGCAGGCGGTGCAGGCCGGCGACACCTACGTCGTAGAGGCGGTCGACCTCGTTGCCATAGAATTCGGCCGTCAACGCGGCTTCTTCGGCGACGGGTAAGTCGCTCGTGCCGGCGCAGGCGACAACGATGCGCCCGTTGCCGGTGGGGGAGGGCTTGCCGCCCACGAGGGCGAGCTGGGCGTCCGGGACATATCCCAGGTTGATGTCGTTTCCGAGAAGCTCCGAGGTGTGGGCTGCCTTTTCGGAGTTCAGACGCGTGATCAGGATGCGCTCCTGGCCGGCATCGCGTAGCGCTTCGATAATGGCGGCAATCTGCTCGGCGGTTTTACCGGCACCGTAGACAACCTCGCCGGCCCCCTGGCGTACCCCGCGCGAAAGATCGAGTTGCGCAAAGCCCAGATCGGCGGTCGGCGCTGTCTGGATGCGCGCGAGGGCGGCGGCCGGTGTGACTGTTCCGCCGGCAACATCGCTCAGCAACTGCTCAAGATCTCGCTTATCCATATATGTTCCCTTCGACGGTGCAAAGTCTAGCACTCAAAAGGGAGTTTCCGAACATTAGAACAAAATTGTTCGGAAACTAGACATAGAGGATTTAATTCTGTTGTTAGATGGATTGACTAGTCGCGCAGGATGATGTCCATAGCGAGCATCAGGTTGCGCTCGTCGATGGCAAACGGGGCCGCCTCGCGCGTCTTGGGCTTGGCGCAAAATGCGATGCCCGTGCCTGCGGCCTGGATCATGGGGATGTCGTTTGCCCCGTCGCCGATTGCCACGGTGTGTACCATATCGACGCCGCACTCAACTGCCCAGTCCAGCAGCTGGATGAGCTTGGACTCCTTGGTTACAATGTCTGCCGCCAGCTTGCCGGTGAGCTTGCTGTCCATGACTTCCAGGCGGTTGGCCAGGCAAAAATCGATGCCCGCGGCGGCCACGATCTTATCGGCGACCTCGTGAAAGCCGCCGCTTACCACGCCGACCTTCCAGCCCTTGCTGTGTGCCGAGCGCACAAGCTCCAGCGCGCCGGGGGTAAACGTCACGCGCTCAAAGGTGCGCTCGAACACACTCTTGTCCAAGCCGGCAAGCAGCCCCACGCGCTCCTCGAGCGCCTGCTTAAAGTCGAGCTCGCCGCGCATGGCGCGTTCGGTGATTTGTGCAACTTGCTCGCCCACGCCGGCTTCCTCGCCCAACAGGTCGATGACCTCCTGGTTGATGAGCGTGGAGTCGATATCCATAACGATGAGGCGTGCAGTCATGGCGGGCCTTTCCGAGTGCAGTTGTATTGGGGCACATTGTCGCACGTGGCGCGCGTCGGCGACGGCCACGGTGCGTCAATTGTTTCGTCTCCGTCAAGTCTTTGGGCAGGAGCTACTTTTTCGCGGCACATCGACGCAGGTGCGATAACATAGAACGCCATGTCTGGCTGCGCGGTTTACGCAGGCCGGGTAAATCTGTACGACGCCGCCCGGAACGACACGGGGCGGCACAGATCCATAAAGGAGGATCACTGGTATGAGCCAGACCCGTCCCATCGACGAGCATTCCATGCACACCCGTACTTGCGGTGAGCTTCGCCGCGAGAACGTGGGCGAAGAGGTCACCCTCACCGGTTGGGTGAGCCGTCGCCGCGACCACGGCGGCCTTATCTTCTGCGACCTTCGCGACCGCGAGGGCATCACGCAGCTCACCTTCGACCCCGAACACTCCGACGGCGACGCCTTTAAGATCGCCGAGACCATGCGTCCCGAGTGGCCCATCAAGATTCACGGCGTCGTGCGCGCCCGTGGCGAGGAGACCACCAACACCAAGCTCGCGACCGGCGAGATCGAGGTCCTGACCGACCACGCCGAGGTGCTTAACACGTCCGTCACCCCGCCTTTCCAGATCGAGGATGGCATCGAGACCAGCGAGGACACCCGTCTGCGCTATCGCTATCTGGACCTTCGTCGTCCCGAGATGATGGCCAACCTCAAGCTGCGCTCCGACTTTACCTTTGCCATTCGCGAGGCGCTGCACAACCGTGAGTTCATGGAGATCGAGACGCCCTCCCTGTTCAAGTCCACGCCCGAGGGCGCTCGAGACTTCATCGTTCCCAGCCGTATTCAGCCGGGCAACTTCTACGCCCTGCCGCAGTCCCCGCAGCTCCTGAAGCAGCTGCTCATGGTCGGTGGCGTCGAGCGCTACTACCAGGTTGCCAAGTGCTTCCGCGACGAGGACTTGCGTGCCGACCGTCAGCCCGAGTTCACCCAGGTCGATATCGAGATGTCCTTCGTGGACCAGAACGACGTCATGAGCGCGCTCGAAGAGGTCCTGGCCGACGCCTTCGGCCGCATGGGTGTCGAGATGCCCACGCCGCTGCGTCGCATGGACTATTGGGAGGCCATGGACACCTATGGCTCCGACAAGCCCGATACCCGCTACGGCATGCACCTGGTCGACCTGACCGACATCTTTGCCAACTCCAAGTTCAAGGTCTTCGCGACTGCTGCAAACGAGGAGGGCTCTGTCGTCAAGGCCATCAACGCCAAGGGCGCCGGTGCCTGGGCACGTGCCAAGATCGATAAGCTCGCCGGCGTGGCCTCTACGTTTGGCGCCAAGGGCTTGGCCTGGATCGCCTTCCGCGAGGACGGCTCCATCAACAGCCCCATCGTCAAGTTCTTCTCGGACGAGGAGATGGCGGCCCTGCGCGAGCGTATGGACGTCGAGCCCGGCGACCTTGTGATGTTTGCCGCCGGCCCGCGCCTGCTCTCCGATGAGATCTTGGGCGGCATGCGCTCCCACATGGCCAACGCGCTCGAGATCAAGCGCGAGGGTCACGACTTCCTGTGGGTCGTCAACTTCCCGCTGTTCCACTGGGACGAGGACCGCAAGGCCTATGCAGCCGAGCATCAGCCCTTTACCCTGCCGACCGAGACCGACATCGCCAAGATCGAGGCCGACCCGCTGGCAGCCGGCTCCTGCACCTACGACTTTGTCATGGACGGCTTTGAGGCCGGCGGCGGCGGTATGCGTATCCACAACGCCGAAATGCAGATGTCCATGCTCAAGCTCCTAGGCTTTACCGAGGAGCGCGCCGAGTCGCAGTTCGGCTTCCTCATGGAGGCTCTCAAGTTTGGTGCGCCCCCGATGGGCGGCTTTGCCCTGGGCCTGGACCGCGTGTGCATGCTGCTCACCGGCTCCGACTCCATCCGCGACGTCATGGCGTTCCCCAAGACGGCCAGCGGCTCCGACCTCATGTCGGGCGCCCCGAGTGCCGTTTCCGGCGCCCAGCTCAAGGACGTCAGCCTGCGCTTGATGTAGGCGAGCGACTACATAGTGCCCGTAACGAGGGAAGGACGTGTGCCTTCCCTTGTTTTTTATGCGCGGGCGTTGCGAGGGCATGGGGTGACCGGACGTCGCGGAAACTGTGTCCCAGAATTTGCACCCAGAGCGGGATGGGCTTTCCGCTAGGGCCGCTCAGCGGAAACTGCGACCCGGAATTTGCGTCCAGAGTGGGCTGCGGTTTCCCAAACAGGGCCCTTTGGGAAACTGCGACCCAGACTCCAGCCAAATAACGGGACGCACTTTCCAGTCGAGCTTCTGGCGGGTCTCGACAAGCATCTAACGCTACAATAACTACCACGTGGCTGGGTTTGCCGGCCGAATGTGCGACGTCGTGGGAGGGGACATGGTCGAGTTTACAAAGACGATTAAAGATCCGTTGGGATTGCATGCCCGCCCGGTTGCGCTGCTCTATGACATTATTGCCAAGCATCGTAGCAACGTATCGGTCAGCATCGGCGATCGCCATACCGACGGCCGTGACGTGATGGGTCTCATGGCGCTCTACGGCGAATGCGGCGAGGACATCGTGTTCCGTGTTTCGGGCGTGGATGAGGCCTCCTGCGTCACGTCGATCAGAAACCTCTCGCTTTAACCGCAATAATGTGGCAAAGGGGCAGCCCCCTCTGTTGCATAAATTGGTATGACAAGGCACCGCAAAGAGACAGTCTTTGCGGTGCCTTCTTTGTTGCATATAGGAAACTTTTCCGAAAACTGAATAGGGACCCTTTCCAAAAAGTTAGCCACGTGCTAGTTTACTGTAGCGAACATAGACGTGGTTAACTTTTGCTGCGTCGATGTTGAGGACGAACTGACGTTAGGAGCACACTCATGTCTTGCGGACCGCAGATGCCGGCCATGCCGCTTTCGATGGTGAAAGCGGGCGAAACCGTGCACGTGTCTCGTGTAAAGGGCAATGAGGACATGAAGCACCATCTTAAGGACCTCGGCTTTGTCGAGGGCAACGAGGTTCACGTGGTGAGCTCGAGTGGCGCCAATATCATCGTCACCGTGCTGGGCGCACGCTTTGGTATCGATACCAAGGTCGCCATGCACATCATGACTGTCGGTTAGTTCGCAGCATTCCATAAAAGCTGAAAGGGGGAAAAGAATATGAAGACGTTGGGTGACGTTAAGGTGGGCGAGAGCTCTACCATCGTCAAGCTTCACGGCGAGGGCGCACTTCGCCGTCACCTTATGGACCTGGGGCTCATCAAGGGCACTTCGTTCAAGGTCGTAAAGGTTGCACCGCTCGGAGATCCGGTCGAGATCAACGTGCGCGGCTACGAGCTCTCCATCCGCAAGGAGGAGGCTGCCGTCGTCGAGGTCCAGTAAGGGCCGGCGGCACATATTTCTGCAGATAAAGTTAGGTTTTTCTAACTCAATAATGCAGTGTTGAAGCACATTATCCAGCCCGCGCGGAGAAAGCAGCGCGGGCACACAAGGAAGAAGGATTGAATGGCGGATTCTCAGATCCATGTCGCGCTGGCGGGTAACCCCAACTGCGGCAAGACCACGCTTTTCAACCTGATCACCGGCGCCAACGGCTACGTTGGCAACTGGCCCGGCGTCACGGTTGAGAAAAAGGAAGCCAAGCTCCTGAGTGACAAGAACGTCACGATTACGGACCTCCCCGGCATCTACTCGCTTTCCCCCTACAGCCCCGAGGAGCAGTGCTCGCGCGATTACCTCATGAGCGGCGAGCCCGATGTGGTCGTCCAGGTTGTCGACGCGACCAACCTGGAGCGCAACCTGTACCTGGCACTTCAGGTCGTCGAGACCGGCCTGCCCGTGGTTGTCGCCCTCAACATGGCCGACTTGGTCGAGAAGAACGGCGATAAGATCGACACGGACAAGCTTTCCAAGAAGCTCGGCTGCCCGGTCATGATGATCTCGGCCCTTAAGAACAAGGGTATCAACGAGCTGTTCGAGCAGGTTAAGAAGTCCGCTGCTTCCAAGGGCCAGGTGCCGGAGCACAAGTTCGATTCTTCAATCGAGGATGTTCTCACCCACATCGAGAATAACCTGCCGGCGAGCGTTCCCGCCAACAAGCGTCGCTACTACGCCGTCAAGCTGTTTGAGCGCGATGCGGACGCCTGCAAGCTCATCAACCTCACCAAGGAGAAGGCCGATCGCGTTGAGCAGCTGGTCGCCCAGTGCGAGCAGGATTGCGACGACGATGCCGAGTCCATCATCACCGGCGAGCGCTATGGCGTGATCGCGCACATCATCGACGAGTGCCTCACCAAGGCCCCGGCCAAGATGAGCACCTCCGAGAAGATCGACCGCGTGGTTACCAACCGTATCCTGGGTCTGCCGATCTTTGTGGTCATCATGTTCTGCGTGTACTACATCGCCGTTTCCACCCTGGGCGGTACGGTGACCGACTTCACCAACGACCAGCTCTTCGGCACCGACGGTTGGTACGTGCTCGGTCAGGGCCGCGATGCTTACGACGAGGCTGTCGAGGCCGCGGGCGACGACGCCGACTCGGTCGACCCTGCGCAGTACGGCCCCTATGTTCCGGGTATCACCACCGTGGTGCACGACGCTCTTGTGGCGGGCGGTACCGAGGACGGCGGCTTGGTCGATTCGCTCGTCTGTGACGGCATCGTCGGCGGCCTGGGCGCCATCTTTGGCTTCGTCCCGCAGATGTTCCTGCTGTTCGTGATGCTGTCATTCCTGGAGGACTGCGGCTACATGGCCCGCGTCGCCTTTATTATGGACCGCGTGTTCCGCCGCTTTGGCCTGTCTGGTAAGTCGTTCATCCCCATGCTCGTTTCCTCGGGTTGCGGCGTCCCCGGCGTCATGGCCACCAAGACCATCGAGAACGAGAAGGACCGCCGCATGACGGTCATGACCACCACGTTCATCCCCTGTGGCGCTAAGCTGCCGATCATTGCCCTGCTCATGGGTTCCATCATCGGCGATTCTTCCACCACCGCCGCGTGGATCAGCCCGCTCTTCTACTTCCTGGGCGTCTTTGCCGTCATCGCTTCGGGCCTCATGCTCAAGAAGACCAAGCTCTTCGCCGGTCGCCCGACGCCTTTCGTCATGGAGCTCCCGGCCTACCACTTCCCGGCGATCCGCTCTTGGGCGCTGCACGTGTGGGAGCGCTGCTGGGCCTTTATCAAGAAGGCCGGCACGGTCATCTTCGCGTCCACCGTCGTCGTTTGGTTCCTCTCCAACTTTGGTAGCTATAACGGTTCCTTTGGCTTCCTGCCTGCGATGGAGGGCATCCCCGAGGAGTTCATGGATTACTCCGTGCTCGCCATGCTCGGCAACCTGGTCGCTTGGATCTTTGCCCCGCTCGGCTTTAGCACCTGGCAGGCCACGGCGCTGACCGTCTCAGGTCTTGTCGCCAAGGAGAACGTCGTCGCCACCGCTGGCTCGCTGCTGTCCGTTGCCGACGCTGCCGAGACCGACCCGAGCCTGTGGACCGCGTTTGCGGGTATGTTCCCGACCATGGGCGCCTGCGTTGCCTTCGGCGCTTTCAACCTGCTGTGCGCTCCGTGCTTTGCCGCGATGGGTACCATCCGCAACCAGATGGACTCCGGCAAGTGGACCGCGATCGCCATCGGCTACGAGTGCGCTTTTGCCTGGGTCATCGGCCTGTTCATCAACCAGTTCTACAACCTGTTTGTTCTTGGACAGTTTGGTATTTGGACGGTTGTGGCCATCGTGCTGCTGGTTGCGATGCTCTTCCAGATCTTCCGTCCCATGCCTAAGCATGTTTGGACCGACGAGGACGAGACCAACAACACTTCTGCCGCGGTTTCCGCCTAAGTCCGAATAAGGATTAGCCCCTTTCCAAAAGCCCGGGTGTCCCAGCGACCCCCGGGTTTTTTGGTGCAAAGGTGTCAGGTTCATCTGCACCAGAAGTAGAGATGTGGCGTTTCCGCAGATAAAACCGACCATAATAAACCTGTCCCTATTTTCCAGATGAAGAATGGGGTAAAGTAAGTGGTGGTTAACTAGAGGAGGCTTGCTATGGCACCTATCGATATTGTTGTACTGGCTGTTATCGGCATTGCGTTTGTCGCAGTGTGTGTGCGCATCTATCGCAAGGGCACCTGCGCC
Source organism: uncultured Collinsella sp. (assembly GCA_900542715.1). Taxonomy (GTDB): domain Bacteria; phylum Actinomycetota; class Coriobacteriia; order Coriobacteriales; family Coriobacteriaceae; genus Collinsella. The sequence goes on from UQOQ01000001.1 coordinate 46,422, forward strand.
GACTGCGCTCAGGGCGGCGTTTGCACGGGACATTGCTCCAACAAAAAGACCTGCGCTGCACTTAAGGGTGTGGACAAAATCGCCGAAGACTTGGGCCGCGGGATCAAATAAGGCCCGGACATCCAGGCACTCAAGCGCCTCGCGAGCATCCGTTCGCGGGGCGCTTTGCACATTTGGGGGCGAGCGCGGCGAGTTGAAGAGTGATTTTGGGGTATCGCTAACTATGTGGTCAACGGCCCGCTCAAGGTCGTCAATGCCGTGGCAGGCGCCAAGCTCGCCGTCGAAGGCATGACCAGCTACCTGGGCCTCTAACCCATCCCACCCATCAGTTGCGGTGAAATACGGACTGTTTTGGCTGTCAAAGGCCTCATCTACTCCGTATTCCACCGCAACTTTTTTGTGGGGTGGGCTAGAGACGCTGCATGCGGTACCCGACACCCATGTGCGTCTGAATCATCTTGGGGTGAGAGGGGTCTGCCTCGATCTTCTTGCGCAGGGTGCGCATGAACACGCGCAGGCTCGCCAGATCGCTGTCCCAGCTCGTGCCCCATATCTCGCGGGTGATGAAGGTGTGTGTGAGCACCTTGTCGACGTTTTTCGCCAGAAGGACGAGCAATTTGTACTCGGTTGGGGTGAGCGAGAGCTCGCGTCCGTCTTTCGTCGCGTATCCCGCGGCGTAGTCGATATGCAGCGGACCGTTGTCGAACGTGCTCGCTTCTGTCGACTCGCTCGACGCCATCGAGGAGCGCCTCAAATTCGCACGGACGCGCGCGAGCAACTCATCCACAGAAAAGGGCTTGGTGAGGTAGTCGTCTGCCCCTGCGTCAAGTGCTGCAATCTTGTCGGAATCTTCGGAGCGCGCCGAAATGACGATAATGGGGACTGCCGACCAGCTTCGGATCTTCGTGATGACCTCGATACCGTCAATGTCGGGAAGGCCGAGGTCGAGCATGATGAGGCTGGGACCGTGCGACACCGCATCCATGATGGCGGCCTGGCCGTTGCAAACCTTGCTCACGACGTAGCCGTGGAGGTCAAGCGCGGTCGAAACGAGGTTTTGAACGGTCAGGTCATCTTCGACCAGGAGGATGCGTGGCTTAGCGGCATTATTCATGAATCTCGATCTCCTCGGCGGGCAGGGTAAAACGGAAGACGGCCCCATGGGGGTGGTTGTCGCGAACTTCGATGACGCCGCCATGTGCCTCCACGATGGAGCGGCAGAGCGACAGCCCAAGGCCGATGCTTCGACGCGAATCTACGGGCTGCGTATTGCTTGAGGTGAAGAAGCGCTCAAAGATATGAGGCTTGTCGCAGTCTGCCACACCCGGCCCATCGTCTGCGACGTCCACCACGACGAACGCACCCTCGCGACGTGCGCTGATGGTGACAGTCGAGTCCTCGGGTGTGTATTTGAAGGCGTTCATGATGAGATTCGTAAGCACCTGCATGATGAGATGGACGTCGATGCGTACCAGCAGGATGTCGTCAGTGTGCTCGATGGTGACGGCACGTCCATGCGATGCTTGGGCGACGTGGCTGAGGGCTGCCTCGATGACCTCGTCGATGAGCTCGGATGTGAAGTTGAGGCGAATGGTGCCGTCCTCGACGCGTGTGATGGCGAGGAGGTTCTCCACGGTATCGATAAGCCAGAGGGAGTCGTCGTAGATGGCATCGGCAAGATCGCAGCGTTGTTCGAGACTGAGCTTCTCGTCGCTCTTCCGAAGGATTGCCGCAGATCCGGAGATAGCCGTGAGGGGTGTCCTCAAATCGTGGCCGATGGAGCGCAAAAGGTTGGCGCGCAGCTGCTCGTTTTTCGCCAAGACCGCAGCCTCTTCGCGCTCTTGCGCCGCCTGGTCGCTTTCGAGCGCCAAGGCGCATTCACCTACGATAGATAGGACGATCGAATGCTCGAAGGCTTCGATCTCGCGCCCCTCCAGGGCGATGCCGATGACACCGAATACCTTGTCGCCGGTGCGAACCGCGAGGTAGAGACAGCGCGCCTCAGGCAGGGTTCGCGTGCTTGCGCCCGCGCGCTTGTTGTTGGTGTAGGTCCAGGTTGCAACGGCGCGCTCGTAGTCGGTGAACAGCGACGCGGATCGGTTTTCGGCGCCAGCGGACTCATAGAGCGTCTTGCCGAGCGTGCCGTGTTCGGCGGTGTAGAAGACCACGTCGAGTTTTAGCAGTTTGATGAGTTGGTTCATGGCGACGCGGGCGCACTCCTCCGCGCTATGGGCTTGCTGCAAGAGCTGGTTCGTTTCGAGGAGTACGCGCGTTTTGAATGCGTTCTCGGCGGAGGTACGGGCGTTGTCGGCGATGCGCGCAGTTAACTCGCCGGCGACCATAGCGGTAGCGAACATGATGCCGAACGTGACCAGATAGCTTCGGTCGTAGCTGGCGAGCGAAAACAGAGGCGTGACGAAGCAGAAGTTGTAAAGCACTACAGAGAGCACGCTCGATACGATCGTGCAGATACGCCCCGTCGTGGTGACGGCGGTCAGCAGGGCCGTGAAGATATAGAGGGATATGATGCTGGAATCGGCAAATCCCAGATGGCGGAAAGCCGTGCCAACAGCCGTGGCGACAAGAGAGAGGGCCAGCGTGCGAAGCACGTCTCGGCTGCTGGGCGGCTGCAGGGCGAGCGCACGGCGGCGTCCTTTGGGTCGGGAGGGCGGAGTCGACTGGTCTGGAATGATGTAAATGTCGAGGTTCGGGGCGAACGTTATGAGCTGTTCTACGAGAGATTTGCGGCCGAAGAGGGCCTGACGGACGCTGCTGCGCTCGCCCGTGCGTCCCATGACGATCTTCGAAATACCCGACAGGCGCGCGAACTCGGAGATCTGAAACGCGATATCGTCGCCATAGACGGTTTCCATATGTGCTCCGAGCTGCTCGGCTAGGGCGATATTGGCTGCAAGCTTGGCGCGCTCATCATCGCTCATGGCTTGCGTGCGCGGGCTCTCTACGAACAGGGCGACGAGCTCGCTGCGAAACGCTTTCGCCATGCGTGCGGCGGCACGGACGATGCGGGGATTGGTCGGCGCCGGGGAGACACAGACTAAGATACGCTCCCTGGTGTAGTAGTCACGGTTTCCCAGCACGCGTGCGGCGTCTGTGAGGTGGCCGGTGCGATCGGCGCAGCGGCGCAGCGCGATTTCTCGGAGTGCGGTGAGGTTCTCAACGGTAAAAAAATGCTGTTGTGCTCGGTCGGCTTGTGCGGGACGGTAGACGAGGCCGGCGCGAAGGCGCTCAAGTAGGTCTTCGGGCTCTATGTCGACGAGCTCGACCTGGTCGGCATCATCGAAGATATGGTCGGGGATTCGTTCGCTCACGACAACGCCGGTGATGGATGCAACCATGTCATTTAGGCTCTCGATATGCTGAACGTTCACGGTCGTATAGACGTCGATGCCCGCATGTAGAAGTTCCTCGACGTCTTGATAGCGTTTGTCGTGGCGAGACCCTGGCGCATTCGTATGGGCGAGCTCGTCGACAAGGATGAGCTGAGGGGCGCGCTCGATAGCCGCATCTAGATTGAACTCGCTGAGCGCAATGCCGTTGTGCTTGATGAGTTTACAGGGCACGTTCTCAAGCCCTTGTGCAAGATGGGCAGTTGCCGGACGTTCGTGCGGCTCGATGTATCCCGCGACGACGTCGACACCTCGCCGCTTGGCGGCGTGGGCGGCTTGAAGCATCGCATAGGTTTTGCCCGCGCCAGCAGCGTAGCCAAAGAAAATCTTGAGGTGTCCCCGGCTGGTTCGAGCGTCGTCGGCAACCTCGTTTTTCTCAATTGCCTTGAGGATGAGGTCTGGATTGACGCGAGTGTCCGATGCGTCGCGCTGCATAGCGTAGCCTTTCTGAAGCGTTGTCCATGCGTGCATACGCGGCGAGGACGCCACTGTATGCTCGCGAGGTCGAGTATAGGCGCACTGCAGCCGCAATAGTGCTTTCTACCTGCATCTTTACGGCATCTTAAGGTCGTGAGCGCCAGCCCTCACGCCTCTTTAATCCCTAGAAGCGTTTACTGTCCCCAGACGCTTGCGAGAGCAGGCGTCCGAGACATCGGACCGCGCGTGAAAGGGGCGGTAATGGACATCCTCATTCCCATTATCGGAGTCGTCTGCATTGGACTCTTTATCTATTACATCTACATTCTGATGAGGAGTGATTCGTAAACTATGGACGCTGCGATTCAGTACATCTTGTACTTTGCCGTGCTCGTCGTCCTGGCCGTTCCGCTCGGTCGATTCATGGCCCATACCATGGATGGTGAGCATACGTTCCTGTCGCCTGTGATTGCTCCTGTGGAGCGTGGCATCTATCGTCTGCTTCGCATCGACGCGGCAGAGCAGATGGGGTGTAGGCGCTATCTGGCGAGCGTGCTGGTCTTTTCGGGGATCGGCCTCGTGGCTCTTGTGGCACTCCAGGCGCTTCAGTCCTTCTTGCCAGGCAATCCCCAGCACCTGCCGGGTGTGTCATGGGACCTGTCGTTCAATACGGCCGCTTCCTTCATAACCAACACCAATTGGCAATCCTATTCCGGTGAGACCACCCTGTCCTACTTTGTGCAGTTCATGGGCCTCACCGTGCAGAACTTCGTTTCCGCTGGCACCGGTATCGCGGTCATGTTCGCGCTGATCCGCGGCTTCCGTCAGGTCAAGGAGCAGGGTCTGGGTTCCTTCTGGGTCGACCTCACCCGCACCGTCCTGTATGTGCTCATCCCGCTGAACCTCGTGTTCGGCATCTGCCTGGCTGCCGGTGGCGTCATCTCCAACTTCCAGCCGGCTCAGAAGGCTGAGCTCGTAGAGCCCGTCGCTGTCCAGCCTAATGCAGACGGCGGCTGGAGCGTCATCGACGGCGCCCAGATCGAGGGCGACACGGTCAAGGTCGACGGCAAGGTTGTCGAGGGCGCGCGCGTGGTCACCGAGCAGTTCCTGCCCCAGGGTCCCGCGGCTCCTCAGGTTGCCATCAAGCAGTCCGGCACCAACGGCGGCGGCTTCTTCGGCGTGAACTCCGCCCATCCGTATGAGAACCCCAGTGCCTTCACCAACATCATCGAGATGACCAGCCTGCTGCTGATCCCGGCCGCCTGCTGCTTCACCTTCGGTATCGGCGTCAAGAACACCAAGCAGGGCAAGGCTATCTTTGCCGCCATGTTCATCCTGCTGGTGATCTTCACCGGCATCATCGCCGTTAACGAGCATATGGGTACCCCGCAGCTGGCCGATGGCGGAGCGGTCAATATCGAGATGACCGACGGCCAGGCCGGCGGCAACATGGAGGGCAAGGAGAGCCGTTTCGGTATCGCCTCCTCTTCCACCTGGTCCGCTTTCACGACGGCTGCTTCCAACGGCTCGGTCAACTCCATGCACGACTCCTACACCCCGCTCGGCGGGTTTGTCCAGATGCTCCAGATAGCGCTGGGCGAGGTCGTCTTTGGCGGCGTGGGCTGCGGCCTGTACGGCATGATCGGCTTCGCCATCCTCACGGTGTTTATCGCCGGCCTTATGGTCGGCCGCACACCCGAGTTCCTGGGCAAGAAGATTGAGCCGACCGAGATGCGCTGGGCGGTGGTTCTGTGTCTCGCCACTCCGTTCGCCATTCTGGTGAGCTCCGCTATCGCCTGCATGGTGTCCGGTCTTGTCGACCAACTCACCAACGGCGGGGCGCATGGCTTCTCCGAGGTGCTGTATGCCTTCACCTCATGCGGTGGCAACAACGGCTCGGCGTTTGCAGGCATGAACTGCAACAATCCCTGGATCAACGTCATGCTCGGCCTCGAGATGCTGTTTGCCCGCTTCATGCCCATCATCGGTACGCTGGCTATCGCCGGCTCGCTGGCCAAGAAGGGTAGGGTCGCCGAGAGCGCCGGTACCCTGTCTACCACCAACGGCATGTTCGTATTCCTGCTCGTGTTCATCGTTCTGCTGATCGGTGCCCTGAGCTTCTTCCCGGCCCTGGCGCTTGGCCCCGTTGCCGAGTTCTTCCAGATGATTGCGTAAAGGAGGACGCAGATTTATGGCTATGCAAAAAGACATGATGGGCCGCGCGGTCCGCGACTCGTTTGCCAAACTGGATCCTCGCGTCCAGATTCAAAACCCGGTCATGTTCCTGGTGTGGCTTTCCGCCGTCATGACCTCCGTCCTGGCCGTCGCTTCCATCTTCGGTGTGCAGGACGCGGGTGTGCCCACCTACTATGTGGTCACCATCGCGGTCATCCTGTGGCTCACCGACCTGTTCTCGAACTTCGCCGAGGCGCTTGCCGAGGGCCGCGGTAAGGCTCAGGCCGATTCCCTGCGTGCGGCCAAGAAGGATGTCGAGGCCCATCGTATCGAGTCCGTTGAGGACAAGGAGCACTTCACCGTCGTTCCCGGCACCGAGCTCACGCGCGGCGACCTGGTGATCGTACGCGCCGGCGAGCAGATTCCCGGCGATGGCGACGTCATCGAGGGCGCTGCCTCCGTTGACGAGTCCGCCATCACCGGCGAGTCCGCCCCCGTGGTCCGCGAGGCCGGCGGCGACCGCTCTGCCGTTACCGGCGGTACCACGGTGCTGTCCGACTGGATCATCGTCAAGATCTCCAGTGAGCCCGGCCAGAGCTTCCTGGACAAGATGATCGCGATGGTCGAGGGTGCCGCGCGCAAGAAGACCCCTAACGAGATCGCTCTGGAGATCTTCCTGGTGGCCCTTTCCATCGTCTTTATCCTGGTCACGCTGGCCCTGTATTGTTACTCCTGCTTCTCGGCCGGTCTTAACGACATGGTCAACCCCACGGCCGTGACCACGCTCGTGGCACTGCTCGTGTGCTTGGCTCCCACTACCATCGGCGCCCTTCTGTCCGCCATCGGCATCGCCGGCATGAGCCGTCTGAACGAGGCCAACGTGCTGGCCATGTCCGGCCGCGCCATCGAGGCCGCCGGCGACGTCGACATCCTCATGCTCGACAAGACCGGCACCATCACCCTGGGTAACCGCCAAGCCGCCGAGTTCATCCCGGTCGACGGCGTCGATCCCGCGGAGCTGGCCGATGCCGCTCAGCTTTCCTCGCTGGCCGACGAGACCCCCGAGGGTCGTTCCATCGTCGTGCTCGCCAAGGAGCAGTTTGGGCTGCGCGGCCGCACACTCGAGGATAAGGGCATGGAGTTCATCCCCTTCACCGCGGCGACTCGCATGTCCGGTGTGAACTACGAGGGCAATGAGATCCGCAAGGGCGCTGCCGATTCCGTGCGCACCTATGTGGAGGCAGCCGGCGGCGTGTTCTCCCAGGAGTGCGACGAGGCCGTCGAACGCATCGCCAAGGCCGGCGGCACCCCGCTGGTCGTGACCAAGAACTGCCGCGTGCTGGGCGTTGTGTACCTCAAGGACATCATCAAGTCCGGCGTTAAGGAGAAGTTCGCCGACCTGCGCAAGATGGGCATCAAGACCATCATGGTGACGGGCGACAATCCGCTCACCGCCGCGGCAATCGCCGCCGAGGCCGGCGTTGACGACTTCCTGGCCGAGGCCACCCCCGAGGGCAAACTCGAGAAGATCCGCGAGTTCCAGCGTGAGGGTCACCTGGTCGCCATGACCGGCGACGGCACCAACGACGCGCCGGCGCTCGCCCAGGCGGACGTCGCCGTGGCCATGAACACCGGAACCCAGGCTGCCAAGGAGGCCGGCAACATGGTCGACCTCGACTCCAGCCCCACCAAGCTCATCGAGGTCGTGCGTATTGGCAAGCAGCTGCTCATGACCCGCGGTTCGCTCACGACCTTCTCGGTGGCTAACGACATGGCGAAGTACTTCGCTATCATCCCGGCCCTGTTCTCGCCGATCTACCCGGGCCTTGGCGCGCTCAACATCCTCGGTCTGGCAAGCCCACTGTCCGCGGTTCTTTCGGCCATCATCTATAACGCGCTCGTTATCGTCGCGCTGATCCCGGCCGCGCTGAAGGGCGTTAAGTACCGCGAGGTCCCGTCTGGACAGCTGCTGACCCACAACCTACTCGTGTGGGGTCTGGGCGGCATTGTTGCCCCGTTCGTATTCATCAAGCTCATCGACATGCTGCTCGCGTTCTGCGGCATTATGTAAGTGGAGGTTTGTATGTTCAAAGGTGTTGCATCGCGCGCACTTGGCGTGTTCGCGCTGTTTACCGTTGTCTGCGGCCTGGGCTATACGCTCGTCGTGACCGGCATCGCCCAGGTTGCGTTCCCGTATCAGGCGAACGGTTCGCTCATTACGGTCGACGGCAAGGTTGTGGGCTCCGAGCTCATCGGCCAGAACTTCGAGGACGAGGACCACATGTGGGGCCGCATCCAGAACGTGTCAATTGTCGAAGGCGAAGACGGCGAGCTCGTGGCGTATGGTGCCCCGTCCAACCTGTCCCCGGCGAGTGAGGAGTACCGGCAGCTTGTGGACGCGCGCGTCGAGAAGATTCGCGCCTCCAACCCCGACGCCGGCATGGATGCCGTGCCCGTCGACCTGGTGACGTGTTCTGGCTCAGGGCTCGACCCCGAGATCTCCCCCGATGCCGCCGAGTACCAGGTACCGCGCCTGGCGAAGGCCACGGGCAAGAGCGAAGGCGAGGTGCGCGACATCATCGCCCAGTGCACCAAGGGCCGTTTCCTCGGCGTGTTCGGCGAGCCCACGGTCAACGTGCTCAAGGTGAACCTTATGCTGGACGGCGCGCTGTAGGTGAGGGAGTGGCGGATGAGGGCATGACTGACTATCTGAGCCCTCAATTCCACCCCGCCCATCAGTTGCGGTGAAATACGGACCGTTTTGGCTGTCAAAGGCCTTATCTACTCCGTATTCCACCGCAACTTTTTGTGGGTTGAGTAAAAGCCGGGGGAGCGTGTACGGTCGGGTACAGCGCGGTTGCTGATACGATAGGTACGTTAGCAACTGCCGCCGAGCGGCTCAAATGAAAGGAACCCTGTATGGAGTCCTCCGCCTACCCGATGCTCTTTAGCCCGATCAAGGTCGGTACGACCGAGGTCAAGAACCGCGTCTTTATGCCGCCGGTGTCTACCAACCTGGCCGATCACGGCTATGTGACCGACGATTTGGTCGACCATTACCGCGCCCGTGCCAAGGGCGGCGTGGGTCTGATCATCACCGAGGTCGTGACGGTCGAGCCTACCTATACCTATCTGCCGGGTGACATGTGCTGCTACGACGACACGTTTATCCCTGGCTGGGAAAAGCTCGCCGCCGCCGTCCACGAGTACGGCTGCAAGATCATGCCGCAGCTCTTCCACCCCGCCTACATGGCCTTTAACATTCCGGGCACCCCGCGCCTGATCGCTCCGTCCTTTGTGGGCCCGTCCTATGCTCGCGAGGCGCCGCGCCCCATTACGGTAGATGAGATCCACGAGCTCACGCATCAGTTTGGCGACGCTGCCGTGCGTATGCAGAAGGCCGGCGTCGATGGCGTCGAGGTTCATGCGGCGCACGCCCACGGTATGCTCGGCGGCTTTTTGACTCCGCTCTACAACAAGCGCACCGACGAGTACGGCGGCTCACTCGACGCCCGCATGCGCTTCCTGCTCGAGGTCATCGCCGAGATTCGCGAGCGCTGCGGCAAGGACTTTATCATCGACGTCCGCATCTCGGGCGATGAGTACACCGATGGCGGCCTGACCCTCAACGACATGATCTACGTCTCGCGTCGCCTGGAGAAGGCCGGCGTCGACATGATTCACGTGTCGGGCGGCACCACTATCAAGCGTGGCTCTGCGATTCCCGCCGCCGGCACCCAGCAGGCCTCGCACGCCGCCTGCTCGCGCGAGATTAAGAAGCACGTCAACATTCCCGTCGCCACCGTCGGCCGCATCAACGAGGCCTGGATCGCCGAGGAGCTGATCGAGGACGGCGCTGCCGACATCTGCATGATGGGCCGTGCCAATCTGTGCGATGCCGAGTTCTGCAACAAGGCCGCTGCCGGCAACGCCGACGACATCCGCCCCTGCATCGGTTGCCTGCGCTGCCTGAACGGCATCATGTTTGGCAAGCGCATCTCCTGCACCGTCAACCCGGACGTGGAGCGCGACGAGGCCGGTTACGAGCCTGCCGCCGAGGCCAAGAACGTGCTCGTTGTGGGTGCCGGTCCCGCGGGCATGGAGGCGGCCTATATTGCCGCCAAGCGCGGCCACAACGTGGTGCTCGTGGATAAGCAGAACGAGCCGGGCGGCGAGATGCGCATCGCGGCCGTTCCGCCGGCAAAGCAGGAGCTCACCCGCGTGATCAAGTATCAGTATCGTCGCCTGGCCGAGGCCGGCGTCGCGTGCGTCTTTGGTACCGAGCTTTCGGCCGAGGACATTCAGCGCGACTACGCGGGCTACGAGGTTGTCCTGGCTTATGGCGCCGAGCCCATTGCTCCAGCCTTTATGCAGGGCTTTAAGCAAGTTATGACGGCCGATGACCTGCTGGGCGGCAAGGCTTTCCCGGGCAAGAAGATTGTCATCGTCGGCGGCGGAACCGTCGGTTGCGAGACGGCCGACTACCTGGCCCCGCTGGTCAACGACCTGTCGCCGGCCAACCGCGATGTCACCGTCATCGAGATGACCAAGACGCTTGCCGCCAACGAGGGCGGTGCCGGTCGCGCGGTGCTCATCACGCGTATGCTTTCCAAGGGCGTTCACGTGCTGACCGAGGCCAAGGTGACCGAGATTACCGAGGACACCATCAGTTACGAAAAGGACGGCGAAGTCCATACCATCGCCGACGCCGATACGCTGGTGCTTGCCATGGGTTACCGTCCCAACACCAAGCTGGCCGATGACCTTGCCGCTGCCGGCGTTGTCACCCACGTGCTGGGCGATGCCCAGAAGTGCGGCAACATCCGCGACGCTATCGGCGATGGCTACAAGATCGCCTGCGAACTCTAGTCAACCCCTTGGCGCATGGGGGCCAGGTTACTTTGCGCTAAGTTGATGCATGTAAACCTGACCCCATTGCACCATTTGATAAAACGCAAGCGCTCGCTGCCTGCGTTTTATCAAAGAAAGATTATTGTCGAGCCTTAAATGCCTTTTGTTTGTGTGCCTTCCGCAATCATATTGCGGTTGTAGACCAGGTGCAGATACATCGCATCGTGAGCGGCGGTGGGGTTGCGCGTCTCAATGGCGTCGGCCACACCGTGGTGCGTGCGGATGGTCTCCTCGACGAACTTTTTTGCCCGTTACGTCGATAAAGAGGGGAACGGATGCCTTGAGCACACCCATCAGACGGGTAACGGCGAGGTTGCCGCCATCCCAGGGCGGCTTCATGGGGTAGCGCCCGTACGCATCGAATTTTTCCTCTCATAGATGTGCGGCACAAAGAGCCCCGAGTTCATACGAGCTCGGGGCTCTTTTCGTTTGGATTTCAGACGTATTGACAGACGAAAACAGTCTGCGTCCGGTATTGAGCCATACGAAAGCGAAATTATGCGTCTTAATTCCGTACGCAAATCAAGACGAAAACAGTTTGCGTCTTATATAAATCAGTACGCAAACGGTTTTCGTCTTATAATACGGTTATGAATGGTACGAAACGAGGGGGTTGTGCATATGGTTGTTAGAGAGAGCCCTACAGTCGAATACAAGGAAAGCGTTACGCCGACGTTTCTTAAAACGGTGAGCGCCTATGCAAACTACGGGACGGGCAAGATTGAGTTTGGCGTTGATGACGAGGGCGTGGCTGTCGGCCTTGCAGATCCGGTCGCAGAGTGTCTCCGCATTGAGAACATGATTAATGACAGCTTGGATCCCGCTCCCCGTTACACGCTCGAGTCCGATGAGAAACACGGGACCGTAATCCTTACGGTTTATGAGGGACAGGACAAACCCTATCGAAGCAAGGGAAAGGCCTACAGACGAAACGATTCGGCAACGGTGGAGGTCGACCGGTTTGAGTATGGCAGGCTGACGCTCGAAGGCAGCAACGTGACGTTCGACGCGCTCACGTCGGCTCGCCAGGACTTGGGCTTTCATACGCTCGAGCATAAGTGTGTTGAACACCTCGGCATTTCCGAGCTAACGCCGGATATCATGCGTACGCTCCGCTTGCTCGGCAAGGATGGCTATACCAATGCCGCGGCGATTTTAGCGGATAAGAATGATTTTCCAGGCATCGACTGCGTCCGTTTTGGCGATACCGAGGATGTGATCTTGGATCGCGAGGCGGCGACAAATGTATCCGCAATTGAGCAGGCGGACAGGGCGGTGGCTATGTTTGCACGCTACTACCGTTATGAGCGTATCGAAGGGATGGAGCGCGTCCAAACCGATCGAATTCCTCTTGAGGCATTCCGCGAAGCTGTTGCAAACGCTTTGGTGCATCGGACGTGGGACGTTCGAGCGAACGTTCAAATTGCCCTGTACGATGATCGTGTCGTTGTGACCTCCCCTGGATCGCTGCCCGCCGGGTTGACGACGGAACAATACCTGTATGGGCAGATATCCGTGCTCAGAAACCCCATCGTTGCAGAGGCCTTCTTAAAGCTGGATTACATCGAGAAATTTGGTACGGGAATCGCGCGCATTAGACGTGCCTATCGCGATTCGATCAATCAACCAATTTTTGATGTTCGCGGCGGCATGGTGGCCGTCACATTGCCCGTTACCGATGCCTTTGAAGGGTCCGAGGAAGAGGTCCAGGTTCTCAAGGCCTTGTCGGGCGGGCGAATTATGTCGCGAAGCGAGATTGAAAAACAGACGGGGCTGAGCCGCATGCGGACGTTGGCGGCACTCGAATCTCTGCTTGAACGGAATGCAATCGTAAGGCAGGGAACCGGGCGGGCCACGAAATACGAGCGCTCATAGTCCAAAAGAGCCATGGTACAAGACGGGCCCCAAGCCAGCGTTGGCTTGGGGTCCGTTATATCCCGGATGGTAACGGGCCGATTATTGTCAAGTTAAAGCAAAGTACAGCGACGTACAGCAAAGTATAGTGAGATATAGCAAGCCGTATAGCGCGCCTTGATTTTCAACCCTTGATTATCAACCGTCCGTATTTCACAGCAACTTATAACAGGCTCGGGGTGCCAATTTGGGGTGCAGTAGTGCTGCGCCACGAAAAGGGCCTATCTACTACGTTTAAGCCGCAGGGGTCAACCATAGTCGGTTTTTTCGAAAATCGACAAGCTATCTACCTGCGGTTTTGTTTTCACGGTTTTCGGTATGGCCGAGGCTATCCGTGTTAACGTAGTAGATGGGCCACTTTTGTGGCAAGGGGGGCCGATCTGCGGGCCAGGGTAGCTAAAAGAGCCCCGTCCCAAAAAGACTGATTGGGAGCTGGGGCGTGTCGATGCGATAGTATTACGTGGTGATATTCGACAAACCGTGGGCTTCATCCGAGGGCTTTATGGAACAGCACCAGCATTATCAGAGCCTGCAAGATCAGGCATACAACGCACTGCGCTCTAAGATCATCTATGCCGAGCTCAGGCCCGGCACGCGCCTTTCGGCGATTGGTCTGGAAAAGGAGACGGGAATCGGGCGCACGCCCATTCGCGAGTCCTTTGTGCGCCTGCGTGAGCAGGAGCTAGTGGAAACGCGTCCCAAAAGCGGCACCTATGTCTCAAAAATCAGCATGGAGCGCGCCGAGAACGCCTGTTTCTTGCGTGAGAAACTCGAGAGAAGCGTACTCATTAAATGTTGCTCTGCCGCCACGCCTGAGCAAAAACATCGGCTCGAGCAGATTCTTGCCGAGTCCGAGTCGCTCGACCATAGCGAAACGCGTCGCTTTTTCGATCTGGACAACCTATTCCACGAGACGTGCTTTGAGATTGCCGGCCGCCACATGTTGTGGGATTGGATGAAGAGCGTCAATACGCATTTTGAGCGGTACAACTGGTTGCGTATGGTGTCGCAGGATATGGATTGGGAGCCGATTCGTCGTCAGCATCGCCGGATTCTCGAGTCCATTAAGAGGGGCGATACCGACACGGCGAGCTATCTGGCAGAGACACACCTGCATCTGATGCCCGAGGAACAGGGACCGGTTATCGCCTTGCATCCCGACTATTTCGAGCTGCCCAAAGACTCGGCTATCTAACTCGCGCCCTTTATTAGCTGCGGTGAAATTAAGATCGCTCTGCGGGTCTGGTGGCGTAGGCAGTTCGCATAAATGCCTAAAATGGCTCAGACTGCCGACAATTGGGAAACGGGGTGCGCTATGGCGCAGATGAGGATTAAGGACATTGCTGCCGAGGCGGGCGTGAGCCCGGCCACGGTCTCGCGCTATCTCAACAACCGCCCTGGGCAGATGACCGAGGAAACCCGTGCTCGCATCGCGGCAGTTATCGAGCGCACCGGCTATCGTCCACGTGCCGCCGCGCGCAATCTGCGCAGCTCGCGTACCAACCTCATCGGCGTGATCTTGGCCGACATTGCTAACCCGTTCTCCAGCGCCATGCTCGAAGGGCTTTCCGCCAGCGCCGCCGCGCGCGGCTGCTCGCTCATGACGGCCATTAGCGGCAACGACCCCGCCAAGGAGGCAGAGTCGCTCACCAGACTTATCGATGCCGGCGTGGACGGCCTGGTCGTCAATACCTGCGGAGGCAACGACAAGGCGATCGCCGAGGCTGCGGGACGCCTGCCCGTCGTGCTGCTCGACCGCGATGTTGCCGACGGCGGTGTCGATCTGGTGACCTCCAACAACCGTGAGCTGGTCGCCGGCCTGGTAGACGCCTTGGCCTCTGCGGGCAGCGAGCGCCTGTGCCTGCTCACCGAGGCAAGCGACGACAGCCCCGTGCGTCGCGAACGCGCCGAGGCGTTTGCCGACGAGCTTTCGCGCCGCGGTCTTGCGGGCGAGGTCGTCACCCTGGCCGACGGTGGCGTCGAGGGTGTCAGTCGCCTGGACGAGACCATCCGCGGCTATGCGGGTAAAAAGCTCGGCCTCATTGCCGTCAACGGTCTGGTCTTCCTGCGCCTGACCGAGGCGCTGGCACAGTTGGGACCTTCGTTGCCGGCGGGTCTCAAGATCGCAACGTTTGACGACTATCCCTGGAACCACGTGCTCTTTGGCGGTGTGACCACGGCAGCGCAGGACACTCTTACCATTGCCGAGCGCGTAGTCGAGCGTCTGTCCGAACGCATCGACATCGTTACCACTACGGTGGGCGATGCCGCAAAGCTCGCCCCCAAGCGCATCGAGATCCCCGGCCACATCGAACACCGCGCCTCGACCTTACGCTAGCCGCTCGTTCGCAACGGTCTGCTCGCGCACGTTTTTTTGAGCGCTTGATACGCTTTAACCCTGCGGAAACATTTTTCTGCGATAGTATCTGCGATATAGACCAGTCGAAACCCGCCCGAAAGAAAGGGGAGCGACATGAACCAGCAGAACATCGATTACGTACTCCGCTCCGTAGAGCAGCGTGATATCCGCTTTGTGCGTCTGTGGTTTGTCGACATTCTCGGCCGCCTCAAAAACTTTGCTATTAGCCCCGAGGACCTCGAGGTCGCTTTTGAGGAGGGCATTGGCTTTGACGGCTCGGCCATCGAGGGCTTTGCCACGCCCGAGGAAGCCGACATGCTGGCGTTCCCTGATGCCTCGACCTTCCAGATTTTGCCGTGGCGTCCGAGCCACAACGGCGTCGCCCGTGTGTTTTGCGACGTATGCACCCCCGATTGCAAGCCCTTCGCCGGCGACCCGCGCGATGCCCTGCGCCGCATGTTCCACAAGGCCGAGAAGGCCGGCTACCTACTCAACGTTGGTGCCGAGCTGGAGTATTACTACTTCCCCGACGAGCACACGCCCGAGCCGCTCGACAACGTGGGCTACTTCGATCTTTCGGTGAGCGATGCCGCCCGCGACCTGCGCCGCAACACGGTCCTCACGCTCGAGAAGATGTCCGTGCCCGTGGAGTACACCTTCCACGCCGCCGGTCGCTCGCAGCACGGCATGAGCCTGCGCCACGCCGAGGCCCTGAGCATGTCCGACGCCATCACCACGGCCAAGCTCATCATTAAGCAGCAGGCTTACGAGAGCGGTTGCCACGCCTCCTTTATGCCCAAGCCGTTGGCAGGCGAAGACGGCAGCGCTATGTTCCTGTGCCAGTCGCTATTCGACCACGACGGCAACAACGTCTTTTGGGGCGAGGACGACGAGAAGTACCACCTCTCCGATATCGCCAAGCACTACATGGCCGGCATCCTGGCGCACGCGCGCGAGATCAGCGCCATCACCAACCCCACGGTCAACTCGTACAAGCGCATTACCACGGGCGGCGACTCCGTGCCGCAGTACGCCACGTGGGGCCTGCGCAACCGCGCGAGTATGGTCCGCATTCCGGTCTACAAGCCCGGCAAGCAGCTGTCCACGCGCATCGAGCTGCGCAGTCCCGATCCCATGGCCAACCCGTACCTGGTCAACGCCGTCACGCTGGCGGCTGGTCTGGACGGCATCGAGCGCAAGCTGGAGCTCCCGCCCGAGGCCACGGCCGAGACACTCAAGCTTACCGACCGTCAGATGGTTGAGGCCGGCTATACGCCGCTGCCGCGCTCGCTCAAAGAGGCGCTCGACGTGTTTGAGGACTCGCAGTTTATGAAGGATGCCCTCGGCGAGCACATCCACAGCTTCTTCCTCAAAAAGAAGCGCGACGAATGGCATAAGTTTGAGTCCACGATCACCGAGTGGGAGATCAAGCACTACCTGGCGAACTCCTAATCACGCTGGCTTGTTCCAGTACGATTGAGCTCATTTCCTTGGAGGCCGATATGTCCGAAAAGAGTGCCCTGTTCATGGCGCGCACGACGCGCTTCCACGAGTTTGCCCGCAGCTTGACGACTACCCTGGGTGTCGAGGTGAGCCTGGCAACCCCTGATTCGCCAACTGCGGCGCACGACTTTGACCTGCTGATTCTCGATTCCGATGGCATCCGCAGCGACCGCATCGATCAGATTGCCAAGTGGCTTGACGACCGCGGCGGCGTTCCCATGCTGGTGATCGTCGACGACGAGGCGCTCGGCACCCTGCGCCTGCCGAATCACGCGCATGCCGACTTTGTATGCCCCACGGCGACGCCCAACGAGCTCAAGGCTCGCGCGCAGCGCCTGATGGGCGAGGAGGAGACCGTCACCGCCGACGATGTGCTCAACATCGATAACCTCGAGATCAACCTGGCTACCTACCAGGTGACGCTCGATAACGAGCCCATCGACCTGACGCTGATGGAGTACTCGCTGCTGAGCTTTTTGGCGACGCACCCCAACCGCGCCTACAGCCGCGAGGTGCTGCTGCACCGCGTGTGGGGCTTTGAGTACTGCGGCGGCACGCGCACCGTCGACGTGCACATCCGACGCATCCGCTCCAAGGTGGGCCCGCAGATCGCGGCACACATCACCACCGTCCGCGGCGTGGGCTATCTGTTTAAGGACTAGATTTCCACCACAAAGGGGACAGGCACCTTTGTGGTGGTTTTGACGCAGGTGCGGGTTTCTTTCGAGTTTGCAGCAGAACTTAAGCCTTCCTAAAAGATTGCGTTCTCGTACACGTACGCCCGCATATTGGGGTACAACTCAACGTGAACAATGATGGCCCGCCACATGTTTGGCGGGCCTTTGGTTATTTGACGAAAGGATCGCAGCTATGAGCGAGTACGATTCCCAGCGTCCCCAGGATGCGGGCAACGCCGGCGAGACCCAACAGCAGCCGCGCGTGCAGGTGGAGTCAACGCCTGCCGACAGCAACATTCCCTACGTGCAGGCCTACGACACGCAGACCGGCAAGCCGCTGGGCAGCCAGCAGGTTGTAAACAAGCACACGGTGGTCAAGACCAAGACCAAAAAGCTGCCGATCTTTATTACGGCGCTCGCCGGCTGCGCCTGTGGCGCCCTGCTGGTCATTGCGCTCATTATGAGCGGCACGCTCAACATTGGCGGCGGCAAGAATGCCGTGACGGCGGGTGCTTCGGGTTCATCGACGCAAAAGATTACGATTGATTCCGAGGACACCACGCTGGCCGAGGCCGTTTCTGCCAAGGCCCTGCCCTCCGTGGTTTCCATTACCGCCACTTCGAGCGGCGGCCAGAATGGCTCGCTTTCGCAGTCTGCCGACGAGTCGGACAACTCGGGCAGCGTCGGCTCGGGCGTTGTGCTCGATACCGAGGGCCACATCCTCACCAACAACCACGTGGTCGATGGTTACGACCAGTACGTGGTGACCATGGACGACGGCACCACCTACGAGGCCGAGTTCGTGGGCAACGATGCTTCGAGCGACCTGGCCGTCATCAAGCTCAAGGACGCCGATGCTTCCAAGCTCACCCCGATCGAGATCGGCGACTCCTCCAAGCTCAACGTGGGCGAATGGGTCATGGCGATCGGCTCGCCGTTCGGCAATGAGCAGTCTGTCTCCACGGGCATTGTGTCGGCGCTGTATCGCTCCACGGCCATGAGCTCTACCAGCGGTAACACCATCTATGCCAACATGATTCAGACCGATGCTGCCATCAATCCGGGCAACTCCGGCGGCGCGCTCGTTAACGACAATGGCGAGCTCGTGGGTATCAACTCGCTCATCGAGAGCTACTCGGGCTCCAGCTCGGGCGTTGGTTTTGCCATTCCCGTTAACTATGCCAAGAACATTGCCGACCAGATCATCGACGGCAAGACGCCGGTGCATCCGTACCTGGGCGCCACGCTTTCGAGCGTCAATGCGCTCAACGCTCGCACCAACAAGCTGAGCACCGATAGCGGCGCGTACGTGGCGAGCGTTGTCGAGGACGGTCCTGCCGCTAAGGCCGGTATCCAGGAGGGCGATGTCATTACCAAGCTGGGCGACGACGAGATTACAAGCGCTGACGGCCTGATCATCGCGCTGCGCAGCCACGAGGTGGGCGAGAAGGTCGAGATCACGCTCGTGCGCGGC
The DNA here is from genome assembly GCA_900542715.1 of uncultured Collinsella sp. GTDB lineage: Bacteria > Actinomycetota > Coriobacteriia > Coriobacteriales > Coriobacteriaceae > Collinsella. The sequence continues at coordinate 65,259 of UQOQ01000001.1, forward strand.
AAGGAAGAGAAGAAAGTCACCGTCGAGCTGGGCTCCGATGAAGAGTTGCAGAGTCAGCAGCAGGACGACAGCTCGACCGACACTGGCAACGGCGGTATTACCGACGAGCAGCTGCGCCAGTATCTGGAGGAGCTGCTGGGCCAGCAGGGCCAGGGTCAGGGCTACGGTCAGGGTTTCTAACGAGTCGTATCGCACATATCGAGGCCAGAGGGGGCTGTCCCATCAACGTGGGACAGCCCCTTTTTTTCTTATTGATCCGTTGGAGGCGGAGGAAAACGGATCATTTAGAAATGGCAAGGGCATGGTTTGATCGCGCGATCCACCCCGGTCTGACGGCTGCCGATTCGGTGCGGTTCGAAAGGGTTATTCGGCCCCATTGCGACCGGTGGTACTCTAGTATCCGTTTGAAATCGAGCGAAGGAGTGCCGCTATGGAGCAATCGAGCCTGTTTGGTGACGGCGTGGACATCGATACCAAAACGCCCGCGAGCGCGGATGCCGCCGCACCGGCCGATGCCCGTGCCCAGGCCGCCGCGCGCGCGGCTGAGTTGCGCCACGAGCTCGATTACCACGCCTATCGCTACTACATGCTCGACGCGCCCGAGATCACGGACGCTGCCTTTGACAAAATGCTCGTTGAGCTGCAGGAAATCGAGGCGGCCTACCCCGATCTGGTGACGCCCGACAGCTATACCCAGCGCGTGGGCGGCTACGTGAGCGAGCAGTTTACGCCGGTCACGCACATGGCGCGCATGTATTCCATGGATGATGCCATGGACCTGGACGAGCTCGACGCGTGGCTCCAGCGCGCCGAGGATGCGCTCGGTGCCGGCAGCGTTACCTATACCTGCGAGCTTAAGATCGACGGCCTGGGCGTGGCTCTTACCTACCAAAACGGCACCTTCGTACGTGCGGCCACACGTGGCGATGGCACCACGGGCGAGGACGTATCGCTCAACGTCCGTACCATCAAGGATGTGCCCATGCACCTGTCCGAGCCGGCGCTCGCCCACATGGGCGACGACCGCGAGCGCGCCATCGAGGTGCGCGGCGAGGTCTATATGCCCAAGGGCAGCTTTGTTCGTCTGAATGAAGAGGCCGATGCCGAGGGTCGCGACCCCTTCGCCAACCCGCGCAACGCCGCCGCCGGCAGCCTGCGCCAAAAGGATCCCAAGGTCACGGCACGCCGTGACCTGGCCACCTTTATCTACGCCATCGCCGATACCGACCCGCTGCACGTTCACAGCCAACGCGAGTTTCTGGATTGGCTGCGCAGCGCCGGTTTTAGTGTCAACCCCAACGTGGCTCGTTGCGCCACGCCGGCCGAGGTCCACGAGTTCTGCGCCCAGGCCCTCGAGCATCGCGGTGACCTGGACTACGACATCGACGGCGTGGTCGTAAAGGTCGACAGCTTTGCCCAGCAGCTCGACCTGGGCTTTACCGCCCGTGCGCCGCGCTGGGCCATCGCCTTTAAGTTCCCGCCCGAGGAAAAACAGACCGTCCTGCGCGAGATCCGCATCCAGGTGGGCCGCACCGGCGTGCTCACGCCGGTCGCCGAGTTCGATCCGGTCACAGTTGCCGGCTCTACCATCGCACGCGCCACGCTGCACAACATCGACGAGATCCGCCGCAAAAACGTGCGCGAGGGCGACACCATCATCGTGCACAAGGCGGGCGACGTAATCCCCGAAGTCGTGGGCCCGGTGCTCGACAAGCGCCCGGCCGATTCGGTTGACTGGCACATGCCCGAGGTCTGCCCCGTGTGCGGTAGCCCCGTGGTCCATGAGGACGGTGAGGTTGCCTATCGCTGTGTCTCCATCGATTGCCCCGCGCAGCTCAAGGAGCGCCTGCTCCACTGGGTGAGTCGCGGCTGTATGGACGTCGACGGCCTGGGCGACGAGATTGTCGACAAGATGATCGCCGCCGGGCTGATCCACGATGTCGCAGACTTCTACCAGCTCACGGTCGACGACATCGCCGGCCTGGACACGGGCCGCGTGTACGCCAGCTCCAACAGCAAAAAGGGCGTCAAGAAGGGCGATCCCATTCCGGTGGGCCTCAAGACGGCCGAGAAAATCATCGCCGAGCTCAACAAGTCCAAGAGCCAGCCGCTCGGTCGCGTGCTGTTTGCCCTGGGCATCCGCCATGTGGGCAAGAGCGTGGGCGAGGTCATCGCCGAGCGATTCCTGTCGATCGACAAGCTCATCTTGGCGGGCGAAGAGGACATCGCCGAGTGTGAGGGCATCGGTCCCAAGATTGCGGCGAGCGTCAAGCAGTTCCTGGCCGTGCCCGAGAACCTCGCCGTGCTAGAGCGCCTGCGTCAGGCGGGCCTGTCGCTCGAGGTCGACTTGGGCGCCGCGCACGCGCAAGCCGCGGCCGACGCTGGCGTGGCGGGCGAGCTTGCCGACGCTCAACCACTCGCGGGTCTGACCTTCGTGCTCACCGGCACGCTCGTCAACCGTACGCGCGACGAGGCAGGCGCGGCGCTCAAGGTGCTCGGCGCCAAGGTTTCGGGTAGTGTTTCAAAGAAGACGAGCTATCTGGTCGCCGGCCCCAAAGCGGGCTCCAAGCTCACCAAGGCCGAGCAGTTGGGCGTGCCTGTATTGGATGAGGACGCACTCGAGCAGATCTTGGCTACTGGTCAGGTGCCCCGGGCTTAGCGCATCGATAACCAAATTGAAGATCCGCCCGGAAAGCATGATACCTTTCGGGCGGATTTTATTTGGACGGGGAAACGGGCACCGTGATCTGCGTCACGTAGGTTGCCGGGTCGTCGCTGATGATGTCATCGATGAGGGCGATCTCGCGCGACGGGCCGGCGGGTGCCAGCCCGTGTTCGTGCATATAGCCGAGTAGCTGCTCGTAGCGCGAGCCCGCCTGCCCGTGCGTGCCGCGGAAGCTTATGGTCAGGCAGCGCGCGGCAGGTCGCGTCTCAACATCGCCCAAGTACTCATCGGTGTCATCGAGCAGCAGAAAGACCTCGTCGTAGCCGTCAAAGTCGCCGGCGGCGAGGCGCTCGGCGCCAATCCCGACGCCCAAGTTGCCCAGAAAGACAAAGGTCTCGTGCTGGCCCTTCTGCAGTTGACGAATCTGCCACTCCAGTGCATAGGCGTCGGTAGGGTTGACGCGTTCGCGCAACACGGCGCAGCGAAGCTCGGGCGCATCGATTTCGCGGATGGTATCGAGCTCGGTGCTCAAGGCATCGTGCAGCAGAGCAAGCCGGTTGTCGATCTTGCGCGATGCGCGCTCCAGCTCGCGGCGCTTGCGCTCGATGAGTTCCTGCTGCTGAGCCAGCTGCCGCTGCATAAGGTCCACATCGCGCGTGGTCACAAACTCACGGATTTGCGCGAGCGGCAAGTCGAGAACGCGCAGGTGGCTGATGGTATTGAGGGTAGAGAGCTGCCGCGATCCGTAGTAGCGGTACCCACTTGCCGGATCGATGTGCGCCGGGTCCAGTAGGCCCATCTGCTCGTAATGGCGCAACGTGCCCACGCTCAGGTTAAACAAGCGCGCCACCTCGCCAATGCGGAGCAGGCCCTCAGTATGTTCGCTTGGCATGTCGGTCACAGGACCGCTCCTTTCGGTAAAAACAGGGGAGAGGTGCTAGGCATGCGTCTCCTCGCTACGCTACCAGCTTGTCAAAAGCTCCGCGGCGGTTGAGCACGGTAAATGCAATCACGCAGATGACCGCCGACAAAATCGATCCGCACGGCGAGGCGATACCCATGGGGAACAGCGTGTCGGAATAGGCGTTCGACAGCAGCCATGCGCCGGGTACGCGAATGAGCGCCACGGCCAGCACGTTGTGCGCAAAGCCGATGTAGCTCTTGCCGTATGCAGCGAAAAAGCCGCTAAAGCAAATGTGGATGCCGGCAAAAATCGCGTCGAAAATATAGCTGCGCATATAGCCGGTGCCGGCGGCGACCACCGCGGGGTCCTTGGCAAAAAAGCCGATAAACGCCGGCGCCACCAGCCACATCAGCACCGTGATCAGGCAGCCGTACACCACCGAGATGGTCATGGCATCCTTGAGCACCTGGCGCGCGCGGTCGCCCTTGCCTGCGCCGGCGTTTTGCGCCGTGAGCGCGCTGACGGTAGCGCCCATGGAACTCGGCACGATAAACAAAAAGCTGATCATCTTTTCGACCAAGCCTACGGCGGCGGCATCAACCAGGCCGCGGTGGTTGGCGATGACGGTGATGAACATAAACGCCACCTGGATGCAGCCGTCCTGCACGGCTACGGGCACGCCGATCTTAAGGATGCTGCCGAGCACCTCGGGCTGGGGGCGTAGGCCGCTGCGCTTGAGGTGAATGTGCGTACGGCGGCTCTTGAGCCACACGAGCGCGAGAGCCACGCTCGCCGTCTGCGCGATGACTGTGCCGAGTGCCGCGCCTACGGGGCCGAGCCCCATGTGGCCGATAAACAGAAAGTCGAGCGCGATGTTGATGATGCATGCCACGCCAATCACGTACATGGGCGAGCGCGAATCGCCTAGGCCGCGAAAGATGGCCGAGAGGATGTTGTACGCGGCGATAAAGGGAATGCCCATAAAGCAGATACGCAGGTAGGCGGCGGTTCCTTCGACCGCCTCGGCCGGCGTGCCAATGAGCGCCACGATCTGCGGGCACAGTGCGAGCAGGACAGCGGCCAGCACCACCGAGACACCCATAAAGAGCGTGATGGTGTTGCCGATGGCGGTCTCGGCGCGGTCAAACCGACGCGAACCCACGGCGTGGCCGACGATAACCGTCGTTCCCATGGCCAGGCCCACGAGCGTCACGGTAATGATATAGAGCGTCTGCGCACCATTGCCCACGGCGGTGATGCCGGCGGCGCCGCTAAACTGTCCCATCATGTACAGGTCGGCCATGCCGTAGAGCATCTGCAAAAAGTACGAGAGCATATAAGGCAGGGCAAAGACCGCGATGGTCTTGAGGACATTGCCGCGTGTGAGGTCGTGTTCCATGGGCGGGGCTTTCTGGCTGGGTCTGTTTACGTACCAGTGTAGTGAAAACCCTACAACGATTGTAGAGTCAAGGTTTGTGTTGGCGGCAGGGCGAAAAAGTCACGCTCGCGTTCATTTCCAATTGAATACGGACGTGCGCCCTGTGAGCATGGCGCCTGCACTAGCCTTGCAGAAATCGATTTCGGAACACTTGACACCGCCGCACGGCGCGCCATAATACGTGGGTTTGCGAACAACGTTTGATGGGGGATGAACCTGCGTGCGCAATCTCAAGATTCTGTTTTCCTATCTGGGGGCATACCGCCGCGACGCCATACTCGGCGTGCTCTTTGTGACGGCCGAGACGGCGCTCGAGCTGTTTATCCCGGTCATCATGGCAAATATCATCGATGTGGGCGTGCCCGCGGGCGACATCAACTACATGCTGTTGCAGGGCACGTATATGCTGGTATGCGCCGCATGTTCGCTGGTACTTGGCTTGGGCTATGCACGCACGTCTGCTCGCGTCGCCTCGGGGCTGGGCGCTAACCTGCGCGAGGCCGAGTATCGCAAGATCCAGACGCTCGCTTTTGGCAATCTGGACAACTACGACGCCAGCTCGCTGGTCACTCGCATGACCACCGACATCACCGTGATTCAAAACGCTATCGGCAACGGCTTTCGCCCTATGGTGCGCGGCCCCGTGACGCTTATCGTCGGCTTGGTCTATGCGCTGGTGCTGTCGCGCCCGCTCGCCACTGTATTTGCGATCATCCTGCCGGTGCTGGCGATCGTGCTGGGCGTTATTACCTACCGTGTCAGTCCGCTCTACCGCCAGCTGCAGACCTCGATGGACCATCTCAACGGTGTGGTGCAGGAAGACCTCACCGCCGTGCGCGCCGTCAAAGCGTACGTGCGCGCCGAGCACGAGGAGGCCAAGTTCGATGCCGTCAATACCGAGCTTGCGCACACGGCGACGAAGACCTTTGGCAACGCCGTGTTCAACCTGCCGGTGTTTCAGCTGTCGATGTACGTGGCGGCGCTTTCCATTCTGTGGATCGGCGGCCGCATGATCATCGAAGGTCGCTTGGGCGTGGGCTCGCTCACGGGCTTTATGAGCTACGTGCTGCTGATCATGAACTCGCTCATGATGATTTCCAACGTGTTTTTGCTGCTCACCCGCGCACTTGCCAGCGTGGAGCGCATCTCGCGGGTGCTCGACGAGCGTTCGCTTATTCAAGCGCCCGACGCTGCCGCTGCCGTGCACGAGGTGGCCGACGGAGGCATCGAGTTTCGCGACGTGTCGTTTAAGTACCGCGCGGATGCTGCCGAGGATGTGCTCGAGCATATCGACCTTCGCATCGAGAGCGGCTCGACGGTGGGCATCCTCGGCGGCACGGGCTCGGGCAAGAGCTCGCTTGTGCAGCTGATCGCGCGCCTGTACGACGCCACCGAAGGCGCCGTGCTCGTGGGCGGGCGCGATGTGCGCAATTACGACCTGGTTGCCCTGCGCGACGCCGTGGGTATCGTGCTGCAAAAGAACGTGCTGTTTACGGGTACCGTGCGCGAGAACCTGCAGTGGGGCAATCCGCAGGCGTCGGACGATGAGCTCCTCGCGGCCTGCCGGGCGGCATGCGTGGACGAGTTCCTGGATCGCATCGGCGGGCTGGACGGCGAGTTGGGCCAAGGCGGCGCCGGTGTTTCGGGCGGCCAGAAGCAACGCCTGTGCATTGCGCGCACGCTGCTCAAGCATCCGCGCGTGCTCATTTTTGATGACTCAACCAGCGCGGTCGATATGGCGACCGACGCTAAGATTCGCGAGCATATTGCTCAGATTCCCAATACGACGGTGATTGTCATTGCGCAGCGCATTGCGAGCGTTATGGATGCCGACCGCATCGTGGTGTTGGACGACGGCTGTGTCCACGGTGTGGGCACGCACGAGGAGCTGCTGGCGGGCGACGCCATTTATCAGGAGATTTATGCCTCGCAGATGGAGTTTGCGGGGGATGCGGGCGTCGTGGATGGCGCAAATGCCCTGTCTTCCTCTGGCCCCAGTGGATCGCTTCAGGCTGCGAAAGGAGATGAGCATCGTGCCTAAGACATCCGCTCAGGCCCGTCCCGCCAATCTGGCGCAGACGCTTCGCCGCCTGCTCTCCTACATGGGTCACGCCAAGTTCTCGCTGCTCGCAGTTGGTGTGCTTGCCTCTGTGGCCGCCATCGCAAGCCTTGCCGGTACCTACATGGTGCGCCCCATCGTCAACGGTTTGGCAACGGGCGGTGAGGAACTGCTCGCTAGGCAGGTTATCTTTACCGCTGCCATCTACGCCGCGGGCGTGCTCTCGGCTCTGGGCTACTCGCAGATCATGGTGCGCGCGGCCCAACGCGTGGTGTCCGATATTCGCCGCGACCTGTTCGCGCACATCCAGATGCTGCCGCTGAGCTACTTCGACAGCACGCGCTCGGGTGACATCATGAGCTTCTTTACCAACGACGTCGACACCGTCTCCGAGGCGCTCAACAATAGCTTTGCCAACGTGATTCAGGCGAGCATCCAGGTGGTCGGCACCACGGCCATGCTCATCATCCTCAACTGGCAGCTCACGATTATCACGCTCGTGTGCGATGTGGCCATTGTGCTGTACGCGCGCTACTCGGGCATGCGTTCCAAGCGCTTTTTTGCCGCCCAACAGGCGTCGCTGGGCGATTTGGACGGATATATCGAAGAGATGGTCTCGGGCCAAAAGGTTATCAAGGTCTTTAATCACGAACAGGCCAACGTGGCTGGTTTTGACGCACGCAACCAAGAGCTGCGCCGCACCGGTGGTGCCGCGCAGGCCTACGCCAACTCGATGGTACCCATGACCGTGGTGATCGGCTATGCCAACTACGCCATCGTTGCGGTGGCAGGCGGCATGCTCTGCATCAAGGGGCTCGCCGACGTAGGTGCGCTCGCGAGCTACCTGGTCTTTGTGCGTCAGGCCGCCATGCCCATCAACCAGTTCACGCAGCTGGGCAACTTTTTGCTCAACGCGCTGGCCGGTGCCGAGCGCCTATTTGCCGCCATGGACCTTAAGCCCGAGGTAGACGAGGGCTGCGTGGAGCTGGTGCAGACGGGCGACGCCGCGTGGGCGTGGAAGATTCCCGAGGGCCAGGGCGTGGGCGCGTACGGGCACTTGCATGATGTGGCTGCCGTTGATGAGTCGGGCCGTGCGGTGGCTGCCGACGGTACCGAGCTCACGTGCGGCTTGGTCCCGCTTGCCGGCGACGTGCGCTTCCATGCCGTGGACTTTTCCTACGTGCCGGGCACCCGTGTGCTCACGGACCTCAACCTGTTTGCCAAGCCGGGGCAAAAGATCGCGTTTGTGGGCTCCACAGGCGCCGGTAAGACGACCATCACCAACCTCATCAACCGCTTCTACGAGGTCGATGACGGCGAGATCACGTACGACGGCATCGACGTCAAGCACATTGCCAAGGCCAGCCTGCGCGGGTCGCTCGGCATTGTGCTGCAGGACACGCACTTGTTTAGCGGCACCATTGCGCAGAACATCCGCTTTGGCAAGCTCGACGCGACCGACGAGGAAGTGCGCGCCGCCGCCGAGGCTGCCTGCGCGGATTCGTTTATCCGCCGCCTGCCTAGAGGGTACGACACGCCGGTCACGGCCGACGGCGCCAACCTGTCGCAGGGCCAGCGCCAGCTGCTCGCCATCGCGCGCGTGGCCGTCGCCGACCCGCCGGTGCTCATCTTGGACGAGGCCACTTCGAGCATCGACACGCGTACCGAAAAGCTTATCGAGCGCGGCATGGACCGCATCATGCGCGGACGCACCACCTTTATGATCGCGCACCGCCTGTCCACCGTCCGCGACGCCGACGCCATCATGGTCCTCGAACACGGCCGCATCATCGAGCGCGGCACCCACGAAGAGCTGCTCGCCCAGCACGGCGAGTACTGGCAGCTGGCGCATGGCTTAAAAGAGTTGGATTAACCCGTTCGAGCACGATGCTTTGACCTCTCCGTGCTCTTCACCTCGCCTCAAACCATCACAACATTCGACGTTTTTCGCCAAAATCGGGAAAAGCATCGAATGTTGTGATGGTTTTTCTGCCACTCGACCGGGTGGAATCGCTTTCTTGCGCACGAAGGTGTGCGGACCCATGGGCAGGGGAATAAGGTTGGTTATCCGACTCCATTGGAGGGCTCATGGACCTGCCGATCGTCCTGTCCCATAAGACTGCCTGGCTGTACCACAACGTGGCGCGCCCGTCTGAGCCGCTCTCGCGAGCAAGCAGCCTATACGATGAGGACTCGCTTGCTAACGAGGCGGAGTCGACCGCGAGCCTGCCCAAATTGGGGCTCGATGCCAAGGGGCTGAGGGCTTCAACGGCAGTTGAGATCGTTACTGACTATCTGGTTTCGCTTGGTATTCCACGAGAAGAGCTCGATCATATCGACACGCTCGTCAACTTCGATTTTGAGCGCTCGACGCCGGCTGGATTTAGGTGCCACGTGTTTGGGGCGCCGGTACCTCCAGGCCATCTTATCGAGGTGGCGGAGGGCCTTCTGGTGGTTGATGAGGTCATGTGCTTTGTCCAGGCGGGTTCGTGGATGAGCGAGCCCGAGCAGCTGGAATATGGGTATGAAATCTGCGCCCGATACCATTTGAATCATCTGTCGACAGACGATTATATCGAGATGGGGCAGAGGTATACCGTTGCCGACTTGATTGCTTATTGCGATGAGAATCGATCTCGTCAGGGGGCTATACGCGCGGCCGGTGTGCTCAGGCGCGTGCACGATGGCGCGCGATCGCCCATGGAGACGGCCACCGCAATCATGGTCGTAGCAAAACGTTCCCAGGGCGGGCTGGGATACGTCAAGGTTGAGCTCAACCATCGGGTCGATGTTCCCAGCGAGTTCAAGTATCTCGCTAAGGCCGGGTATTTCGAGATTGACGTATATGCGCCTGCGAGCGGTACGGGAATTGAATACAACGGCTCGGACCATCTTGATAAACAGCGCAGCGCGTCGGATGCGGAGCGTATGACCGTGCTGAGCGCGCTGGGCTTTAGAATGATCGTCCTCACCGGGACTCAGTTTGCCCATCAGCTGCAATTGCACCGGGCGATGAACGCCATCGCACTCGCTATGGGCCTTAAGTGCGACCGAAGCGAAGCGTTCCAAAAGCGGCAGAACGACCTGCGAGAATTCGTGATTCGGCACTGGGACGGCGGCCTTTAGGGGCGTTTTGGTCCTTCTACGGGGTGCCGTGGGCAGGCAGACCATCACAACATTCGACGTTTTTCGCCAAAAACGGGAAAAGCATCGAATGTTGTGATGGTTTGCGTGCTGAGGATGGGCTTGGGAAGCCGGTCTTGCTCGAAGCGACCTGTCCTGTCGTACGGGTGTCGGCATGATTCTCCCGTGGGGTATTATGTTTTCCGAAGAATAAAACGCCGCGTGAGGGGAGGGCTGCGTGGACGGGCACGTGCAACATGACGGCTTTGGCCGCGATATCAACTACCTGCGCATTGCCGTTACCGACAAGTGCAATTTCCGTTGCATTTACTGCATGCCGGCCGATGGCGTGGCACCCCGCGCGCACGACGAGCTGCTCAGTGCTGAGGAAATCGCCCGCTTTGTGCGCCTGGTAGCGGGGGAGGGCATTCGCCGCGTGCGCCTGACGGGCGGCGAGCCGCTGGTCAGCCGCCGTATCATTCCGCTTATTCGCGACATCCGTGCGATTCCGCAGATTGAGGACATCTCGCTTACCACCAACGGCGCCCTGCTGCCCAAGCTGGCGCCGCAGCTCAAAGATGCCGGGCTTAACCGCGTCAACATTTCGCTCGATACACTCGACCCTACGCTCTTTGGAAAGATCACGCGCCTGGGCCGGCTCGAGCAGACCATGGCCGGCATCGACGCGGCGCTGGCTTGGGGCTTTGAGCCCGTTAAGGTCAACTGCGTTGTGGTGCGCCGGCTCAACCAGGATGTGGCAGCCCTTGCACGACTGACCGTCGACCGCCCCATCCACCTGCGCTTTATCGAATACATGCCCATCGGCGACGAGCATACGAGCTCGCATTGCACTGTGGACCCGCATGCGCCCGCGCTCAATCCCGAGCTGTGGGACGCGAGCGATACCGTGCCGAGCGACGAGCTGCGGGCGCGCATCAATGCCGGGGCCACCGCGACGGGACTGGGCGAGCTCGAGCCACTCGACATCAACGACGCTCCTGCCGGCGCGGGCCCTGCGCGCTACTGGCACTTTCCGGGTGCGGCGGGAACGGTCGGCTTCATCAGCGCCATGTCCAACCATTTTTGTGCGAATTGCAACCGTCTGCGCCTGACGGCCGATGGCAACGTGCGTCCGTGCCTGTTCAGCGATGCCGAGTATTCGGTGCGCGACGCCCTGCGCCGTGGTGATGATATGCAGGTACTTTCGATTTGGCGCGATGCCGTGGCCCACAAACCGCAGGAACACGCGATAATTGAGGGCACGCAACGATTTATGTCCCAAATCGGAGGATGATCATATGGCCAAGAGCAGGTACGCCGATGCCACCAAGGCCGCTCGCAGGGCCGCGATGTCTGCCCACAAAGTCACGGCTGCGGCGAATGCTGGCAACGCCGACGCGTCCGCGCAGCTGATCGCCAGCGCCGTCGTCGAGTCCGCCCGCGACGCCCGCCGCGACGAGCTGACGCACGTGGACGCTAAGGGCGAGGTGCGCATGGTCGACGTGTCCGACAAGGCCGAGACCCATCGCATTGCCATCGCCGAGGGCACCATCCTCATGCACCCCGAGACGCAGGCCATGGTGCTGCAGGACCGCGCCAAAAAGGGCGACGTGCTTGCCTGCGCGCGCGTGGCGGGCATTATGGCCATCAAACGCACGAGCGACATCATTCCCATGTGCCATCCGCTGCTCATTACTAAGAGCAAGTGCGACATTGCGCCCATCGCTGCGGCGGGGACGCCGGCCGATGACGTGCCCGAGGGCTGGGCGCCGGCGCGCGCGGACGGGCAGGTTGGCTTTCACGTACTGGTCACGGCGGGCGTGACGGGCAAGACGGGTATCGAGATGGAGGCTCTGACCGGCGCGAGTGCCGCGTGTCTGACCATCTATGACATGTGCAAGGCGGTCGATCGCGGCATGGAGATCGTCGACGTGCGCCTGCTGCACAAGGAGGGCGGCCGTTCGGGCGTGTGGGATCGTGCGGAGCGTCAGGTTGCTGCTGTTGAGGCCGTGGCCGCTGACGGTGCCACGCTCGCAAGCGCACCCGTCGCCGTCGCGCCCGCTGCTCCGGCACCGGCCGTCCCCGCGATCGCGTTTATCGGCTACCAGAACTCGGGCAAGACCACGCTCGTCGAGAAGGTTATCGCCGAGCTCACCCGCCGCGGCCTGCGCGTGGGTTCACTCAAGCATCACGGGCACCACGGCTTTGATATCGACGTGCCCGCTAAGGATACGTGGCGCCATCACCAGGCCGGATCCAAGCACGTGGGCCTCATCTGCGCCACGCGTTGGGCGGAGTACGCCGACACGCGCGAGGAGGACGAGATGCCCGCGCGCGAGCTGCTGTCGCGCTACAACGATGTCGACGTGGTGATCATCGAGGGCTACAAGACCGAGGGCTTCGACAACATCGTGGTCGCGCGCTCCGGTGTCGACCGTCTGCGCGGCAAGAGTTCGCTCGACCTGGTCGACGGTCACACGCTGGCCCTTGCCTGCAACGAAGCCCTGGCGCGTCAGGCCTTCGACGCCGGCTTCGCGACCCGAGCCATCAACATCAACGACGCCCGAGCCATCTGCGACCTGATCCAAGATCACCTTTAAGGGCCGGCTCGCTGCGCTGCCATAACCTGCCAAATAAGGACAGGTTTATTTTGGCAGGTTTTATCTGGGCAAACGCCATTTCCACCACAAAAGTGCCGGCACCTTTGTGGTGGTTTTTGCTTTGGTAGATGTGTGGGACATGCCTTACAATCTACCAAGTAGTTCATGACGGGCGAAAAACGGAGAGAAGGGTCCTGATGCGTCCTTAATGTTTCATGCGGATAGATTGATTTGACAGACGGTGGCGAATGCCCGCCGTCCGCATTCGTATGAAACAAGGAGTCTCCATGCTCATCTCTCTTTTCTCAAAGCCTCAGTCATCGCTGTCCGTGCAGGCCAAGCGCCTGGTGGCGATGCGCTTTCTCATCTACACCGGGTTTCAGACCAGTTATTTTATCGGCGTCATCGGAACGCTCACCTATGCAGACGATGCCTCAGTCGTGGCGACATCGCTGGCCGTCCTGTTCATGAACGTTTTCGTGATCCTGGGATCCTTTGCGGGTGGCGCGGTGCTCGACGCCTGGGGTCCGCGCCGCCATTTCTTGCTGAGCATTGTGGGCACGCTCGCAACTGGCACGGCAATCATCGCCTTTGGCAGCGCGACCGGCATCGTCCTGCTCGGCGCGGTGTTTCTGGGCTTTGTGATGGGGTTCGCCCAGCCCATTGCCACATCCTATCCGGCCTACCTCACCGACGATCCTGTCGAGCTCAAAGACATCAACTCCGCCATCGCCATGTTTTCAAACGTGAGTATCATCGTTGGCCCCACGCTGGGCGGCTTTGTCGCGGCGGCTGCGTCGTCGCGCGCGGTGTTTGTGCTCATGATGCTCTTTACCGTGCTGGCGCTCGTCGTCGGTTGGGGCTTTAGGCCGCAGACCAGCCATGTCGCCGGGCATGCGGATGCCGATTCGGCAGAGGAAGGGGAGCGTGCGGGACAAAGCTCCAACCCCAGCACGTCCACCCGCGCCACCTTCGCAGCCAGCATCAAGACAGTCTTCACCAACAGCGTTCTCGCCCTGCTGTTTTGCATTATTTTTCTTTCGAACTTTGGCTACGGAGCCTTCGATCCGCTGGAGTCGTTCTTCTACCGCGATGTCCTGCACGTCGGCGTTGAGTGGATGGGTTGGCTCTCGTCTGCCTCGGGCGTGGGCGCGGTGCTGGGTGCCGTGCTCGCGCTCCGCTTGCCGCCGCACCTGGTCAACCTTAAAACGCTGCTTGTGGCGCTTATGTCCGTGGGCCTGGGAAGTCTGCTCTATGTGGGGACGCCGTACGTGGGCGTGGCCCTCGTCGGCCAGATCGCCCTGGGCATAGCCTGGGGTGTCGTCAATCCGCTCCACAACACCATCGTGCAAACGACGGCGCCGCTCGAGCAACTCGGCCGTGTGAACTCGGTCATGGGCTTTGGCAATATGTTCGCCGGCGTGGCGCCGCTGGCGATTGCCCCGTGGCTGGCGGCGACATTTGGCGTACAACGGACACTCGTGGGGGCAGGCATGGTCGTGACGGCGGTTCCCGCGGCGCTGCTGCTGTTTGGGCGCAATTACTTGGAACGTGCCGTAAGGCAGTAAAACCATCACAACATTCGATGAAAACCGCGATTTTGCCGAAAAACGTCGAATGTTGTGATGGTTTGGCTCGTAGACGCCGCGATCACCACAAAGGGGCCAGGCACCTTTGTGGTGGTTTTTGCTTTGACGGGCCGCGCCTGTGCCTTGGTATACCATGTACGCCGTTCACGAATACACCCCACACCGCCGCACGACCCAGAAAGGCCCCCATGGACACCACCTTCAGCCACATCAAAGCCGTGTTCTGCGATATCGACGGTACGCTGCTCACGAGCCAGCACACGGTGTCCCCGCGCACCGTGGCGGCGATCCGCGCCCTGCGCGAGCGCGGCGTGCTCTTTGGCCTGTGCACCGGGCGCGACGCCCACGCGACCGAGGCCATGTACGAGCTCTGGGGCATCGAAGGCCTGGTGGACGTGCTCGTGGGCTGCGGTGGCGCCGAGGTCATCGATCGCGCGCACGCCATCAACGAGCTGAGCTTTCCGCTGCCGGGCGAGACCATCGCGCGCATCTGCAAGCACATGGCGGACCTTCCGGCAACACCCGTCTGCCCCCGAGACGGCGTGTTCTACGTGCCCGAGAGCAACGCGTGCGTCGAGCACCTGTCGCGCGTCGACGGCGTGCCCTACCAGGTGGTCGATTTTGCCGAGTTCTTGCGCGAGCCGCAGCCCAAGGTGATGTTTACCATGGCGCCCGAGGTGATGCCGCGGGTGATTGAGCGGGCGTCGACGTTTGCAGATAACACTGTTAAGGCGGCGGCCCTGCAGACCACGCAGCGGCTCTACGAGTTCATGGATCCGCGCGTGTCCAAGACGCGCGGCCTTGGGCGCGTGGCGGAGCTCAACGACATGGAGCTCCAGAACATCTGCGTGTTTGGCGATGCGGACAACGACACCTGCATGGTGGCCGACGCCGGCGTGGGCGTGGCTATGGCAAACGGCAGCGACGCCACCCGTGCCGCCGCCGATTTTGTAACCGCCAGCAACGACAAAGACGGCATCGCGATCTTTATCGAGGAACATCTGCTGTAGCGCTGGGGGAGAACCACTGCAAAAGGGGACAGGCTCCTTTGCGGTGGCCTCAGGCGATTTGGGCGAATTGATGCCTAAAATCTGTGGGAAAATTCAAATATTGTTGTCTGAACATCATGCTTCCAACCACCGATGGGTTTAAGATATTCTCATCAATTTGGTAGGATATTCATCCCGGTTAATGACCTACCGCTCACGGTCGATTTTCGACCGTTCACAGGATGTTCGCTCTTGAGCAAAATGTTGTGCAAATAAATCTAATGCCATTAAAAAATAATAGGCAACTAAATTACCAGCAGAAACAAAAAATAGATAGCGAATAAACGAAGGTAAATCTGAGCAAATGTCAAGAGAATTGAGAACTCGCTACAAAAATGTCGGTTTTATTGCTCAGATGTTTAAACAATCGTTATAATTGCATTACTAAACGAGCGCAATTACAGATTGCGCAGATACGTTTGATGGTGAAAGAGCAAGATCGCGGTCTCTTGGGGAGGAGACATCGATGAAAGCGAATTCGGACAAATCTAAGCAGAGTAATAAAGCGACGCGCCGTGTGCTGGCAGGCGTTTTGTGCGGAGCCTCCGTGTTGAGCCTGGTACTGTCGCTCGTCATGCCCCCGATCTCGCAGGCCATTGCCAACGATGCCCAGACCGAAGAAACTGTGACGGGTGATTCCTCAACTGAGTCTACTGATGTAGAAAACACCAACAACGTGGATACCGAAAGGCAGGATAACAACGACGTCAAGAATGACGAAGTCTCTGGCGACGCTGGTGCGGCGAGCCTGTTGTCCGATGACGCAGGGGTTGAGGATGCTGTACAACCTGCGGATGACAGTGCTAATGATGAGGGCGATATTGCTCTAGCTGTGGAAGACGCGGACGGATATACGCAGATTAATACAGCGCAGGACCTCTACGATTACCTTCAAAAAGATAAAAAAACCGGCAAGTTTCGCCTGAATGCCGATGTCGAGTATGCAAGTGACATTACGTTGGGCGCAGGTGAGGTGACCTTAGATTTAAATGGTCACAAGATTAAGCATAATGGCACCGAATCAGGTCGCAACAACATGTCCATGTTCAATGTGCCTGCGGGCGCGACGCTCACGATTGAGGATCTGCAGCAGGCGGCTGATAACAAGTTCGAGCAGGGTGGCGACAAAAACGGCAACCTTGCTAAGCTCGATTACGACGGCACAACGCCCAGTAAGCTCACTTACTACGTGACTGAGTCGACTTCGAGTGACACTGCTACTACCGAGACCCTTTTCAGGCACGAGGTTGCCATCAATGGCGCCATCGTGGGCACCACTGCTCACTCTACGATGAGGCTCATCAACGTCTGTGGCGGTACGTTTAACCTTCAAAGCGGCGTGCTGACCACGAATCAGGACGCAAATGTTCGCCACCTGATTTATGCCGATAACGGCTCTACCGTCGACATGAGTGGCGGATACGTTTGTGGTGCTTCTATGGGCCGCGATGGTGCTGGTGCTGGAATTCATGTTGAGGGTGAGGGCTCAACCCTGGTGATCTCTGACGGCGTAATCGCTGGTAACTATGCCCCCAGTGGCGGCGGCGTTTATGCCATGAATTCTACGGTAAACATGGTTGGCGGTATTATCTCCGGTAACGGTACAAATAATGATCAAGGCGGTTTTGGCGCGGGAATTTGTGCTGAGAACTCTAATGTGACCATTACGGATGGTTACATTACTAACAATAAATATCAGCACTACGATGAAAGTCACAAGGGTAACGGTTGCCACGGTGGTGGCGGCATTGCTGCTTTCAATGGCGGCAGTCTCACAATTGCAGGCGGTTACATCACGGGCAACTACTCTGCCGAGGCTGGCGGCGGCGTTTATGCTGGCGCTTGGAATAGAGCTCTTTTCGGGTTTACGTTTTCTGGTGGAATCATCGCCAGCAATGTGGCGCAAAACTCGGAGGGCGGCGGTATCCGTATCTCTGCGCCTACAGTTGGCGAATTTAATGTGAGCGGCAATAAAGCCTACATCACTAACAATACGACCAATACCACCAACGACTGGGGCGGCGGTGGCGTATTCGTCCAGGGCAGCAGCGACAACAACGTTCAGCCGGCAAGGCTCGGGATATATAACGCGCTGATTACCAACAATCATGCCAAAGGCTTTGGCGGTGGGTTTGCCGCCTGCCCGACTGGTAAGACTGCCATTACCGATACCGATGGCATCGCGATTTTCGGTAATTCTGACGAAAATGGTGTTAACCGATCGGGTGGCTCTAACGGGAAGAGCGAGGACTGGGATGCCAATGAGGAGGTTGATCGGGGCGGCGAAATAACCGAAGCTTTTAAATCAGCCGGCCATGAGGACCTTTTCTTAATTCACGATTCTGCCAATTGGGAAAACAATCCGTATATCGCTGCCGTAACTGGACAAATGCTTGGCGGCGGTGCTGCTAACTGGTCGGGCACGATCGACAAAACACCAACGTCTATCGGCAAGTACGAGGGCGCCCAAGCTAAGTACATGATTGGCCTTGCGGCTAAGCCAGCTAAACCGGACAAGGACGAGGCTATTAAAGCGGCAAAGCTCTTCATCACGGGCAACGAATCCAACGTCCACGGTGGCGGAATCATGACCAACGGCGACGTAATCGCTGGCTCCACCACGCAGGTGAGTGTGTATCCCAAGATGAAGCTCAACGGCACTAAGGCACTGGAAGGCCGCGCGCTTACTGCGGATGATGCGGGAAAATTCAGGTTCCAACTCTTGGAGCCGGGCCAGAGTGATGAAGCCCCTAGCTTTAATAATAATGATGGCAAATTGCAGCTCAATGGCTGTTCAAAAGTTGGCGATGGCGATGGGGTCACGAACGACGCTGAAGGTAACTTTGTCTTTGATTTGGGCAGGGTCAACTCCGATGGAACGAGCGTCTACTACCTCGTTGAGGACCCCGGCGATCACGTCGATGGCGTCGATGGCGTGTACTACGACAAGACCATCTACAAGATTGAGCTTACAACTAGGACCGAAACACGGCCGGTGCTGGATATTGATTACATCTACTATTTAGTTACGAATGTAACGGTCACTAATCTCAAGACTAATAATTCGAATCCGATTACTCCGAACAACGGTAGCGATGTCTCCATTAAGATCACCGATGGCAACACCGGCAACACCTTTACTAATACATATGCACCCACGGGCTCTTGGACACCTCAGGTGACCAAGAAGGTTGATGGCGGCGAGATGAAGGCGTTCTCATTCGAACTCGCGAACGAGGACGACCCGAACTTCAAAAAACCAGAAACGGCAACAATTGATCTCGCGAATTCCACTAACGAAAACGGTAATGTGAGAACGGTCGATTTCAAGCCGAAGACATATAAGCTCGAGAACCTTGAAAATGGTTCCAAAACCTTCACGTACTATGTGCGCGAGAAGGAAGAAAGTTTAACCTATCCGCATTACAAGTTCGATCAGTCGGTCTATCAGATTACGGTCAAGGCAACTGACGGCTCTAAAGGCAAGATTAACATCTCTGCGACCTACAAGCAGATTCGGGATCGCAACGGTAATGAAGTGACCAACGACACGGACCACGACCTCACCGACACCTCCATCCCCACCTTCACCAACACCTACTCCACCTCTTTGCCCCTTTCTGGTATGTCGGGCGTCACTCTGACGTACCTTGCCGGCGCGGCGGTGCTTTGCGCTGCTGCGGCCTGGATGCACATTCGTCGCAAGGCGAATGCGAAGGGAGGCGAGCGTCGTGAATAAGAAAGTCTGCTCCTTCCCGATCTTGTTTGCGCTGCTTGCCCTCCTGATCGGCACCTGCGCGGTTGTGTTCCCCGCTTCCGCGCAGGCCGCGCCGACCTCGACCGGTTCCATCACGGTGAGCGGTACCGTGGCGAGCAGCTACGATGCCTACCAAATCTTTAGCGCCAACGTCGTCGACGGCGACAGCGACGCCAAGATCGCCACCGACCTCGCCTGGGCAAGCGACGACGTGTGCGACGCCGCGCTGCCTGTGCTGCACAGTGCCGGCATGCCCAAATCCCAGACCACAGCGCAGGAAGCTGCTGAGTGGCTCAACGCCGATTCCCACCTTACGAGCGCGCTGAGCGCACAGCTCGCTCGTTCCCTCCAGAGCTCTGGCGCCGTGTCCGTGGCCCTTAACGCGGGCACGACGGCCGAGCTGCCCTGCGGCTACTGGCTCGTCGTCGCCGACGACGACGCCATCGCCCAGGACCAGGCCGGCACCGCGCCGATCATGGCCCTGGTCGGCGGCGGCGCCGTCACCGTCAAGCCCAAGGCGGCGACCCCCAAGGTGTCCAAGCGCGTGCTGGAGGACGGCACCGCCGCCTGGCAGAAGGCCGCCGACGCCACGGTCGGCGACGACCTGTACTGGCGCCTCTCGGCAACGGTCCCGGCGGGCCTTTCCGCCTACGACGCCTACGCGGTGCAGTTCGTCGACACCATGGGCGCGGGGCTCGACCCCTCCAGGGTCGCCGCGAGCATGCGCGTGTACGCGGCGGCGGGCGCCGAGGGCGGCTTCGACGCCGTCGCATGTGAGGGCGGCAACGCCAGCTCGACGCCGGTTAAATGGTGGACAGATATAACTTCACAATGCAATGTCTCGGTCGAGGGCAATGCCTTCACCGTGCGCACCGGCGACCTGATCGCCGCGCTCGGCGGGGCTGACGCCTTCGCCGCGGGCGCCCGCGTGGTCGCCGTGTACGACGCGCCGCTCAACGGCGCATGCAACCACGGCATCGCCAAGGGCAACCCCAACGAGGTCTACCTGCGCTACCCGCGCTCCCCCCTCGCCGACCAGTCCGGCGACGCCGGCTTCACCCGCACGCCGAGCGATGACGCGTGCGCCTACACCTGGGATCTCGCGCTCACCAAGCGCGGCAGCGACGGCGATAAGCCGCTGCCCGGGGCGGTCTTGAGCATCACGGACGACCGCGGCCGCACGCTGGCGGCCGATGGCACGTGGGATGTGGAGGGCAAGGCCACCGTCACCACGGGCGAGGACGGCCGCGTGACCGTCTCGGGCGTGGACTCGGGCAAGCTGGAGATCCGCGAACTCAAGGCACCCAAGGGCTACACCGCCTTTAAGGGCACGCGCTCCGTGACGGTCAAGGCCGAGGGCCTGGACGTCGACCAGGTGGCAGCCGCCAAGCCCAAGCTCACCATCACGGCCGAGTCGCCCCTGCGCGCCGACAGCGCGGACGGGTCGACGGGCAGCCTGGAGGCGTCGATCATCAACACGTCCACCGGCACGCCCTCTAGCATCTTCACCGGAGGCTTTATGCCCTCGACTGGCGATATGGCAATGTACGCCGCGGCCGCTGTTGCGGTCGTCGGAGCCGCGCTCATCGTGGTCGCGCTCCTGGTCAAGCGGGGAGGTGGCAGCCATAAAGAGTAGCTGGCAGCCCCACAGAGAGCGGGGCGAGACGTAGCGAAGTAGATGCTAAGATACAGACAGATGATGACCGATCGAATGAGAATCAACCGGAAAACGGAGGAAAAGAAGATGAGCATGAACAAGAACATCGCACGCCTGGCAGTAACGGCAGGCCTCACCGCAGCGCTGAGCTTTGGTGGGGTTATGGCGCCGGTGACCATGGCGTTTGCTGAGGGTACAACCACCACGGCCAACGGCTCGGTGACCATCGAGAACGTTCAGGGTAATCAAACCGAGTTCAAGGGCTATCAGATTTTGGGGGGAGATGTCACCGCCAACGGAAGCGTGAGCAACATCGAGTGGGCAAACCATGAGGTGCAG
The DNA here is from genome assembly GCA_900542715.1 of uncultured Collinsella sp. Taxonomy (GTDB): domain Bacteria; phylum Actinomycetota; class Coriobacteriia; order Coriobacteriales; family Coriobacteriaceae; genus Collinsella. The sequence goes on from UQOQ01000001.1 coordinate 86,439, forward strand.
GAGGCTGTCGAAGGCGTTATTAAGAAAGAGGACACGTCCTATGCGGGAAAGACCGCCCAGGACGCCGCGGACTGGATTACGAAAAAGGTGACGGGGACTAATAGGGCAACCCGTGTAGCCTCTGATTCTGTTGCATACAAGATTGCCGATGCCGTGGACGGTCTTACCGCAAGCACGACAACGAGCGGCCGCAGCGCTTCCGGCCTTGCACATGGCTACTGGCTCTTTGTGACCGATCCCGACACCATCAATGAGGGCGAGTCTGGCACTTCGCCTATCTTCGCTGCCGTGGGCGATTCGCCTCTTACCATCGAGGAGAAAACGGGCATCCCCACCGTCGAGAAGAAGATCGTGAGCGACGCCGACGGCAAGGAGTATGATGCCGCCGACTCCCAGATCGGCCAGGACGTGACGTATAACCTCTACGGCACCGTCGCCGAGAACTTCGATAAGTACGGCACGTATTTCTACGAGTTCTCCGACCAGATTTCCAAGGGCCTGACACTGCAGGAGGGTGCCAAGGTGCGCCTGTATCCGAGCAAGGATGCCGCGAAACGCGATCTCGCTCGCACGACGGGCACGGATATTACTAAAAGCTTCATTGAGTCGACCGGCGCGGCCGCCGAGGATGGCAGCAAGACGACGAAGTGGACCTGCGCTGACTTGAAGGCGGTCGAGGGAGTCGTTAGCAACTCCTGCATCGTCGTCTCCTATACGGCGCAGATCAACAAGGATGCGGTCGTCGCGGGCACCCAGGGCAATGAGAACACCGTGACGCTCAACTATTCCAATAACCCCATGAGCAGCGAGAACGGCAAGACTCAGCCTGACACGGTCAAAGATTACACCTACGGCCTTAAGATCAACAAGGTCGACTTGGGTACCGAGAAAGCACTTGAAAATGCCCAGTTCACCATCACGACCAAGGGAGACGAAAGCAGCGTAAGCAATAAATATGTCAAAGCTGATGGTACCTTGAGTGACAGCAAGGTCGTTCTTACGACCGACGCCAACGGCGTCATCAAGGTCACCGGCCTCGACGCCGGCACCTATACCGTCAAGGAGGTTTCTGCACCCTCTGGTTACACCACGGTCGACCCCTTCACCTTCGAGATCAAGTCGACTATGACCGCCGACGATCCGAATGCCGGTCTTACTGGGCTCGTTGGCAATCTTACGACTGGCCAGGATGGTAAAGTCATCGCTGGCCTCGCCGATATGACTGCTGGTGATAATAATCTGACGGCTAAGGACGACTCGTTGAAAAATGCCGACGGTACCTTCAACATCACCGTTGGTGATACCAAGCAGGTTGGCCTTCCCCTCACCGGTCTTAACGGCGTGACCTTTACTTGGATCGCTGGCGGCGCGGTGCTGTGCATCGGCGTGGCGCACCTCATCCGCAGCCGTAAGCAGGCTGAGGAGTCCGAGCAGGAGTAACGCTCGCTCACCCATCCCTTTGGCAGGTGGGATGTGATGGCCATGAGACTTGCGGACACTTTTCTCGTCCACCCACGTTCTTGCTTTGCCATCTCTTTTCGGGGCAGGCTCCGCACTGGAGTTTGCCCCGTTCTTTTGGGATAACGCAGCCAGCCTCCATCGTCCGATGCGGGCAAGTTCGTCATCGCGTTTCTTGACTCGTATGAGGTTCGGTTTAAGGTCCGTAGGCGCACGCGCGGTGCGGACGGTAGAAGGCATTTGCGCCGCAACAAGCGCAAATAAGAATGCCCGGGGTTCGGAGCCCGGGCATTTAACAACATCGGAAATTGGTCGCCCGCGCTTTCGATCACTTACGCGGGGTGCGTCGTTTCCTGTAGCTATTGTATCCCGAATCTCCCCGCCGATCCGGGACATTTTGAAAACGCAAACACGTCGGGCAAACCCGGACAATGCGACCAGGCTCCGCTGGGTGAGGAATCGTGCTTGTAACTATCGAACAAATGTTTGTCAAAATCGCGTTGACCAGCTGTGGGTGCATACGCTCGCAGTAAAATGGCTTTGCGACGCATCCCGTGCGCGGGCGGCCGACGACTCGATCGGAGGTCCCCAAATGCTGAAATTCCTTAACCCGCTCGCCGCCCTCGCGACGGTGGGCACGTTCGTCATCGCGTTTCTTGACTCGTATGAGGTTCGGTTTAGGGTCCGTAGGCGCACGCGCGGTGCGGACGGTGGACGGCATTTGCGCCGCAACAAGCGCAAATAAGAATGCCCGGGGGTCGGATCCCGGGCATTTAACAAAAGCTGAAAACTAGGCCGCCCACGCTCCCAAACATTTACGCGGGGTGCGTCGTTTTCTATTGAGATTGTATCCCGAATCATCCCGCCGATCCGGGACACTTTGAAAACGCAAGTATGGGCTTAGGCAAGAACGGTATCTCGTTAATTCCGAAAATTATGTATAATTCCAATACAAACTGGAATCGAACGAAAACAATGGAAATGAACGAAGCGCTAATCTACTTACAAGAAGCACTAGGCCTCTTCGCCAAGACCAAAACTTGGCCTGGATCCGCACGCTTGCCGCTGCATCTGCGGGCGATTGGGGTCCGCGCTGTTGACGCAAACGGTTTTTCGTTTTTGCTTGCAAGCTTGCCTACTGGCGTCGGGCTTCCCGAGGCTAAGAGAGTCTATAGTCAGCTAGCCTTGCGCGCGGAGACTCCTGTTGTCGTTTCGTTTCCTGATGCCGATGCACGTCAGCGCAAAGCATTGGTCGCACAAGGGATTCCCTTTGTCTGCCCCGGTAGACAGGCTTTTCTTCCATTTATGGGCACAGCTTGCACGGAGAGGGGCGGTGCCCGGTTTCGCAATCACGCGACCAAGATGTCACCCAACGCACAGGCTGCCGCAATCTGGGGAGCAGCCCAGGAGCCATATCGTCCCTATGACCTTTGTCGTGCGCTTGGGATCTCGGCAAGCCGCGCGAGTGAGGCCATAACCGAGCTTGTTGACAGGGGACTCGCGAGGCGCGAGCGTCGCGAGCGACGTGTCGTCGTGTTCCCTGTTGCCGTTGATTTTCTGCTCAGTGAGCACATGGCAGAGCTCTCCTCGCCTGTCTCGAAGGTCTTTTTTGCAAGGAAGACGCCGCAGATCGACTATCTTGTTGACGCCGGGGAGACGGCGCTCGCTGCGCGTTCGATGCTCGCTGCGCCGGGCATGGAACAAAAGGCCGTCTTAAGAAGTGCATGGCGTCAACTGAGCGATCTCGAAGTCGCAGACGGGGAGTTGCCGGATAACGAAACGGCGATGATCCAAGTGTGGCGCTATGCGCCCGTGTTTGCCGGCTTCTCCCGTGTCGACGACATTTCGCTTGCGCTATCTTTGGCGGCAATCGACGATGAGCGAATTCAGCTCGAAGTCGATCGCATGTTTGGAAAGGAATATCCATGGCAAGAAGCGCTGTAGAAGGTCTCCAAGAATTCCAGCAGCATATGCAAGAAGCTGTAGGATCGTATGCTCTTATCGGCGGCACGGCATGCGACATTTTGCTCGCGGAGGCGGGACTTCCGTTTAGGATGACTCACGATTTTGATGTGGTAATTGTCGCCGATGACCGGTTGCCTCAGACGGCAGAAGCTATATGGACTTTGGTGCGTGATGGCGGCTACCGCTGCGGCTGGGGCGAAGGCAAAGGCTCATGTTTTTATCGGTTTACAGAGCCTAAGAGGCCGGGTTACCCCCATATGATCGAACTCTTCGCGAAGTGCCCCGACTTTCTAAAGGGTCGTGAGGGGATTGATGTGGCGCCAATTCACGTTGATGAAAACATAAGCAGTCTTTCGGCAATTTTGTTGGACGATGCTTACTACAGCTTGTTCCTTCAGGGAATTCGGACCGTAGACGGCGTTTCGGTCCTGGGTACGGAATACATTGTCCCGTTCAAAGCGAAGGCGTATCTCGACCTAAAAGCCAGAAGGGAGGCGGGGGAGAACGTTGATTCGAAGAAGGTAAAAAAGCATAAACGCGATGCGCTGAGGCTTGCTCAGCTGCTCGGCGAGTCGGAAGGTGTCGACCTGGGCGGAGAACTGAAAGACGATATGCTTGCGTTTGTTAAAGATTGTGAGGTAGGCGACGTCAATCTGAAACAGATCGGGGTTGCGGGCGTAACGATGGTGCAGTTGCTCGAGACGATGAAAGCAACATATGGCTTGATTGGTTGAGTGGGGTTACGTGGCCCGGACAGTGCAGTCTAGCTGCGTTGTCCGACGCATGAGCTCGCTAATCGGCTATTATTTGTTTAGACAACTTGAGTTGTAGAGGAGTGACTGGCGATGGTGCAGGGCGCCAAACATATGAAGAGCAATAACGCCGCGGCCAACGGTGGCTCAAGCCCTCAGCCCAAACCTCAACCAAAACCCAAGCGCCGCCGCAAGCGGCTGCCGCGCTGGGCCGACCGTCTCATCACCATCGTCATCATCCTTATTGGCGTGGGCCTTATGACCTGGCCGTGGATCTTGGACCGGCTCGAGGCCTCGGGCGTGTTCAACCAGATTAGCACCGTGTCCAGCACCGTGGACGCGCTGTCTGCCGAGGAGCGCGAGCGCATCTTGCTGCAGGCGCGCTCCTATAACGAGCAGCTGGCGGGCGAGGCCACCGAGCTCCCCGCCGACCAGATCGAGCCCTACGCCCAGCAGCTCATCTTTGACCGCGACCCCATGATGAGCTGGGTCGAGATCCCCTCCATCGACGTGAGCATGCCCATCTACCACGGCACGAGCGAGGAGGTCCTTATGGCGGGCGTCGGCCACCTGGAGGGCACGAGCCTGCCGGTGGGCGGCACCTCGACGCATTGCGTGCTCACCGCGCACTCGGGCATGCGCAACCTGAGCATGTTCGACGACATCCACTCGCTGGAGCCCGGCGATCTGGTGCTGCTGCACACCATGAACAAGACGCTCGCCTACAAGATGGTGGACTCCGAGGTGGTGCTGCCCGAGGAGATGGAGTCGCTGACCATCGAGCCCGGCGCCGACAAGGTGACGCTCGTCACCTGCACGCCCTACGGCGTGAACGACCATCGCCTGCTGGTGCATTGCGTGCGCACCAAGTACAACAAAAAGGACGTTGACAAGCAAAAGTCGCTGGCCGGCCGCCACTGGGGCAAGCGCGAGTTCGCCGTGCTTATCATGGTCGTGGCCATTGTACTGTTGCTGCTGGACATCGTGATCCACGCGGTCCGCAAGCGCCGCAAGGCCAAGGCCTCGGCATAAGACATTCTCCAGAACCACCACAATGAGGACAGGCACCTTTGTGGTGGTCGAGACTTCCAAACCATCACAACATTCGATGAAAATCGCGATTTTGGCGAAAAGTGTCGAATGTTGTGATGCTTTTCATTGCGGGCGCGACGGTTTTCGTTGTGGGCGGGACGGTTTTCGCTGTGGGCGGGATGGTTTTCGCTCCAGAACCGCCGGCCCGCCGCCTGCCAGCCCGCCGCCCTCGTTACGTTTTCGCTGCATTTGGGTAAAGCACCTGCTCCAAGTGGCGTTGCCTTGTATACTAGAGCGGTTTATCTGTTATGCGGAAGGGAGCGCCTATGGCACTCAGCGAGAAAGACGTGCGCGGCATCGCCGAGTACGCAAAGATCGCACTGACCGATGACGAGCTCACCCAGATGACGTCCTACATGAACGACGCCGTCCAGATGCTCGAGCCCGTCTTGCAATATGACTTGCCCGACGTGGAGCCCACGTTCCATCCTATCGGAAGCCTGTCTAACGTGATGGGCGATGACCTGCGCGAGCCCGAGCGCGACCTGCCGCTCGATGTTGCGCTCGAAAACGCTGGCAGCGCGCGCGACCGCTACTTCCGCGTGCCGTCCATTTTGGGAGAGGGGGAGAGCGAGTAATGGCGCAGAGCTTCGATTCCCTTACCGCCGCCCAGATCGCCGCGGGCGTTGCCGCCGGCGACTTTACCGCTACCGAGGTGGCCCAGGCCTCCCTTGCTGCCATCGAGGCGCGCGAGGGCGGGGTCCAGGCATTCCTGCAGGTGGCGCCCGAGCTTGCGCTCGAGGCCGCTGCGCGCGTGGATGCCGACCGTGCCGCAGGCAAGCCGCTGCCCCCGCTCGCGGGCGTGCCGCTGGCCATTAAGGACAACATGAACCTCGTGGGCACGCGCACCACCTGCGCTTCCCGCATGCTCGAGGACTACCAGAGCGTTTACACCGCCACCTGCGTTCAGCGCATGCTCGATGCCGGCTGCCTGCCCATGGGCAAGGCCAACATGGACGAGTTTGCCTTTGGCAGCTCCACCGAGAGCTCGGCGTTCCACCGCACCAACAACCCCTGGGATACCGAGCGCGTGCCCGGCGGCTCCTCGGGCGGCTCCGCTGCCGCCGTCGCCGCGGGCGAGGTTGCGCTCTCGCTGGGTTCGGACACCGGCGGCTCCATTCGCCAACCGGCGGCGCTCTGCGGCGTGGTGGGCTTTAAGCCCACGTATGGCGCCGTGAGCCGTTACGGCGTGGTTGCCTTTGGCTCGTCGCTCGACCAGGTGGGCCCCTTTGGCCGCACGGTCGAGGACGTCGCGCTGGCCATGAACGCGCTCACCGGCGCGGGCCACGATCCGTACGACTGCACCAGCCAGGATTGCGCCGTCGACTTTACCGAGCACCTCAACGACAGCATCGAGGGCAAGCGCGTGGGCATCATCCCCGCGTTTATGGAGGCCGAGGGCCTGACGCCCGAGGTCAAGGCCGCTGTTCAGCGCGCCGCCCAGGAGCTGCAGAACCAGGGCGCCGAGCTGGTCGAGGTCGACCTGCCGCACCTGGACGCCGCCATCGCCGCCTACTACGTCATCGGCCCGGCCGAGGCGTTCTCCAACCTGGCTCGCTTCGACGGCATTCGCTACGGCTATCAGGAGGAGGGCTGCGCCAACCTGTCCGACCAGAGCTCGCTTTCGCGCGCCCACGGCTTTGGTGCCGAGGCCAAGCGCCGTCAGATGCTCGGCGCCTACCTGCTGAGCTCGGGCGTGTACGACAAGTACTACTACGCTGCGCAAAAGGCCCGCACGCTCATCACGCAGGACTACGACGCCGCGTATGCCAAGGTGGACACCATTCTCATGCCCGCCTCGCCGCGCACGGCTTTTAAGTTTGGCGAGATCAGCGACCCCACGCAGATGTACCTTTCGGACCTGTACACCATTTCGCTCAACATTTGCGGCAACGGCGGTATCTCGGTGCCGCTGGGCCTGGGCGAGGATACTCAGCTGCCCGTTTCTGCCCAGCTGGTGGGTCCGGCGTTTAAGGACCGTCAGCTGCTCACGTTTGCCCGCGCCCTGGAGCGCGGCTTTGCCGATGCCGCCACGGGTGCGCCCGTGCTTTCCGTCGCGCCCGATTTTGCCGGGAAGGGAGGCGAGCTGTAATGAAGGAGCTTTCCGAGGTCCTGCAGGATTGGGAGGCCGTGATCGGCCTAGAGATCCATACCGAGCTCACCGCACTCGATACCAAGATGTTCTGCAACTGCAAGCTCAGCCACGATGACGAGCCCAACGCCAACGTGTGCCCGGTGTGCCTGGGCCTGCCCGGCGCCCTGCCGGTGCCCAACAAGCGTGCCATCGAGAGCATCGTCAAGGCCGGTCTCGCCACCAACTGCGAGATCCAGCGCCACTCGATGTTCTACCGCAAGCACTACTTCTATCCCGATATGGCCAAGAACTTCCAGACCACGCAGGGCCCGGTCGCCTTTGCCATGTACGGTCACCTTGATCTGGATGTGACCGGTCGCGGTGCCGCCGAGCGCCCCGACTGCGCGTTTGGCGAGGCCGAGGCCCAGAGCTTGGCGAGCGCCTCGGCCAACGCCGAGGGCCTGTCCACGTCCATGACGTCGACCATGCGCGAGGGCAACCAGCGTGCCGGCCACCTGGCCAGCTACGATGCGTCCAACCTGCAGATGCCCGAGCGCCGCGAGGACGGTTCCTACACGGTGCCCATCCGCATCCTGCGCATCCACATGGAGGAGGACGCCGCCAAGATGGTCCACGTGGGTGGCGCCGAGGGCCGCATTACCGCCGCGGCCGAGTCGCTCGTCGACTACAACCGCTGCGGCACGCCGCTGATCGAGCTCGTCACCGAGCCCGACTTGCGCACGCCCGAGGAAGCACGCCTGTTTATGGAAAAGCTCCGTCGCATCTTTGTGACGCTGGGCATTTCGGACTGCTCCATGGAGAAGGGTTCCATGCGCTGCGACGGCAACGTGAGCCTGCGCCGCCGCGGCGAGACCAAGCTGGGCACCAAGACCGAGCTCAAGAACCTCAACTCGTTTAAGAGCCTGCACGATGGCCTTGCCTACGAGATTTGCCGCCAGGCAGAGGTGCTCGAGGAGGGCGGCATCATCTATCAGGAGACCCGTCACTGGGAGCCCAGCCGCAAGCGCACCGTGGTCATGCGTGTGAAGGAGACGGCCGACGATTATCGCCTGTTCCCCGATCCCGACCTGGCGCCGTTCGATTTGGACGACGAGTTCATCGACCGCTGCCGTGGCGAGATCCCCGAGCTGCCCGATGCCAAGCGCGCCCGTTTTGAGGCCGACTTTGGCATTAAGGCGGCCGACGCCGAGCAGATTGCCGGCGACCCGGAGTTTGCCGAGTTCTTTGAGGCGGCCGCTGCCGGTATGGCCGGCAAGGAGGCCCAGACGGTCGCAAACCTGCTGGTGAACGAGATGATCGCCTACCTTAAGGGTGCGGGCGTCTCGCTGACCGAGTCTGGGATCGCGCCGGCTCAGGTGGCGGCGCTTGCCAAGCTGCTGGCGACCGATGCCATCAGCTCCAACCAGGCACACGAGGTCTTTGAGGCCATGGCCCAGACCGGCGATGACCCCAACAAGATCGTCGACGAGCGCGGTATGCGTCAGGTGAGCGATGCCGGCGCGCTGCAGCCGATTGTGGACGAGGTGCTGGCAAACTGTGCCGATCAGGCGCAGCAGTATCGTGACGGCAACCAGAAGGTCATCGGCTTTTTGGTGGGCCAGTGCATGAAGGCGAGCCGCGGCAAGGGCAACCCGAAACTCTTCAACGAGTTGCTGAGAACGTCGCTCTCGTAAGCGGGAACCGAGGGGCTCCGGCAGGGCGGGTGCTTCCTCAAAATCTCAAACAGTCCTGCGCAAGACGAAGGCCACATTAAGTGGCCTTCTTTGCGTGCGGAACTCATTTTGAGCAAGCACCCGCCCTGCCGGGGCTCCCGGGTTCTGCAACGACTCGGCCGTTCGGGTCAGGTAGGCTGGATTGAATTTGGTGAATGAGGGCGCCGTTGGCGCCCTCATTATTTATAAATGTTGGGAACGCCAGGCGGTGGGGGTGGTGCCGGTGTGTTGCTTGAAGGCTTGGGCGAAGGCGGCCTGTTGGGGATAGTCGAGCCGCTCTGCCACCTGCGCTATCGTGAGCGAGCTATCGGCCAAAAGGTCCTGTGCTCGCTCTATACGGCGTCTGCGAATGTAGGCGCCCAGGGACTCGCCAGTTTGGGCCTTAAAGGTGGCGCATAGCTTGGAGCGGCTTGTGTAGAGCCTCTCGGCCACCTCGTTGATACCCACATGTTTGCCCTTGTCGAGCGAGTGTTCTACAAGGCTCGTCGCTTCCTCGGCAATGGTCACGCTGACGCGTGTGTCTGCCGCCTGCTGCGCCTGCTTGTGGGCCGCGCGCGAACAGGCGAGCTCCGCGACCATGGTCTCCACGATGCCTTGCATATAGACGTGTCCGCCTACGGTGCGGGCGCGGTCCTCGTTAATCCGGTGCAGTGTGTGGCAGATGGCGGACGTCGCTTCCTCGTGCCATGGCTCGGCAAACGCCTCAAAGACCCCTGCGAACTCGGTGGGATAGCGGTGCTCCAGCTCGTCAAAATAACCGGGCAAAAAGAGGACCGAGCGCGAGTGGTAGAGCTGCCCTGCAAACAGCGGGCTTAGCTCCTCACCGCAGCTATCTTGGACAAAGCTGCAGATCGCGCTGTTCGGCCACGGTCCATGCAGCGGCTTGAGGTTCGCAGGCGTTATGCCGGCTTCGGGCATGCACATGAGCGTGGGCGCGCTGACCTCGCTCACGCACGCGTACGGTTCGGGCGTGTATTCGGCTAGGTGCATGTTGTGCATCGGGGTAATGAAATGCTCCATGACGATGCAGGTGGGGGAAAGGGGCATGATCCATGCGCGTCCGTGCGCCCGATCGTTTGCCACCTCGCCGGTAAAGACAGCGCCCTTGCCGGAGAACTCCAAGCCAAACTGCTCAAACTGCGGTGCGTAGAGCTCGGTTATATCGGTTGCCGCCCGCCGCATTTTCAAAAGCGTCCCCTTCATTTGCGAAAACGTCCACGCCTGGCCCAATTGTGTGCCTTGGCTAACACGCCCATGATAAGTTTCTTACGGTTAACTCTCAAGCCGTTAGAAAGGAATCTCATGACAAAGGGATCAAAAAAGGAAGGCGGCGGCATCGGCGAGCTGCTTGCATATGCCGGTGACCGTAAATTCCTAACGTATTTGGGCATGGCCCTCTCGGCGTTCTCGCAGCTGTTGAGCTTTGGCCCGTACGTGTGCATCTGGCTTGTTGCGCGAGACCTGATCGCTGTGGCGCCTAACTGGAGCGAGGCCGCCGACATCGCGATGTATGGTTGGTGGGCTGTCGGTTTTGCCCTGGCAAGCATCGTGGTCTATTTCGTGGGACTCATGTGCACGCACCTGTCCGCGTTTCGCTGCGCATCCAATATCCGCAAGACCACGAGCGAGCATCTGCTTAAGCTGCCGCTCGGCTACTTTGACACGCACGCCACCGGTGAGCTGCGCCGTATCGTAGACGGATGCGCCGCCTCCACCGAGACCCTGCTCGCGCACATGCTGCCCGATATCGCCGGCGCCACCGCCATGGTCGTGGGCCTGCTCGTGCTGCTTTTCGCCCTCGATTGGCGTTTGGGCGCGGCATGCTTAATCTCGGTCGTCGTTTCGTTTTGCGCCATGGCCACCATGATGAGCGGCAAGGGCGCCGAGTTTATGAAGGCTTACATGGGCGCGCTGGTCAAGATGAACAAGACCGGCACCGAATACGTACGCGGCATCCCCGTGGTCAAGGTCTTCCAGCAGACGGTCTACTCCTTTAAGGCGTTTCACGATGCGATCGCTGAATACGCCGACATGGCGCAAAGCTATGCGGGCACGTTCTGCCGAGGCCCGCAGGTGCTCAACCTTACCGCGCTCAACGGCCTCGTGGCATTTCTTTTGCCCGTGGCGTTGCTGTTGGCGCCGGGCGAGACGGACTTCGCGCACTTTATGGTCAACTTCACGTTTTACGCGATCTTTTCGGCCGTGGTGCCGACGGCCATGACCAAGCTCATGTTTGTGGGCGAGGCCTCTCAGATGAGTGCCGATTCGCTGGCTCGCATCCGAAGCATCATGGATTCCAAGCAGCTCTCCGTGCCTGTCCAGCCCAAGCACCCCGCTGGCAGCGATGTGCGCTTTGAGGACGTGAGCTTTACCTACGAGGGCGCCGAAGCGCCTGCCGTCAACCATGTGAGCTTTAGCGTTTCCGCAGGTAGCATCCTCGCGCTGGTGGGTCCCTCGGGCGGAGGTAAGTCAACCTGCGCAAGCCTGATCCCGCGTTTTTGGGATGTTTCCTCGGGTCGCGTGCTTGTGGGCGGCGTAGACGTTCGCGACATGGATCCGCACGAGCTCATGGACCAGGTCGCCTTTGTGTTTCAGACCAACCAACTGTTCCGGCAAACACTTGCCGATAACGTGCGCGCTTCCAAGCCTACGGCCACTGACGACGAAGTGCGTGCGGCCCTCTCCGCAGCTCAGTGCGACGACATTGTGGCCAAGCTCCCGCAGGGTATTAACACCATGCTCGGTGCTGGAGGGGCATATCTTTCGGGCGGCGAGGTACAGCGCGTGGCACTCGCCCGCGCGATCCTTAAAGACGCACCTATCGTGGTGCTCGATGAGGCCACAGCGTTTGCCGACCCCGAGAACGAGGCGCTCATCCAGCGTGCCTTTAGCAAACTGGCGGCGGGTCGCACAGTCATTATGATCGCGCACCGGCTTTCGACCGTGGTGGGGGCCGACAAGATCGTGGTGCTCAACCAAGGTAGCGTGCAGGAGACTGGCACCCATGCCGAGCTGCTGTCCCAAAACGGTCTATACGCCAAGATGTGGGCCGAATACGAACAGGCCGCGAGCTGGAAGATCACTGCTGCCGCGGATGCCGCCGTCACGAAGGGAGGCGAGGCCTAAATGTTCGCCTCATTCCAAAAGAAGTATTTCCTATCCGATAAAGGCGTCGCCGGCGTAAAACGCGGCATTTTCTGGACCGCGCTCACCAATCTCATTACCATGGCCGGCATGGGCTTATTGTTCCTGGTCATGGCCGGTTTTGTCGAACATCTCGCCACCGGTGCCGACCTGCCGGATGCCCTACCGATTGTGGGCGGCCTCCTGGTCTTTTTCGTGTTGCTCTTTGCCTCTAACTGGCAGCAGTATTACTACACCTACTGCATCTTTTACGAGGAGTGCGGCAAGCAGCGTATGGAGATTGCCGAGCGCTTGCGCAAGCTGCCGCTGTCGTTTTTTGGCCGTCGTGATCTGGCCGATTTAACCGAGACCATCATGGGCGACGTCCAGGCCATGGAGCACGCCTACAGCCACGTGCTGGGAGAGCTTTGGGGTGCCATCATCGCAAGCGCCATTGTGTTCGTGGCGTCGCTGTTCTTTTGCTGGCAGCTGGCGATCGCGGCGTTTTGGAGCGTGCCCGTGGCCTTTGCCGTGCTGTATCTGACACGCGGCCCCATGACCCCGGTGTTCGACCATGTGCGTGCCGAGAAGGTCAAGGTTACCGAGGCGATCCAGGAGACGCTCGACTGCGTGCGCGAGATCCGCGCCACCGACCAGGAGGCTCATTATCTTGAGGGGCTCAACGCCGTGATCGATGCCGAGGAGCGCGAGACCACCAAGGGCGAGCTCGCCAATGGGCTTTTGGTCAACTCCGCCTTTGCCATCCTGCGCCTGGGGATTGCCACCACGTTGGTCACGGGCGCTGCGATGGTCGCCTCCGGCCAGGTCGACTTTTTGATGATGTTTGCCTTCCTGCTTATGGTGAGCCGCATCTATGCGCCCTTTGATCAGGCGCTGATGCTGATGTCCGAGCTGTTTGCCGCCGAGTCGTCGGCCAAGCGCATGCGTTCCATCATGGAAGAGCCCGTGGCGCGGGGCAGCGAGCAGTTTGAGCCCGTGGGCCACGATGTGGTGTTCGATCATGTGGCATTTGGCTATGGTGCGGGCGAGGACGGCCGCGCCGGCGAGAAAGTTCTTACCGATGTGAGCTTTACCGCCAAGGAAGGCGAGGTCACGGCACTGGTCGGTCCTTCGGGCTCCGGTAAGTCCACGGTGAGCCGCCTTGCCGCGCGCTTTTGGGATGCCACCGCGGGCAAGGTTACCGTGGGCGGTGTGGATGTTGCAAGCGTCGATCCCGAGGTACTGCTGCGCGACTACGCCATTGTGTTCCAAGACGTGCTGCTCTTTGACGACACGGTGATGGGAAACATCCGTCTTGGTCGTCGCGATGCCACCGATGAGGAAGTGCTTGCTGCCGCGCGTGCCGCCAACTGCGACGAGTTTGTGAGCCGCATGCCGCAGGGCTATGACACCATGATCGGCGAGAACGGCTCCAAGCTGTCCGGCGGTGAGCGCCAGCGCATCTCTATCGCCCGTGCGCTGCTCAAAGACGCGCCTATCGTGCTGTTGGACGAGGCGACAGCGAGCTTGGATGTGGAGAACGAGACCGTGGTTCAGCAGGCGCTCTCCCGTCTGCTTGCAGGTAAGACGGTTATCGTTATTGCCCACCGTATGCGCACGGTGGAAAATGCCGACAAAATCGTTGTACTCAAGGATGGTGTGGTTGCCGAGCAGGGCACTCCGGCGCAGCTCAAGGCGGCAGGTGGAGAATTCGCCCGCATGGTGGCGCTGCAAAAGGAAGCAGCTACCTGGCAGTTGTAAGAAGGGGCAAAGGGACAGTCCCTTTGTCACATTGACAATCGGTTACTCCGCATCGTTAATTTTCAAAAGGTTAGCCATGGCTGACCTAGATAGTTAGATAAAATTGAGATATTTCAAAAGCGTGCTCGAGCAAACTTGTTTACTCGGGTGCTGAAGCACCATGCCGCGTCCAATGCGGCAAAAGGGAGAAGCAACATGAAGAAGTCGACGTTCAATACCCTGCTTGTCGGTGGCGGTTTTCTGCTTGGCACGGCCGGCATCAAGCTGCTTACTAGCGCTCCGGTCAAGAATGCCTGCGTGCAGGGTATCGCGTGCGGCATGCGCATCAAGAACGGCTACCAGGACATGGTCGAGCAGGCCAAGGCTAATGTCGACGACATGGTTGCCGAGGCGGCCTATATCACCCAGAGCGAGGCCGCTGCTGACGAGGCAGCCGAGTAACGCTCCCAGACACAAACTATGAGATTCTCGATTATCAGCGAGATCCCCGGCAGGACCCGTCTTCAATTGGCGGGTCCTGTGCCAGAGAGCGATCTCGATGCACTTCTTAAGCTTGGCGGCGACATCGACGGCGTGCACAAGGTGCGCGTCTACGGCCGCATCGGCCAGATGGCACTCGAATACGACGAGTCGCGCCGCGATGCCGTGCTGGCCGCCGTCGGTGCGCTCGACGCTCAGGCCATTGCCGACGCAAAGACGGGTTACGTGATGCAGCTTGAGCCGCGCAAGCACAAGCTCGTTATGGATCTTGCCACGCTTGTCGGCGCCCACTATGCGCGCCGATGGTTTTTGCCCACGCCCCTGCGTGCGGTGTTTGTCGTGGCCGGTTACATGGCATTTTTGCGCGCTGCCCTTCATGAGCTGGCGCAGCCGCGCCTGACCGTTCCCGTGCTCGACGCTTCGGCCATCGGCATTTCGTTCGTCAAGCGTGATGTCGACACCGCGGGCCAGACAATGTTCCTGCTCAACGTGGGCGAGCTGCTCGAGGACTACACCCGCGCCATGAGTGAAAACGAGCTCATCAACTCGCTGCTCGATGTACCCGACAAGGCGCAAAAGGTCGTCGGCGACACCGAGGTGAGCGTTGCCGCGACCGAGCTCGAGCCCGGCGATCTGGTCGCCGTGCGCACTGGCATGTCCATTTGCATCGACGGTGTTGTCGAGCAGGGGAGCGCTATGGTCAACCAGGCGACCCTGACCGGCGAGCCGCTGGCCGTCGAGCGCAGCGTGGGCGACGACGTGTTCGCCGGTACCGTCGTGGAAGACGGCAGCATCTTGGTGCGCGTGCGCGCCAATACGGCGCAGACCAAACTGCGCTCGATCGTCTCGCTCGTGCAGACGGCCGACTCGCTCAAGTCCGAGGGCCAGTCGCATATGGAGGACCTCGCCAACAAGATCGTCCCGTGGAACTTCCTGCTCGCGGGCCTTGTCGCTCTCACCACGCGCAGCCTTATCAAGACCTCGGCGGCGCTGATGGTCGACTACTCGTGCGCACTCAAGCTCACGGGTTCCGTCGCCGTCATGACCGCCATGAGCGATGCCGCCAAGATGGGCGTCATGGTCAAGGGCGCGAAGTACTTTGAGTCGTTTGCCAAGGCCGATACCATTGTGTTTGATAAGACCGGCACGCTTACCGAGGCGCAGCCGCGCCTGGCTTGCGTGCTGACGACCGACGGCTGGAGCGAGGACGAGGTCCTGCGCCTTTCCGCTTGCTTGGAGGAGCATTTCCCGCATCCGGTGGCGCGTGCCGTGGTCAACGCCGCCCTCGAGCGCGGGCTCGAGCACCGCGAGCGCCATGCCGCGGTCGAGTACATCGTGGCGCACGGCATCGCTTCGTCCATCGAGGGGCGTCGCGCCATTATCGGTTCGGCGCACTTTGTATTTGAGGACGAGGGTGCGCAGCTCGAGTCCGACATCAAGGAGCAAATCGAGCTCCAGATGCAAGGCCTGTCGCCGCTGTATCTGGCGGTCGACGGCAAGGTCGTCGGCGTGCTCGGCATCGAGGATCCGCTCAAGCCCGGCGTCCGTGAGGCCATCGCCGACCTACATGCGCTGGGCGCCAAGCATGTCGTTATGCTCACGGGCGATTCGGAGCGCACGGCCGAGCGCATTGCGCGCGAGGCGGGTGTCGACGAGTTTAAGGCCGAGCTGCTGCCCGAGGACAAGTACGCCTATGTGGAGCGCATTAAGGGTGAGGGGCGCCACGTTGCCATGGTGGGCGACGGCGTCAACGATTCGCCGGCACTCGGTTTGGCCGACGTGGGGCTGGCAATGGGTGGCGGAAGCGACATCGCCAAGGAGGTCGCCGATATCATCCTGACCGACACGGATCTGGCCGCGATCGTGCGTTTGCGCCGCATGAGCCAGGGCCTCATTGATCGTCTGACGAGCTCCTACTCTAAGGTGATGCTCACCAACTCGGCGCTGTTGGCATTGGGTATTACCGGCGTGATTACCCCGCAGACGTCGTCACTGCTGCACAACGGCTCGACGATTGCCTACAGCCTGAGCAACGCGAAGGCTTACCTGCGTTAGCAGACGTGTTCGCCCACGTTATCTGGCCTGCGCCCAGACGGCATTGGTGTCGTCTGGGCGCAGACCTTTTGCATTTGACCATTTGCTAGCTTCTCTATATAGTGTTGCTAGCGGTGCTAGCAATTGAAGGGAGCGGGATCAACGTGGGTGCTGTTAGCGGCATGGCACAGGTGAACGTTCGCGTGGATCGCCAGGTCAAGGACCATGCGGAGGAAGCGTTGCGGCTTTCGGGCGGGACACTGCCCGAGCTCATCAAAAAGGTGGTGGCCAAGGTCGCGCAGGGTGGCGGGCAGTGCGAGGAAGTGCTTGCGGCCGTCGACGACCGGCGGCAGACCGTCGCGCCCGATACTCCGTTCGCCGCATCATGGGCGGCGGCAGATCAGCTTTACGCGGACCTGGGCATCGCTACGTCGCCCGTATCCGACGATCGCGGTTGGGAAACAATCTATTCCGAAGCCATGGACGAGCACTATCGCCAAAAGGGGATGATCCTGTGAGCGGGGCTCCCCTCAAAATAATGGTGGATGCCAACGTATGGGTTGATTCGTTTTGCGCCGACCATGCCGAGTCGCTTGCCGCACGCGCGTTTATTGGGCAGGCGACGGAGGCGGGGGCATTGCTGTTCTTTCCGGTGCATATCGCCAAGGACGTACTGTATGTTGTACAGCACGAACTGAAGCGCAGCGTTCTTGCCAGCGGGGGAGCGCTCGGCGAGGCTTCTGCCCGCGCGATTGGCGATGCGGCGCTGGCGTTTGTTCGGAACATGACCGAAAACGCCACGGCCGTGGGTGCAGATGCGTCGGACCTTTGGCTGGCCGACAAATACTTAGCGCTCCATCGCGATTACGAGGACAACTTGGTACTCGCCGCATGCAAACGCGCCCAGGTTGATTACTTGGTGACCAACGATCGAAAACTGCTCGAACATGCCGATCTTGCAGCAAAGACACCTCGTCAAATGATGCCGATTCTTGTTTTGGCCAAACGCGGCGGCACGGCTATCGGTTGACGCGAGCTGTTCGCGGGCCCCTTGGACGACGATGCGCCAAGGGGCCCGCGTCTGCTATTTACAAAAGCTCGGCCTTGATGGTGGGACTTTCTGCGAGCTGCTCGGCTGCCTTTTCGTTGGAGCTGTCGAGTGCTGCCAGACTGCGGTAGACCCACTCGTTGACCTGGGTGTTCTTGACGCCTGCGGTCTGCATAAGGGCGCCTACCTCGCGGATTGCTGCGAACAGATCGGCCTTGGGACCCGCGAGCTCGATCTCGATACCGTGGTAGGCGGCCACGCCGCGGTTCTCACTCACGTGGTCGATAAAGCCCTCGACGGTCTCAAGCTGCTGAGTGAGAGCTGCATCATCGTCAACGTCCAGCGCGACGAGTGCGTTCGATACCGTGAGGGCGGGATGTCCGCAGGGGACAAAGCCCTCGATGACATCCATAGCTTCGGTAATGGTTGAGCCCAGGCCTGCGAGGGCATTGACGAGTTGCTGCTTGGTATCCATAACGGTCCTTTCGACGGGTCAATTTTGCTTGGCGAAAATATACGTGACGCGATCGGTAACAAAAGTGCGAAGTGCGGCGCACATTGGGGTCTTCACAGCTCGTGCATAGAACAGCTGTCCGCTTTCAGAACGTGGTAAGATAACACTCCACAAGCGGGGCTCGCCCCGTATGTTCCTTGAAAAGTCGACGGCTATCGGGTGTTTGCAGGCCCGATACCATCCAGACTTTCCCAACATTCGGGGGCGACTGGTTTCGACACGATAGCTCTGAGAGAGGAAGCAAGCCGAGGTCTCCTCGCCTCGTTAAACAGGGGTACCGTCAAATTGAATTGACAACAACTCTTCTTTTGAGCCTATGGCTCTCGCTGCTTAATTTATAGCGGCGCGTCAACCCGGTGATTTCCCCGACACCGGTGCGACGTCATGTTAGGGGAATGCTCCTGCGCACGTAATCGGTATGGCGCAGGCTAAGATCGAACCGGTTGGGATGCTGCGAGCGTGTCGCTGCGCGCAAAGCGTCCGAGACTAAACCAGCGACTGAGCTTGGAGATGCCAATCAGGGGGCTTTCGTGGACCGGAGTTCGATTCTCCGCGCCTCCACCAATAGTTACAGGCAGGTAGATATTCGTATCTACCTGCCTTTTCATTTCTAGCCCGTACCGCGGAGAATCGAACTCTGTGCAGGGCGCGAGCGTAAAGAAAACGCGTAAGCGTTTTTAGCCCGCGGGCGAGGACGCCGGCAGGCGGCCGAAGCCGGTGCGTGTTCGCGAAGCAAACACGCGGATTCTCCGCGCAAAGCCCCAACCCAAAACAGATGTGCTGCCGATGGTATTTCAGCTAGCCATGCCCAGCACCAACGGATTCCCCCACCCGCGGAGAATCGAACTCTATGCAGGGCGCGGGCGTAAAGAAAACGCCTCAGTGACGCAGAGTGGGACGCGCTTTCCCAATGGCAGCCCAGGCGGAAAGCCCATCCCGGAATCTGCGCTCAGACTGGGACGTAGTTTCCGGATGACACATCAAGCGGAAACCGCATCCCGGAATCCGCGCTCAGAACGGGTCGCGCTTTCCCAACGGCGGTCCAAGCGGAAAGCGCATCCCGTAATCCCGCCTCAAACTGGGACGCACTTTCCGCTGCACCTGCCGCCTCGAAAAACCTGCGCGCCCTCCATTCCAAAACTGGGTAGAAGAAAGCCAAAACGCAATCGCAGGAGGTCAATATGACTGCAGAAGATAAAGCAAAGAACGCCGGCAAGGTCGCGCTCGTCTTGGAGGGTGGCAGTTTTCGTGGGCAGTTTACCGCCGGCGTGCTCGACGTTCTCATGGAGGCCGGTGTCGAAATTCCGGCGGTGTACGGCGTCTCGGCCGGTGCGCTCAACGGCGTCAACTACAAGTCGCACCAGATCGGCCGCACCAACCGAGTCAATTTGACCTTCTGCAACGACAGCCGCTACATGGGCGCCGCGTCGTTTGCGTCCACGGGTTCCATCGTGGGTTACGACTTTATCTTCAACGACGTCCAGGACCGCCTGGATCCTTTTGATAACGAGACGTTCGACGCGAGCCCCATTGAGATGTACGCCGTCGCGACGGACATGCTCTTTGGAACCGCCACGTACCTCCCGGTCAAAAGCGCCGTGCTCGATCTCGACGCCGTGCGCGCCTCGACCTCGCTGCCGCTGGTGACGCCGCCGGTCGAGATTGACGGGCACAAATACGTCGACGGCGGCGTGGCCGATTCGGTTCCTATCGAGCATGTGCTCGAGGAGGCGGGCTTCGACCGTGCGGTCGTCATCGTCACCCAGGACCGCTCGTATGAGAAAAAGCCCTACGAGTTTTTGCCGGCGGCGCGCGCCCGTTATGCTGACTACCCCTATCTGCTCGAGGCTATCGAGACGCGCCACGACCGCTATAACCTCCAGCGCATGCACCTGTGGAAGTATGAGCGCGATGGCCGCGCGTTGGTCGTCGCTCCGCAAAAGCCGGTCGAGGTCGGCCATGTCGAGCATGATCCAGCAAAGCTTTTGGACCTGTATATCCAGGGCCGTCAGGAGGCAAAGCGCCTGCTCGCGGAAATCCAAGAGTTCGTTGAGCGCTAGCGACGGCGAACCCTCAAAAAATGACAACAGCTAAAGAGTTGGAAAAATCACGGCTCGTGGATGACATGTGCAGAAACTCTGGTCGGAGCCAAAATACCTGTTGACTCGTACGGCGAGCGGGGTAATATGGACGGGTTACTTGCAGAGCCCCGTGAATCTCTGTAACAACACGTACTGTACATGGAGGAGTCTAAGTGATTTCGAAATCGACTCACTACGCCAAGCAGGGCGAGGTCCAGCGCAACTGGGTTCTCGTCGACGCCGATGGTGCTGTCCTGGGCCGTCTTGCCACCCAGATCGCAATGATCCTGCGCGGTAAGAACAAGCCCCAGTTCACGCCCAACAGCGACTGCGGCGACTTCGTTGTCGTCATCAACGCCGATAAGGTCCAGCTTACCGGTAACAAGGCCGACACGAAGACCTATTATCGCCACAGCGGCTACAACGGCGGCCTCAAGGCTGAGAGCTTCCGCCAGGCTATGGAGAAGCACCCGGAGAAGGTCATCGAGCGCGCCGTTCGCGGTATGCTGCCCAAGACCACCCTCGGCCGTGCCCAGATGACCAAGCTTAAGGTTTACGCTGGTGCCGAGCATCCGCATGCTGCCCAGAACCCCACGAAGATTGAGCTGGAGGCTTAAAGATGGCTGAGAACACCGTTGTCTACCAGGGTACCGGCCGTCGTAAGAACGCCGTCGCCCGCGTCCGTCTCGTCCCCGGCACCGGCAAGGTGACCATCAACAAGCGTGACGCCGAGCAGTATTTCGGCCGTCATCAGCTCGTTGAGAACGCCCTTGCTCCCTTCAAGGTGACCGACACCGCCGGTCAGTTCGACGTTATCGCTCTGTGCGATGGCGGCGGCATCTCCGGTCAGTCCGGCGCTCTGCGTCTGGGCATCGCTCGCGCTCTTCTGAACGCTGGCGACTACCGTGCTGACCTCAAGAAGGCCGGTTTCCTTACGCGCGATGCTCGCGTGGTCGAGCGCAAGAAGTACGGCCTCAAGAAGGCCCGCCGCGCTCCCCAGTTCTCCAAGCGCTAAGGTTTTATCTCCTTTCGAGATACAATGTACAAGCGGGGCCTGCCGATTCCTCGGCGGGTCCCGCTTTTCTTTTTCGACTAGGGTGGGCGGTTGCATATCGCCTGCTAGGGAAGGAGCGATCCTATGCCCCAGAACATCTTCGGTACCGACGGCGTCCGTGGCGTCGCCAATGCCGACCTCTCGTGCGACCTCGCGTTTCGCCTGGGCCGCGCGGCGACCAAGTTCCTTGGTCCGGATATCTGCGTCGGCCGCGACACGCGTCTTTCGGGTACCATGCTCGAGAGCGCTCTGACTGCCGGCATCATGGCCGAGGGCGGCCGTCCGCACTGCTGCGGCGTCATCCCCACGCCTGCCGTGGCGCTGCTCACCGTCCAGAACGAGCTCGACGGCGGCATCGTCATCTCCGCTTCGCACAATCCGCCGGAGTTCAACGGCATCAAGTTCTTTAGCCGCAAGGGCATGAAGCTTCCCGATGCTGTCGAGGAGGAGATCAGCGCCTGGGTCATGTCCGAGGAAGCCATGGCTGCCGATACGCTGCCGACTGGCGCCGGCGTGGGCCACATTATTAAGATGAAGGACGCTCGCAAGGCCTATGTCGATCATGCCATCAGCACGCTCGACGGCCTTAAGCTCGATGGCCTGGTTGTTGCCGTCGACTGCGGCCACGGTGCTTCCTGCCAGACCACGCCCGCTGCGCTGCAGCGCCTGGGCGCCACGGTCCATGCCATCAACACCGATTACTGTGGCACCGACATTAACGTTGAGTGCGGCTCCACCCATCTTGAGCCCCTGCGCGAGCTCGTGCTGCGCACCCATGCCGATATCGGCCTGGCCCACGACGGCGACGCCGATCGCGTGCTGTTCGTGGACAGCGAGGGCAATGAGATCGACGGTGACTACATCCTGGCTATCTGCGGTTCTGACCTCGCCGCCCGCGGCAAGCTCGCCAACTCCGAGATCGTCTCGACCGTCATGTGCAACCTGGGCTTCTCCATCGCTATGAAGGAGCAGGGCTTCGAGATGGTTCAGACCGCCGTGGGCGACCGCTACGTTCTGGAGCGTATGCTTGCGGACGGCGCCGTCATCGGCGGCGAGCAGTCCGGCCACATCATCTTCCTGGAGCACAACACCACCGGTGACGGTCTGGTGACGGCTCTGCAGCTGCTGGCCGTGCTCAAGCGCACCGGTCGTACCCTCACCGATCTTGCCGGCATCATGAAGAAGTACCCTCAGGTGCTTGTCAACGTGCATTCGGACAACAAGGCCGGCCTGGACGATTGCCAGCCCATTTGGGACGCCGTCGCTGCCGCCGAGAAGGAGCTTGACGGCCGCGGCCGCATTCTGGTGCGCCCGAGTGGTACCGAGCCGCTGGTCCGCGTGATGGCCGAGGCCGAGACGCACGAGCTGACCCAGCGTGTTGTCGACGATATCGTCGAGGTTGTCAAGCGCGAACTTCCCTAATGGTCAAAAACGGGTGCCAAGTGGTAAACTGTTAAAGCTATTTTGATTGATTGGTATGTCCGAGGGGGAGCATGTTCACTAAAGTCCTAAGGTCTTTTGGTATGCGTGGACGAGTTCTTACGCTGGATGCTCCCATCTCGGGCGACGTCATTCCGTTGTCCGAGGTCAATGACCAGACATTTGCCACCGGCCTTTTGGGCCAGGGCGTGGCGATTCAGCCTACCGGCACGCGTGTGATTGCGCCGGCAGACGCCAAGGTCGAGGCCATTTTTCCCACGGGTCACGCCGTTGCGCTCAACACGGTCGATGGCCTAGACGTGCTCATCCACGTTGGTTTGGACACTGTTCAGCTTGAGGGCAAGCATTTTAGCGTGCATGCACAGGTGGGCGATGTCGTCCATAAGGGCGACGTGCTCATCGAGTTCGATCGCGAGGCAATTGCTGCCGAGGGCTACGATGTGACGGTTCCCATCTTGGTGTGCAACTCCGTTGAGTTCTCGAGTATCAAGGGCTCCGTTGGCGTGCATGTCGAAGAGATGGACCAGCTCATCGTTGCTCGGGAGCGCTAGCAAGTGCACGTGGCCATTAGCCTACAATTCAAACACGTTTATGGAGGGCGCCCTTGAAAGAGGGCGCCCTCCGTGGCAAGATGGGATTTGTCCGAAGCTAAACGGCTTTGGGTCACCGTGGACGGGCAGGGGCCTCGACGCGGCTAGACACGAGACACATACATTACGCGACCTCGCCCTGGTGGCCGCACACGTTGGTTGCGGCCGACGCGGGCCGCGGGCAAGTGCTTGTAAGGGGAGCCTTGCCTCTCTTGTACGAGAAAGGACGCGTAATGAAGATCATTAAAGCTAAAGACTACGAGGATATGAGCCGCAAGGCCGCCAATATTATCTCGGCGCAGGTTATCCTCAAGCCCGATTGCGTGCTGGGCCTTGCCACCGGCTCCACCCCGATCGGTGCCTACAAGCAGCTCGCTGCTTGGTACGAGAAGGGCGACGTCGACTTTGCCGAGGTCAGCACCTACAACCTGGACGAGTATCGCGGCCTTTCGCACGACGATCCCCAGAGCTATCACTACTTCATGCGTGAGAACTTCTTCGATCACATCAACATCGACCTGAACAACACGCATGTGCCCGACGGTTCCAACCCCGACGCCGCCGCTGCCTGCTCTGAGTACGACAAGATCGTCGCCGCCGCCGGTTACCCGGATCTGCAGCTGCTCGGCATTGGCAACAACGGCCACATCGGTTTCAACGAGCCCGATGACCACTTCTCCAAGGGCACGCACTGCGTCGACCTTACCGAGAGCACCATTCAGGCCAACAGCCGCCTGTTCGACAGCATCGACGATGTTCCCCGTCAGGCCTACACCATGGGTACCCAGACCATCATGTATGCTCGCATGATCCTGGTCGTCGCCAACGGCGAGGCCAAGGCTCAGGCCGTGCATGACATGTGCTATGGTCCGGTTACGCCCGCGTGCCCGGCTTCGATCCTGCAGCTGCACACCAACTGCGTTGTCGTTGCCGACGAGGCCGCCCTTTCGCTCTGCGAGTAGCGCGAATCCTGCATCTCGACATAGCCTTGCCTAAGGCCTCCGCTTTGCGGGGGCCTTTTTGTTATCCCCCTCCGCCCGCTTGACCAAAATCTTGCCGCAAGCTTGACGAATGCCGGATGCCCAACAGCTTGATTCATTCCATACCAGATTCTATGCAAAAATGCCACTAAAAGGTCGTAGACGGTAGCGGGTGCTAGGTGAGTTGAATGACATAGCTGAACCTTGTTCATTTGCGTTACACTGCCGCTTGGATGGGACAAGCTGACAAGCCGTTTACCTGCTTAAAGACCGATTAGTCGGGGGATTAATAACAATCGGCCCTCGCTGTACAAAAACTTGCCGCTTGCGTACCAAAAGACAACCTAGAACACAAGGTCGCTTTATTCATAGCGCGGCTTGTATGGTCTTGCGGTTACAGTGTCCATACGGTCGAGTTGAGGAGCGGGCATGGTAAACGATTTGAGCAGTATAGACGACCTCGAGTTGATGCCGCTGGGCGGAGGCTATATGGTGCGACGCGAACGCTTGATGAATGAGCTTCTCGCCAAGGGCCGAAAGGCCGGCATCGTGGTTCTCTATGCGCCCGACGGGTTTGGGAAGACCTCGGTGCTGCTGCAGTACACCCATGAGGTTAAATGCGACCCGACGCGAGGCCCCGTGCGGATTATCGAGGCCGATCGCGCCACTGGGCGCGAGGTGTTTATGCAGCTCGAGGTGGTTACCGAAGAACTCAAAGACAAGCCGCACTCCCTTATCGCGATTGATAATGTGCCAAACCTCGATCAGCACGATACCGAAGACCTCATCGACAGGATTCGCGGCCTGCGCGCTATGGGGGTAGGGGTCTTTATCTCCTGCCGTCCTTCAAATCGTCAACTGATTCATGGGCTGGGCGATTCGGTTAAGATCAATGCGCAGATGCTCAAGGTGCATGCCTATGAGTATTCGGCGTGGGCATCGGCGTTTTCGATCAGCACATCGCTCGACTTTTATCAGCTTACGCAGGGCGTGCCCGAGCTCGTTTCGGCATTGCAGACGGGTCTGTATGGCCAAGGCGACGTAGCCGGTCTGCTCGAAAACGAGATTGTCAACGTATATGGCGCGGCACTTGTCGACCTGGCTTCGCTCGACAATAATGCACTGTTTTGCGTGGCATGTCTCATGATTTTGATGGGCGAGGGCAATATCGCAGAACTCGAGGCTTGCGGGGTGAGGCTATCGATGGTCGACCAGTCCTACTTCGTACGCGACTACCCGATCTTTGGCTTGGACCCCGCCGAGCGGAGTTTTACGTGTCTGGGCACGGAGGATAACGGACGCTTGCGCTTGCGTAAGTTGGTGGCCGAGGTTCGCCCCGAACTTGTTCCGAGGGCGGCCCGGATTTTGCTTAAGGCGGGCCGATGCGATGCGGCGATGGGCCTGGCGGACGCCTTTTTGGACCGTGATGCGGTCCTTGAACTTGCTGGGCAGTATGGGGTCGATCTGGCTCTGACGGGGCACGGGGCCGATATCTGCCGAGCAGCGCTGGGCACGATCGATGCCGAGGATCCGGCTCCAGAGCCAACGCCTGCCGAGGCGCTTGGCGTATATCTGGCAGCGGTCAGCGTGTCCAATACAAAGCTCGCTCGCTATATGGCATCTGTTATCGAGCGCGGGGGCGAACGGGCGGCCTGTGAAATAGACCCTGTTTCATGGAGGGTGGCCCGGACACTGACGGCTGTTTGCTATGGGGACAACGGGCTTGGGCTTCCTGCGAACCTGGCCGTGCCAGAAATCGAGACATCCCATACCGCACTCGATATGTTGTCCGCGCATATCGAGGTCAAGCGCTGCCTGACCGAGCGGGGAGATGACGGCGGCGTTCTACAGCAGCTCAAAACGAGCAAGGCCTACGACTGTGAGCTCGACATCGCGGGGATTGTTATACGGGCCGATAGCATGCTGGTGGAGCTTTTTGACGGGTCGTTTGCGGGAACCGACGAGCGCGACGACGAGATGACGGTGGTGCGGGAGGCGCTCGACGTACGTGGGCTTAAGGCGATGGCCATCTGGGTGCGCATGGTGTTGGCGGCACGGCGGCTCCTTTCCGGCTTGCCGGTAACCGACGACGCGGCATTCAACGAGCTCGATCGTTTTGCCGTGCGCATGCGCGACAACCAGATTCAGCTGTTTGGCCTGTTGCTAGAAGGCTGGCAGTCGCTGGCAGAGGGACGGCCGGTTAATGCAAAGTTCCGTGCGGTCCAAGTGCTCAAACTTGCCGAGGAGTCGATTGCGTACATGCGCGATAACGCATTGCTGTTGGAGCGCGCGGCGTATCTGCGTAACACCTCGATGGTTTCGGTGCGCGAGGAAGCGGAGCTACTCGATATAAGCCAGACGCAGGTTGGTGGAGCGGAGGCCTGGATGGTGGCGCTGCATTTGGCCTGTGCGGGCCGAGACAGCGACCTTGCGGCCTGGATGTCCATGAATCGTGCGGGGATTCTGGAGCCATCGTATCGGCTCTTTGCGCGCCTTGCCATGCATTGTCTGGGCGAGCCGGCGACCAGGATTCGCAAGAAGCTTCCCGTGCGCGAGCTGTCGCGGTACTCGCTGCGCGACGATTTGGAAGGGGAAGGCGAGCGCCTGTTCCAGGCCGGTGAGGTTGAAGCCGTTGATACCATCGACCATATCGAGATTCGCATGTTTGGTGCGTTTCGCGCCGAGCGCGACGGGTTTCCCATTACGGACAAAATGTGGCGCCGCAAGAAGGCGGCGACGCTTGCCGAGCGGCTTGCACTGGGCATGGATGCGCTCGTCGACCGCGAGACGCTGGCAATGGAGCTGTGGCCCCATGCCGAGTTTAATAGCGCCCGCAACAACCTGTACTCGACGATATCGCGCTTACGGTCGGCTTTGGGCCCGACGCCGGATGGCAAGTCGTGTGTGCTCATCCAGAATGAATGCGTCGGACTCAACGGCGACTACGTCAAGACCGATGTGCGGCTGTTTGACCAGATAAGCCGCGAGGTTTTGGGAAATCGCACGGGTGCGCGCGGGCCCCATTTAGTTGAGCTGTGCCTTAAGATTGAGCAGCTTTATGCCGGACCGCTGTATGTTCCCAATGGCTGTAACCCCACCTACTTTTTGCGTATGCGACGCATTATGCAGTCAAAGTACATCGATTGCATGATTAAGGGAGCAAATGCCGCTCTAGAAGAAAACGATCTGCAGTCGGCGATTTGGCTGGCGGAGTCGGGGCTTCGACAGGAAACGGCGCGTGAGGATATGGTGCGCTGCGCCATGCGCGTCTACAGTGCGGCGGGGCGGCGGCGCGATATCGTCGAGCTGTACAGCGGGCATATGCACCATCTGAGGGAGCAGGTCAATGGCGTGCCCGAGCCCGAGACGCGGCGTCTATACGAGCGCTTGGTGGAGGGTCGGCTCAACCGCGTGCTGGTCGAGCGATAAAAAACGGGCGCCCGAAGTACTTGGGCACCCGTAAGCTTGCTATGTGTTGGCTCGTCGGATCATTGGCTCTTAGACGAGCTTGATCTTCTCGATGTCCTTGCGCGAGGACTCGCGATACAGCGAGAACTTGCGGCCGATGACCTGGACGACCTCGGCGTGGCAGCGCTCAGCGAGCTCTTCGGCGGCCTCGCGGGCGGAAAGACTGGAGCCATCGAGCACGGAGCACTTAACGAGCTCGTGCTTCTCCAGGTAGGCGACCGTCTGCTCGACGGTGCCCTCGTTGACATCGGACTTACCGATGATGATGGCGGGGTTGAGGTGATGGGCCATGCTGCGAAGCTGCTTGACCTGGGCTCCTGTCAGTGCCATGGGTTCTCGCTTTCTATGTTATGGGGCGCCCCGCGATGGGGCCTTAATCTACGTGAGCTGTCCCACGATAGCGCAGGAACGGCGCGGTGTGGGGCGTGTTTGCCCAGTTCAAAAAGAATGCGGATGCCGAGCGGGAGAACGGCGCGGGTTACAGGCGGACGTGTACGACGGCCGAAAGCGGTCTATGGACGGCTCGAAGAGACCGGCTCCCATGCAATAAACGCCCAACGGACCTTGCGGATATGGTCGAGCATATAGCGTCCCTGCGGCACTCCTTTGGACCCCGGCTCGCCAGCACGGGGATTCTCAATCATATGCTGAGCGACGTAGTCGCGCAGACGGTCGATCTTATCCTCGTTACCGTGCTCGAGCATGCGGGAGAAGTCCGCCACGCCCGCCTCAAGGCTATCGAAAGTATCGCGACGGGGCGATTCGAAGTATGTAACCTGCGGCAGCGCCCCCATCTGAATGAGGATATTAAAGGCATACACAAAGCCATTACTGCAGGTAACCGAGGCACCGATGGCGTT
The DNA here is from genome assembly GCA_900542715.1 of uncultured Collinsella sp. Taxonomy (GTDB): domain Bacteria; phylum Actinomycetota; class Coriobacteriia; order Coriobacteriales; family Coriobacteriaceae; genus Collinsella. Next base: position 114,946 of record UQOQ01000001.1, read on the forward strand.
CATCAGGTGCAGGTCATAGCGCGGGCTGGAGTTGGCGACCATCGTGACAGCACAACGCCGACGAGCCGTTCGATCAAGCTTGGCAAGCGCGCCTTTTAGGTTGGTCGTGGTGACAGAACGACTGGCAAAGGCAACATCTACCGCTTTCGCGACCGGTCCAACCAAATCCCAGTCATCATCCCAAGCAAGTTCAAGCGGTGTAATGCGATCCTCGAGTCCATAGTACTCAATGCCAGCATCAAGCGTGCCCAACATAGCAGGGGAAAAGTCAGCAGCAATCACAGGATGCCCAGCCTGAGCAAGCGGAATGGCAATCGACCCAGCCCCACACCCCATATCAAGCACCGATTCACCAGGCTTTAACGCCAACAGCTTTATAAAATCTTGGGCATACGGAGCAGTCTCAAGCGGCCGAAAATGCCGAGCCCTTTTATCCCACTCAAAAGAATCATCAGCCCGCCGCCGACCAGCTTGCAGGTGCATCCATTCACCATTCCAATCCGCAGAAAGAAGCTCAGAGCGAGCATCCCCATCAACCACGGGCCAACCTCCTAGCAACAAAAAAGCGACTCCTCCCAAAAGAAGAGCCGCAACCAGCATATATCAGAAAAAGAACCGTTCCAACGCCAAAACGCCGCACCAACCAAGGCGGGCAGAAGCGAAGCGACTGCCACTGAGCCAGAACCCAGCCAAGGTTGAGATGTGCGGGAGCCCCGCCGCCGGGCGGCAGACATATAAGGTCGATCGCGAGTTCCGCACGAGCCGGAGAGCACTTAATGTGCTCTCCGTGCGAGTCAGGACTGTCCGAGCAGGCGACCTTATATGTCTGCCGCCCGGCGGCGGGGCTCCTCGCCTCGTATCCCTAGGCTAGTTCTTGAGCGAGTTCAGCGGTGCCGGGAAGCGTCCACCGCGGTGGGCAAGCACGGTGCCGGCGTTGGGGTTCACCGGCATGATGGGTGCACGGCCGAACAGGCCGCCGTACTCGACGCAGTCGCCCACGCCCTTGCCGATGGCGGGAATCACGCGGACGGCCGTGGTCTTGTTGTTGATGACGCCGATAGCCATCTCGTCGGCGATGATGCCGGCGATGGTCTCGACCGGGGTGTCGCCGGGGATGGCGATCATGTCCAGGCCAACGGAGCACACGCAGGTCATGGCCTCGAGCTTCTCGAGCGAAAGTGCACCGGCCTCGACGGCGGCGATCATGCCGGCGTCCTCGGATACGGGGATAAAGGCGCCGGAGAGACCGCCCACGCTGGAGCTGGCCATGACGCCGCCCTTCTTGACGGCATCGTTGAGCATGGCGAGCGCGCAGGTCGTGCCCGGGCCACCACAGGTGCCCACGCCGATGATCTCGAGGATGCGTGCGACGGAGTCGCCGATGGCAGGCGTGGGAGCCAGCGACAGGTCGACAATGCCCTTCTCGACACCCAGGCGATGGGCGGCCTCGCGGCTCATGAGCTCACCGGCACGGGTGATCTTAAAGGCGGTCTGCTTGATCTTCTCGGCGACTTCCATCATCGATGCGGAATCGGGCAGCGTCTCCAGGGCTGCGGCCATAACGCCGGGGCCCGAGACGCCTACGTTGATGACGGCGTCGGCCTCGCCACCGCCGTGGACGGCGCCCGCCATAAACGGGGAGTCCTCGACCATGTTGGCAAAGCAGACAAACTTGGAAGCGCCGACGGAATCCTGGTCGGCCGTGAGTTTAGCGGCATCGATGATGGTCTGGGCGGCCATAAGCACGGCGTCCATGTTGATGCCGGCGCGCAGGCTAGCGACGTTGACACTGGAGCAGACTCGGCTCGTGGTAGCGAGCGCCTGGGGGATGGACTGGATGACGCGGCGATCGGCGTCGCCGATGCCCTTCTGGACGAGTGCGGAGAAGCCACCCAGGTAATCGATGCCGAGCGTCTCTGCCGCGCGGTCGAGGGCATGCGCGATGGGGGTGAGGTCCTCATCCTTGCAGCACGCGGCGATCTGCGCCACCGGGGTGACGGAGACGCGCTTGTTGACGATGGGGATACCGTACTCGCGCTCGAGGTTCTCGGCGGTCTCGACCAGATGCTCAGCCGTGTGCGTCACGTGGTCGTAGATCTTCGTGCACATGCGGTCGAGGTTCTCGTCACCGCAACCCATGAGCGAAACACCCATGGTGATGGTCCTGATGTCGAGGTTCTGCTCCTCAACCATGCCGCGGGTTTCCGCGATTTCTGCGGGCGTGATCGCCATCCTTGCGCTCCTATCTGCCAAAACGAGCATAGTCTTTTCTATTCTAACGTGCCGCACGTGCCAAGTGGCGCGTGCGGCACGTTTTGGTGCTTGGTTGTTTCCGTTGTGTTACTGCCCAAAGACCTCTTCGGCGATACGAGCGCTCTCGGCGGCGTCCTTGGCGTAGTAGTCCGCGCCGATCTGCTTGGCGTATTCGGGGGTGAGTACGGCGCCGCCTACGATGATCTTGACGCCCGGCACCTCGGCATGAAGCAGCTTGATGGTCTCTTCCATGGCCACGACGGTGGTAGTCATAAGCGCCGAGAGGCCGACGAGCTTGATGTCACGCTCCTTGACGGTCTTGAGTACCTCCTGTGGATCGACGTCGCGGCCAAGGTCAAAGACGGTGTAGCCGTAGTTGTCGAGCAGCATTTTGACGATGTTCTTGCCAATATCGTGGATGTCGCCCTTGACGGTGGCCACGCAGATCTTACCCTTGTCGGCAATCTCGCCGGCGGGCATCAGGCGCTTGATGGTGTCGAAGCCCACGCGCGCGGCCTCGGCCGAGGCCATGAGCTGCGGCAAGAAGAACTTTCCCTGGTCAAAGAGGACTCCGACCTCATCGAGGGCGGGGATAAAGTGGTTGTTGATGAGGTCCATAGCGTCGTGGTCGGCCAGCAGGCGCTCGGTCTCGGCCGCTATCTCGCCTTTGCGGCCCGAGACGACCATGTGGCGGATGGGGTCGTCGTTGCCGTCGGTGCCGGCGGTGTCAGCAGCGGGCGCGGCGTCGGTCGATGCGGTCTGGGCCGCTGCCGGGTTCGCGGCGATCTTATACGGATCGGTCCAGCCAGCGTAGCGCTCGATGTATCCGGTCGAGCCCTCGTCCTCAACGCTCAGCACGCGATAGCTGTAGACGGTATCCATAAAGCGCTTGGAACCCGGGTTCATGATGGGGGCGTCCAGACCTGCACCAAAGGCGGCGGCCAAAAAGACCGAGCCCAGCAGCGGCCGCGCGGGCAGGCCAAAGCTGATGTTCGACACGCCGAGTGCGCATTTGACGCCCAGGCGCTCCTTGCACAGGGACATGGCGCGCAGGATCTGCTCGGCCTGGCGTTGATTGGTCGAGGCGGTCATGACCAGGCAGTCGATGAGGATGCGGTCCGGGCCAATGCCGTAGCGGGCGGCCTCGGTCACGATGCGCTCGGCGATGGCGAAGCGGGCCTCGGCGGTATCGGGGATGCCGCCTTCGTCGAGCGTGAGGCCGACAACGTTGGTGCCGTAGTGGGCGACCAGCGGGAAGATCTCGTCCATGATCTGCTGCTTGCCGTTGACCGAGTTGATGATGGGCTTGCCGGCGTAGCGACGTACGGCGGCCTCGACGGCGGCGGGGTCGGTGGAGTCGATCTGCAGCGGCAGCAGCGTGGAGCCTTGGAGCTGCTCGGTCGCTTGCTGGATGACCTTGACCTCGTCGATCTCGGGCAGGCCCACGTTGACGTCCAGGATGTCGGCGCCCTGTTCTTGCTGGCTGATGCCCTGGCTCACGACGTAGTCCAGATCGCCGTCGCGCAGGGCCTGCTGTAGGCGTTTTTTACCGGTGGGGTTGATGCGCTCGCCGATGACGGCGATTTTGTGGCCGTCGCAGGGGAGGTCCACCACGGTCTGGGCGCTTGTGACCGACATGCTGGGCTTGCGATGGCGCGGACTGGGCGTGTGGTTGTCGATAAGCGTGCGCAAGGCCGCCATGTGCACGGGCGTGGTGCCGCAGCAACCGCCCACGACGCTCACGCCATCCTTGATCATGCCGGCGACGGCCGCGGCGTACTCGGGCGCCTGGATATCAAAGACGGTGTTGCCGTCGTCGTCCACGCGGGGCAGTCCTGCGTTGGCCTGCACCATGATGGGCTTGTCGGTAACGGTGAGCATGCGTGCAGCGAGTCCCCGGAGCTCGGCCGGGCCCTGGCTGCAGTTGATGCCCAGGACATCGGCGCCGATGGCATCGAGCGTGATGGCGGCAACCTCGGGACTCGTGCCCAGGAAGGTGCGACCGTCTTCCTCAAAGGTCATGGTGGCAAAGACGGGCAGGTCGGAGTTCTCGCGGCAGGCGAGGACGGCCGCCTTGATCTCGGCCAGGTCGGTCATAGTCTCGATAATAAAGAGGTCCACACCCGCGGCGACGCCGGCGCGCACTTCCTCGGCAAAGAGGTCATAGGCCTCGTCGAAGCTGAGGGTACCCAAGGGGCGAAGCAGCGCGCCGATGGGGCCGATATCGCCGGCGACGTAGTGGGCGCCGGCCGCGCGGGCGCAGGCGACGGCGGCGGCAAAGACATCTGCCACGGTGGCGGCGCCGTCGAGCTTGTGGGCGTTGGCGCCAAAGGTGTTGGCGGTGATTACGTCGCAGCCAGCCTCGACGTACTGGCGCTGGATATCGGTAATGACCTGTGGCTCCTCAAAGTTGAGCAGCTCGGGCAGGGCGCCCGCCTTCATGCCAGCGGCCTGCAACATGGTGCCCATGCCGCCGTCGAACAGCAGGTGTCCCGTGCCCTCGATGGCCGCACACAGGCGATCGTCCTTAATGCGAAGGTCGTCGATCGTGCGCGTCTTGTACGTGGCGCCATTACGGCGTGCGGCATCAACGGGTGCCGCCAGCGCGGCACCGTCCAGATCATGAGTGATAAGCGGAGTAAACATCGGGGGCTCCTAATGGCTGGAATAGCAGGTGGTGTGGGCGGCGCGGAAGCGGCAGTGCTCGCGCATGCGGCAGATATTGCAGGTGGGGCGGCTCTGGGCGTCGTGGACTTCGCCGTCAAACAGACCGATCACCGCGGTCACGCTCTTGGTGGGCATGAGCAGGCTGGTGGGGGTGACGGTAAGTCCAATGAGGCGCGTGGCGTTGAGTGCATCCACGATCGAGCGCTGGGCAGAGAGCGGGCAGTCGCCATAGCCGGGACTGAAGCGCCAGTTACCGGCGAGTCCGTGTGCAGCGGCCGCAGCCTTGACTTGCTGGTCCATCTGCTCGACGGCGGCCTCCACGTAGGCGGAGCATGCGGCGTCGAGCACGGCGCCTTCCAGAGGCTGCTGGGCTCCCGTGGTGCGCAGACGACGCTCGGCGTCCATGCCGAGGGTGCAGGCCATGAGCGCGGCAAAGCGGGCGTCTTTGAGATGGCGATAGATGTCGCGCCCGCGCAGCTCAACGTTGGTGCCGACCAAGCGAATGCAGGGCTCGCCCTGTTCATCGACGCCCGTGGCATCGATGGCAAATACGCGGCGCACGCCACGGGGCTCAATGTCCAGCTCCAGACGCTCAACGACAAGCTCAATTCGTCGTGACAGCTCGGGCTCAATCTTCTGGCCGCCGTAGCCCAGATACCGCAGCATCTCGGCACGGTCGACACGAGGGTGGTGGGCAGCGTCGATACGGTAAAGCGCCGGCGACGCAAGGTCGGCCGGCACTTCGGCAATAGCTGTATCGATGTGCGGTTTTTCCATTACCCCAGGCGCTCCATAATGGTCACGGCGATTGCAGGACGGTTCATAGTGTACAGGTGCAGACCGTCGGCACCGTGCTCCTTAAGGTCGCAAAGCTGACGAGCAGCATAATCTACACCGGCTGCTTGCAGGCTCTCGGGGTCGTTCTCGTACTTGGCGAGGATCTTGATGACGGGGGAGGGCAGCGACGCGCCGCACATAAAGACCATGCGGCTGATCTGCGACTTGCCCATAAACGGCATGATGCCCGCGGTGATAGGCACGGTGATACCGGCCTTGTCGGCAAGCTCGCGGAAGCGATAGAAGCATTCATTATCAAAGAAGAGCTGTGTCACAAGGAAACTCGCGCCGGCGTCTTGCTTTTGCTTGAGGTGCTCGACCGAGAGGTTGAGATCCTCGCAGGCAATGTGGCCCTCGGGGTAGGCTGCGGCGCCCACGCAAAAGCCGGCGTCGACGAGCTCGGGGATGAGGTCGCGGGCGTAGGCGTAGTCGGAGGCGGGCTTGTCGTCCTCGGTCGCGCCGGCAGGGAGATCGCCACGCAGGGCCAGGATGTTTTCCACGCCGGCGGTGCGGTACTCATCGATCTTGGCGGCGATATCGGCGTGGGTACGGCCCACACAGGTGAGGTGCGCCACCGAGGGCGTGTCGAATTCACTCGAAATCATATGCGCGATGGGGGCGGTGGTGGCACCGTTGCCCGAGCCGCCAGCGGAACAAGTGACCGAGACAAAACTCGGCGAAAGCTTGCACAGGTTGCCTGCTACCTTGCGAGCCGTGTCGAGGGTAAGCTCACCCTTGGGCGGGAACATCTCAAACGAAACGGGTGCAGTGCCCTGGGATGCTGCCTGCTTAAAAACCTCGTCGACGCGCATATCGTGCTCCTTTAGATACTTTAGTGCGATGTGTTGTAAGGATTCTACAGCACCGCTGCGCCACGATGGAGTTTTACTCGCTATTTGGGAATACCAATCGAAGATGCCTCGCTATCGGCATTCCCTATAACAGGGTAGTCAATCTAAGATGGGACTATATTGAATGGTATCTGATGCGAAATACCAGTTAAGAAAGCCCTGTCCCAAATTGACTGCCCTTAAATCATGGGGAGAGGTCTGCAATTTATACAGTTGATTGGCCATTAAGGGCGGCAGCGCCGCTGTGATGCGGTAACCTCATTGATTGGTTTCGCGACAGCAACATAACGGTAATGTCGCGGAAACACGGCGAGTCTAAGCTATGACTCGTTCGTTAGTAATCAACACCGCATCTCACGCGGTGCCGATACGAAGGGAGTTCCGTATGGCCGATCTTACTGACCGCTTCGGGACCATGGTGTTCTCTGAGGAAGTCATGAAGGACTACCTCCCCAAGGACATTTGGAAGCGCCTTGCTGCAACCCTCGAGGACGGTGAGCCGCTCGACCTGGATGTGGCCAACGCCGTTGCCCACGCCATGAAGGTCTGGGCCATCTCCAAGGGCGCGACGCACTACGCGCACTGGTTCCAGCCGCTTTCGGGCATCACTTCCGAGAAGCACGACAGCTTCCTCGAGCCCAACCACGACGGCACCGCCATTACCAAGTTTACGGGCAAGAACCTCATCCAGGGCGAGCCGGACGCCTCCAGCTTCCCCAACGGCGGCCTGCGTGCCACCTTCGAGGCCCGTGGCTACACCGCCTGGGATCCCACTAGCCCTGCTTTTATCAAGGACGACGTCCTGTGCATCCCCACGGCGTTCTGCTCCTACACGGGCGAGGCCCTGGACAAGAAGACCCCGCTGCTGCGCTCCATGACCGCGCTCTCGCGTGAGTCCAAGCGTGTGCTGGCACTCTTTGGCAAGACCCCCAAGAAGGTCGTTCCTTCCGTGGGTGACGAGCAGGAGTACTTCCTGATCAAGAAGGATGCCTACCGCAAGCGCAAGGACCTGGTCATCACCGGCCGCACGCTCTTTGGCGCCGCTCCCTGCAAGGGCCAGGAGCTCGAGGAGCACTACTTTGGCGCAATCCGCCCCACCGTCTCGTCCTATATGAAGGACCTGGACAACGAGCTGTGGGCGCTCGGCATTCCCGCCAAGACCAAGCACAACGAGGTTGCCCCCTGCCAGCATGAGCTCGCCCCCGTCTATGGCGAGGTCAACGAGGCCATCGACCAGAACCTGGTCATGATGGAGAAGATGAAGCTCATCGCCTCCCGCCACGATCTGGTCTGCCTGCTGCATGAGAAGCCGTTCGAGGGCATCAACGGTTCGGGCAAGCACAACAACTGGTCGCTCGGCACCGAGTCCGAGAACCTGCTCGATCCGGGCGACACCCCGCTCGACAACCTGCAGTTCATCGTCTTCCTCACCGCGGTGATCGAGGCCGTCGACAACTATCAGGAGCTCCTGCGCGCTTCCGTCGCTTCGGCCGGCAATGACCACCGTCTGGGCGCCAACGAGGCTCCTCCGGCGATTATGTCCATCTTCCTGGGCGACCAGCTTACCGAGGTCGTCGAGAAGATCATCGACGGCAAGGCTTCCGTCCACGCCACGCGCGGCGTGCTCGACCTGGGCGCCGATACCCTGCCCAAGCTGATGCAGGACAACACCGACCGCAACCGCACCTCCCCGTTCGCTTTCACCGGCAACAAGTTTGAGTTCCGTGCCTGCGGCTCCGAGCAGAACGTCTCCGACTCCAACCTGGTGCTCGATGCTGCCGTGGCCAAGTCGCTCAAGTCCTTTGCCGATGCACTTGAGGGCACGCCCGAGGACAAATTCCAGGACGCCGCGCTCGAGTACTGCAAGAAGGTCCTGACCGATCACCAGCGCATCCTGTTCTCCGGCGACGGCTACTCCGACGAGTGGCCCGTCGAGGCCGAGAAGCGCGGCCTTGCCAACAACAAGACCACGGCCGACGCACTGCCTGCCTTTGTTTCCGATAAGGCCATCGCGCTCTTTGAGGAGACGGGCGTTCTGACCCGCGCCGAGGCCCAGTGCCGCTACGACTGCAAGCTCGAGAAGTACAACAAGCTCATGAACATCGAGGCTACCACGATGATTCGCGAGGCACGTCGTACCTATCGCCCGGTCATCACCGCCTATGCCACCAAGGTCGCTAAGGGCCTGGAGACAATCCGCGCCGCCGGTGCCGACGCTGCCATGCAGTGCGAGCAGAACACGCTCAACAAGCTCTGCAACGGCATCACCGCCATCAACGATTCCATCAAGGCTCTCGACGCCGTGCACCAGAAAGCCGAGACCCTCGATGGCCAGGAGCAGGCCAACGTGTACGCGCACGAGGTTGTTCCCGCTATGGATACGCTGCGCGCTGCCGTGGACGCCATGGAGGAGATCGTGGCCGCCGACTACTGGCCGGTCCCGACCTACGATGACATTCTGTTCTATGTGTAGAACGTAACTGACATATCGTCACGGTATTGAGCCGGGGTCCGCATCGCGTGGGCCCCGGCTTTTTGTTCGCGAAGGACGTTTTGGAGTCCGTTTTGCAACTGATTTGCCAACGCAATAAGGGGTCGTGGGCAAAAAACGGCAAATATGAGTACTGTCACAAGCCCTGTAGCATTATCTTTTTGCAAAATATGCAGTATTACGCAACATATGTCCAAGTACTTAGTTGATAAACGCCCGCAATTCCTCCGCCGTAGGACGCCTGGCGTCCAAATTGCCTTCTGATGGCATGAAATCGCTGTTACTAAATTGATAACAGTACTCATATTTGCCATTTTTTGCCCACGGGCCCTTGGACGACAGTGTGATTTAATGCCTTCGGGTTCGAATCCCGGCGTATGGGTAGCAAAAAACCCGCTACCGAATTGGTAACGGGCTTCTCAGATTCTGTGGTGCCCCCAGCGGGATTCGAACCCGCGATATCCACCTTGAAAGGGTGGCGTCCTTGGCCGCTAGACGATGGGGACAGCGGGAAAGAGTATAGCAGACTTTTTTGCCGGCGCGTATATCGTTGGCAAACTGGAAAACCACCACACAGGAGCCGACTCTCTATCCCGATTTTCAAATATCTCAATCTGTAACATCTGGGCGAGCAAATCGGCTCTATCTGTTACAGATCGAGACAGACGGCGGCAGTCGGGGCGAACATCTCAATCTGTAACAGTAAGACGACTTTTAACGGTCTGAATGTTACAGATCGAGACAAACTACCGTGGCGGGTCGAAACCACCACAAAGGTGCCTGTCCACTTTGTGGTGGTTAGGGGAGGAGCTTCATCGCGGCGTCGTGGGCGGCGTGCTCGTAGGTGTCGTCGAGGGGCGTGAGCGGCAGCAGGGCGGCGGCCTGTGCGTCGCCACGGCGCTCAAGGGCGTGGGCGATGAGCCAGTCGGCGAGCTCGGGGTTCTTGGGTAGCGCTGGTCCGTGCAGGTACGTGCCGATGACTCCCTTGTAGATCAGACCCTCAAAGTCATCGTCGCCGTTGTTGCCGGTGCCCACGACGACGGACGTTCCGAGCGGCATGGCCTCTGCATCGAGCAGGGTGCGGCCGCCGTGGTTCTCGAATCCCACAAAGGGCTCGGGTGCCAGGTCGGTCTTAACGGCGACGTTGCCGATCAGGCGGTCGGAGCCGCGCACGGTTTCGGCGGCAACGACGCCCAGGCCATCGATGCGATTCTCGCCCATATAGTACGAACGGCCGAGCAGCTGATAGCTGCCGCAGATAGCGAGCAGCGAGCCGCCGTCCTCAACATAGGCTGCGACCTTGTCTTTTTGAGCGAGCAGCTCGTGTGCCACGGCCAGTTGGTCGCGGTCGGAGCCACCGCCCATCATGACGATGTCGGCGTCGGTGAGATCGAGCGACTCGCCCATACGGACTTCGTCCACGCGCACGGGAATGCCGCGCCAGGAGCAGCGGCGCTCGAGGACAATGACGTTGCCGCCGTCGCCATAGAGGTTGAGGGCATCGGGATACAGGTAGACGATGCGTAGCGGGCGCGAAAGCTCGACCGGCGCAATGTCGGTGGGGACAGCGCTGCCATCGGCGCGCGTTACGGCGTGGGAGGCGACCGAGCTCGCATCGGTGCCCTTAAGCTCGTCGAGCTCCTTGACCAGCGGCGGGAAGGCCGTGTAGTTGGCGACTGCGTAGAAGGTGTCATCGGCGGCCTCGTCTGCCACGGCGCCAATTGCCTGCGCGACGTCCGAGATAATCGCGGCATCGATGCCGGCGTACTTGAGGCGTACCTGCATGTCGTGTGCACGCGTGCCTCCGGCAAAGGCGACAAGACCCGGCGTGTCGGCGATGCGCTCAAAGTCGACGTCGTAGATCCACGATACATCGTGGCCGTCGGCATCGTTGTCGTTGAGGAAGAAAGCGCAGAGTCTGCCGCCTGCAGTCTTGATGGACTGGATTTGTCGATCGAAGCCTACGGGATTCTTAGCCAGGTTGGCCTCGACGGTGCGGCCGGCGATATCCCAGCGCCCCATGCGTCCGCCGGCGGGCACATAGGCATCGAGCGTGGGCTGCAGGTGCGCCGTATCCACGCCCAACTCATGTGCGGCAAAGAATGCGGCGGCAACGTTGTAGACCATGTACAGACCGTTGTAGCGCGTGGCGATGTGTACGGCAGCCGCGTTGGACGCAGATCCAAAGACCAGGTCAAAATCGTAGCCGTCGCAGCCGAGCTCCACGCCCGTCACGCGACGGACAAGCGCAGGGCGTGCCCAACCGCACGAGGGGCAATGGTAGGCGCCGAGCTGGCCGTATTGCACGTAGTCGTACTCCAACGGGGTGTTGCACTGCGAGCAAAAGCGCGAGTCGCTAATGCGGTCAGACTCGGTGTCGGTGGCGCCGTCGATGCCAAAGGCGATGCTTGCATTGGGAACGCGCGCGGCGATCGCGGCACACAGCGGGTCGTCGGCGTTATAGATGAGCGTCGTTGTCGGCGAAAGCTCCAGCGCGTGGGCGATGACGTCCTGGGTGTGGTCGATCTCACCGTAGCGGTCCAGCTGGTCGCGGAACAGGTTGAGCAGCACAAAGTAGGCCGGCTTGAGCTTGGGCAGGACGCGCACCGTGTAGAGCTCGTCGCACTCAAAGACGCCTACGCGCTTGCTGCTGGCGGTTCGCTTAAGGTTGCCGCGCGCCTCGAGCAATGCGCCCACCACGCCTGGCTCCATGTTGTTGCCGGCGCGGTTGCATACCACGGTGGCGCCGCTGGCGGCAACGGCATCGGCGATGAGGTTGGAGGTGGTGGTCTTGCCGTTGGTGCCGGTGATCACCACGCTGCGGTCGACAAGGCCCGCGAGGTCGCTTAGCAGCTCGGGGTCGATCTTCATGGCGATGCGGCCGGGGAGTACGCCGCCCTGGCGCTTAAGGACGGAGCGCAGCCCCCAGCGGGCGATATCGCTCGAGGTGCAGGCGAGAGATGAGCGGAAGTTCATGAAGCCGTTCCTAACGTGAATGACATGGTCGTGGCGTTTGCGCCGTTAAAAGCCGTAACGGCGCGCAAATTCCTGGGCAAGCTGCGATACGTCTTCGCAAGCGTTGGTCCAGGGGGCAAAGTCGGGAGTATCCGAGATGATGCCGTCGGCCTCCCAAACTGCCTGATGCGAAAGGTCCCAGGGGTCGTGCGGTTCGGGCCGGCAGGGAAGGTACGGTGTCTGATACATGGGGTTCAGCAAAAAGAACGCGCCGCCCTCGCAGCGGTTGGCAAACTCGCGCAGCGCGCGTGTCGCCGGGCGCATCTTGTTCGTTTTGAACAACAGGATCGTGCGGGCGAGTAGGTACCAGGGGGAGCTCTCGAGGGCATCGGCCCCCATCTGCTCCTCGAGCTGGTGGGCCAGGGCAAAAAAGCCGTCCTCGTCTTCCAGGCGAGCGAGGGCGAGTAGCACGGTGCCTGCAGCTCGGGTGGGATAGCCTTCCGCCTTAAGAACGCGGCGAGAATAGTTGGCGGCAGCACGGTAGCGAGCGCTCGCCATGCACAGCTGCGAGATGGCCTCGAGCGTGTGGAGCCACCCGATAAGAGCCGGCTCGCTTACGGTGAGATCGGCCGCCGTCACGCCGTCCGTCAAAACCTTGTTGGCCCAGTAGTGCGGGGCCTCCATGTCGAACCCGGGCACGCTTTGCTGCAAGTAATCGGCCGTGGTCGCCTCGAGCTTCATCAAGTCGCCTAGACAGGCGTCGACGGGCGTGTCCGCCAAAATGATGGCGAGCAGCTGGGCATCGACGGCCAGCGCGTCGACGCGGACGATCTTGAGCAGCTCATCGCGCGTATCGTCGAACAGGTGGTTGCGCGTCTGTTCAAACTCCTCGTCGCTGCCCATGTCCTCGATACGATGGAGCTCGTCGAGCAGGTGGCGGTGGACGCCTGCATAGGACAGCAGTGCCTGGGCATGCTCGGTCTGCGCATACTTATGAGGGTTGACGCTCACGTCGTTATGGACAAGCTCGCGTGCTGCATCGGTGAGTTCGGGGTGCGACGCAAGGTAGGCGCGCTCCAGGTAGGCGGGGATGTAGACGCTCGGATCCATTAGAGGTCTCCTCCCTTAAACGGCAGGCCCTGCTCGGCCGCCCGCAGGATGCGCTCGTCAATCTGGGAACGCACGATATCGTTGGTGGCGACCCAGGCGGCAAAGCTGGCGTTGTCGGGGGCGCCCAAGCCCTCTTGCAGTACCGGCGTCGCCTCGGACAGCGCAAGGACAAGCTCGTCGGTGGAGCCCACGCCCACGTTGACGCGGGCATAGACGCCATCGGGAAACTCGGTTTGGAAATAGAGCGCCTCGGCTGCGTGTGGGCACGAGCGTGCAAGGATGCGCAAGTAGTGCTCGGCACCCTCGTAGTCCAGCTCGCGCCAGGCAGCGCTCATCAGCGCGATGAGCGTCCATGGGTCCAAGTCGCGCTCCGCGTCCTTGGGACGACGGCGTAGCGGCGTGTTGGTGAGATAGGGGACGGAGTGGGCAGAGCGAAAGCGCTTGAGCTCCTCGGCGGGGTATTCGAGCTTCGCCATGGCGAGCATCGCGGTGTGACGGACGCCGGCCGGATCGTTGGGGGCAAAGTCGAGGCTGCGGTTTGCGGCTTCGAGCGACATGCGATAGCGGCCGCTAATGAGGGCGCGCGACGCAAGGGCGGCAAGCCAGCGCAGGTAGGGGCGGCGCATAAGGTCGCCTGCGGCCTCGCGCTCGTAGGGGTCCTGCGCCGAGGCGATCTTGAGTGCCAGGTCGTGCTCGACTTCATCGCGCTTGGATACCAAGTACTGTACGTACTCCTCGTTGGAGTTGGCGGTGAGGGCGATCAGCATGCGCTGGGCATCCCAGTTGGTGGGGTCGAGCGCGGCTGCCTCGCGAAGCATGTTCTCGGCAGCGGCCTCTTCTTGCTCTGCCTGGGTATCGTCAGGGATAAAGGGAATGCGGTAGTCGACAGCCTCGACCACCTTGGCAATGAGGTGCCCGGCGCGGTCGCGGTCGTGCACGATGAGCGGCGCGGGGTCGCGGGTGAATTGTTCCATCAGACGCTCTACGGCGGCACCGTCGGTGAGCGGGATATTGTCGCGGCGCAAGGCCTCAAGAACGAGGCGATGGCAATCCTCTTGAATGGGATCGAATGCCATGGGGCCTCCTTTGCTGCGGTTAGGGTTCAAATGTCTCTATATAAGGTTCTAGTTTACCCGCATGTGGCACACCGGGGGTGCCGCACTTGGACATGCACCTTTGCACCACGAAGACGGATGTCGCACAAATGTCGGCACCTTGGACGACTGAGTGGTATCACGGTGCCGCAAACGGTCGATTTTTGGCGGCGAACGGGGCACATTTTGGAGGGCCACAGTCCTGCCCGGGATATGTGGTCAACCTTGATAAAACGTTTGCCCAGCTTGGGAGTATGAATGCCCCACAAGGGTCTTCAGGGATAGAAAAAACGTTTCATCATTGTCGGCTTTAGGTGAATAACTGACCAACCAGAACGGTAGAATAGTGTTTGTCTGAGCGTTGAGACGTTTAGACATCGCGCATTGTCATCGCCGGCAACGCGCAAAACGGTCCTAACGGAGCCAATTGGGTGCTCCGTTATATACGCAAGTCTAAGAGGGGCTTGTTTAGGAGGCACAGTATGGGACGTTTTACCAATCCTCGCGATCTGTACTTTGGTGAGGGCGCTCGCCACGAGGTGAAGAACCTCAAGGGCAAGAAGGCCATCATCGTTTCTGGCGGCAGCTCTATGCGCCGCGGCGGGTTCCTGCAGGACGTTGAGGCCGACCTCAAAGAGGCCGGCATGGAGGTCAAGCTGTTCGAGGGCGTCGAGTCCGATCCGTCCATCGAGACGGTCATGAAGGGCGCCGAGGCCATGCGCGAGTTCGAGCCCGACTGGATTATCGCCATCGGCGGCGGCTCGCCCATCGATGCCGCTAAGGCCATGTGGGTCTTCTACGAGTATCCCGAGGAGTCCTTCGATAACATCATCCAGCCGTTCAGCTTCCCCGAGCTGCGTCAGAAGGCTCACTTCTGCGCCATCTCCTCTACCTCCGGTACCGCTACCGAGGTCACTGCCTTCTCCGTCATTACCGACTATGCCAAGGGCATCAAGTACCCGCTGGCCGACTTCAACATCACCCCTGATGTCGCCATCGTCGACCCCGAGCTCACCTACACCATGCCCGCCAAGCTGTGCGCTCACACCGGCATGGACGCTCTGACCCACTGCATGGAGGCCTACGTTTCCACCTGCGCTTCCATGTTCACCGACGCCAACGCTCTGCACGGCATCCGCGAGATCGTCGAGTGGCTGCCCAAGTCCTATGCTGGCGACCATGAGGCCCGTCAGCACATGCACGAGGCTCAGTGCATCGCCGGTATCGCCTTCTCCTCGGGCCTGCTCGGCATCGTTCACTCCATGGCTCACAAGACCGGTGCTGCCTTCGAGAACGGCCACATCATCCACGGTGCTGCTAACGCCATGTACCTGGGCAAGGTCATCCAGTGGAACTCCAAGGATCCCCGTGCTGCCGAGCGTTATGCTTACGTGGCCAAGGAGATCCTGCACCTTCCCGGCGAGACCAACGAGGAGCTCATCGCCGCGCTCGTCCAGAAGATCCGCGACCTCAACGACCAGCTCAACATTCCGCAGTCCATCAAGGATTACGCGAATGGTGGCGTGAAGGTCGACGCCGAGAACCCGCAGATGGTTTCCGAGGAGGAGTTCCTCGCCAAGCTGCCCGAGATCGCCGCGAACGCCGAGACCGACGCCTGCACGCCGGAGAACCCGCGTGAGACCAAGGCTGCCGACTTCGAGAAGATCCTCAAGGCCTGCTACTACGACACCGACATCGATTTCTAATCGACTCTTGTTATCGTAACGAGGGGCTCCGCACGTATCCGTACGGAGCCCCTTTCTTTTTTCTTTTAGAGAATGGGATAGTTATGGCTGCAATTTTCAATAGCCCCAGCAAGTACATCCAGGGTCCGGACGAGCTGGCCAAGCTCGGCTCCTATGTCGAGCCGCTCGGCGCTAAGGCCCTCGTCATCGTGACGCCTTCGGGCAAGAAGCGCGTCGGTGCCAAGATCGAGGGCAGTTTTGCCGAGGCCAAGGCCGAGCTGCTGTTTGAGGACTTTAACGGCGAGTGCTCCAAGGGCGAGGTCGATCGCCTGGTTGCGCTCGCTCGCGACAACGGTTGCGACATCATCGTCGGCGTCGGTGGCGGCAAGATCCTCGACACCGCGAAGGCCGTCGCCTATTACCTGGAGTCCCCGGTTATCATTTGCCCCACCATTGCTTCGACCGATGCCCCGTGTTCGGCGCTTTCGGTGCTCTACACCGACGATGGCCAGTTCGATAAATATCTCTTCCTTAAGGCAAACCCCAACATTGTCCTGATGGATACGACGGTTATCGCGGCGAGCCCGGTGCGCCTGACGGTTTCCGGTATGGGCGATGCGCTCGCAACCTACTTTGAGGCCCAGGCGACGCATGATGCCGACGGTGGCACTTGCGCCGGCGGCAAGGGCGGTATGGCTGGCCTGGCGCTCGCCAAGCTCTGCTACGAGACGCTTATGGCCGATGGCGTCAAGGCCAAGGTCGCGCTGGAGAAAGGCGCACTCACGCCTGCCGTCGAGCATATCATCGAGGCCAATACGCTGCTTTCGGGCATTGGCTTTGAGAGCTCGGGCCTTGCTGCTGCTCATGCCATCCACAATGGCCTGACGATGCTGCCCGAGTGCCACGGCATGTATCACGGCGAGAAGGTCGCCTTTGGCACCATCGTCCAGCTGGTACTCGAGGATGCTCCGACTGAGAAACTCGAGGAAGTCTTGGGCTTCTGCATTGAGCTGGGCCTGCCGGTCACGATGAAGGAACTTGGCGTTGCCGAGCTTACGCGCGAACAGGCCATGATTGTTGCCGAGGCCGCCTGCGCGCCCGATGACACCATGTGCAATATGCCGTTTGAGGTGACGCCCGAGATGGTCGCAAACGCCATCCTGGGTGCCGACGCGCTGGGACACTACTATCTCATGGATGAGTAAATCAAGCTAAGGAAGGGGCAAAGCCAGCAGACGGCTTTGCCCCTTTTTGCTATGGTGCAAACTAACCTGACCCCATCGCACCAAGTTGGTGCAAAGGGGTCAGGTTACTTTGCACCAATCGTTGTTTGATGAAGGGCGGATTCTCGTATGGCGCTTCCTATGGTTTACGGCGGTCCCGGCCGGTATGTTCAGGGGCCGGGCGAACTTTCGCGTCAGGGCAGGTATTTGTCATGGTTGGGCTGCGCTGCCTATGTCTTGTTTGACCAGGGCACCGAGGATCGGCTGTGCAGGCAGATCGTCGATGGATTTCTGGATGAAGATCTAAGCGAGCCGTTCTTTAAGATTTACAACGGTCCGTGTACGGAAGATGCCGTTGTCGAAATGGCCAAGGAAGCCCAGGCCGAGTATTGCGACATGGTGGTGGGCATTGGCGGCGGCAAGATGCTCGATATCGCAAAGGCCGTTGCGTTTTATGCTGAGCTGCCGTTGTGTGTATGCCCCACGGCGGCTTCGACGGACGGTCCGTGCAGCGCGATTTCAGTGCTGTATCACGAGGATGGGTCGTTCGATCGCTATCTGATGCTCGAGAAGAATCCGGACCTGGTCGTGGTCGATACCAACGTGGTCGCGGCGGCCCCACTGCGTATGACGGTCGCCGGTATGGGCGACGCACTGGCAACGTACTTTGAGGCGCGTTCGTGCGCCGCGGCGCACGGCGCCAACGAGCACGGTGGCGCGCCGGGGCACTTGGCTCTGGTTGCGGCTCGTGCCTGCTACGACACACTTATGGAGTGCGGTGTCGCTGCCAAGCGCGATCTCAAAAAGGGGCGTACGTCGCCAGCGGTTGAACGCCTGATCGAGTGCAATATTTTGCTCTCGGGTGTCGGCTTTGAGAGTGGCGGCTTGGCGTTGGCGCATGCCATCGCCAACGGGCTGACGATTCTGCCCGAGTGCAAGGCCATGCACGGCGAGGCCGTAGCGTTTGGTCTGGTGGTCCAGCTTCGTCTGGAGCGTGCGCCCGAGCTTGAACAGGTGCTCGAGTTTTGCCAGCGCGTCGGTCTGCCGACGACGCTTGAGGAGCTGGGGCTTGATGAGATTACCGATGCCGATTTGCTGAGCGTTGCTGACGCAACTTTTAAGAACGAGCGCAACATGGCCAACGAACAGACAAAGGTGACCAGGCAAAAGCTCGTGCAGCTCATGTGCGAGGCATAGTTTGGCGCTTGATTGGCCTTGTGCAATCGAGGCGGCGATAGGCCATGGGCTATTTGCCGCAAAGATGCTCCGCGTGTAATTTGCCCGAGGCGTGGGCCGATAGCGTATCATTATCTCTTGCTTGTTTGCACTGCTCAGGGAGGGGCCGCGCATGGCGCAGGAACACGATCTGTTTGATGACATTATCGAGATCAGCAAGGGTTTCGACTTTCTTAAAAACCCGCTTGGCGGTGTGACCGACGCACTCGATCCGTCGGCGCCGCAGTGGAATCCTGCCGACTACAAGGAGCGTCCGCGCGGCAACACCATTCCGTGTCTGACCTGCAAAAACGAAAAGAGCGGCTGTACCGCATGCATGGACGTGTGCCCGGTCAATGCCATCGAGGTCGAGGAAGACGCCATCGAGGTCCTCGACTCCTGCCGCAAGTGCGGCCTGTGCGCCGCCGCCTGCCCGACCGAGGCGATCATCTCGCCGCGTCTGGCGCCCAAAAACCTGTATGACGACATTGTATCGGCGGCCACGAGCCACGAGACCGCATACGTTACCTGCACGCGTGCCCTTAAGCGCATGCCGCGCGAGAACGAGGTCGTCGTTGCCTGCGTGGGCGATATTACGGCCGAGACCTGGTTCTCGGTACTTGCCGACTATCCCAACGTGAGTGTGTACCTGCCGCTGGGCGTGTGCGATAAATGCCGCAACACCGGTGGCGAGGACATGCTGGGCGAGGCGATTGCGAAGGCCGAGGAATGGGCTGGTACGGGTATGGGCCTGGAGGTCGACCCCAAGAGCCTCAAATGCCATAAGCGCCGCGAGTACGAGCGCAAGGAGTACATGGAAAAGATCGCCCGCACCACGGGCCTGACGGTGACCAAGCTCAACCCGGCGACGGCGGCGCTGGCCTCGGTGACGCAGAAGCTCAAAGCCCATCGCCATCAGATCACCCAGCTGGAGCGCACACTCAACACCATGTGCGGCACCACGACGGCCAAACGTCGCCGTTCGCTCACGCATGGGCGACAGCTGGTGCTCTCAACGCTGCAAAACCACCCCGAGCTTGCCAAGAACATGCAGGTGAGCACGCCGGAGTGCGATTTTGACAAGTGCACGTCGTGCGGCGAGTGCGTCAACGCGTGCCCCACGTCTGCCTGCGATTTGGTGGGAAGCGGCCGCTTTGCGCTGGAATCCACGTATTGCTTGGGTTGTGGCGCCTGCGTCAAGGTGTGCCCCGAGCATGCACTTAAGCTGGTCGAGCACGACGCGTCCAACCTGGTCGTCGTCGATCCCGAGGCCGAGGAAAAAGCCGCTCAAAAGGCCAAAGCCCACGAAGAGGCGATGAAGGCCAAGGCGGAGGCGAAGGCCAAGCTCGACAAGATGCTCGATCAGGTGGAGAAGCTCGCGGACTAGTCAGCGACCCCTATCTCTGCTTCATTCGTGCCGCCGTGGCGTCCGGGTTCGCCCAGATGCTGCGGCGGCGCTATACTTATGCAGTTTGAAATGCTTGTACCAAAAGGAGCTGTCGTGTCCCTTTCCATCGGTATCGTGGGCCTGCCCAACGTAGGCAAGTCGACGCTGTTCACCGCGCTTACCAAAAAGACCGGCCTTGCCGCCAACTACCCGTTTGCCACGATTGACCCTAACGTGGGTATCGTCGACGTGCCCGATAGCCGCCTGCAAAAGCTCGCCGACATCGTCAACCCAGGCCGCATTGTGCCGGCTACGGTCGAGTTTGTCGACATCGCTGGCCTGGTGAAGGGTGCCAACGAGGGTGAGGGCCTGGGCAACCAGTTCTTGGCAAACATCCGCGAGACCGATGCCATCTGCGAGGTCGTGCGCTACTTTAAGGACCCCAACGTCATGCGTGAGGTGGGCCGCACGGGCGAGTTCGTCGATCCCGCAGGTGACGCCGACACCATCATGACCGAGCTCATCCTGGCCGATATGGGCACGCTCGAGAAGCAGCTGCCCAAGCTCGAGAAGGAGGCCAAGCGCGACAAGGAGCTCATGCCCAAGTTCGAGGTTGCCAAGCGCCTGCTCGCCTGGCTCAACGAGGGTAAGCGCGCCGCATCCATGGAGATGACCGACGAGGAGCGTGCCGCCGCCAAGGGCCTGTTCCTGCTCACCATGAAGCCCATCCTGTATGTGGCCAACGTGGACGAGGACATGCTCAACGACGATCTGGCGCCCATCGATGGCGTCAAGCCGCTGCCCATCTGCGCCAAGATTGAGGCCGAGCTTTCCGAGCTCGATCCCGAGGATGCCGCCGATTACCTGGAGAGCCTGGGCCTGGAGCAGCCCGGCCTGGACGTGCTCGCCCAGGCGGCCTACAAGCTGCTTGGCCTGCAGTCGTTCTTTACGGCTGGCGAGATGGAGGTCAAGGCCTGGACGGTGCGTCAGGGTGCGACCGCTCCGCAGGCCGCCGGCGTCATCCACACCGACTTTGAGCGCGGCTTTATTAAGGCCGAGGTCATTGGCTACGACGACTACATCGAGCTCGGTGGCGAGCAGGGCGCTAAGGCCGCCGGCAAGCTGCGCATCGAGGGCAAAGAGTATGTCATGGCCGATGGCGACGTCGTGCATTTCCGCTTTAACGTGTAAGGACGACGCACATGTTCAAATATGGCAAAAAAGCCGGCTACATGGGCATCGCGTTGCTGGTGCTTGCGGTACTTCCGCTGGTGGTCGCGGCGTTTGTTCTCCCCAACATTGGTCCCGAGGTGGCAACGAAGTTTAACGCAGCCGGCGAGGTGACGCGCTGGGGCAAGAGCTACGAACTTCTGGCGCTGCCGGTGCTCAACCTGCTGCTGAGTGTGGCGACCTACTTTACGGCGGGACGCCAGGCCAAGAACAATGAGGACTCCGCCGCCATGGCGCGCATCGTGTGCGAGCGCTACCTGCGAAACGGCTGCATCACGGGTGTGTTCCTCAACGTAATCAACGTCTACTTTATGTATTCGGCGATAACCGGCACGGGCTTTGGCTTTGGTTTCTAGCCTGTCCTTTTAGGCAACGAGCCTGCACGCATATTCAATGGCTGCTGCGAGGCCGCCGCTCGATCGTGGTTTAAAGACCATGTCGGCGGCGGCCTCGTTTTCGTATCCGGCGCCGCGAAGGGCGAGCGCGATACCGGCTTCTAAAAGGAGCGGCAGGCCGCGTTGGCTGGTTGCGATTACGGCAGCCTGATTGAGCGAGCAGCTGTGCGCTTGGCATTGGATGGCAAGTTCGCCTTGCGCCGGGCAAGGGACCAGAACGGCGGCGACGCGACTTGATAGTAATGCAAATGCTGTGCGCTCATCGGGCGAAAGGCATTCGGCTTCAACGACGACGAGCTTGGGCGGTGCGCTGTTTGTGCGAAGCGTGGCTCGGTACATGCGGACCGAAGAACCCGACATAGAAAACTCCTGTGTATTCGGCAAAACGTAAACTATAGTTTACGTTTTTGTTCAGCTCCATTTCAAACTCGGCTGCATGGACGAACGTGCGAAACAGATTCTTGGCAGGCGGGTCGAAGAGACACGCAGGGACCTTGGTATCTCCAAGGTTGATTTTTGTGTGGCGACAGGAATCAGTCGACCCTACCTCGACCGAATCGAAGATGGGACGGCAAATTTCACGCTCAAGGTTCTATTTAAGATCGCACCCGCACTCGGCATGACGGTGTCAGAGCTTCTCGAGGGCATCGAATAGGGGATACCCGTCGACAACTGAATTACGCCATCGAGATGCGGTCGTGGTTGACTTGGCTGTAGAACAGGCGCTGGATCTCGGCGGCATCGCGTGACTGGCCGAGTGCCCACATGGTCTTGGCCACGAGCGTCTCGGTGGTCATATCGTCGCCGCGCAAAATACCCGGATGATCGGCGTAGGCACGGCCGACCTCATAAACACCCAGGTCAAGGCCCTCTTCGGGAACCTGCGTGGTCATTACGACAGTGCGACCCGAGTCGACCCAGCGGAAAATCGCCTCTTGGAACGACTCGCCCGACTCGCCAAACTCGGGAATACCGCCAATGCCAAAGGTCTCTAGGATTACAGCGTCGTAGCTATCGGCAAGGGCGTCCAGAATGCCTGGGTTCACGCCGGGCGTGAGCTTAAGGACAAACACGCGCGGGTCGATGCTGTCGTAGAAACGCACCGGGTTTTCGCCCTGATGCGTGCCGTGAAGCCCGTTGCGCACGATGCGGTCGTTGCGGATATAGGCGATGGGCGGATAGTTGACGCTAATGAACGCGTTAAAGCTCATGGTGCGCTGCTTGCGGGCACGCGTGCCGGCAATGGCGACGCCGCCAAACACGATCGAGACGTCGTGCGAGTGTTCGTCGAGCGCATAGAGCAGGCTCTGGTACAGGTTGAGCTTGGCGTCGGTAAAGGGATTGCCCATGGGCTTTTGCGAGCCGGTGAGTACGATAGGCTTGGGGCTGTCCTGGATCAGATAGGAAAGCGCCGCCGCGGTGTAGCTCATGGTGTCGGTGCCGTGCAGAATCACGAAACCGTCGTGGTCGGCATAACCCTCGACGATGACGTCGCGGATACGCATCCAGTCACTGGGGCGCATATTGGTGCTGTCGATGTTCATGGGCTGCACGACGTCGAGCTCGCAGAGGCCCGAGATCTCGGGGACGCTCTGGGCAAGCTCCTCACCGGTCAGGGCGGGGGAGAGGCCGTTGCCGTCCTCGGTCGATGCGATGGTGCCGCCCGTGGCGATGAGAAGGATGCGCTTCATGCTGGTATTCCTATCGTATTTGCCGCCGCAGAGGCGGAGTCGTTCGGCAGTATTGTGGCACAGGGCGTCCAATGTTCAAACGTATTACATCATCTGTAACGTTTGGTAACACTTCAATTGCCGTCAAATAGGCCCCGGTCGTGCGTTTGCCGTGCGCTGATGGCTGCGAGGGACGAGAAACCCCATATAACGTGTACACTATGTAAGCTGTTTTCGTTTATTCGCGCGGGTGGGCACAGGCTCCCCGCCAACAAGAGGGGGAAACCATGGATCAAAAGGCTTCCGCAAAGGTCCTCGTACTCGACTTTGGTGCGCAGTACGGTCAGCTCATTGCCCGTCGCGTCCGCGACCTCAACGTGTATTCCGAGATCGTTCCCTGCGACATCTCGGCCGATGAGATTCGCGAAATGAACGCCTCTGCGCTCATCCTCTCTGGCGGCCCGGCTTCTGTGTATGCCGAGGACGCTCCGTCCATCGATCCCGCCATCTTTGACCTGGGCCTTCCCGTTCTGGGCTTTTGCTACGGCCATCAGATCACGGCCGTGACGCTCGGCGGCAAGGTCGGTCACTCCGAGGTGGGCGAATACGGCCGCGCCACCATCACGCGTACGGCCGGCGCCAAGCTCTTTAACTCCACGCCTATGGAGCAGACCGTGTGGATGAGCCACCGCGACGCCGTGTCCGAGGTGCCCGAGGGCTTTACCGTTACCGCCAGCACCGACGTGTGCCCGGTTGCCGCCATGGAGTGCGTCGAGCGCAAGATCTTCACCACGCAGTTCCACCCCGAGGTCAAGCACTCCGAGTACGGTCAGCAGCTGCTGAGCAACTTTCTGTTTGAGATCTGCGGCCTGGAGCCCAACTGGAGCATGGATAACCTGGTCGAGACCATGACAGCCGAGTTCCGCGAGAAGGTCGGCGACGACCGCGTGATTCTGGCCCTGTCCGGCGGCGTCGACTCCTCCGTCGTGGCTGCGCTGGGCGCTCGCGCCGTGGGCAAGCAGATGACCTGCGTGTTCATCAACCACGGCCTGCTGCGCAAGGGCGAGCCCGAGCAGGTGGAGGAGGTCTTCACCAAGCAGTTTGACGTCGACTTTATCCACGTCCACGCCGAGGACCGTTATGCCGAGCTTCTGGCCGGCGTGACCGAGCCCGAGGAGAAGCGCCGCATCATCGGTACGCAGTTCTGGAAAGAGTTCTTCGCCGTGGCGCAGCAGCTCGAGACCGATGGCAAGCCGGTCAAGTACTTGGCTCAGGGCACCATCTACCCCGACATCATTGAGTCCGGCGCTCGCAAGACGGGCGGCAAGACGGCTACCATCAAGAGCCATCACAATCTGATCCCGTTCCCCGAGGGCGTGCACTTCGACCTTATTGAGCCGCTCGACCACTTCTTTAAGGACGAGGTCCGCGCGCTTGGTCTGGCGCTCGGTCTGCCGGGTCATATCGTGTTCCGCCAGCCTTTCCCGGGCCCGGGTCTGGCCATCCGCATCATCGGTGCGGTCGACAAGGAGAAGCTCGAGATCCTCAAGAATGCCGACGCCATCGTGCGCGAGGAGCTCGACGCCTATAACCAGCGTCTGTTTGAGCAGACCGGCGAGCGCAACTCCGAGCATAGCTGCTGGCAGTATTTCGCCGTCCTGCCCGACATTAAGTCCGTCGGCGTTATGGGCGACGAGCGCACCTACCAGCGCCCAATTATCCTGCGTGCCGTCGAGTCCAGCGATGCCATGACCGCCGACTGGGCCAAGCTGCCCTACGACGTCCTGGCCCGCATCTCCGGCCGCATCGTGGCCGAGGTTCCCGGCGCCAACCGCGTGTGCTACGACATCACGTCCAAGCCGCCCGCGACGATTGAGTGGGAATAGAACATACGTTCGATAAAATAATATAGTATCAGATAGCGGGCACGGTTTCAATTGAATCCGTGCCCGCTGCTGTATGCGTGTCCTTGCACGCCCAATATGCGCCGTAAAAGCCGTCTTCTTCGACGTCAAAGTGAATGCGCTTCGTTTTCGCCTCTCAAAATCTTATTTTCACGATTTGCATTTTCATCCCGTTGTCACCGACCCTTGCGAGAAACCGGAAAAAGCAGCTGACAGAAGAGTCTCTCAAATCGTTGTAGCCCAGCATATAGCCGCGACTTGTGACCTGCAGACGGCTGTCCCACGTGCCGATTTCCTTGGCGGCATCCGAAACCGCAAAATATGCCCCCACATCCTTGATTTTTGCAGTCTTAAGCCATGTTTTTGCGATCATCTTTACCGCCGTCCGATTGGCAGCATCAAAGACCAGCACACTGCCGGGGAAAGCGTCCGCCATCCCCCGCACCAGTTCCCGGACCTGCTGGGTCAGAAAGTAATAGAACACCCCGGAGGCAAAGAACACCGCCCCGCGGGAGGCATCGATTTTGCTAAACCATGCGGTGTCTTTCAGGTCGCAGGGGATATTTTGTTCTCGATCCCCGGCGGGCAGTAGCTGCTGCCGCAAGGCAATCACATCCGGGAAGTCCAGATTGTAGATCTTGCATCTACCGTTGTCGCAGGTTCTGCCGGTGTTGTCCAGCCCGCAGCCCAGATTGACCACCGCCGCATTGGGGTGGCCTTTCAGGTAATCCCGCACCTCGAAAGCAAGATCACTCTGCCGTGTGGCCACCTCCAGCGCACCAAAGCGCTGTATCAGGCTGCGGGAGTTTTTCTCTGCCTCTGAAAAGTCGTAGTCGATCTGGTCGAGCAGACGAACCGCTGTTTCATCCCTGTAAAGGTTCGGGTACAACTCCGTACACAGCTTCCGGGAATACAGCGGGAGGATCAGCGTCTCCTGCACGGTGTTTTTCTCAATTTTACATTTCATAGGTTTCTTCCTCAGTGAATAAAAACTGTCATAATTGCCGCCAGCATAGCCGCTATGACCGTCATGCCTATCGCCATGTGCAGGATGGATGCAAAAATGCCCGTGCTTGATACCCCTACTTCCGCGCCGTGACGCAGAGCCACTTTTTCTTTTTGTGTATCTGCACCTCGTGAAAACCCGCCTGCTCCAGACATGCCTTTAATTCAATGTCCTTGTAGATGGTCATGCCGCCGATGATCTGCGTCCACCTCTCGTCCTTGTCCGTATCGCCATTGCTCTCGTTGCAGATAAGAATTGTCCCGCCTGGCTTCAGCGTCCGCCAGACCTCACGGAAGCATCGGGGCAAATCAGGCCAAAAATAGACGGTCTCAAAGGCCGTGGCGGCATCGAAGTAGCTATCCTCAAACACCATATCCGCCACACTGCCTTGCAGAACGGCGCAACGCCCCTCCTGAATTGCAATTCGGTTGAGCTTTCTAGTCTTCTCCACGCTGACGGGCGAATAGTCGACGCCCTTGACGACGCCATGCGGGCATTTTTTCAGCAGCCGTTTTATGTTCGCCCCGCCGCCGCAGCCGCAATCCAGCACCTTGGCATTTGGCGCAAGTCGTAGAAATCGAAGTCCCCACCGCGCCACAGGGCTGTGGCCCAGATTCATCATGGCAACCATAAGTTTTCCGCCGAGGCCCACGGGCTTGCGGGTGTTTTCAAAGAACGACATCTGGCCCCTCCGATTTTGTGCATTCCGCATAGGTCAATGGGAACGAGGCCTTCAGCACCGCGCTTTTCTGCACCGCCCAGCCGTTTTGACGCAGGAAACGCAGGTATTCCTCGCTTGTCCACCTGCTGTGGAGGGGGAATCCCGCCATACTCATGAAAAAGGCTTTTGCCTTGCCGGAAACCGAGTTCCCCGCGTGGGTGAAGGTTGGCGCGATGAGCACGCCGTCGTCCTTCAGTACCCGCCTGATTTCTTGCAGTGCCTTTTCCGGATGCGGCACTATGTGAAGCGCGTTGGACGCGATCACCACTTCGAAGGACTTCTGTGCATAGGGCAGGCGGAACATATCTTGTACGGAAAAGTGCAGCTTTGCGGATTGATTGTCCCGCTTTGCTTCAAGGATCATCTGTGCAGAAGCGTCCGTAGCCTCGATGTGCACCGCCGCATCCACGATGCTCTTTGCGATAAGCCCCGTGCCGGTGGCAACCTCCAGTACGGTTTTTGCTTTCACCACCGGCCTGATCAGCTCATACATCTTCTCATACGCCGCCCGGTCCTTTCGCATGAAACGGTCGTACCGACCGGCATTCTTGTCCCAGAAGCCCTTGCGTTCGTGCATGGCTATCGCCCCCCAAACAGTTAGAGCAATCTAACTATAACACACGAATCATGCAGTAAGATAAGGCTAACCTTATTTCTTGGCCAAGACGCATCTCTTCGGTTTTGCTTATAACGGTGTGAGTCAGATACTAAGCTGGAGCTGAAGAAGGAGCTTGGCGGACAGGTAGGTCGATACCGGTTCCCGGAACGGTGATCCAGCCAATTACACCAGGGCTCTAGTCATGCAGGTAAACCCAATCCATGACGGGAAATAGGTCCTTTTCTCTAGCTCGACGTCTTTCGGAGCTTGACGATTTGGACTGATGGAGGTGAGAAGTCCCTCACTGCGCCAATACCAGAAGATTGCGCTATAGACATCTCTCCGACCCTTTGAATCACCCCTTTTCACGCCACCCGCTACGAACCCCGGCGGAAACTAGGGAGTGATTAAAAAGGCGACCTGCGGTTTTGCGAATCAATTGAGTCATTCACAAAATCGCGAATTAAGGGCCTGATTCGCCCAAATTGCGCACGAATTGGCCCTTAGGCGGTACGACGCGACACGCATCGACAACACTCGGCCTGGATTAGTCACTGAGCGGGAATAGCGGGAACTGGCTTTTGAACTCGCGTTTTGATACCGTCGAGTACCGCCTGATGCTGTTTCGGCGCCGCCATAGAGTAAAGCCACCAGCGAAATAACGGGAATAAAAGCCTCCGGACCCTCTGGTTCGGAGGCTATCTTTTTGCATATCTGCCTAAAACGACTCCTTGCCAAAGCCCCTTGAGCATCGGGCGGCATTATTGAGTGTGGGCGTTATCGTAGGTATCTTTGATTTCTTCTGGCAAATTATCGGGAATCAGCGCCTTCACTCTATCCTCGTTGCCATCTTGGATTGCCTGCTCGTAGTACCAGCATTTGAACTTCAGCATGTCGAGCGCGCGGTTCATGTTCACGATCTCCGACTCCATGTGGGCCTTGCGCTCCTCGAACATGGCCTTGCGTTTGGGGTATGTTGAGGGACCCTCTGCGCACCATTCCATGAACAGCCGGATGTCCTTGATCTCCATTCCAGCCTTCTTTAGGCATTCGATGACCCGAAGCGCTTCGAGTTCCGTATCGCTGAATCGGCGAATGCCGGATGCCCGCTCCAGCCCCGGGAACAATCCCTGCTTGTCGTAATATCGCAGCGTTGAAGCGGGCAAACCGAACATTTCCGCCACCTGTCCGATTGTGTACATGGCTCCTCCGAAACAATGTCGAATTCATTCCTTGACCTAAAGTCAGGTTTAGGTATTACCTTCATTCTCGTCAATGTAAATCGGGAGCGCAAGGGGTATTCCGTAATGGGCAAAACGGTTTTGATAGTTTCTTCAAGTCCACGAAAGAATGGCAATTCCGAGACGCTGGCGGAGGCTTTCGCCAACGGCGCGCGGGAGGCAGGTCACAGCGTTGAGACCGTGCGTCTGCGCGAGAAGCAAATGGGCTTCTGCAGGGGCTGCCTTGCCTGCTTAAAGTTGGGGCGTTGCGTCATCCAAGACGATGCCGTGGAAATTGCCGCCAAAATGCACGATGCGGATGTGCTGGTGTTTGCAACGCCCGTCTACTACTACAGCGTCTGCGGCCAGCTCAAAACCATGCTGGACCGCGCTAACCCGCTTTTTGGCTCCGATTATGCATTCACCGAGGCATATCTGTTGGCGACGGCGGCGGAGAACGGGCGCTCGACCTTCGACGGGGCGAAAAAGGCGATGCAGGGATGGGTTGACTGTTTCTCCCGCTGCACGCTCGCTGGAACGGTTTTCGCCGGCGGCGTGAACGGCGTGGGCGAAATCGCCGGGCATCCCGCTCTGGAGCAGGCGCGGCGAATGGGCATGGGAATCTAGCCGGGCTGTTTGGCCGCGCGGAAACAGATTTGTGCCAAAACTATCGACAGGAGGAAATCGATCATGGCAGTTAAACAGACGGCAGGCAGAGACGCCCTGGGGGAGTTCGCTCCCAAATTCGCACAGCTCAACGACGACGTGCTGTTCGGCGAGGTGTGGAGCCGAGAGAGTGAGCTCTCCCTGCGCGACCGCAGCGTGGTGACGGTGGTTGCCCTGATGTCGCAGGGGCTGACGGACTCTTCGTTCAAATATCACCTGATGTCCGCAAAGAACAATGGAGTGACCAGGACGGAGATAGCGGAAATCCTTACGCACGCGGCGTTTTATGCGGGTTGGCCCAAGGCGTGGGCTGCCTTCCGCATGGCGAAGGAGGTCTGGGCGGCCGACGATGCCGCCGACGCAAGGGCTCAGCACCAAAACGAGATGGTTTTCCCCATCGGTGCCCCCAACGACGCCTTCGCGAAGTACTTTATCGGGCAAAGCTACCTCGCGCCCCTTTCCACCGAGCAGGTCGGTGTCCACAACGTGACGTTCGAGCCCGGCTGCCGCAACAACTGGCACGTCCATCACGCCAAAAGCGGCGGTGGGCAGATCCTCGTCTGCGTGGCTGGTCGAGGGTTTTACCAGGAGTGGGGAAAGCCGGCACAGGAGCTGCGCCCCGGCGACGTGGTCAACATCGCCCCGGGGGTGAAGCACTGGCACGGCGCCGCGCCCGACAGCTGGTTCTCGCATCTCGCGTTGGAGGTTCCGGGCGAGGAGACCTCCAACGAGTGGCTGGAGCCCGTGGGCGACGATGCATACCTTAAAGCGACCAACAAGGAGGCTTAAGCACCGTCGCCCGTCCGCGCCGCCGAGAGCAGCGCGCCCAAATCTGCCTGAATCGCCTCTGCCTTGCTTCCGAGCTGCAGCGGAGCCGAGCCGTTCGAGATGTTGACGCTCAACAGGTGCGCATCCGGCAGCTTCGCGGTCATGCTCCAGAACGGGAGCGTGATGATGCCGGGGGTCATCTCGCCCACGCCGAGCTCCAGCAACAGCACGCGGCGATCGCTGCGCTCGCGCACGAAGCGCTCGTATCGTCCGAGGCTCTCGCGCCAGGCCGCACCCTGCAGAAACGTGTCGTCGCGCACCCACGGCACAAGCTGCCAGCCGCAGTGCGGGCATCGGGGGACATCCTCGCTGAGGACCTCGAACCCCGCCATGCCCGCGAGCATGCGCTCGACGTAGGGGCTCGCGTCGAAGAGCTCGTCGCAGCATGGCTGCTTGCACTGAAGGTGCGCGAAGCTTCCCTGATAGTTGCAGATCCTCTCGGTGGGAAACGTCTTCTCGACTTGGGTGTCCACATTGGTGCTCAGGATGAAGTAGTCCTTATGGCCGATGAGGGACCGTAGGTCGAGATAGGGCTGCGAGGCCAGCTCGCGCAGCATGAAGTCGATGTATCGCGCATAGTATGCCCACTGCTGCTCGAGGCTGGGGTAGAGGTGGTAGAAGCCGTCGAAAAGGCTCTTGACTACTTTCGATTGATGCTCAGTGCCCATTGTATTCGCTACGATTAAACTCGGCACAGGGGATACTGGTTTTCCGTGTGAAAACGCTCATGCCGCTAAATTGAGCGACCGCCTGTACTGCAGCGGGATCATCCGCCCGAGCGATCCCTTAATCCGTCGCCCGTTGCGCCAATCGGCAGAAGCCACGCGTGGACGCTAATCGCTCGAGCGAATCGTCGTCGGTTTCCGTTTAACGATTTCTTTTTCCGCTATTATCCGACCCTCGGACTTCCTCGTGATAGAAGTAGTCCACGATCACCGGATGCCCCTGGGGGACTCTGCCATAAGGCATTTCGTTGTCCACAAAGGGGCAATCGTACTTCTTGGCCATTTCCTCGGCTTTTACTTCAAGCGCTTCAAAATAGCTACGGTTGCGCTTGTTATAGATCTCATCGTAAAGCGGTACGAGATTGGGATGTTTCTCGGCGATATAATCCAGGATCGCTTTTTTGAAACCACCCCGAAGATTGAGATTTTCGAGCCAAAACAAATCGCACCGATCTTTTACTCGCTCAAAAATCATCTCAAAATCCGTGATGCCGGGAAATACCGGGGACACGAAGCAGACCGTACGGATACCTTCGTCATACACCTGCTTCATAGCAGCGATACGACGCTCGATGCTCGACGCGGAGTCCATATCGTTCTTGAAGTTCTCATCCAGCGTGTTGATCGACCATGAAATGGTCACTCGTCCAAGCCTCTTCAGCAGATCGATATCCCGTACCACAAGATCGGACTTTGTGCAGATCAGAATATCTGCATCGCTGCCAATCAGCTGCTCCAGGAGTTTCCTGGTATTCCCGAATCGCTCCTCCTGTGGATTGTAGCCATCCGTCACAGAACCGATAACCACCCGCTGTCCAGCGTATTTCTTCGGATTCTTGATTTCCGGCCAATGCTTCACATCAAGAAAGGTGCCCCATTCCTCCTTGTGTCCGGTAAAGCGCTTCATAAAGGAGGCATAGCAATACTTGCAGGCATGCGTGCAGCCTACATAGGGATTGACCGAGTAGCCGCCTACCGGCAGGCTGGACTTGGTCATGATGTTCTTTGCTTCCACCTCATTGATGAGGATTCCATCGATCACTTCCGCCATGTTCTCTGCACCTCCAGCACTCTTTCGAATTCTTCCGGCAATTCCTGAATCATGTTTTCGTCCCCTATGACAGAGACGAGGTCTTCCTTCATAAACATTGGAATGCCAAGCGCGTGCGCCTGGTCCGTCAAAGACCATGCCCACTCCGGTTCCGTATGAACCTTCCTGCTCTGCGCCCCGGTCATGGTACCGACGACGATCCAGTTGATTCCGGAAAGGTCGACCGTACCGGGATCGTCGAATAGCGGCTCAAAAGTAACGAAGAAGTGATTTGCTTTGACGTTTTTCCGAAGGGCGTCGATACGCCACAGCTCCGCTTTCCTCGTCACCGTAACGCCGAACCATGCGTTTTCCAGGTCGGTATCTAAATCCAGCAAATCGGGTCTCTTGGTCAGGAACAGGAACTGATGCTGTGGATTCTCATGGATCTTTGCAAATACCTCGTCTCGCCATTCCAGCTTCCACCCGGAGAGATCGCTCATGCCGGTAAGGAGAAAGTTCTGCGGGCGTTTCTTTTCCATCATCTTGAGCTTGCTCGGGAAGAACGCAGGATCAGCGAAGTCGTCAATCATATGCCAACGTTTCACATTGTTACGGGCATAGCAATATGGACACCCCACCGTGCAGCCGATGACGATATTCATATTCTGAATCTGATTTTTGATGCAGATGCTCATAACGCCTGCCTACCTGCCTCTCCCGTAAACACGCAATCAGCCTTCCCCACCTTGCGGGCAAAAGCCTCGATATCTTGCTTGCAAGCAGCAGGCTCGCAATCGCTCAAATCGTATGACGTGCCGCCGTTTCGATAGACGGCCCGATGGGAAAACGATCGGCTGACAAGCCCGATGCCGAGCTTCTCGCACAGGGTCATCCGTGCTCCCTTTCAGCTATAAAAAACAGGTGTCTATAAACAGTATCCTTGTTGATTTTCGCAGGGGCAATGAACAAACGCGTGCACCTGTCGATAAACGAACAGCTACTGGACATTGTCAAACGACTCAGATTGGAGAGGCGATGGGAGAAACCAAGATCGACCGCCGGCGGCGCTACACCCTCTCGGTCATACAGGAGGCGTTCTTCGCGCTGCTGGCCGAGGTCGGCTTCGCGAAGATGACGGTGGCGGACATCTGCCGCCGCGCCGAGATCAACCGGGGAACGTTCTATCTGCATTGCGAGGATAAGTACGCGCTGCTCGATGCGCTTATCGACGAGGCATTGGCAACGGCTCCCCCGCTTGAGGGGGTTGAATCGGCAACGCTTTGCCAGCGTCCGTCGGCAGACGACGATTATCGCCTGCTTTATTCGGACAGCGACTCATACGCTCGCGTAGTCCAGCGCGTCATAGAACGCGGAGCGGAGCAGATGGTTCCCTGGGTCATGGAGAAAACAGGGCTTTCACGCGAAGACGCCTTCCTGCTCTTCGTCCACAACGTCCAGGGCGATCTGGCCGTCAACCGCCTGCTCGGCTGGAGACGAGGCCCCGAGTTCGCCCATGCCCAGGAGCTGCTCAACGCCTATTCCGAAGGGGGCTTACTGGCGGTATCCGCTCTTCGCGATTCCGATAACCCATCGTGACCTGCGATTCAGGAATACCAGCCTCCGAGCCCTCTCGTTCGGAGGCTGCGGCTAAAACCTCATTGCGCGTCTACCGCTCCGCGTTACTCGCCACCTGCCCGCGCCACCGAGAGCAGGGCGCCCAAATCGGCCTGGATCGCCCCTGCCTTGCTTCCAAGCTGCAACGGAGCCGAGCCGCCCGAGATGTTTACGCTCAAAAGGTGCGCATCCGGCAGCTTCGCGGTCATGCTCCAGAACGGGAGCGTGATGATGCCGGGGGTCATCTCGCCCACGCCGAGCTCCAGCAACAGCACGCGGCGATCGCTGCGCTCGCGCACGAAGCGCTCGTATCGTCCGAGGCTCTCGCGCCAGGCCGCACCCTGCAGAAACGTGTCGTCGCGCACCCACGGCACAAGCTGCCAGCCGCAGTGCGGGCATCGGGGGACATCCTCGCTGAGGACCTCGAACCCCGCCATGCCCGCGAGCATGCGCTCGACGTAGGGGCTCGCGTCGAAGAGCTCGTCGCAGCATGGCTGCTTGCACTGAAGGTGCGCGAAGCTTCCCTGATAGTTGCAGATCCTCTCGGTGGGAAACGTCTTCTCGACTTGGGTGTCCACATTGGTGCTCAGGATGAAGTAGTCCTTATGGCCGATGAGGGACCGTAGGTCGAGATAGGGCTGCGAGGTCGGCTCGCGCAGCATGAAGTCGATGTATCGCGCATAGTAGGCCCATTGCTGCTCGAGGCTGGGGTAGAGGTAGTAGAAGCCGTCGAAAAGGCTCTTGAAGCCAAAGGCTTGCTGCCAGTCCGTCATTCCGGCGCGCGCCATGCCTGCGCGGTTGTAATGGTTGAACCCGGCGGCGCTTGACATGCCCGAGCCGATGCCGACGATGATGGCGTCGGCATCGTCGATAAGGCTTCGAAGCCTTATCGCTTCTCTTTCTAGGGACGGCATCGGGCGATCTCCTCGAAAGCCGGGGCCATATCGCCGTCAATGAGAATCGTCTCGCACGATGCGTCGGGCGCCATGGCCTGGCTGTAATTGAACACGATGTAGGTGGCGTGCTCGCAGGCGCTTGCGACCTGGGCGAGCATGCGCTTTATGACGCCGTTGCGCAGTCCCACGCCAAGTTCGAGGATGGCGACCCTGCCGTTGCGATGGGCTTGCACAAGGCGCTCGAGTTCTTCGAGCTGTGCCATGGCGAGGGCGTCTGGATGGGCGAGGCGCCGCTCGTCGACCGACGTGCGCGTGCTCCCCTCCATCTCGAGCACGCGGCTCTCGTCGAATCCAGCGCGTACGAAGTGCCCGTCGATATTGCACGTGATCACGAAGGTGTCAGCGTGCTCTGTAAGACGCCGCAGCCCGTTCATGAGCGGGCTGGGCTCATACTCGACATACTCCTTTTGATGGAACCGCTCGACCCATCGGCTTCGCACGCTGGCATCCGGGGAGGCGAGCCCCTGCAGTATGCAGCCGATGCCGTCGGCCTGGGCGAGGTCCCCGTACGCCTCTTGGAAATGAGCATCGGCGCAGAAAAGGTTGAGCCCCTCCGCCATGTCGAGTCCGTTGCTAGCGCCGATGATGACAAGATCCGCTTCGGCTAGCGCCCTGCCTATGCGAACTGCTTTCGCCGTCTCCATGCGCTACCTCCCCAGCGTCTTGCGCACGTCGGCGAGCACGTCGGCGATGTCGGCGCGAACGGCGAGCCCCCGATCCTCGATCGCGCGGGGGAGAAACTGCGTCTTGTTGTTTACGGCGATGTAGCTGGCCTGCGGTAACTGCGCCGTGAGGGCCCAGAACGGCTCCTGGATAAACGCGGGCGTCATGCGGCCCACACCCAGCTCGAGGAAGAGGATCCTCTGCCGTGCGTGCGCGTCGAGCCAGTCGGACACCTTGCGGTACTGCTCCTCGTAGAGTTCGCCCTGCAGGAAGTTGCCGTAGCCGCGAACCCAGGGGAACGCCTCTGCCCCGCAGTGCGGGCAGCGCGGCACGAGCTCTGTCGGAACCTCCAGACCGTCTCCCATGGCCTCTACCATGTGGGAGACCGGCTCGACCGCGTTCCACACCTCGTCGGTGCAACAGTGGGAGCACTGAAAGAAGCGGTGGTCGCCTTGGATCTCTGCCACTTTCTCCCAGGGATAGAGCTTCACAAACTGCGTGTCCTGGTTGGTGGTGAGCACGAAGAAATCCTTCTCGGCGATAATGGTGTCGAGGTCCCTGTAGGGCTTGCGCAGCGG
This sequence comes from uncultured Collinsella sp., assembly GCA_900542715.1. Lineage (GTDB taxonomy): Bacteria > Actinomycetota > Coriobacteriia > Coriobacteriales > Coriobacteriaceae > Collinsella. Next base: position 150,521 of record UQOQ01000001.1, read on the forward strand.
GGCGTTGAGCGTGGTGTCGAGGAAGGTGGCGAGGTATCCCCAGCGCGCCTCGGCGGTGGGCCAGCGGTAGAACGACCCCTCGAAAGCGCCCTTGAAACCGTAGCGCTCGGCGAATTTGCCGAAATGCCTGCGATAGGTTGCGTTGTCCTCGTAATAGAAGTCGCCGCCGCCCGCCGCGGAGAGCCCAGAGGCCCCGCCCACCAGCACGCAATCGGCTTCCTCGATCATGCGGGCGAAGTCCCTGATTTGCTGGTCGTAGGGCTCGGGCTCGCGGTCACTCAGCTCATAGGGCGTGCCGCCGCTGCGGTAGGCGGCCTGAAGGGAAAACGATTGGTTGGTGAGCTCGATAACGAGCTGCTCGTACGTGGTCACTGGATACCTTCTTTCAGCTATTATAAACAGGTGTCTATAAAAAGTATCCATGTCGATTTGCTTAAGAGCAATGAACAGCTTCGGCCTGCTGTCGATAAACGAGCGTTTGCCGGGCATTGTCGAGCGTTGCAATTGGAGGGGTAATGGAAGCGGGGAAGATCGATCGTCGCCGACGCTATACACTCTCGGTCATACGGGAGGCGTTCTTCGCGCTGCTGGCCGAGGTCGGCTTCGCGAAGATGACGGTAGCGGATATCTGCCGCCGCGCCGATATCAACCGTGGCACGTTCTATCTGCACTACGAGGACAAGTTCGCCCTGCTCGACGCGCTTATCGACGAGGCCTTGGCGGCGGTGCCGCCGCTCGAGGGAACGGAGGCGGGTGCCCTCTGCCAGCGTCCGCCGGCAAACGATGACTATTATCTGCTCTACTCGGATGACGACGCGTACGCCCGGGTGGCACAGCGCGTCGTCGAGCGCGGCGCCGAGCAGATGGTTCCCTCGATCATGGAGGAGACTGGGCTTTCGCGCGAGGACGCCTATCTGCTCTTCGTCCACAACGTCCAGGGAAATCTCGCGGTCAACCGCCTGCTCGGTTGGAGGCGAGGGCCCGAGTTTGTCCACGCTCAGGAGCTGCTCAGCGCCTATTCCGAAGGGGGCATGCGGGCGGTATCGGCTCGTCACGATCCCCTGTAGTTGATTTTGACCGCAGGCCATTTCAGGCAGGCGACGTTGCTATGGCCCCTCTTTGGTTTTCGATGTTGTATGAGGCAATCGCAATCGTTTTGAGCTTCTTTAGGGAACTTGAACAAGAGATATGGCCTGCTGGCGATTGATTAACTCCATTCGTTTTGGTTACAAAAAACATGCCGCGCGCCTGCAGCATGAAGGAGAGGGAATCCTATGAATATCGTTGTATTGAGCGGCAGCCCGCGTAAGGGCGCCAATACCGATACCATGGTCGAGGTGTTTGCCGAGACCGCGCGTGAGGGCGGTAATACGGTTGAGGTCGTTCGCGTTGCCAGCAAGAAGATCGCCGGCTGCTTGGGATGCCAGTACTGCTTCGCTCATGAGGGCGTCTGCGTGCAGAAGGATGACATGGTCAACGTGATCGAGTCGCTGAAAGACGCAGATATGGTCGTCTTTGCTTCGCCTATCTACTGGTTCGATATCACCGCGCAGGAAAAGGCCGCCATCGACCGTCTGTACGCTTTCGGTGCCACGGGATTCCCGTTCACCAAGACGGCCCTTCTGCTCGATAGCCACAGCCAGGGCGTCTATGACGCGGCGATCGCCATGTACAAGTCAACCTGCGCTTACTGCAAGTGGGCGGACCAGGGCATTGTCACCATCAGCGGTATGACCGAGCGCGACAGCATGGCCTCCTCGCCCAAGCTGGAAGAGGTGCGAGAGCTCGCTCGCAAGCTCGCCTAAGGGCAAGAAGAGCGCATGGCAATCGGTGTTGGTGGAAATGCTTGCTGTCCTTACCGAGAGATAGGGGCGCATTCCCTCAAGTGCCGTATAGAACAATTTTTAAACGCAGAAAAATAACTAAAAACAAATTAATCCGCGTTAAAATATTGTCAAATAGAAGTTCATGAGGGAAGGTTACGTATGCGTCGCAAGGCAGACGAGCTCCTTAGGGAATGGCGAGACAGAGCTGATAGAAAACCTTTGCTGGTCAAAGGCGTGCGCCAGTGTGGCAAGACCTATTTGCTCAGAACGTACGCCCAGGATCTTTTCGAATCGGTTGTCTACGTTAATCTTGAGAACGACCGGTCGGCGCGAGCGGATTTTTCGGGCGGTCTTGACCCTCATTCGATTGTGCGCGCGATCGAGGCTCGTACGGGACAGCGTATCGTGCCTGGCAAAACCTTACTGTTCGTTGACGAGATTCAGGCATGCGAGGAAGCGCTTACTTCCCTTAAATACTTTTGCGAAGATGCTCCCGAGTATTACGTTGCGGCTGCTGGGTCGCTTCTTGGGGTTGCCATTAACCAACAGTCGTATTCGTTCCCCGTCGGAAAGACCGACTTGATTGAGATGACTCCACTCGATTTCGAGGAGTTTCTCTGGGCGATGGGGCACGATCAGCTGGTCGACGAGATACGCTCATCATTCGAGTTTATGGGTCCTCTTGCGCCAAGCCTTCATGAAAAGGCGCTTGGGCTCTATCGGCAGTATCTTGTTGTTGGCGGAATGCCCGAGGCGGTCCAAACGTACATCGATGATCAGTCAATCATTGATGTGGCCGAAAAGCATCGGATTATTCTCGACGGATACTCCGCCGACACTAATAAATATGCTGATGAGCGCTTGAGCGCAAAGACGCGTGCGTGCTTCGATTCCATTCCACAGCAGCTTGCCAAAGAGAATCGTAAATTTCAATACAAGGTAGTGCGAGCGGGGGGCAATGCGTCTCTCTTTGGAGATGCTCTCGACTGGCTTGTATTGTCGGGTACGGTGGCGCGCTGCAGCCTAGTCGGGCAGATCGAAAGCCCTTTAGAGGCCTTCGTTAACCCTTCTGCTTTTAAAATCTATCAGGCGGATACAGGGCTGCTCGTCTCCAAGGCCGGTGCTCAACGCGCCGATATTCTTGCCGGTATCGGCGGCACATTCATGGGTGCACTTACCGAAAACTACGTTGCCCAACAGCTTTCAGCCATGGGCTATCCGCTGCATTATTGGACGCGAGATAATCGCGCGGAAATCGACTTTGTAGTAGAGAAGCAGGGATGCTTGTCTGCGATTGAAGTCAAGGCGGGAGAGAACACAAGATCTCGAAGCCTGTCCTCACTTAAAAAGACCCATCCGGGCGTGCGCCTTATCAGGCTATCGACTAAGCCCTTTGGAATGAATGATGGGCTTATGTCTGTTCCACTTTATGCGGCATTTTGTCTATAGGGATGATGCTGCTGTAATGCATGGGGCCCGGAGCGCGATGTTGCTGCGCTCCGGGCCCCGCTGCTTAGTTAAACCATGACGGTTTGGCTGCCGTCGTCCTAGTCAAACAGACTCGGCATGTCGTTTTCTTTCATGAGGGCACCGGCAGAGGGCAGGCTCTGCGCGGTGAACTTTTCAGCCGAGACGCCGGCGCCAAGAATCTCCTCGGTCGTGCCGACGGTGGTGACCGAGCGGCCCTTCTTGGCCGTGAAAGCCTGGACGCCTTGCGTGTTGGTGGTCGTCTTGGTCTTGAGCAGAGACGTGTTGAAGTTCATCAGGCGGTAGTCGCTCGAGACCAGCGCGATGTCGCGATCTTCCTTGAGCACCTGGGCATACAGCAGCTTGCTGCCACCATAGATGGCGTTCTTAAGGCGCTTGCGGTTGGTCTTGGTAACGTATCCAGAAAGCGCGACACGCACCACGCGGCCGTTCTCAAAGACGAACAGCACGTCGGCCTTGTAGTCCTCGGGGTCGATGACCCAGATGACGCTCTCGTCGGGTTCCATCTCGAGATCGGTCGGAAGGTACGAGCCCAGCTGGGCCGACTTGGTATCCTCAAACGCCGCGACCTTGCACTTGTACACCTGGCTCTTGTTGGTAAAGACCAGCAGCTCGTGCGTGTTGGAGGACGGGAACTCGATAAAGGGTTTGTCGCCGTCCTTGTACTTGAGCGTGGTCGCCTTCTTGAGCACGCGGTCCGTCATCTTCTTGAGGTAGCCATCGCGCGAAAGCATGATGGTAACCGGGTACTCCTCGACCTCGGGCTCCAAGCTTACCTCGATAACCTCATGGGGCTCGATCCTGCCCGTGCGGCGCGGCATCACGTACTTCTTGTTGACCGCGGCCAGCTCGTCGCTGATGACCTTCTTGATGTTCTCTTCGCTGGAGAGGATCTCCTCGAGTTCGGCGATCTCACCCTCGAGCTTAGCGATGTCCTTGGTGCGGTTGAGGATGTACTCCTCGTTGATGTTGCGGAGCTTGAGCTCGGCGACAAACTCGGCCTGGGTCTCGTCGATGTCGAAACCCTTCATAAGGTTGGGTACAACCTCTGCCTCGAGCTTAGTGCCGCGGATGATGGCGATGGCCTTGTCGATGTCGAGCAGAATTGCCTCAAGGCCGTGCAGCAGGTGCAGGCGCTCGGACTTTTTGCCCAGGTCAAAGTTAATGCGGCGACGCGTGGACTGAATGCGCCATGCGACCCACTCGTGCAGGATCTGACGCACGCCCATAACGCGGGGATAGCCGTCGACCAGCACGTTGAAGTTGCACGAGAATGAATCCTGCAGCGTGGTCGAGCGATAGAGCTTGGCCATGAGCTTATCGGGGTCGACACCGCGCTTAAGATCGATGGCGATGCGCAGGCCCGAAAGGTCGGTCTCGTCGCGGATGTCGGCGATCTCTTTGACCTTGCCCTCCTTGGAGAGCTTGACGATGCGCTCGATGATGACATCGGTCTTGGTGGTGTAGGGGATCTCGTAGACCTCGATGATGCGCTCTTCGGGAATCCAGCGCCAGCGGGAGCGAATCTGGAAGCTGCCAAGGCCGGTCTCGACGATCTTCTCCATCTCCTCGCGGCGGTAGATAATCTCGCCGCCGGTCGAGAAGTCGGGCATGGGCATGTACTCGAGCAGGTCGCAGTCGGGATCCTGCAGGTAGTGCATCGTGGCGGTGCAGACCTCGTTGAGGTTGAAACCGCAGATGTCGGACGCCATGGCGACGCCGATGCCCTTATTGGCCGAGACAAGGATGTTGGGGAACGTGGTGGGCAGCAGGCGCGGCTCCTTCATGGCGCCGTCGTAGCTGTCGACGAAGTCGACCGGGTCCTTGTCGATGTCCTTGAAGATCTCGGCGCTGATGGGGGAGAGCTTGGCCTCGGTGTAACGCGAGGCGGCGTAGCTCAGGTCGCCCGAATAGTACTTGCCAAAGTTGCCCTTCGACTCCACGAAGGGGGCAAGCAGCGCTTCGTTGCCCGTCGCCAGGCGCACCATCGTTTCGTAGATCGCGGCATCGCCGTGCGGGTTGAGCTTCATGGTCTGGCCCACGATGTTGGCGCTCTTCTGGCGCTCGCCCTTGAGCAGACCCATCTTGTACATGGTGTAGAGCAGCTTGCGATGCGAGGGCTTAAAGCCATCAATCTCGGGGAATGCGCGCGAGACGTTGACGCTCATGGCGTAGGGCATGTAGTTGACCTCGAGCGTCTGCGTGATCGGCTGGTCGGTGACCTCGGAGTGCAGGCCGATGACGTTCTCGGCGTTGACCTGCTTTTTCTTTGGCTGGTTCTTCGTCTTCTTCTTTGCCACGATTTCCTCTTGAACTTCTTATGGGTCGTCGTTATCGATTTGCTGCTATTGCAGGTCCAGCTGGTCCAGGTATTCCTTGCCGTGCTCGGAGATATGGCGCTTGCGGCCCGCCTCGTCGTTGCCCAGCAACAGGTTGAACATGGTTTCCATCTTGGTGACGTCCTCGGGCTCCACCTTGATCAGGCGGCGCGTCTCGGGGTTCATGGTGGTGAGCCACATCATGTCCGGATCGTTCTCACCAAGACCCTTGGAGCGGTTGATGGAGCACTTCTGGTCGCCGATCTCCTTGAGGATGCCGTTCTTCTCGAGCTCGGTGTAGGCAAAGTAGGTCTTCTCTTTGCAGTTGATCTCGTAGAGCGGCGACTCGGCGATATACACGTAGCCCTCGTCGATAAGTGTGGGCACCAGGCGGTAGAGCATGGTGAGCACGAGCGTGCGGATGTGGTAGCCGTCGACGTCGGCGTCCGTACAGATGATGACCTTGTTCCAGTTGAGGTTGTCCAGGTCAAAGGCACCAAGGTTCTTGATGCGCTTGTCCTTGATCTCCACGCCGCAGCCCAGCACGCGCATAAGGTCCATGATGATGTCGGACTTAAAGATGCGCGGGTAGTCCTCCTTTAGGCAGTTGAGGATCTTGCCGCGGACGGGCATAACGCCCTGGAACTCGGCGTCGCGCGACGTTCGGATGGCGCCAGCTGCCGAGTCGCCCTCTACGATGTAGATCTCGCGACGGTTTTTGTCCTTGGAACGGCAGTCGATGAACTTCTGCACGCGGTTGGCCATGTCGGTCTTCTGCTGCAGGTTGGTTTTGATGCTCTGGCGGGTCTTCTCGGCGTTCTCACGCGAGCGCTTGTTGATGAGCACCTGCTCCACAATCTTGTTGGCGGCGTCTTTGTTCTCGATCAAATAGGTCGAGAGACGCTCCTTAAAGAAGGCGGTCATGGCCTGCTGGATAAAGCGGTTATTGATAGCCTTCTTGGTCTGGTTTTCGTAGGACGTCTGGGTGGAGAAGCAGTTGGTCACCAGTACCAGGCAGTCCTGGACGTCCTGCCATTTGATGCCGCTCTCGTTTTTGTTGTACTTGCCCTGTTGCTTGATGTAGGCGTCGACGGCGCTGGTCAGAGCACTGCGGGCCGCCTTCTCGGGCGAACCGCCGTTCTCGAGCCAGGAGGAATTGTGGTAGTACTCCTGCATCATGAAAGTGCGCGAGAAGCACATGCAAGCAGTGATTTTTACGTTGTAATCGGGCAGGTCCTCGCGATCGCGACCGCGACGGTCGGCCTCGATAAAGAAGGGCTCGGTAAGGTAGTCGGTACCGACCTTCTCGAGCACGTAGTCCTCGATGCCCTTGGGATAGCAAAAATCCTCTTCGGAAAACTCGCCATCGTCGCCCTCGATGCGCAGGCGGAAGGTCACGTTGGCGTTGACCACGGCCTGACGGCGCATGGTCTCGCGATACCAGTCGTGGGGAATGCTAATCGAGGTAAAGACCTCAAGATCGGGGCGCCACTTGATGGTGGTGCCGGTGCGGTTCTCGTCGCTGGGCTCAATCTCGAGTGCCTTCTTCTTGGCGCCGACGACCTTGCCTTTCTTAAAGTGCAGGGAGTATTTGTTGCCGTCGCGCCAGACGGTGACGTCCATGTACTCGGAAGCGTACTGGGTCGCGCACGAGCCCAGGCCGTTGGTGCCGAGCGAGAAGTCGTAGTCGCCGCCCTGGTTGTTGTTGTACTTGCCGCCGGCGTAGAGCTCGCAGAAGACGAGCTCCCAGTTAAAGCGCTTCTCGGAAGGGTTCCAGTCGAGCGGGCAGCCACGGCCATTGTCCTCTACCTGAATAGAGCCATCGCGAAAGGCGGTGAGGGTGATGAGCTTGCCGTAGCCCTGGCGCGCCTCGTCAACGGCGTTGGACAGGATCTCGAAGGCGGCATGCGCGCAACCGTCGAGTCCGTCCGAGCCAAAGATGACGGCGGGGCGCAGGCGTACGCGCTCCTCGTCCTTGAGCTGGCGGATACTGTCGTTACCATAGTTTGCGGTGTTTTTTGCCATACTCGCTCTCTCGGTGCTCCTTTGCTGCGTTTTAGTCATATAGATAGTCAAGGTAGCATAGCCCAGGCCTTGGGCGATTCCAACCAACACGAATTCCATCGAACAATAGTTCGATTAGATAATGGATGCTTGGGATGCGGGTGGGGTCTGTCCTATTCAAAGATCTGCGGCAGGTCGATGAAGACGGTTCGATCGCTTTCGTCAGCTTCGAAGCCCGAACGGGAGAAGAATCCGTAGCGATGGCATTTGAGCCCCGTTGCCTCGACTTGGGTGATTTCCTCGTCGACCATTTTTTGCGTGACGGGGGATTTGCGGAACTTTGCTTCGTAGAATGCGTAGCCCTCGGGGTCTTGCGTTACCACATCGAATTCGCCGCTCGTTTTGTTTGCGGGATCGTCGTACCAGTACTTGCCTATGGCATCGAAAGCCGGTTCGATCTTGCCAGTCCTGTTTTGCCGTACGAGGTATTGACGGCAGATCTCCTCGAACATATGTGGAGTGTAGTTTTCCTCGAAGTCTTGGGAGACGTGACGATCATAGAAGACTTCCGGGTCGAGCAGCTGACGCGCAGAAGCATTGCGGAAGACGTAGCGATAGTAAAAGAGCGAAAGTGGGTCCACCACAAAGTAGCCAGACTTGCGCTTATTCGTAGGGTCGTTGATGGGTGCACGCTTTTGGACGATTTCGAGTGACATGAGCTTGTCGAGTACGTCTGCCATGGCCGGACCGCTCGAGACGTGCGACTGTGCCAGCACGTCCCCCCAACGGGAGTAACCTTGTGCGAGAGCCCCGAAAACTTCGTTGGCGTTGGTCATCTTCGAGATCTCGGCGTTGAGATAGGACGGTACTTCGCTTTCTAAGCGGGCGCCAGGTTCTGTGACGAGCTCGATGATATTGTCGCGTACGCTTTGGGACTGATCGATGAGGCGATTGTAAAAGGGGATGCCGCCAAAAACGCTATAGAGCCGCACCTTGTCCTCGGGTGAGAACGCGGGATAGAACTTTGCAGCGTCAAAGTAATCCATGGGCTTAAGCTCAAGCGCGAGATCAATTCGCCCGTAGAGGGGGCTTTCATGCTCGATGAGAGATTTCATAATCTCAACATAGGAGCCGCACAGGACAATGTTTAAACGTGAGTCTTCCCTGTGAGCGTCGATTGAGGTCTGGAGAATGCTGTCTAAGCCTTTAACCGCATCTCTCAAGTAGGGGTATTCGTCGAGAACGAGGGTAATGTTCTTGTCTTTGGCTTGGGCAAACAGAAATTCGATGAGCTCGCGGATGCCCGTGAAGGCGAGCGGAGGAAAGCTTAGCGCTTCAGCAGCAAGGGCGGACAGACTCTCGAGGTTGTCTGCCTCGGAGGTTTGGCGGCACTCGTAATAGATCGTTGCGACGTCCGATAAATCGGTTAGCGCCTGCTTGATGAGCTCACTTTTGCCGACGCGACGCCTTCCGTAAATGAGAACATTGCGCTGCTCGGGCGCATTGAGTGTTTTCTTAATACGGGCGAGTTCAAGCTCCCTGCCAATGAATTCCACTTACTCGGTTCCTTCCGACTCGGTTTTGTCCGAGTTAATTGTATCGCATGAACAAGTTTATGCTCGAGTTTACTCGGACAAAACCGAGTCGGTTCTGTCCGAGTAAGTTTGAATAGCGAATCGAAATTGTTATGTCCACATGGCGATGGCGAACATGGTTTCCATAAGCGCCGCGTTCGCGCTTGTTATTGTCGCAATGCGCTGTATCGCTGAGGCGCAGATCGTATCGCTCGAAAGCGTCTTTTGGTTGGCGAACCTGGCCACGGGCGTGTTCTGCGGTGCGACGATTTTCGCGGCCACGTTTGCTGTCCTGTGCGCAACGTTTTTCACGGCGAAAAGACGCCGTGCCAAGCTCGAGGCAGAACTCGACTCCTCGGACGACATTTAATGCGCAATGGGCTGGCTCTGGGTATTCAGAACCAGCCCATTTTGATGTTCGATGAGCCGAGTCGGCGCCTCTCACAAAAGTAACTAGGAGCTAGCGAGGCCTATCCGAATTGTCCTCATAGGCGGTGTCTTCTTCGAGCGCCGTGCGGCGGGCGCTGTAGGCGACGAGGCCGGCGCCTGCCACGGCGAGTGCTGCCGCGGCTGCCGTAAGGGGAGCGTTGACATCGCCCGTGCCCGCAAGCGCGCCCGCTTTTCCGGAGCACTTGTTATTGCCGTGGTCCTTGCCGCTGCCGGAGCTGCTTCCGCCGGAGCCGCCGCCCTCGTCAGCACCGCCGTCACTCGAGCCACCGTCGCCGTCCGCCGTCATCGGGGCGTCGTGAAGCCCTGTCGTATCCGCGCTGTCGCATACGCCGACCTGCACTTCCGAGCGTTCGCATGCCGCGTCGGGTACATGAAGCTCGTGCAGTACGGCGCCCAGCGTCGAGTTTGCGCCCGGTCGAATTTCCTCGAACGTTACGGGATCGAGCGCCACCAGATTACGTGCCTTCGCATACAGCGTTACGCGTTTGCCCACTTCGTCGCTCCAACTCTCGGGGATGGCGAAGCTCATGCGGAACTGTGCCGTGCAACCCGGTGCCAGCACGGCGTTGCCGTTGTCGGCTACCAGCGGGTGCGTCGCAAAATGTTCGCCCAGCGTCTCGAGTGCGTACTTCACGTGTGACATGTCGTTGGCCGAAGCGTCCTCGGCAAGCTCTGGATCGTAGATCGATGCCATACGTGCGTTCACTCCGAATCCGATGGATGCGCTGGAAAACGGCTGGCTGGAGCCCTCTCGATACAGATCGATCGTGCCGGCGGTCAGCAAGGTGTTGCCGTCGTTTCGCACCGTGACCATGAAGGATTCGCCTGCTGATCCGGGCACCACCGCGCCCGAGGTGGCGACCGCCCCCGTCGGAGTGGCACACGCCACCAAGGGCACTTCGATGCCGTGTAGCTCTGCCTCGCTCTTCTCCGCGCTCACAATGTGCGTGGCGAGCGCGGAGAGCATGCCTCCCGACGTCAAAAATGTCGTTATCTGATCGACGGGATGGTCCAGTTCGCACATCACGAACGGCTCCGTGAACAGATCGCCTGCCAAGGTGCTGGCGAAGATGCGGAAGTGCTTGCCCATCACTGCTACCGGGTTGCCTTCTTCGTCGTAGGTTTGTCCCACTTTGCCATCGGTGTTCTCTACATAGAGCACGCACCTGCCGTTGTTGCTTACGCTAAACGATGCCGGGCCACAGCCTGCGGCACCCACGGGCTGCGTTGCAAATGCCGATGCGCCTCGCGTCCAAGTAATATGCTGCAGTTGCTCGTTGACGGTTGCCAAAAAGCCCGAATGTTGCGGCCACGGCACCGCATGGGGTACCGTGGCGTCTGGTGGCATAACGCTCCAGCCCGCAATGGACTGGCCGATCACGGCGTACGATGCGCAGCCGCAACCCTCTGCGGTCTCGTACGCAACGGGCACCACCATTTTGCGGTTAATATTCTCGGGTTCGCCCAGCTCGATACTCGACGGTGCTTGCGGAAAGCGGAGAACTTGGCGGAACGTCAGGCTGTCGCCCGAAACGTCCGACCACAGGGTGAAGCACTCCAGCGCAACCTCAGCCTCGCTGCCGAGCGCCTTTTCTGCAGTGGCTCCGCGGCGGTGGAGGTAGGCACCCGACAGGCGTCCGTCGACCAGCGTCTTACCCACCGTGATACGCGGGCACTGCAGGCAATGGTAGCCATCCTCTTGCAGGCGGCCGCGCGAGATGCTGCGCCATGACGTATGCGACACCACGCGAACTCCGCCGTTGCTTATGCGCAGGCGCACAACGGACAGTATGCCGGCTGTGCTCGCCGCATCGAAAAGGGTGTTGTCGCCGGCGGGGCGCTCGCCCGAGACCAGCAGCACGTAGGCGTCCTGGTTTCCTCTTCCGTCCGTATATTCCACCACGTCGAAGTCGTAATCGAATATGCCGTCGCGCTCCACGTCGCCCTCGCCAAACCCAAGGGGAAAGTCCACGGGCGTGGGAGCGGACCACGTGCCGTTTGCCTTTGTGTGCACCACCAGGCGCGAGCGGCCATTGTCGCTGTAGCGCACCGAGGCGATACGGAACAGGCATTCTACGCCGGCAATCATCGTTGGCTTCATGTGGGCTTCGCTGAGCACGCCGGAAAACAGCACGTTGTCGCTCGAGGGTTTTATGCCGCCACGCTCGTCCTCCGACACGCCGGCAGAATTGGCGTTCGGGTCCGCAACGGCGTTCGTTGACTGACCGATGTAGGTGTACTCATACATCGGCGCGGCATTTTCGTCGTTCTCCATCAGCGCGTGGACGAAATGTTCGACCTGTCCCGTGTCGTCGCTCTCCGCGTTCGTCTCGAGCTCAATGCGCGTGACCGTTTGATCCCAATCGCGCACGACAGGCGCGGCGTTTACGGCAGTGGCCTTAACCTCGGCGCGTGCGAGCAGCTCGGCGTTGGTGACGATGGTGGCCGATGCGATGAATTGCGGCACGCCGCCCGCCTCGATGTTGCTGGGCGTGCCGAAGCGGGCATCCAACGTGTAAGGCATATCTCCACCCAATGCGAGCTCAGAGCGCTGGAGCACATACTGGTTGCCATTGTTCACCGACATATTCCACGAATCGAGGAGTGTGGGCCACGACCCCGACCAAGCCTTGGTGGTCCACTTGAACATTACGAACTGGAGTATCACATCGACATCGACGTCTGCACCTACGCGCAGTCGCGGAAGCTGGTGTCCATCTGCCTTCTCGTACCCAATGAACAGCGTGAGGGATGCGGCGCCGCGCACGGCAGACGAAGCGACGCCTGCAACGCCGGCGCCAAAGGTGACGGCAAGCCCGATCTGGATGGTGAATGAGCCCGAGGTGTTTGAAAAGTCGAGCGAAATGTTTTTAAAAAACGCCGCGCCGCTGCCGTGCGTGTGGGCACCCACGGCGAGCGCCAGCTTCGCCAGCACCCAGGGGTTGACGTTTAGGAAAAACGGCACCGGTCCTAGGGTAAACTGCTCGGTCCAATTGAGGTCGGTTCTTACTTGAAAGAGCGCCTTAATATTGCCGTATGCGGGGTCGTTGTTGTTGCCCCAGGTTTTGCCCACCCAATCGTAGGCGAGCGAGCCGTACAGCTGTGTGGCGATATCCATCGTGAACAGCAGCGTGCAATGGTGGCGAAGGAGCTTAGTGTTTCTTGGATCGGTTCCCGAACCGGCACTCATACTCTTGTACTGATTCCACTTCCCCTCCATCTCGTCGAGGTAGCGGTTTGCCTGCTTGGCGCCCGACTCGCGCGGCGATTTCTTCCAGTACTCCGGATCCGGATTGCCTGAATCGTTCATGTAGCCGACCGGTTTGTATCCTCCGCCAAACAGCACGTACCCGGCAAAAGAGAAATCGAACAAAATGGGGAATGAGGGCATCCAGCACGTGAACTTATTGCCGCCGATGCCGGGAAACGCCGCCGGGAAATCAAACGGAGTGACCTCTTGGTCCATGGTGGTGGGGACGATAGTGGTCGAGCCCGATTCCGCCTTTGCCGCCGGCGCGGTGACAACGGTCATGGGGGAGGAGAGCGTGTAGGTTTTGCCCTGATAGTCGAGGACAAAGCGCAATTTGCACCCTTCTTCCAGAAGGCCCGATGCCGCGTCGAGAAACTTGTCTTCGAGTGTGAACGTCGCCAGATTATCTGCGCCCGATGCGCTGGCCTTGACTTGGCCAATCTGCGTGACGGTTTCGGGCGAGCTACCCGTGACGGGCATTACCTTGTTGATGTGCAACGTTGCCTGTCCACCCTGTGGCAGATGCGCCTGCACGGTAAAAGCGTGCGTGTCGGGCTGGTCGTTTGCCGTGTCGTCCTTCGGCAGTGCCATAAACGTGGCGTCGGCGTACTGGATGTCCCATTCGTCGAATGTGAGCTGTCGAAAGTACGGCTCGCCATCGGAGAGCGGACGTGTGGGTGCGGTAATGGCGGTGCCGCCTTGGACACGTGCGAGGGGAATCTCGACATCGCGGTAGCCTTTCATGCTGATGGAGATACCGCCGTTAAAGTCGTACGCGTCGAGAAGCGTTGCCTCGTCCACGTAGCCTTCCGAAAGCGGCGCGATCTCAAAGATGGCCGTGCCTTCGTCATCGGTCGTGGCGGTGAGCTGCTTGCCTGCGGTATAGCGCGATGTGAGCGTGACCTGGGCACCCGTAATGGGCGTATTCTTGTTGGCGACGTCGACCACGACCACACCAAACATGGTACGCGAGAGAACGAGCACCCTGAAGGGGTCTTTTTCGTCGGCATAGGCTTCGGTGGGCGCGAACGGCAATATAAAGGCGTTTGCGCTTCCTGGCACGCGCGGCAACATAATGCTTGCCAGCGAGGACGCTCCGGCAACAAGTAACGAACGGCGATCAAGCATCTTTGGCTCCCATCCCGCAGGTATCGGTGGAAATAATCCAATTTTGCGAGAAGGTGCCCCGTGGCGGTAGTGCCGTTCAAGGGTCAAAATGTCCAAATTAATCGAGCGAAGCGCCGGGTTCCGGAACGCGTTCGATGCGCTTGGCAGCCCGGTCGCTAACGCAACATATGGGCGACCAGCTCGGCGCGGGTTCCGATACCAAGCTTGGCATACACTCCTGATAGGCGGTTTTTAACGGTGCCCGGCGATACTTCCATGTGGCGTGCGATTTCGGCGTTGGTCCATCCGCGGCAGGCGAGCATGGCCATGGTGAACTCCGTGGTCGTTAAATCGTCGGCCACGTCCTCGCCCGAATCGGGGTTGTGGATGCGCCGCCAGCCGTAGCTGAAGCGGTACGTGATCTCGATGATGCGCGCGAAGTCGTCAGGGTATTGCGTTTTTAGGCATGCCTCGATGAGTCCCTGCAAAAGGCCGTGGTGCTCGCCAATGAGCTCGATAAGGCCGTCGGGACGCGCAATGTTCCAAGCGGCTCCGAAGTGCGTTTTTGCGGCGTCGATGTCCCTGAGGCTCATGCAGGCCATGGAAGCCGACAGGTGCAGGAACAGCTCCGAGATGGGATAACTTCCCTGTTTCATGATCAGGGCATTTTCCGCCATGCCTAGGCTGCGGCCGTATTCGCCACGCAGATACAAGGCGTGCGCCATCACGTAGCTGGCGAACAGGCGCAGGCCTTCGGGCAGATGCGCCGCAAGCGGATAAAACTCTTCGGCGGAATGCGGGGAAGGCAAGTGCAGCAGGACGCTCGCGGCGGAGGCGAATAGGATATGCGTGGCGTGGACGGCGGGCGATTCCTCGTCAGTTGGCGTATCGAGGATGCCCGCAAGGCAGCGGCGGGCATCGGCGATACGATTGAGCGACAGACTGGCATATCCGCAGATAAGGCATGCGGAATAACGCAGTGCGGGGTCGGTGGCGTCAAGATAGGGGCGTGCTGTCTCGGCGGCGGGTGTGGCCTGTCCGCGAAAGTACAGCGCTTCTGCCGTGGCGATGGTGCGCGAATCGGGGTCGGAAATGCCTGCAACCGCAGCGTCAATCTGCCCCGGCACAAAGGCAGTGCACATCAACGGCATGGGAATGCGCGGGTAGCCATCGCAGTCCATCTTCCATCTCCCATCAGGTGGCAACATTAGCAGCAATTGTACCCCTGCTGCTCGGGACTGGAATTTGTGAGTATCGCCTACGATTATGCCGAACGTATAAAGGAAGAGTCTATTGTCGATGCTCCCAAGGTGGCTACCGAAGCCTAGCTGACCTCGACATTCGGAAAAATTGCCACCCCTGTAAAAAGCTCTGCCGCAGCGATGGGAAACGCATCTTCTGGGCATTCCGTCGTCTCCAGCCAGCGCTGGACTGCTGCTGTCGCCTGCGCGTTGGCGAGCGGGGCGTGGGGACCGTCCGGCGACCAGCGGTGACGGGCGAGCCCTGCCGCGTGCGTGGGCCTCCATCGGCGTAGACCCATGACCCGCATGGCATCGGAGAAGTCCACCATGGCGTCCAGGACCTTACCGTCCGGCACGTCCAGCCTAGCGGCTCTCTTGAACCCGAGGTCGAAGGGGGAGCGTTGTACAAGGCATATGGGGCCGAGTGGAAGTGGATCAAAAGAGCGTTACTTGACGTTTCATGCATAATGCCAACCGCCCCGCGACATCACGTTCGCAGCGCGCAGGGGCCGGAGAATCTTCGCTATGAGAGTTGACGTCTAATACCTTGCATCGTATAGTGTGTATAGCATAGTATATGACGAGAGGGGGTGTGCGGATGGAGGCACAGATGAAGCGCGGCTTCCTGGAGGCCTGCGTGCTCGCGGCCATCTCCGGCGAGGAGTCCTACGGCTACCAGATCGTGAAGGACGTACCGGCGAGCATGGGGCTCACGGAGTCGACGCTCTACCCGCTACTCAAGCGCCTGGAGAAGGCCGGGTGCATCACGGCGCGCTCTGCCGAGCACAACGGGCGGCTGCGCCGGTACTACCGCATCACGGACGACGGGCGAGCGCGCATCGAGGAGTTCCTGGCCGAGTGGCCGTCCGTACGGGAGATTTACGCATACGTTGAGGGGGCGCACCATGACGCGCGATGAGTTTCTGGGCCGGTTGGGCGAGCTGCTCGCCTGCCTGCCGGCCGAGCAGGTGGAGGAGACCAAGGCGTTCTATGCGGAGGCCATCGCTGACCGCATGGAGGACGGTATGAGCGAGGAGGAGGCCGTGGCCGCCATGGGCACACCCGGCGAGGTGGCGGAGGCCACGCTCGACGACCTGCCCGCCGTGCCGCGCGCGATCGCGAGGACGCGCCGGCGCAGCACCACGCTGCTGTGGGTGCTGACCATCGTGGGCTCCCCGGTGTGGGTGCCGCTGCTCGCCGCCTTCGCCGCCGTGGCCGTCACGGTCTATATCTGCATCTGGCTGCTGGCACTCTGCGTGTGGATCGTCGCGGCGGCACTCGGGGGCGTGGGCGTAGTTGAGCTCCTGCTTGCCGTAAGCGGCGTCACCATCGGCCACTTCCCGTACGCCCTCGCCTCGGCGGGCGTGGGGCTCGGCCTCGTCGGCGTGGCGCTCTTCGTTGGTGCTGGCGCTTGGGCCGCCTCAAAACAAATTGCGCGCCTTTCGGCGCTCTGGGCGAGGAAGGCCGCCTCGCCCTTCTGGAAGGGCAAGGGCGAGAAGGGCGGCGCTGCCGCGCATCTCGCGGCGTAGAAAGGAGTGAGTACCATGACCAGCGCGAAGAAGATCTACCTCGCCGTGGCGGGCGGGCTCGTTGCCGCGGGTGTTGTCCTCGCGGGCATTGGCTTTATCGCTTCGGGCTTCGACCCGGCCGTGTTCACAACCCAAATCGACACGCGCGACAGCACCATCGTGCTCGGCGGCGTCGAGGTGGACGACCCGATGGGCCTCCCCCTCATCGAGCAGCTCGCCAATCTGGGCGAGATCGACACCTCCGGCGTCGCGGATCCCGCCGCGCCCTAGGCGCAGCGAGCCCGGGCGCTCTGCCCGCCAAGCTGCGTAAGCCGGCGAAACCCGAACCTCAACCTCTACGCAACTGGCCCCAAGCCTGCGCCGATTCGCTCTCGGCGCCGCGCGGGGGCCCGTGACGCATGCCCAAAAGGTATGAGGAGAAAGGAACGCGATGACGACAACCACGCCCTTCCGCCTTCATGGGGCCACGCAGGACCGGAAGCGACTGGGCCGTGCGGTGGGGCTGTGCTTGGATTGGCTACACTGATATGGACAGTTCCGTGAGGGGCGCGAGAGACGGGACTCTGGGGAGATCTTCGAGGAGGAGTGTCTCGACTGGAAGCGCGGGTTCAGTGGAGCAGGAACCTAATCTCTATCTCTCCTGCTTTTTTGATTTGTTGAGAAGCCGGCATTTGGGGGCATTTTGGATAGCGAACAGTTCAAACAAGAAGCTGAGAAAATAGAACAAAGCCTGAGTGCCTTGAGAGTCGCCGAGCGCAATGCAGTGATTCCCTTCATGAACGGCGACTTTACCCAATGGGATCTATATCTGGCATCCTCCTCTGAGTATGCGATGAGACTGATAGACGGATTCATCTCCATGCTCGAGTCGAGGAATCTTGTTTGCGTCGCCCAGCTTCTCCGCGCACAGGTTGGAGTCTGCCTGCGGACATTCGCATTATTCGCCGCCGAAGACCAGGATGACTTTCTCAAGCAGGTGTTTCAAGGTGTGCCTGTGAACAAGCTGAAAGATTTCTCGGGTGAGAAGATGTCCGATGGAAGACTTCAAGACTTACTCGAGAAGTTCGATCCAAAGGTAAAAGATGTATACAAGGTGACGTCTGGATTCGTCCACTTCTCCATTGATGTTCTGCCGAGCATGGGTGTGCCTGGGGAGGGCTATGAGGTCGAGTTTAATTTTGGAGCCGAGCCCAACGAGAGAAACAATGCGCCTCTCGTGGAATGCGGCAAGGCGTTCTGCCACTATGTCGACCTGCATCTCCAGATGCTCCATAAGGTGATTGCTTCGGATGAATGGTATGCCGATCGATTCCGTATCGATTCCGATGGTCCTGCAGACGAGGCCTCGAAAAGCGAGAAGGTGTAGGTCGAACGCATTGACGCTGCCTTGACAGCATCCCGATATGATAACGAATGGGAGGTTCCCTGCGAAATGTGCGCCTCTGTATATTCTCGCTAGGACGCCCTCGACCGATAAGGCATCGTTGAGTTCAATTTGAGTTCAGCTCGGGTGCCTGAAATCGCCCAACTCTGATAAAAGGGGAGACGACGGTACACCACGTAGACGAGAGGCTATGGAAGTGCACGATTTGATTATATTGGCGCGCTAAACCGCCCCGCTGCCCAACTTGAACTCCGCTCACGCGTGTATGGGGCTGCGAGAGGTAACGGCCTGCGGCCTCCTTTGTGTGCTCGATGATATCTTCGAGCATGCCGGGCATGGCGGAGACATTCGCTGCAATCCAGCCGTGTTCAAGCGCCGTTTCGGATAGGAGCGAGAGGGGGCTGTCTTGCCCGTTTCCCTTGCACCCGTAAAGATGGTTGACAGTTTGGGGTCTCCCGGGTCTTTAGCTTTTACCGTGCTAGATGCCTCATGGAAACTGTTGGACTTTAATCAGACAGACCCAGCATGTCGTTTTCCTCCATGAGGACATCGGCTAAAACCGCAACACCTATGCTTGTTTAAGCAAACTTCCTGATAGTCGTGGAGCTGCTGTAGCCCGACATGCAGGACATCGCTCGGCTTAAACACCGGATGCCGCATCCGCGAAACGAGTTGCGGTGCACCCTGTTCCAAAAGGTTGCCAAGTACCATGGCGTGAGCGTTGGGGTAGCCATCATTCAGCGTGGATACATCCGGATGCGCATAGATCCAGACGATTCCAACGTTCTCGTATTTCCCGTGCAGGTAATCGAAGAGGGCAAGCGACGCCATACAGTTGCCGCCGACGGTCACGACTCTGTCGGGGTTTTCTGCCGTAAGCTTCCTCTGCGCATCCTGAATTCCCGCCAGGACTTCGTCCTCGGCGCAGATGCGAACTGCCTCCCATTTCTCATGTCCAAGTTTTGGGACGCGTTTCGCAATGCCGAGTGGGACCCCTGAACAGTCGGATCACGTGGTGGCCCCCTTTGAGAGGGTCACGAGCATGGTGGTCCCGTTCTCGGAACTTGCTTCGACCTCTACCGTGCCGCCGTGTAGGGCTGCAATCTCCCAAACAAGCGCTAGCCCGAGTCCTGCGCCGCCGTATGCCCTGCTGCGGGATTTATCTAGACGAAAGAACGGCTGGAAGATGCTCTCTCGGTACTGTTTGGGTATTCCCGGGCCCTCATCTTTGACTCGCAGGAGCACGTGGCTGTCGCTGTCGCTGATGGAGACGTTGACAGTCGAGCCGGGGCGGCTGTAACGGATGGCGTTTTCGACCAGATTGAACACCAGCCGATAGAGGAGCGTATCACTTCCGATTGTCAAAGCGTCTCCAGCACAATTGAGGGCTATGCCCTTATTCTCGGCAAGTGGCGCAAGGTCGGTGAGGACCTCTTCGGACAAGGGACCGAGTTCAACATCGTCCTCGCAAGGAACGCTGCGGAGCTCACTCATCTCGAGTAATACCTTGGTCATTCGAGACATGCGCTCGGTTTGTTCTTGTAGCAGGCCGAGCAGCTCGGCTGTTTCGGGTTGCAAACCGGAGTGCTCGGAGATGAATAGTTCAATCTGTGCTTGCATAAGGGCGAGCGGGGTGCGCAGCTCGTGTGCGGCGTTGCCGGTAAACTGACGCTGTGCAGAGAACCCTTCGCCAAGACGGGCGATCATGTCGTTGAAAGAGGCACTGCATCGTTGTAGCTCGGTGGGCACATCTTCACTGAGTCTGATTTCGCTTAGGTTGTCAGGCTGCACACGCTCAACCTGGGCGGCAAAAGCCCGTAGCGGTTTGAGCGCACGGCCGCTCACAAAGTATGCCAGCACGCCGCCAAGGAGTGTGACTCCAGCCGTGATGCACCAGGTTGTCGTGCCAAAAGACTCCTGTGCGTCGTTTACGACGATCGTGACCTTGTCATCGGGGGTCGCTTTCGTTGGGTCGAACGCCTGGGGCGAATCTTCGCCGGTTGCGTTAAAGGCCGAGATGTTACTGCCGATGGCATCCATGTAGCGCATGCCCGTATAGCCGACCAGGCAGTTTGTCAGCACGCATGCTGCACACGTGAGCAGTGCCGTCATAATCGTTATGCGCCATTGCAGAGAAAGCCTTTTCATTCGCTATCCTCCATAACGTAGCCCTCTCCAATCCGATTGCGAATCGGGTCGTATCCCAAAGCGCTGCGTAGCTTTTTGCGGAGCGACGAGATGTGAACGCGGGTTGCGTTGCTAAAGCTGTTCACGCTGCTATCCCAAACGTGCTCGATAAGCTCCTCTTGACTTACCGGACGCCCCTGATTAAGCATCAGGTATTCCAAGATTCCCGTTTCCTTGCGCGTAAGAGATAAAGCCTCACTGTCCACGGAAGCGATGCGCGCCTTGGTGTCAAAGCGGAGCTTTCCGCAGGTTAATACTATGTCGCTTTGTGTAAAGCGTCTGAGGGTAAGGCTGCGAATCCTTGCCGCAAGCTCGTCCAGATGAAACGGCTTGGTGAGGTAATCGTTGGCGCCGGCATCGAGTCCGGCGACTTTATCTGATACTTCGCCACGTGCGGACAGAATCAGTACCTTAGTCTCGCAGTCAGTTTTCCTAAGTTCCCTGAGTACGGTCATGCCGTCGATGCGGGGAAGGTTGAGGTCGAGTACCACGAGGTCGAAGGCCTCAACGTCCAGTAGGTCGAGCGCCTCCTGTCCGTCGTGACAGCAGTCGACGCTGTACGCCAAGTTTCGCAAGCTGCGCGCGATTGCGTCACACAGCGCCCGCTCGTCCTCGACGATCAAAATACGCATAACAGTCTCCTTGCACATTTCAAATCGCGCTTAACACGGATTTTATAGCCGATATGGTCCAATGGTCGCGTAACGAAAGGAGTGGTCGTGTTGTTCAAAGCGGTAAAACCCGTGGTACAGGTCGCTTTGTTGATCGTCGGAATTGCCATGGTGTGCTTTGGCGTTATGCGTGGCGAGGCGGATGCCGTGCTGGCCAAAGCGATTAGGCTGTGCTTGGAGTGTATCGGAATTGGATAAAAGAGAAAACACTGCGTCGCATGTTTTGGCCCGATTTCGCGGATTCATTCAGGCGGCGGCGACGCTGGTCACCAATATTCACCTGCCAAACTTTGCCAAAGGCGGCATCTATCAGGGCGCGGGAAAAACAGTCTGCGTACCTGGACTTAATTGCTATTCGTGCCCCGCGGCATCGGGTGCGTGCCCCATCGGGTCGTTCCAGTCGGTGGTGGGTTCATCCAAGTTCAACTTTTCTTACTACGTCACCGGTACGCTCATTTTGCTCGGCGTGCTGCTGGGACGCTTTGTATGCGGCTTTCTATGCCCGTTTGGCTGGCTGCAGGAGCTGCTTCATAAGATTCCCGGCAAAAAGTTCTCCACGAAAAAGCTCAAGCCGCTCACGTACATCAAGTACGTCGTGCTGCTGTTTGCCGTGGTGCTGCTGCCCGTCTTGATGGTTAACGACGTGGGCATGGGCGACCCATTCTTTTGCAAGTACATCTGTCCGCAGGGTGTGCTCGAGGGCGCCATTCCGCTGGCCATCGCCAATGCCGGCATTCGATCTGCGTTGGGACATCTCTTTACTTGGAAACTTGCCGTTCTCATTGCCGTGGTAGTGCTGAGCGTTTTGTTCTACCGCCCCTTCTGCAAATGGATTTGCCCACTCGGCGCATTCTATGCGCTCATGAATAGGGTGTCCTTGTTGGGGATTCAGGTTGACGCGTGCAAATGTGTCTCGTGCGGCAAGTGCTCAAAGGTTTGTCAGATGGACGTTGATGTGGTCCGCGCGCCCAATCATGCCGAATGTATCCGGTGCGGAAAGTGCATCGGGGCCTGTCCCGTCGATGCCATCAGCTATCGCTATGGCCTGGATGTGTCGGCGGAAAAGCTTCCCTTGACCGCTGATAAAAAGTAAACAAGCTTCGACAAAACGGAGGAATGACTATGAAGCTTTCTAAGATTGCGGCCCTGTTTATGGTGCCGGTATTGGCCTTGTGCCTTGTGGCATGTTCGGCGCCCGGTGGCAATGCGAGCGAATCTGCGAGCTCCGATCCTAAGATCGCAGAGCTCACTGCGCAGAAGCCGGCCAATGCCGACGAGGCCGCCGAGTTGTATGCAAAACTCATGCAGAAGGAGAACGAGATCTTTTCGAGTGATAACGCGCTGTGGGAAAAGGTATTCAATGCGGCAAATAAAGACTCGACAATGATTGAGGACGGCAGCAATTACGGCGATTTCCTGCTCAAGACCATCGACGGCGCCAAGGATGAGTTCACGGCGGATGAGCTTAAGACGCTCAAGGCCGGTGCGCAGCAGATCAAGGAAATCGAGGACAAGCTCGAGAGCTTGGAGAAGGAGTTCCCCGGCTGTGGAAGCACGCCGAGCGCAGGCGAGAGCGTCGACGCTTCGACCGCTGGCATGACGGCTGGTGCCAATGCTTCGAGCGAGGCGACGAAGTTCCCCAGCTTTATGGGCAAGGACCTGGACGGCAACGACGTGAGCAGCGACGAGCTGTTCTCTAAGAACAAGGTTACCGTCATGAACTTCTGGTTCACCACTTGCAAGCCGTGCGTGGGTGAGTTGGGCGATCTTGAGAAACTGAATCAGGAGCTTGCCGAGAAGGGCGGCCAGGTCGTGGGCGTCAATTCCTTTACGCTCGATGGCAACAAGGGCGAGATTGCAGATGCCAAGGACGTGCTGAGCAAGAAGGGCGTGACATATAAGAACATCTGGTTCAAGTCGGATAGCGAGGCCGGTAAGTTTACGTCAAATTTGTTCTCGTTCCCGACAACGTATGTCATCGATCAGAATGGCAACATCGTAGGGGATCCAATCGTGGGAGCCATCAGCTCCGCCGAGCAGCGCGCAGCACTCGATAAGCTTATCGACCAGGCGATTGCGAATAGCGAGCAGTAGAAAACGCGTAAAGCATAGCGTGGATCGTGTGTCGCTGTGCAAAGTAGTCCGCTACCTTTCAAGATAAGCTCCACCATTTAGAGGTCCCACTTGGGGCCTCTTTTTTGGACGTCGTCCCGTTCGTTTTTTGATGCGGTTCCCTACATTCCTCACTGGTGTCGGTGAAAAATGGGAATAGAGTAGGACAAACGCGTCGAATACGAACGGCGGAGGAGAGCGGGCAGGGTGCCTGCGCAGGAGAGGTTGCCGTCCATGCTGGAGCTCAAAGGTATTTGCAAAAGGTACGTTACGCAGTCGTTTACGCAGGTGGCGCTCGACAACGTAAGCCTGTCTTTTCGCGATAACGAGTTCGTGGCCATTCTGGGTCCCTCGGGTTCGGGTAAAACTACGATGCTCAACGTTATCGGCGGACTCGATCACTTTGATTCTGGCGACCTGCTCATCGATGGCATTTCGACCAAGGACTTCCGTGATCGCGATTGGGATGCTTATCGCAACAACCGCATCGGCTTTGTGTTCCAGAGCTATAACCTCATTCCGCATCAGACCATCTTGGAAAACGTGGAGCTGGCGCTTACGCTCACAGGTGTGGGGCATGCCGAGCGCCGCCAGCGTGCGCGCGAGGCGCTCGAGGCGGTTGGTCTGGGCGAGCACGTTAACAAGCGCCCGAGCCAGCTATCGGGCGGGCAGATGCAGCGCGTGGCCATTGCCCGCGCCTTAATCAACGATCCCGAGATTGTGCTGGCTGACGAGCCGACCGGCGCCTTGGACTCAACGACATCCGTACAGGTCATGGATTTGCTCAAGGATGTTGCGCGCGATCGTTTGGTCATCATGGTCACGCACAATCCCGACCTGGCATACCAATACGCCACGCGCATCGTCAACCTGGCGGACGGCAAGATCACCGACGATTCCGATCCTTTCGATGTCGCTGACGCCACGCGCCACGAGGCTAAGCCTACGCGCAAAACCTCGATGAGCTTTGTGACGGCGCTGGGGCTTTCTGCCCGAAACCTTATGACCAAGAAGGGCCGCACGGCCATGACTGCCTTTGCGGGCTCGATTGGCATTATCGGTATCGCGGCGATTCTGGCGCTGTCCAATGGCGTAAACGGCTACATCAAAAAGGTCGAGGAGGATACGCTCTCGAGCTACCCGCTCACCATTTCCAAGCAGGATTACGACCTGTCGTCCATGATGGGCGGGCAGGGAACTGCGGATGATGACTCGCCTGAAAATGTTGATTCGTCCGACGACAGTGCCGGCGGCAAGGCTAAGGGAACCGATAAGATTCCCGTGGTCACGGCCGTAAAGGATATGTTTGCGAGCGTTAAGTCCAACGACATGACGAGCTTTAAGGCATGGCTCGATGCCGGTGGCGATGGCATCGATAAAGAGGTCAACGCCATTCAGTACGGTTACGGTGTATCGCCGGTTGTCTATCGTGCCGGCAAGGGCGATGAGAAGCCTGTCCGGCTGGTGCCCAACGCCATGACCGAGGCCATGAGCGGAGGCGCGAGCTCGGCGGCAACGGTGGGCATGGAATCCATGGGAACCTCGGTCTTTAACGAGATGATTGACGACCAGAGCCTGCTCGACAGCCAGTACGATGTCGTCGCCGGTCATTGGCCCACGTCTGCTAACGAAGCCGTAATGGTGCTTTCGAGCCGTGGAACGGTGGGCGACTACACGCTCTACAGCATCGGCGCGCTGGATATCAACGAGCTCAACGACCTGGTTAACAGCGCCATGACGGCTGACGGTAAGATCGAAACGCCCGAGACCGGCGCCGACTTTACCTACGACGATGCGCTGTCCACGACGCTTAAGGTGCTGTCGCCGGCCGATGCCTATCGCAAAAACGAAGAGACCGGCATGTGGACCGACATGTCTGACGACGCCGACTTTATGACCGCCAAGGTTGCCGACGGTATTGACGTGCACATTGTGGGCGTGGTGCGACCTAACGAGACGGCCAATGCGAGTGCGTTGTCTCCGGGCATTGCCTATACGCATGCGCTGACTCGCCAGCTTATGGAGCGCGCCGCCGATTCGCAGATTGTGCAGGAGCAACTCGACCACCCCGAGACGGATGTCTTTACGGGCAAAACCTTCGACGAACTGCAAGGCGAGGCCAAGCAAGGCGTGGATCTGGGCAGCATGTTCAGTGTGGACGAGGCAGCGCTCAAGAGCGCGTTTTCGTTCGATACATCTGCGCTCTCGGGTGCGGCCGGCGGTATGGACCTGTCGGGTCTTGACTTGTCCGGGCTGGACATTGACCTTTCGGACGTTGGCAAGGACGTCGACATCAGTGACATCATGGCCAAGGCGCCAACCCCAGATTTCTCGGGTATCTTTGACGGTCTGGAACTCACGCCCGAGCAAATGCAGCAGGTGGGAACGCTTGCCAACCAGCTGTTTGAGGGCTTTTTGCAGTCTGATCAGTTTAAGGCGCTGACACCCGATGATCTTAAGGACGCGTCAAAGCTCTCTGCCGCATTCTCGACATATCTTGAGAATGATGCCGCAGCCCAACAATGCCTGGCTCAGCTCAAGGCACTCGGTGGCGATGCCCTGGCCGAGCGCCTGCAACAGGCGATGACCGACTATGTGCAAAAGCAGCTGGCTCCGTATCTGCAGCAGGCTATGGATCAGGTGATGAAGTCGATCAGCGACCAGATTGCGGCGACGGTGTCAGCTCAGCTCAAGGCAGACACGGCTGGGCTTATGGACCAGATGGCGACGCAGATGTCTTCGAGTTTTGCCAACCTAGCGAGCGCTATGCGTGTGGATGCGAGCGCCTTTGCCCGCGCCATCCATTTCAACATGGACGCCGAGGACCTGAGTTCGCTCATGATGAGTTATGCCAAGGCGTCGCAGCTCACCTACGACAACAATCTGACCACGCTGGGCTATGCGGATGAGGCAGACCCCATCTCGGTCAAGATTTTCCCGCGCGACTTTGAGGCCAAGGAGCGCGTACTCGACCATATCGATGCGTACAACAGGCAGGTCAAAGCCGCCGGCCACGACGAGCAGGCAATCTCGTACACCGACTACATGGGCATCATCATGGGTTCGGTGACCGACATCGTGAACACCATCAGCTTGGTGCTCATCGCATTCGTGAGTATCAGCCTGGTGGTGAGCTCCATCATGATCGGCATCATCACCTACATCAGTGTGCTGGAACGCAAAAAGGAGATTGGCATCCTGCGTGCGATCGGCGCGTCGAAGCGTAACGTGGCCAACGTATTCAATGCCGAGACCTTTATCGAGGGCCTCATTGCCGGCGTCTTTGCCATTGTCGTCGTGGTGGCCGTGAGCTTCCCAGTTAATACCTGGGCGCTTGCTGCCAAACAAGTACCCAACCTGATGAGCCTGCCCGTGCAGGATGCGCTGGTACTCATTGCAATTTCGGTGCTGTTGACGGTCGTTGCCGGCCTGCTGCCTGCTCGCAGCGCATCCAAGAAGGACCCCGTCGAAGCCCTACGCTCCGAATAATGTGACAAAGGGACAGTCCCTTTGTCACATTGAGACCCTTGCGAAATCGGGGTCTAATTACCGTTCGGCAGGTTAAGAACTCCCTCTCCCCGCTTAATGCTTGACGAAGAGTCTTCTGGTTTATATACCTATCGGTAGGCATATAGGATGTATTGCCGATAGAAATGGAGCAACCATGACTCTCACCACACCAGCCAAAAAAGATTGTCTCCGTGAAAGCGGCGCATTTGCTTGGGTCGTCGTTATTGCGCTCGGCTTAATGTCCGCCGGAACAACTGGCACATATAGCATTATTGCCGGCTCATTCGTTGCTCCAGTATGTGAAGATCTGGGCTTTGACTACACTTCTTTTTCTTTCTATTTCACCGCGATTCTTCTTGGCCTTGCGCTTGGGCTTCCGCTTTTGAGTCGCTTCATTCCAAAAGTAATCGGCAAACCATGGCATATTTGCATTGAACTCGTCCTTATTGTCGCCGGCGCCGCAATGGCGTTCTACACCGAGGTCTGGATGTTCACCGTCTCCGCCGCAGTGATCGGCATCTGCTTTTCGTTTACAACGGGCGTCTGCATGTCCGATGTCATTGACCAATGGTTCAGCAAATCGTCCGGTCTTGCCATCGGCCTCGCTTGGGGCGTTAATTCTCTCTGTACGCTGTTATTGAGTCCTGTCATTACGCTGGTCATCGAGCAGCAAGGCTGGCGTACGGGATACATCGTGCTTGCGGCCGTTTCTGCAGCTATGATTTTGCCTGCAAGCGCATTTATCATTCGCCTTAACCCCTCTGATCGCAACATGCTTCCGTACGGAGAGACCGCCTCCGAAACCCATGAGAGCTGCAGCGCCGATGAGCAGGAAGATGTTCTTTCGGGCATGGCACTCCGCGATGCCGCGAAAACGCCGTCTTTTATTCTCTGTGTCCTCTTGCTTTGCGTGGCGCAGCTCACCTGCTGCATGAACCAGCTGTTTCCAACCTATGCAAGCGAGGTCGGTTTCAATCCTATCGTAGGAAGCTTAATGGTCTCGGCAGCTTCACTCTCCGATATCTTCCTAAATCCCTTCGTGGGCAAAACATGCGACAAGCTTGGCGCTATTAAAGCAACGGTCGCATGGACAGGTGTCAGCATTCTTTCATTCCTGCTTCTTATCATTGGCGGAAGCAATGAGACCGTTTCCATCATTGCAGCTGGTGTAAACGATGTCATGTTCGCCATCGTTGGAACCGCAATGCCGATGCTTCTACTCTCGCTCTTTGGATCACGCGATTTTGGAAGGATCTATTCGATCGTTTGCTCAGCGGGCTATGTCGTCGGTGCTTTTGGAATGCCGGTCATGATGAAGGTTTACGGCATGGCGGGGTCATTCCAGGGAGTATTTATCTTCTGCATTGCCTGCAACCTTATGATTGCTGCGTTTGCTATCGTTTCCGGCTTTCTCAATAAGGCTGCTGAAAAGTAATAAGCGCCGATTTGCATCGGCATAGATTGCCACGCAACAGGGGTTGACTCCAAGCCAGACTGGAGTCGACCCCTGTTTTCGTTTTTAAAGGTTGCCCGCAGGCACCATGGGTGCCAACATGCGCTTCAGCTTGGCTGGTTTATTTGAACATAAGCTCGACTATTCCCGCCCAAACCGCTTTTTCATCAATATCCTCACCTTGAGCGACCGTATTGCTTGCTCCCTCCAGAACGGTATAAAGAATTTGTACGTAGAGCATTACGTCGGCGCTATCGGAAAACGCGCCAATCTCTACACCATGAAGAAGGATGTCTTTAAGCGCATCCATGGTTCGTTTGGTCGCCGTCGCTTGACGTTCCTGAACTGCAGGAATTCGATTTGCTTGAACGCTAACCTCGGCCAGCACGCGCCGGCGCTTTTCATCGCTTCGATAGCCACCTATAACTGAATTGCCGAGCTCGATAAGCGCGGCCTTGAACCCGTCCCTATCGACTATTAGCGAGTAGTCGCGCTGATAGTCAATGGTCGGAAACATGCTGTCCAAGAGCGTAGTGAAAATCTCCTCTTTAGAGGGAAAGTAGTAGTACACCGACGGCTTGGATATACCGACAAAGTCGCAAATCTTTCCGATAGACGCTTTGTCATAACCGACTTCTGCCACAAGATCGTACATTGCGTCCAATATTTTTTTTCTTGTGCTCACGCTGCATTTCTCCATCGCAAATCACTTCCGCACTACCAACATTATTAAGGATGGCAACGGAACATCAATTCGTGTCCAAACATGACCACTATATACGGTGAACGGTATGTATCAGTAGGCGAGCGGCAATTATTCAAAACTATCTACCGAACGGTAGGTATAGTAGTACTATAGCAGGTGAAACCCCGCTATTGTCGCGGCCGGACAGCATCGCGGGAAACCCGACGGAAGGACCAACCATGTACGAGAACTATCGTATGCCGGGCGAGTTCGAGAAGCGCTCCAACGTCTATGTGACATGGCTTCCCGATTACATCCGTGCAGAGGGCTATGATAACCGCCAGCCCTGCGTTGACGTGATCAAGGCTCTGCTCGAGTATGGCGACGTTACGGTCAACCTCAATTGCGGTACCCCCGGCTCCT
Organism: uncultured Collinsella sp.; assembly: GCA_900542715.1. Lineage (GTDB taxonomy): Bacteria > Actinomycetota > Coriobacteriia > Coriobacteriales > Coriobacteriaceae > Collinsella. The sequence continues at coordinate 179,733 of UQOQ01000001.1, forward strand.
ATGAGGAGGCTTGCTCGCGCCTGAAGGAGGAGGGGGTTGATCTCGATCGCATCGAGATCACGCAGTTCGAAGACTCCAACTTCTATGTCCGCGACAACGGTCCCAGCATCATGGTCGACGACAAGGGCCATTCTTATATGGTCAACCCCGCTTGGACCTATTACGGCGTGTGGGACAAGAACTCCCCGGAGTGCCAGTCCGCACGTAAGGCAGCGGTTCACATGGCGGTTGCGCTCGGTTGCTTCGATATCGTCAATTCCGAAATGGTTTCGGAGGGCGGCGACCGCGAGTTTGACGGTCACGGCACTCTGATCGCAATCGAGGACACGGAATGCCGCAAGCGTAATCCCGAGTTCACGAAAGAGGAAGTAGAGGCCGAGTATAAGCGCATCTACAACCTCAACAAGGTTATCTGGCTTCCGCAGCCTATGCTCGAGGACGACGACTATCGACTGGGCATCCTCGACGAGAAGGAAGACGGAACTCCCGTCTTTGGCATGAGCTTTGCAGCTCACATTGATGAGATGTGTCGCTTTATCACTCCGAACAAGATTCTTCTTGCCGAGGTGTCCGATGAAGAGGCAGCCTCGAGCAAGGCTGGAGCAGAGTCTCGTCGCCGCATTGAGGCAGCCTACGAGATCCTGAGCAACGAAACGGACTGGGAGGGCAAGCCCTTCGAGATCGTTCGTATGCCCACCGCCGAGCCTATTGAAGTCGTTATCGCCCCTGGCGATGAAGATTACGAGCTCTATAAGGGCTTCATCGACGAAATGGGCGGCAAGTTTATGGATGGCACCCCCTGGCCCGAGGGCCCCGTCCACTTCTACGCCGCAGCGAGCTACTGCAACTTCCTGATTTGCAACGGCGTCGTTCTTGGCCAGCGTTATTACCACGAGGGCATGAGCGAGGTCGTGAAAGAGAAGGACGAGCAGGCCAAGGCAGTTCTTGAGAGCTGCTTCCCCGATCGCAAGGTCATCATGATTGATTCCCTCGCGCTTAACCTGTCCGGCGGCGGCGTGCACTGCTGGACTAAGGACGTGGCGGCCAGTCGTTAGTGAGCCTTAGAGCCTGCGCTCTTTGGCTTAGGCGCCACATGTACCGCTCCCCGAGGGATATCCGTGTTTTCCTCGGGGACACATTCAACAATAATTTTGATAATAATTCGAAAGGAAATAGGCATGAACAACAGCCTCCGCGGTCGCGACTACATCAACATCCATGATCTTTCCTCCGAGGATTTCCGCTATCTCATCGATCTTGCCTGGAACCTTAAGGCTCAGAAGAAGTCCGGTGTCGACCAGCACTACTTCCCCGGCAAAAACGTCCTCGCCAACTTTGAGTGGGGCTCGACCCGTACTCGTTGCGCATTCGAGACCTCCTGCAATGATTTGGGCATGGGCTTCACTTATCTGACCAACTCCCACATGGGTGACTGCGAGACCGTCAAGGATGCCATGCGCGTCTTTAACGGCATGTACGATCTCATCGTCTACCGCGCACAGAAGGACGAGCAGTTCCTCTATGACGTCGCCGACCTGGTTGACATCCCGGTCATCAATGCCCTTACTCTCGGCGATCACCCGACTCAGATGCTCGCTGACGCTCTTACGATGGAAGAGCAATGGGGCGGTTTGCGTACGAGCCGCGGCAAGAAGATGGCTTTCGTTGGCAACTGCGCCGGCGCCCCAGTGTGGTATGGCCGTCTGTGCGCTATGCTCGACATGGACTTCCTCGCCATCGGCCCCGACGACCTCCGTCATCAGATGTGCAAGGAAATGATCGAAGAGGTGGAGGCCTGCTACGCCAAGTACGCTCCCAATAGGACCTTTACCATCACCTCTGACCTCGATGCCCTGGATGGCGTTGACGTTATCGTTACCGAGGAGTGGCGCTACATCAACCCCGAGTGCGGCGAAGAGGTTCTGGATCCCGACGACTACAACTCCTGGTTGGGCGATGCCGAGTCTTTGTACCCCTATCGCGTCACCAGCGAGCTGTGCAAGCGCACCAACAATCCCGACATCTTCTGCATGCATGAGCTTCCCTCTGTCCATAACGCAGATCACCGTGTCGGCAAAATGCTCCTCGACCAGTGCAAGAACGACCTCCATCGCGAAATCATCACCGAGGGCTTTGAGATTGCCGACGAGTGCTTTGAGGCCAACGCTTCGGTCATCTTCCGTGAGGCAGAGAACCGTCAGCACACCATCAAGGCTGTTATGTGTGCCCTTCTGGGTCTCTAGGAGCTGTATCAATGGATAATGCAAAGTTAAAGAGCAGCAAGGTTTACGCATGGGTTCTCGTAATCGCGCTCGGCCTTATGTCTGCCGGCACGACCGGATCCTATAGCGTCATCGCGGGCTCCTTCGTCGCACCCGTGTGCGAGGAGTTCGGGTTTGACTATTCCATCTTCTCGTATTACTTCACCGCAACGCTCATTGGTCTTGCGGCAGCTCTTCCGTTTGTCGGAAAACTCATTCCCAAGGTCGTTGGCAAGGTTTGGCTCCCCGTTGTCGAGCTTATTTTGCTCGCTGCCGGCGCAGGCATGGCCTTCTACACCGAAGTCTGGATGTTCATCGCCGCTGGCGCCCTGATTGGCGTTTGCTTCGCCTTCACCACCGGCGTCGCCATGTCCGACGTTATTGACCAGTGGTTCAAAAAATCTGGTGGCCTGGCAATCGGTCTCGCTTGGGCAGTGAACTCGATTTACATGCTCATTATGAGCCCCGTCATCACCTCTGTCATCGAGGCCGCTGGCTGGAGGACTGGCTATCTGGTGCTCGCTGGCGTCTCCGCCGTGCTCATTCTCCCCGCTTCCGTCCTGATTATTCGCTATAAGCCTCAGGACAAGGGCATGCTGCCCTATGGCTACGTCGAGGGCGAGACGGTCACCGAGACCGAGGAGACGACCGAGGATAGCACGCGTGGCGTTAGCTATGCGCGCGCCATTAAGTCGCCTGCCTTCTTCTTCTGCATCGGCTTCCTCTGTCTCGTTCAGCTCACTTGCTGCATGAACCAGCTCTTCCCGACGTATGCTTCCGAGGTTGGTTTTAGCCCCATGGTGGGCGGCTTCATGGTATCCGCTGCATCGCTCTTCGATCTGTTCCTCAATCCGATCGTCGGCACCACTTGCGATAGGTTCGGCAGCACGAAGGCCATTCTGGGCTGGCTCGCTGTCTCCATCCTCTCCTTTGTCATGCTCATGATGAGCAGCGGCAACTCGACGCTCAGCATCCTCGCAGCAGGCGTGAACGACGTAATGTACGTCATCGCTGGCACTGCCCTGACCGTTTTGGTTATGGATGTCTTTGGCTCCCGCGATTTCGGTCGCATCTTCGCGCTGATCTGCTCCGTGGGCTATATCGTCGGCGCCTTTGGCATGCCCGTTATGATGAAGGTCTATGAGCTTGTCGGCTCCTTCCAGGGCGTCTTCATCTTCTGCATCGCATGCAACGTTATTATCGGCCTGTTCTTGCTGCTGGCAAAAAAGACTGGTAAGAACCTCTCCTGGGACGAATAGTTCGATTCGTCTTAGACATACGCTGTAGGGCTTAACCTGCAGCCGCTTTGGGGCATCGACTAACATCGGTGCCCTTTTTCATCGAATGTGACAAAGGAGCAGCCACTTTGTCACATTGAGTGGCATGTAAATCGAGGTCTAATACTTTTCCGAGAAGTGAACGGCCATACTTGGACCTCCGAAGCATCGACATTTTTAGACGTCAAACCCGCAGGATTTGGCTGGCAAAACCGCAGGAAATTGCATCTCGAAAGTGCCGATGCTTCGGGGGCCCGTTTTCACTCGTTCACTTCTCGGGAAAAGTATTAAACCTCGTTGTATGGGGTGCGGCTGGAGGGTGGTCATCGTTCAGTAGCTACCTCTTCCTTGTGAATCGCCTGAAGCGCAAGGCATAATGCATGTGACAAAGGGACGGCCCCTTTGTTGTGTTGATATGAGAGAAGAGTAGATGATCCTTTCGCTGGCCCCTATGGAGGGGATTACCGGGCATGTGTTCCGTCGCGTGCATGCGGAGTGCTTCGGTGCGCTCGATTGCTATTACACGCCGTTTTTGCCGCCGCCGCGGGTGGGAAACCGCTTTGGCGGCAAGGCGTTTAAGGAGATCGATCCTGCCAATAACCAGGGGCTCAACGTGGTGCCTCAGCTGATGTCCAAGAACGCGGACGAGTTTGTGTGGGCGGCACAGGTGCTCGCCGACATGGGCTACCGCGAGGTCAATCTCAACCTGGGTTGCCCTTCGGGAACGGTTGTCGCCAAGGGCAAGGGCTCGGGTTTCTTGCGCAATCTCGACGAGCTCGAGGCGTTCTTAAGCGATGTGTGCGAGCGGTCGCCGTTGCCGGTGTCGGTAAAGACCAGGCTGGGGCTGGAGAATGACGACGAATACGAGCGCGTGCTCGATCTGTATTGCCGCATGCCGTTGGCAGAGCTGATCGTGCATCCGCGCGTACAGAAGGACCGCTATACGGGCTTGCCGCGCAAAGAGTTTTATGGCGAGACGCTGGAGCGTGCGCCGTTCCCCGTGGCCTATAACGGTGACATTTTTGATCTTGAGGATATGGACGCGCTGGTGGAGGCCTATCCCGGCACGCGCCATGTGATGTTGGGGCGTGGCCTGCTCGCGAACCCCGCTCTGGCTCGCATGGTCAAGGGCGGCCCTGCTGCAACGGCTGCTGAGCTGCAGCGCTTCCACGACACGCTGTTTGCGGCATATGCAGAAGAGATTGGCGGCAATGCGGTCTTCCGCATGAAGGAGTGGTGGTTCTACGCCAAGTGCGCTTTCGCTGATCCCGCTACCGTCCACAAGATCGTACGCAAGACCAAAAAGGTCGACGAATACCGCGCTGCCGTCGAGCGCGTCTTTCGTGAACAGCCGCTTGCACCCACAGCTCGCTTCCACGGCTAACTAGTCATCGGGGGCGTTCTTTAACGACTGGTCATTTAAGGACGTCCCCAACGACTATGTAGCAAAAACATGTACACCAGCATCCAAAGATGTCGAAAAATGTCGACTTTGGATGCTGGTGTACATGTTTGGGTCCGACGGGGGAGCGGGCCTAGGCAATCAGTGCATCAAGTGTAATGAGCTCTCTGAGCCGCTCCGTGCGTGTTTGCCCATGGCGTTTGGCTTTTTCGTCAAACGCCTCAAGAATCGATTCGCCCACACGTGCTGATATAACGACGCTCGGCTCATCGGAGATTGGTGGCCTTCCCAACTTGATGGTGTGACCTTTCGGCCACTCATCTTTTTCGTAGGCTTCCGCGGCTTTCTTCAACTCTCCGGGAGCAAACCCCATCATCTTTTCGAGCTGCTTAGCATCCATGGCGCCTCCTATCGATCGACATAATGTCGAGCGCCGGTTCTCGGATTCTCTTTTTGTATACAATTTTGTAGACAAAAATACAAGCAGTTCATCGGGCTAATTAGCTTGTTTTGACCTGCCTGTTCGATAGGAAATGAGCATTGACGGCTTCGATACTCCTTTGCTTTTCAGCTTGGAATTTGGATGCTCATTGAACTTCCGGAGGGGAGCCCTTTATTAAGCTATTGAGATTCTGGGCAGGAGCTCTCACTGGTCTTCGGTAATGGGGCCAGCTTAATTCGCGACACAGTGTGTCGCGAATGGGAGTAGTCGTTAGGTGTCCTTCAATGGCTACTCATATAAGAACGTTCAAGTGTCGGATTTTGTCATTTAGTGTCGCTCTCAGCGACTATTCTGGAGGGTCGTGGTCAAAAAAGGGCAAATATGAGTACTGTTGCCATTATGGTTGCATTTATTTGCTATAAATTGTAGCTCCTGATGAGATTTGTTCCCATTAAGAGCTACTTTTATTGAACATATGAGGAGAAATAACGTCGTCTGCGGACGAGTGGAACGTTGAATAGTTCCTGAAGTGATCAAAATCGCTGCTACTAAACAGGTAGCAGTACTCATATTTGCCCTTTTTTGACCACAGCCCTCTCGGAAACCTTTCCAGAGGCGTCAAACAGCCATAATCCAAAGGTCTCCTCAAACAATTAGCCGGCCAAGAGCGTCCATGACTACCAAAAAGCTGTACGCCAGCATCCAAAGATGTCGAAAAATGTCGACTTTGGATGCTGGTGTACATGTTTGGGTCGTATGGGTTGGGGCCCTGGACGGACAGAGCGTGCGTACTAGAGCAGGTTTTCCTGCACCCACGCGATGATGTCGCTCGATTCGTAGAGTGGTTTGCCGTCGATGAACAGGCAGGGAACCTGGCGTTTTCCGCCGACGGCGATGAGTGTCTGTTCGGCATCGGAATCGGTCGAGATATTGCGCTCGGGAATGGTCACGCCGTTATCGGCCAAAAAGTGCTTGACCTTTAAGCAATACGGGCAGCCGGTCATAACGTACAGCGCGAGCTCGTGATTAGTAGCCATAGGTCTCCAATCGGTTGAGGTTTTGATTGAAATACCCAAAGCCGCCGCGGTCTATGCGCGCGTCAACGAAGACTCGATGGCCTGGACCAGAAACGCCGTGGCTCCGGTGGCGCAGGGCTTGTCGTAGTAGTCAACAAAGCGCTGGTCGGCAAGATAACCGTGGGCGAGGCCCAGGTACACCTCGTCTTGGGGCTCGCATCCCCAGTTGAGAGCAATCCAGCGACGATGCATCGCGACAAGCTTACGAGCCTCGTTGCTCTCTGGGTCGCCAATGCCCATGGCAATTGAGAGCTGGCCCAGAATAGCGCGTTCAAGTTCCTTCATGTCGTTCCATGTCTCGGGGTCCATGTCCAGCAACGCTTCGTTTGCTGCATCGATAGCCTCATCGCCGTAGCGCGCCCGCGCCTCGGCACCGTAGCGCGCCTCGTTTTCCTGCACGGTGCGCCAGCGCTCCAGTTGCGGCAGGACGGCGCCCATGAGCGAGACGGCTTCGTCGAGCGACATGCCGGTGTTTTGTGCCAGGCGCGGGGCACAATCCTCAATCATTGCCTCCATGGTGGTGTCATAGGTGTACTTGCCGTGGTCGTAGCACCACTTGCAGTAATGATCGGTCGCGGTGCCCGTGGCATCGGTGCCGCAGTCGTCGGGCGTGAGTATCATGCCGCAGCTCTGGCAATAGTGCTCAGGCATTTCGAGCAGGTGGGACAGCGGTTCTCCGGTTACGGCGGCGATGAGCTTCATCATGTCGATGCCCGGTGTGACCTCGCCGCGCTCCCACCGGCTGATGGCCTGGCGTGTGACGAAGAGCTTAGCGGCAAGCTGCTCTTGGGTAAGGTGATGGGCGCGACGGACAGCAATGAGCTTTTCTGCAAAGGCCATAGCGGCTCCTTTCTGCTGGTTGATGGCTTAAGCATACGCGGCGGCAGGCGCCCTTCCAAGCAACCGTTGGTTGCACGACGGGGGACCGCGGCGAAGAATTGCGCGCAACGCCCCACGCCTCCATGCCGTACAATGACCGGCATGGAACCTATCGCACGCATACATACCGACCTGCCGCAGAAGTTCGGCATTCCGCGCAACAGCTTTTTGGCGCCCCATCTGCAGGGACGAATCTTTTTTGAGCCGGAATTTGCCTCCAATGCAGCGGTTGAGGGCCTGGACTCCTTCTCTCACCTGTGGCTGCTGTGGCGCTTCGAAAACGGAACGCCCGGCGGCACGGCTAAGGATATTGCCGTCGACGCTAAAACGCAGGACAGGTCCGGCACCAACGCAAAATGGTCGAAAACCGTGCGCCCGCCGCGTCTGGGCGGAGCCGAACGTGTGGGAGTGTTTGCCACGCGCAGTCCGTTTCGCCCTAATCCCATCGGGCTCACCTGCGTCAAGCTTGATCGTGTCGAGCTCACCGACGATGGCCCCATCATCCATGTGTTGGGGGCCGACCTGCGCGACGGTACGCCCATCTACGACATCAAGCCCTACATTCCGTTTGCGGACTGCCACCCGGATGCGACCGGAGGCTGGATCGAGGATGCTCCGTGGCAAGAGCTCGATGTTGAGTTTCCGCAAGCACTGCAGGATATGGTCCCGCCCGCAAAGCTCCTCGGCTTGGTCGAGGTCCTTCGCCAAGACCCGCGCCGCGTGGGCAGCAAGCACGAGCCACACCGCGTCTATCATCTGGCTTACGCCGGGCTCGACATATCGTTTACGGTCGATGAAACCCAGCTAACCGTAGTTGCCGTCAACGACGCGCAAGACTAACCAGCCATTCGTCCGCACCCGTCAAATTAAGCGCCAAACCCCGCGCCAAAACCGCCCACGCTGGTGGACAATAACGCCTACCAAAACAATCAACTTTGCACGGGAGTCCAGCATGAAATACGACTTCACTTCAATCATCGACCGCCACGGCATGGACGCCATCGCCGTTGACTCTTGGGGTGAGATCCCCGGTATGGCCCCGAACGCACCCGACGAGGGCTTCGACCGCATTCCCATGTGGGTGGCCGACATGAACTTTGCCACGGTGCCCACGGTCCAGGAACACATCATTCAGCGCGCCCAGCACCCCATGTTTGGCTATTTCAATCCGCGCTCCGAGTATTTCGACCGCATCATCGAATGGCAGAGCCGCCGCAATGGCGTCGAGGGCCTGCGCCCTGAACATATCGGTTACGAAAACGGCGTGCTGGGCGGTGTCGTGTCGACGCTGCGCGCGTATGTCCAGCCGGGCGATGCGGTGCTGGTCCACAGCCCCACCTACATCGGCTTTACCAAGTCCATTGAGGCCGCGGGCTATCGTATTGTCCATAGCCCGCTTAAGCTCGACGATCAGGGCGTGTGGCGCATGGACTTTGAGGACATGGAGTGCAAACTCGCCCAAAACCACATCCATGCCGCGGTGTTCTGCTCGCCGCACAATCCCTGCGGCCGCGTATGGGAGCGCGACGAAATCGAGCGCGCCATGGACATCTATCGCCAGCACGATTGCGTGGTGATTTCGGACGAGATTTGGTCCGATATCATCCTGCCGGGGCACAAGCACATCCCGACGCAGTCGGTGAGCGAGGATGCCCGCATGCGCACGGTTGCCCTCTATGCGCCGAGCAAGACGTTTAACCTGGCGGGCCTTGTCGGCAGCTACCACATTGTCTACAACGAGACGCTGCGTGACCGCATCTGCGCCGTGTCCAACAAGACCCACTACAACGAGATGAATGTCCTCTCCATGCATGCGCTTATCGGTGCCTACCAGCCGCAGGGCTACGAGTGGGTGGACGAGCTCAACCAGGTGCTTGCCGGCAATATCGAGTACTTCTGCGATTACGTGGACGGGCATTTTGAGGGCGTGTCCTATTCGCGTCCGCAGGGCACGTACATGGTGTTTCTGGACTGCACCGAGTGGTGTCGCGAGCATGGCCGCGATATTCAGTGGCTGCTCGACGAGGGGGCGCGCGTGGGCGTGGGATATCAGGACGGCCGCCCGTTCCACGGGCCCTGCCACATTCGCGTGAATCTGGCGCTGCCGCTTTCGCGCGTAAAGGAAGCGTGCGACCGCCTGGACCGCTACGTTTTTAATGCACGGTAAGTGAGCACTGCATGCGGGGCCTTCTGCCAAGTCGGCTGGAAGGCCCCACATGGTAAAACGTCTGTAGCCATTGGGCACTCGTGTGGTTTTGTTTGCTATTATTTTTTACCATTTCAGTCTGTAAACAGGATCGTATGGAGCTCGATGAAAAGGTCCCGTCGCTCGGTTGCCATTTCGTTGTTTGTTGCGCTTGCGATAGCGTGCGCCTTTGTCGTAGCGATAGCCGGCTGTTCCGGGTCGAATGGCAGAGCCTCGACGTCTGCATTAGAAGGCCTGGATGCCTCGCAGGCCAAAGACGACAACCTTAAGACGCTCAACGTCGGCAGCGACCTCTATCCACCGTTTGTGTATACCGACGAGTACGGCGATATCGTTGGCCTGGATGTCGAGATATTGACCGAGGCTTTGACTCGCATTGGTTACAAGCCAAAATACCAGCTGATCGACTGGGAAAAGAAGAAGGAGCTGCTGGCGAGCGGCGAACTCGATTGTGTCATGGGCAGCTTTAGTATGACGGGTCGCGAAAACGAATATCGTTGGGCCGGCCCGTACCTTGCGAGCCGCCAGGTGGTCGCGGTCGATCCCCAGAGCGATATCTACACGCTTGCCGATCTTGAGGATAAGATCGTGGCGGTTCAGTCCACCACCAAGCCCGAGGACATTTTGCTCAATCGCATAAATGAAAACGTTCCGCAGATCAAGGAGCTCTACAGCTTTTCGGACCGCTCGTACCTGAACCCGGCGCTCGTCGAGGGCCTGGTCGATGCCATCGCCGCGCATGAGTCCTCGCTGCTTACTTACGAAAAAGACTATGGCGTGACGTATCGCATTCTGTCTGAGCCGCTGCTGGAGGTTGGGTTGGGCACCGCTTTCGATCTCAACGACACGCGCGGTATCGACGTTAAGCTCACCCATGCCTATCAAGAAATGCTTGCCGATGGCACCATGGAACGCCTGGTGTCAAAGTACTTTGATGACCCTTCGCCGTTTTTGAATGTGGAGGGCCTGTCGTGATTGATGCACCCGACCACACCGCTCAGGAGCGGGGCAAACGTTCGGCCCGGGTATGGCTCATCGTCGTCCTGTTGGGGATAGCGCTCTCGATTGTTGCCGGCGTGACGAGCTATGCCTACACGACAGCCCAGGCCGAGCAGCGCTTTGCCGACGTTGTCGATTACGTGGCGACACAGAGCCTTTCCTACGATGCGTTCAACAGCGCCTATGCGACCAAAAACCTGATTCGCGTTATGGAGATTGCCGGAGAGACCGCGCGCGATATAGAGCGCGACGGCTCGGTGGATAACGCCACGCTGGAGCAGTATGCCGACCAGTTCAACGTGACAGCGCTGATCGTGACGGACGCATCGGGCAACTTGGTGTCCGAGTCCTCGACGGAAGACGTGGGCTACGAGTCGCTCGTCGAGAATCTCAAAGAGGCGCCTGTGCTGGAGGTGGCAGCCCATCCGCTTAAGTCCTATACCGCTCGCATTACGCTTGCGGACGATTCGGTCGCGGACATTGGCTGCGTGGCCCGGCAGGATGGCGAGGGCATCGTTGTCGCGGTGAGGCACCAGAGCGCCAAGGCGCTCGCGAGCAATACACTCAAGTTGCAGAGCTTGCTCGATGGTTATGAGACCATCGATAGCGGTAACATCGTGATTGAAAACGACGGTAAGGTCGTTGCGACCAACGCTGTTGAGCCCGCCGTGTCAGGCGTGTTCGATTTGCCTGCGACGGATGCCATCGTTGTCAACGGCATTAAGGAGCGTTGCCTGGCTGGTAAGGTCAGATTGGTCAACGACAGCGGTGAGTGGTATCTGGGCACATTTGGTAAAGCGCGCGATTTTTACGTGTACACCTATGCTCCCGCGCAGCGTTACTTTGAGGTTGTTGCCGCTGTTGTTGCCAGTGTGTTGGCACTCTACGGCGGTGTTATAGCCACTGTTGTGTTGGTGCGCCGCCGCGCCGAGAGCCAACGCTTTGCCGACCTGTTGCTGCAGGAGCGCGACTATGGCGACAAGCTGGCAAAGGCAGCGCGCGAAGCCTCGTCTGCCAACTCTGCAAAGACGGAGTTCCTGCGTCGCATGAGTCACGACCTGCGCACGCCCATCAACGGCATTCGCGGTATGGTCGAGGTGGGCAATGCCAACGCGGACGACTTGCAAAAGCAGACTGAGTGCCGCTCAAAGATCTGGACGGCGTCGGGACTGCTGCTCGACCTTGCGAACGAGGCACTCGATATGAGCCGCTTGGAGAGCGGGCAGGTCGACCTGAATCTCGTGCCTACAGATATGGTGGCCCTCAACCGTGAGGTGTGCGATATTCTGGAGCGCCAGGCCGAGGAGCGCCTGGTGACAATTATCTGCGACCAACGGACTCTTGATCATCCCTATGCCCGGGTGAGCGTGACGCACCTCAAGCGTCTGTTGCTCAATATTGCCGGTAATGCCGTCAAGTACAACCGCCAGGGCGGCTATGTTCGCCTGACATGCCGCGAGGTGGAGCCGGTGGACGGTGTCCCCGTCTATGAATACACGATCGCCGATAACGGCATTGGCATGAGCGAGGAGTTTCAACAGCACCTCTACGAGCCGTTCAGCCGCGAGGAACAACAGGTGGAAGGCGCTTCATCGGGAACTGGCCTGGGCGCGTCTATTGCCAAACAGTTGGTCGAGCTTATGGGCGGAACCATGAGCTTTACGAGCGCCTTGGGGCAGGGGACGACGTTTACCATTTGCCTGCCGTTTGAGAAGTGCAAGAGTTCCGAGATTCCCCAGGCAGTTCGCGTGGATGCAGGCGACAGCGACGTGCTCCAGGGCCTGCGCGTTTTGCTCGTAGAGGATAACGACCTGAATGCCGAGATCGCACAGTTTACGCTCGACCGCGCCGGTGCCGTCGTGACACATGTCAAAGATGGCGAGTCTGCCGTCGAGACGTTTGCCGCGAGTGCGCCGCACGAGTACGACGTGGTATTGATGGACATCATGATGCCCGGCATCGATGGCCTTGAGGCCACGCGTCAGATTCGAGCGCTCGATCGCGAGGACGCCGCGACCACGCCGATTATCGCCGTGAGCGCCAATGCCTTTGCCGACGACCGTAGGCTTTCGCGCGAGGCGGGCATGAACGCGCATCTGAGCAAACCCGTGAGTTCTCAGGATCTCGTTGAGGCGCTTGCGCACATAGCCGCCGACGCTTCATAAACAAATAGCTCGGTTCCAATACTGGTTGGAACCGAGCCATTTTGCTATTTGCAGGACCTGTTTTTGGGCTTACTTTTCATGGATCTGCTTGCCGCAAAGATGCTCAATCGAAATCTCGTAGAGTTGGACGCCCTTGATGTCTTTGGCGATTTCCTCCTCGACTTCTTCGGCGGAAGGGTAATACTTAAGCGCGAGCTGGCGGACTTTGTCCTCGATAAACGCGGGGGCCTCATCTACCAGACGGCAACGGCCAAAGACCACGGTACTCATAACATAGGGAGCCCAGTCATCGTCCTTGTACCACTCGTTGCCGTAAACGGTAAAGCAGACTTTGTCATCACGCCTGAGTGAATCGACCTTGTGGCCAGCCTTGGCGCCATGGAAATAAATCTTGTCGTGCTCGGCGTCAAAGAAGTAGTTGACGGGAATGGCATACGGGTAGCCACCATCGCCGTTGACGGCAAAGACACCGCGCTTGCAGATAGCGAGCAACTCGCGCGCTTCCTCGTCAGTGATGGCGCGTTTCTTTCGACGTAAGGGCCTAAACATCGTTGGCTTCCTTTCTAACTGTGCATGGTGGGTGGGCACAAACTATAGCGAAACAGTTCCGTTTTTCTTGATGCGGGCGAGGATGTTTTTGAGCTTGTTAAAGTCGAGCGGTTTGGGCAGATGGGCGTTCATGCCGGCATCGTGTGCCGCCTTGGCGTCCTCGGCAAAGGCATTGGCGGTGAGCGCGATGATGGGGATGTCGGCTGCATCGGCCTTCTCGCTCAGACGAATCGCGCGAGTTGCCTCGTAGCCATCCATACCCGGCATCATGATGTCCATCAGGATCGCATCGAAGCTGCCGGCGGGACGACTAGTGTATAGTTCGACCGCTTCTTTGCCGTCGGCGGCGCGAGTTACGACGATGCCTTCGCTTTCGAGCAGGGCCTGGGCAATTTCGGCATTGAGCTCGTTGTCTTCGGCCAAAAGAACGTTCATGCCGGCAAGCGAGCAGCTGATCGCCTGCTCGTCCGCACCTTCTCTTGCCTGAGGGTTCTTGTCGATATCGAGCGGAATCTGGACGTTGAACGTACTTCCCACGCCGACCTCGCTCGAAATCTCAATCGTGCCGCCCATCATGTCTATGAGCGATTTGACGATCGGCATGCCCATGCCAGTTCCCTGAAATTTACTGCGGGTATCGTTGCCCTCTTGGGCAAACGGTTCGTAGATGTGTTTAAGAAACTCGGGCGACATGCCGATGCCGGTGTCCGAGACGCTAAAGCAAAAGAGCACCTGGCTATCATCGATCGGTTTAATCTGCGATGCAAAAGCGACAGTCCCGCCATCTTTGTTGTACTTGATGCTGTTGTCGAGCAGGTTGATGATAATCTGACGTACATGAGTGGGGCTTCCCATTACATGTGGATTGCAGAGATCTTCGAGGTTAAATGAGACATGCTCAAGCGTTAGCTTACCATTTTCAATCCTGCCCATTTCTAGAATGTCGTTGATGAGTGAGAGCAGATGGTTGGCGGCGATTCGCGCCTTAGCTCGGTTTTTACGGGCGGCATCGACATCGTCTTCGTGCAATTCTTCAATTTCGATGAGCCCCAGAATGCCGTTGAGCGGCGTGCGGATGTCATGGCTCATGCGGGCGAGAAAGGCCGTTTTGGCCGCATTGGCGGCGAGTGCCTTGTTTTGCTCTACTCTGGCTCGCTGCAGGGCCCAGGTTAGAACCGCTACCCCAGTCAACAGTACACCGACGATGATGACGACAATCGAGCTACGATGACGATATATAAACCTGAACGCGTCTGATTCCCGTGCGCTATACGACGTAGAGGAATAATTGCTCGCAGAAAGCGATTCTCCGGCGTTGATGATGCCCTTGTTGACGATACTCAATAATTCGGGATTTCCGCGTCGCATAAGGCAAGAAAGTTCGGCCGTGCGTGAGAGTTCCTGTATCTCGTAGTCTCTGATATCGTAGCTATCTCGGATGGTTTCCAGCCGTGCGTTGGGAACAACGATGCAGCTTGATCTTCCGTCCTTAAGGGCAGAAAGTAAGTCGTTTGCAGACGGATACTCGGTTACATTTGCATTTGGAAACATAGTTTTTAATTCGCTGCGGTTGACGATGGAAAACCCTGTGCAACAGATATTGCGGAGATCCTTGTTGAGATCGCTGGTGGCGTGGATGGCGGTAAGAGAGATCGTTCCCATCGAAATCGATTGAACGGTCCCCATTTGCTCGGCAAGCCAGTAGTCGCGAAATGCCGGTAGGGCGATGTCGATATTTCCCTTTGAGAGCGCTTCCGTCATTTGCTGGTTGCTTGAAAAAGCGAGCGTGTGTACGGTAATGCCAAATTTGTCGTGGAGCGTCGTAACGAGTGAGGCGAGTGGCCCTTCCATTTCTCCGTTTGCATCTTGGTTGCAGAAGGGGAGATTGTTGTTGAGATAACCAAGTGTAAGCGTGTCGTTATTGGCCTTGAGCCACGACCGTTCGGAGTTGGTAAGTGATGCGGATCCGCTATTTTGCGCCGAGTAGTTGGATTTGACTTCGTCGTTGTAGCGCGGGTTGGTGCGGTTGATTGCCGCCATGGCCGAGTTGATGTCGTTCATCAGATCGGGGCGGCTTTTGGGGACGGCAAAATAGTAGTCGCTCGAGCCTACGTAGAACATGGGCGACGCATCGGGCGACGAAATGGTGTCGTTCATGATGACGGCGTCGACCTCGCCGTCTGAAAGTGCCTCAAAGAGGGCGCCGCCGGTGTCGATTTCTTTATAGGTACAGGTGACGCCTTCGTTGGCGAGCCACTGCTGGCCGACGAAGGTTTGCATAACGCCAGAGTTGCAGCCGATGGTGAGGCCTTGGAGTGCCTGGGGGTCACCCTTGGCCAGATCGTCGCGATCGGGCTTGGCGTAGATGTAGTAGCGCTCGGTGCCCTCGGGGTTTGAGGAAAAGAGTAACTTTTGCTCGCGTTCTACTGAATGCGAGATGTTGGGCATGAGGTCGATTTCGCCCTTCTCGAGCATGTCCATGAGCTCGGTGAAGGTGCCGGACACGTATTCGTACTGCCAGCCAGGGGTGTAGTACGAGAGGGTCTGGAGGTACTCGTAGCCCCATCCCGAGAGGCGCTCGCCCGGTGTGCCTTCCTGGAACCCCTCGTTGTTGACAAGCCAGCCGACGCGGACTGTCTTGACCTGCTGGTCTGAGTCAGCGGCAAAGGCAGGTGCGGGCAGGACGGCGCTCAGTACGGCGAGCGCGGTAAGCGCGACGGCTAGGGCGCGATATAGAGCTAAGCGAAGGACGGCGGAAGGTTTCACATGCAATCCCATCGAGTCGAGATAATACCGCATAAGGATACCAGCTCAGCCACCCTAACACCCGGCAGATGGGTAGTCATTGGGGACGTTCTTAAACGACTAGTCGCTGGGGACACTCTTTGCCGGAGTTGGCACTTAGGGGCGTTCCTTTTGTGCCGGCAGTTGGGGACAGTCCCTTTCTGCCGACACAAAAGGAACGTCCCCAAGTGCCGGATGTGCGACAATACCGAGCAACGCGATGGGGCGTCTGGGAAAAGGGGTCGCGATGAACAAGTTGAGGACGCTTGCCGACGTGTTGCGCCAGGCTGGCTTTGCGCGCATCACCGGCCTGTTCCTTATCTTCTACCTGCTGTGCTCGACGGCCGTCTGGCTGTCCGACCC
The DNA here is from genome assembly GCA_900542715.1 of uncultured Collinsella sp. Lineage (GTDB taxonomy): Bacteria > Actinomycetota > Coriobacteriia > Coriobacteriales > Coriobacteriaceae > Collinsella. Next base: position 196,136 of record UQOQ01000001.1, read on the forward strand.
TGCGACCCTTACGTTTGGCGACGGCCTCTGGTTTAGCTTTGAGACGGTCTCGACGATCGGCTTTGGCGATATCCCTGCCGAAACGCCGGTCGCCCGCGCTATCACCGTCGTTTTGAGCGTCATCAGCATCTTCTACATCGCCATGCTCACGGGCGTGGCGGTGAATTACTGCAATACGCTCATCAAGATGCGTCAAAAGGACACCATGGCGCGCTTTATGGACGATCTTGAGCACCTGGAAGAGCTCGACCGCGATGAGCTCGCCGACTTGTCGCGCCGCGTGCGCGAATATCGCCGACGCCAACGCTAGAACGGGCGCCGCGCGTCACGACGAGGGGGACCGAATATGAATATCACCGTGTATCTGGGCGCCAGCATCGGTAACGACCCGGCGTTTCTGCCTGCGGTGTGCCAGCTCGGCGCATGGATTGGCTCCAACGGCCACGCGCTGGTATACGGCGGATCCAAGTCGGGGCTGATGGGCGCGCTTGCCGATAGCGTGCTCGATGCCGGTGGACACGTGACCGGCGTGGAGCCAAGCTTTTTTATCGAGGCGGAGTATCAGCACGACGGTATCGATGACCTTATCGTGACGAGCGACATGGCCGAGCGCAAGGCCAAGATGATCGAGCTCGGCGATGCGTTTATCGCCTTTCCGGGCGGCACGGGCACACTCGAGGAGATCGCCGAGGTCATGTCGGCTGTATCGTTGGGGCATCTGAGCACGCCGTGCATTCTGTACAACCTGAACGGTTACTACAACGACCTCAAGGCGCTGCTCGAGCACATGATCGATAAAGGCCTATCGAGCTCGCAGCGTCAGGCCGGCATCTACTTTGCCGACGACCTGCACCAAATTGCATCGATTATCGGCAGCTAAGCCGTAGGCCTATCGCACGTGCGGCGCCCAATGGCGCCGTTCGCGGCGTGGATGGTCGGCACGTCCGCGCTGTGCCCGTCTTACAATAAAACGTATCCTTGTCGATTTTGACCACGGGAGGCCCCGATGGATAACCTTGCAAAACCCAAAAATCGTGCGTTGTTTTTAGCGAGCGTTGCCGTGACCGGTGCGTTTGCAGGCGCCGCGGTCTGGCTGTTCTTTTTTGCGATGGAGCACGGTATCGACTATCTATGGACCGAGATCCCGCATATGCTGGGCGTCGCTTCGCCCGAGCTCGCAAGCGGCCCGTTTGGCTTTCTGCCGTACCCGTTTTTCGTCTGCCTCCTGGGCGGCCTGCTGATCGGTCTGTACGAAAAGCTTACGGGCACCAAGACCGATGACCTCAACCAGGTGATGGCTAAGGTTAAGCAAGACGGGTGCTACCCGTACGACAACCTTGGCAAGCTTTCGCTCGCGGCATTGCTGCCGCTGCTGTTTGGCGGAAGTATTGGACCGGAGGCCGGCCTGACCGGCGTTATCGCGGGCCTGTGCAGCTGGGTCGGCGACCGCATGCGTCGCTTTGGCGCCGAGTTTAGGCAGCTCACGCTGCTGGGTACTCAGGCTGCCCTGACGGCGCTCTTCACCGCGCCCGTGTTTGGCTTTGTGGCACCGCTCGCCGGTAGCGCCGACGGCCAGGGCGCTAATGACGATGAGTCCGCGTCCGATGAGATCACGATCAAGCTTCCCAAGGCGCAAAAGACCGTGGTCTACGGCATTGCGATTGCCGGCGGTCTGGGTACCTACCTGCTGCTCGGCCAGCTTATGGGCGGCGGCATGGGCATGCCCAGGTTCGAGTCCGCTCAGGTGGGCACCCTGGAACTTGTCTGGCTCATTCCGCTGGCGTTGGTCGGCACCGTATGCGGCTGGCTGTACTTTGTCTCTGAGCATGCAAGCGAGGCACTGTCCCATGCCATAGGGGAGCGCCCTGTCGTCAAGGCCATGCTAGCCGGTCTGGCGCTCGCCATCTGTGGCACGGTCCTGCCCTACACCATGTTTGCCGGCGAGACCCAAGCCGACGTGCTCATGGAGACCTATCTGACCATTCCCGCCGGCGTACTTATCGCGACCGGTCTGGTCAAGGCCATGCTGACGCCCGCCCTCATCAACCTGGGCTGGCGCGGCGGTCACTTCTTCCCGGTTATCTTTTCGGGCGTGAGCCTGGGCTACGGCTTCGCTATCCTTACCGGCGCCGATCCGGTCTTTTGCGTCGCCGTCTGCACCGCCTCGACGATGGGCGCCGTTATGCGTCAGCCCGTCATGGTCGTGGGCCTGCTGCTTATGTGCTTCCCGCTCAAGGGTATCGTCTGCATGATCATCTCCGCCGTCATTGCAGCAGGCATTCCGCTGCCCAAGCTGCTACGCAAGTAGCGCGGTAGCGTACGCCGGGGACATGCCGTTTGCCGCGGATTTGTGGGGAGGGGGCGATCACGCCCTTCGTGGATCAAGACTCGCGTGCTTACAGGTCGCGTGCCCGATAGACCTTGGTGCTGACGGTGCAGCTGATTGCACATAGCGCGAGGGCAAGTGCGGCGATGCCTGCACACAGACAGCCCAGAACGGCAGGGTCGGGATTCGCTCCGGCAATCGACATGAGCCAGTTGCTGATGGGGTTGGAGGAGCTCAGTGCGGCCATGGCAAGGCATCCGAGCAGGGCAAACAGGCCGACGGAAAGGCGCAGCGCCTCCATGTGTCCAAAGCGAAAGAACAGCGGCTGCGCCAGAAATACCATCATGAGTGAGATGAGCATCGAGGCTGCCGAGGCGATTGCGATCTCAAAGACGTTTTGTCCTGTCGAGGTCACGCCCGCACTGTTGAAGAGCGGAAGGGCGATGATGTTCAAAAGCACGGCGGCGCAGGCCATGATGGCCGAGAAGACAACGATGCACAGGTAGCGGGCACAAATAATGTCTTTGCGCGAGAAGGGCAGCGTCGCCCGATAACGCTCCCATCCGTTTTGATTGTCGAAGCCGGCCAGCGAGCTCATGACCATGATGGGTGACATGGCACTGACCGCGCAGGCGCCGGCGCTCATGCCGGAATCGCCATCCGACGCGTTGGCGAGCGTCAGCACGACGAAGATGAACAAGCCGACGCCCGCAATGCTCGGGACAAGCGTGCGAACGATGGCGAGCTCGGACATAAAGGCGCGTTTCATTTCGAAGCCCCTTTCAGTATGAGGCGAAGATAGTCATCAATGGTTGCCCGATCGCAGGGAATCTCGGGGAAGGCTTCGAGCGCTTCGCGACGGTTGGGCACGAGCACGTCCACGCTATAGGCGTGGCGGGCGGCGCGGGCGCCTTCGACGCAAACCATGAGGTCGGCGGCCTGTGCTTGCGTGCAGTGGGCGATGCCGGCGCGGTCGGTAATGTCCTCCCGCGGCAGGTCAAACATAATCGAGCCGTTATCGATGCAGATGACGCGGTCGGCGGCGCGATCGAGGTCGGACGTAATGTGGCTCGAGAGCAGCACACTGTGTTGGCCGTCGGCGACAAAGGCAAGCAGCTCGTCGAGCAGCTCTTCGCGCGCCATGGGATCGAGGCCCGCGGTGGCTTCGTCCAAAACGAGCAGCTTGGCATTGTGACTGAGCGCACACGCGAGCTGCAGCTTCATGCCCATGCCGCGGGAGAGGTCTTTGACCTTTGCCTTGGGATCGAGGCAAAATCGGTCGATGAACCCGGCAAACGTTTCGCAGCTCCACGTGGGGTACGCCGGGCCTACGAGCCTCTCGATCTGGCCCACCTTGAGCGTGGAGGGGAAGGGGCACGTGTCCAGGACAAGGCCTACGCGGGAGTGCAGGTGGCGCTGTGTCTCGTCGGGCGCGTTGGTGTCGCAGCGCTGTCCAAACAGATGCACCTCGCCGGTATCGAGTTTGATAAGCCCAAGCGCGGCGCGAATAGTCGTTGTCTTGCCGGCGCCGTTTGCGCCCACAAAGCCGACAATCTGGCCGGGCTCCACGGCGAGTGTGACATCGCGTAGCGAAAAGCGGTCGCTTACGCGGCGTGAGACGCCTTTGAGTTCTAGCAAGTTTTGCATGGTATAGCCTTTCTTGCAGATGGTTACTGCATGGTTTCGGGGGCTACGAGGTCGAGCATCTCGTGCAGCTTGTCGCGCGTAACGCCCAAGGCTTCGGCTTGGCTCGCCGCTTTCGCAAGTAGCTCTTCGATATGGCAGAGCTGGTTTTCGCGCAAGAGCTCCTGGTTGCCCTCGGCGACAAAACAGCCCTTGCCCTGCACGGTGCAGATAAAGCCGAGCTGCTCCAGGTCGGCGTAGGCGCGCTTGGTGGTGATGACGCTCACGCCCAGGTCGCTCGCGAGTGCACGGATGCTGGGGAGTTTAGCTCCCGTAGCGAGCGTGCCCGAAAGGATCTGAGCTTTGACCTGTGAGGATATCTGTTCGTAGATTGGTTTGTCGCTCGAATTGGATAGGATGATGTCCACAGCGGCTCCTTAGCTGTTGGGCTACACGTGTATATAACCGGTAAGCACAGTATATATACACTATGCACAGTTACGCAAGAGCTAAATGTGGAATAGACCGCCGGCGCCGCGCTTGCTCCAAAACAATCTCAATCTGTAACACCTAGGTCCGTTTTGGGTTGCTTGCTGTTACAGATTGAGATTGTGCCGGCTGGCCTGCCAGTTTGTCTTGATCTGTAACAGGTAGGGGCTCAAAACCCGTCTTACTGTTACAGATCGAGACAATCCTTGAGGCGGCTGCCCGGCGCAGCGAGCTCAGCTGATGAATTTGTCCTGATAGGCGCCCTAGAGCGGGATTTCGCGGCTACAATAGTGCGGTTACATCGACGTAATGCACTCAATGCAAGAAAGGATCCGCATGGCAAGCCTGTCGGATGAAATCTCGTCGCGCCGCACATTCGCGATCATCAGCCACCCGGACGCCGGTAAGACCACGCTTACCGAGAAGCTGCTGCTCTATACCGGCAGCATCCAGACTGCCGGTTCGGTCAAGGGCAAGAGCTCGGCCAAGCACGCCGTCTCGGACTGGATGGACATCGAGAAGGAGCGCGGCATTTCCGTTACCTCCTCGGTGCTGCAGTTCACCTATAATGGCGCCTGCGTCAACATCCTCGATACCCCCGGCCACCAGGACTTCTCGGAGGATACCTACCGTACCCTTATGGCCGCCGACGCCGCAGTCATGGTCATCGACGGCGCCAAGGGCGTCGAGGCCCAGACCAAAAAGCTCTTTAAGGTCTGTACGCTGCGCCACATTCCCATCTTCACCTTTGTGAATAAGCTCGACCACGAGGCTCGCGATCCGTTTGAGCTCATGGAAGAGATCGAGAACGTCCTGGGTATCAATACGTATCCCATGAACTGGCCGATCGGCAGTGGTCGCAACTTCCGTGGCGTGTTCGACCGTCAGACTCGTCGCGTCATTGCCTTTGAGGGCGACGGTCATGCCAACGCCACCAAGAAGGTCGCCGAGGTCGAGGCCGAGCTGGGCGATCCTTCCATGGACGAGCTCATCGGCGAGGAGAACCACAAGAACCTGATGGACGACATCGAGCTGCTCGATGGCGCCGGCGACGAGCTCGACTTGGATGCCGTGGCCTGCGGCAAGCTGAGCCCGGCGTTCTTTGGCTCGGCGCTCACCAACTTTGGTGTGGAGCCCTTCCTCAAGGAGTTCCTGCGCCTGGCCCCGACGCCGCGCGCCTATATCGATACGCTCACCAGCGAGCCGGTCGATCCCTGCCGCGACGACTTTAGCGGCTTTGTGTTTAAGATCCAGGCCAATATGGACAAGAACCACCGAGACCGCATCGCCTTTGTGCGCATTTGCTCGGGCAAGTTCGAGCGTGGCATGGACGCCTTCCACGTGCAGGGCAACCGCAAGCTCAAGCTTGCCACGGGCACGTCGATGATGGCCGATGACCGCGCCATCGTGGACGAGGCGTACGCGGGCGATATCGTGGGCCTGTTCGACCCGGGTATCTTTAGCATCGGCGACACCGTGTGCTCCGGCAAGCGCCACGTGCAGTATCCGCAGATCCCGACGTTTGCCCCCGAGATGTTCGCCCGCATTACGCAGGTCGACACGCTCAAGCGCAAGCAGTTCGTCAAGGGTATGGAGGAGCTTGCCCAGGAGGGTGCCATCCAGATCTTCCGCGAGCTGGGTGCCGGCATGGAGAGCGTCATCGTGGGCGTGGTCGGTGTGCTGCAGTTTGAGGTACTCGAGCGCCGCCTCAAGGCCGAGTATCGTGTTGAGGTCCGTCGCCAGCCGCTGCCCTATACGGACATCCGCTGGATTCAGAACGACCCCGATACCATTGATATCCCGGGCCTTTCGCTCACGCGTGACACGCTGCGCGTCGAGGACATGCGCGGCGGTAAGCTGCTGCTGTTCACGAGCCCGTGGAACGTGGATTGGGCAACCGATCACAACCCCGATCTTATCCTGTCGGAGTTTGGCAACGTAGCCTTTTAATGCATCGGCGCGGTGGCCCTGTGGGGCTGCCGCGTCGTTTGCTTGCCTGATGCCGTGTGAGCGGCTATTATACCCATCGTCGTCTCAAGCCCGGGGCGTCCGAGCAGTTCGGGTCCGATATCCTGCTCGTTAAACCTAAAACCAAAGGAGTACATAATGATCAAGAAGGTCATGGAGGACTACAAGGTCCTGTTGCGGAGCATTCCCGCGGCAACGGTTTCGCTGTTTTTCGTGAGTGTCATCATGATGAACCTGCTGGCCAACAAAGAGCTTATCAGCCTGCCGTATCTGGCACTCGATTGCGGCTTTGTGGTGAGCTGGGTTTCGTTTTTGTGCCAGGACATGATCTGCAAGCGCTTTGGCGCCAAGGCATCCATCAAAATCTCTGTCCTCGCGCTGCTGGTCAACCTGGCCGTGAGCCTGTGCTTTTGGGCGTGCTCGCTCACGCCCGGCATGTGGGGCGCTTACTACGACACGGGCATGATCGAGGTCAACACTGCCCTTAACGCCACCATTGGCGGCACCTGGTACGTGGTGCTGGGCTCTTCGCTGGCAATGCTCGTTTCTGCCGTGGTTAATTCCACGCTCAACCAGTCGCTCGGCCGTATGCTCAAAAAGAATAACTTTGCGAGCTTTGCCTTCCGCTCCTATGTGTCCACGGGTGTTGGCCAGTTTATCGACAACTTGGTCTTTGCCATTGTGGTGAGCCACACGTTCTTTGGTTGGACCTGGGTGCAGGTCCTTATGTGCTCGCTGACCGGCGCTGTTGCCGAGCTGCTGTGCGAGGTCTTTCTGGGCCCCGTGGGCTATAAGGTCGTGCGCGGCTGGGAGCGCGAGAATGTGGGCTCCGAGTACCTCGAGCGCCACGCAACCACCTAAGGAGCAAGTATGCGGGTTTTGATCACGGGCGCTTCGGGCGGTATCGGAGCCGCGTGCGTGCAGCGCTTTTTGGACGAGGGCCACGAGGTCGTGGGCTTTGACCTGCTGCCGGCGGCGATCGAACACGAGCGCTACCGGCATCTGATTGTTGATGTCCGCGAACCGGACTCGTTTCCAGACGACCTTGAACCACAGGTAATCGTAAACGTTGCCGGCACGCAGGGTTCGGCCGACGACATCGCTGCCAACCTGCGTGGCACCATCAACGTGACCGAGTGCTATGCCTTTGTGGGGGAGGGTCTTGCCGCCAAGCCGACACCGGCTATCACATCCGTGGTCAATGTGGGATCGGCGAGCGGACATACGGGATCGGAGTTTCCCGCCTATGCTGCCAGCAAGGGCGGCATTATCGCCTACACCAAAAACCTTGCAAACCGTCTGGCGCCGCAGGCCATTGCCAACAGTGTGGACCCGGGCGGCGTTATCACGCCGCTCAACCGTTGCGTGATGGAAGACGAACACCTGTGGAACCAGATTATGGAGCTCACGCCGCTTAAGCGCTGGGCCACCGCCCAAGAGATCGCCGAGTGGATCTACTTTGTGGGCGTGATCAACCGGTTTATGACCGGGCAGAGCCTGCTGATCGATGGCGGCGAGGCCGGCCGCACACAATTTATTTGGCCCGAATAGCAAAACGCGCCCGATGGCAAGATTGCCGTCGGGCGCGTTTTTGATGTATCGATTTTTAGCCGAGGCAAGTCCAGTTGACGGGGGTCGAGCCGTGCTGTTCGAGTAGCCGATCAGCTGCCGAGAAGGGGCGCGATCCCATAAAGGCGGGGAGTTCTGCCGTGGCACGGTTGGCCGAAAGCGGCGAGGGGTGCGTAGAGGCCAGACAGAACTTGCCGGTTGCCTTTCCCGCGCCGGTCGCGGCGAGCTTGCCCTCGACCATCTGCTGGGCAAAGCGGCCCCATGCCAAAAAGACTACCGGCTGGGGCAGCTGGCAGCAGCGCTCGATGACGTAGTCGGTGAGCGTGCTCCAGCCCAGCTTGGCGTGCGAATTGGCGGCATGCTCGCGCACGGTGAGCGTAGTGTTGAGGAGCAGGACGCCCTGTTGTGCCCATGGGGTTAGGTCTCCCGTGGCAGGAAAGGGGCAGTCCAGATCGGCTTTGAGTTCCTTATAGATGTTGCGCAGGCTCGGCGGCAACTTGGTTTGCGTCGCGGGGACCGAGAACGATAACCCCATGGCCTGGTTGGGTCCGTGATAGGGATCTTGACCCAAGATGACAACCTTGACCTGGTCGGCCGGCGTGTAGGCGAGGGCATTGAGGATGTCGTCTTGTGCCGGGTAGATGGTCTGCTCGGCACGCAAAAGGGCGATGCGCTCGAGCAGCTGGTTCGTAGTGTCACGTACCGGCTGCGGCGCATCGCCCAACCAGGTTGCTATGTTGCGGTCGCGAGTTGCGGTGTCCATGGGGCTCCTTTATGGCAGATACTCTGTTGGTATCTATTGTAAAGGCGCACCGGTCGCCTTTATGCCGCGGCTGTATGAAGAGTGGGGTCTACGAGACGCGCTCGGGCGTTCCTGCCATACGAGCCTGTTCATGCGCGCGTAGGCGCGGAAGCTCGACGGTTGCCACCATGACGCCGGTGAGGATGAGGGCGGCGCCAAAGAAGGCGATGGGGCTCAGGACCTCGCCGACCAGGAAGAACGAGAAGACGGCGGAGCAGACCGGCTCGAGCGAGAAGGCAAAGCCGGTGGTCTCGGCGGGCACGTGGGGCTGCACGAGCGTCTGGGTGATAAAGCCGTAGGCAGAGCAGATGAGTGCGAGCGCGACGACGACCGCGACCTCGCTCGGCGTGCTGGGAAGCGTAAAGCCGCCAAAGGCAAATGCGGCGATGCCCGAGAACAGGCCGCCAAAGCCCAGCTGCCAAACACCCAAGGCCAGTGGGTCGACTTCTTCGACAAAGCGCTTGGCTACGATAATGTGGCTGGCATAGATAAAGGCTGAGAGCAACATGATGATCGCGCCGGGATTCAGGCTGGTAAAGTCGGCGCCCGAGAGCAGCAGCATACCGCAGGTGACGATGGCGGTGCCGACGAGCACCTTGCGCTCGGGGGCGCGACGCAGCAGGGCGGCGTTGGCAAACGGCACGATCACGACCGTCAGGCTCTGCAAAAAGCCGGCGGTGGAGGCGGAAGTAAGGCTGGAGCCCAAGCACATGCAGGTGAGCTCGGTTGCCATGATGGCGCCGATGATGGCGGCGCGAACCATAAGGTCGCGATTGATGCGGAAAGCGCGCTTGTGGAAGAGCAGCAGGCAGGCCACAAAGGCGATGATGCAGCGCAGCGCAACGATGCTCGTGGCGTTCATGCTGTCCATGCCGATCTTCATGAGGGGGTACGAAAAGCCCCATGCGACGGGAACGGAAAATGAGAGCGCGATTGCTTTTTTGCGATCCATGGGACTCCTTTTGTTACAGAACGGTTTCGCAAAAAGGATTCTGCTCCCAGATGTGGATGTAGTAAAGCGAATGTATCTTCAGTATGATTAAGAAATACTAATGTTGCTAGAAAAAGCGCTGGCAAAACGTTTTACGGCTACATCGATGTGGAGGCACGATGGCATCGCGATATCAGATTGTATGTATGGTGGTCGATTGCGGCAGTCTGAAGGGCGCGGCCGACGAGCTGGGCTATACGCAAAGCGCGGTGAGCCAGGCCGTCAAGGCGCTCGAGCGCGAGCTGGGCACCACGATTATCGAGCGCGGTAAGCAGGGCGTATCGCTTACGCGCGACGGCAAACAGTATCTGCCGTATCTGCGCCAGATTGTAACTGCCGAGGCCGAGCTTGAGGGCAAGCGTCAGGAGTTGCTGGGGCTTTCGTCGACTGACATTCGCATTGCGACGTTTACCAACGTGAGTCGTACCGTGCTGCCGCGCGTGATCCGCGACTTTGGGGCCCTGCACCCGGGCGTTCACTTTACGCTCAAGCAGGGCGATTACACGCGCAACGCCCAGTGGGTGCACGATGGCGTGGTTGACTTTTGCTTTACGGCACGCGGATTTACCGCGGGGCTCGAGAAGCGCGTGGTCTATCATGACGAGTTGGTAGCATTGTTGCCGGCCGCGCATCCGCTGGCGGCAAAGGAAAAGGTGACACTCGCCGACCTAGCGTCCGAGCCGTTTGTGCTGCTGGATGAGGGCGAACAGAGCCTGGTGCTCGATGCATTTGCGGCGCATGGGCTGTCACCGCACGTGACGAGCGAGGTGACCGACGACTACACCATCATGGCGATGGTGGAGGAGGGCCTAGGCGTGAGTATGCTGTATCGCCGTACCGTCGAGGGCATGCGGGCCGATATTCGCGTACGACCCATCGTGCATGCTCCTTCGCGTGACGTGGTTGCAGCCTGGCGCAGCTGGGACACCATGCCTGTCGCCACGAGGCACTTTATCGACTATATGAGCTCGCATATTGTCAATTAATGATTGGCGTGGCGTTGAGAGTGGTGATTAGCGGGCTGTCGCTTTGGCTTGGGCGGTGCGATAGGTGCGTGCCGGGTGGCAGAGCAATACCGCCACGACCATAAAGAATGCCGTGGTGCCCAGGCTGATGGGGTAGACCATCATGATGTTCGCAAAGGTACGGAAGTGCGGGAACACGCAGAATACCCAATAGAAGCGAATGCCGCAGACGCAGATCATGGTGATGAGGGCGGGCATGAGCGAGATGCCAAAGCCGCGCAGGTAGCCGGACATGTTTTCGTAAAACATGCTAAAGGCGTATGCCGGGAAGATCGAGCACACGCGGATATAGCCGATCGAGACGATGTTGGGGTCGCTATTAAACAGCGCTAGGATCTCGCGCCCCAGACCGACGATGATAACGATGGTAGTGAGCGCGACGATGCCACCTTCGACCAGGCAGACCTTAAGGGTCTTGGTGCAACGGTCGATCTGGCGGGCACCGTGGTTTTGCCCCACAAAGGTGGTGCAAGCCTGGCTAAAGCTGTTGAGCAGGTTGTAGCACACGTACTCCAGGCTCATGGCGGCGCTCGATGCCGCCATGACCTCGGTGCCCAAGCTGTTGATGGCGGACTGGATGATGATGTTGGCGACGGCAAAGACGGCGCTCTGGATGCCGGCGGGCAGGCCGATCTTGACGATGCGCCTGAGGGCGACGGGGTCTAAGCCTAAGTCGCGTGGAGTGACGCGGACGACGGAGTCGGTCTTGAGCAGACGGATAAAGAGCGTAGCGGCGCTGACGGTGTAGGCGATGGCGGTGGCGATGGCGACGCCCGCGACGCCCCAGTGGAGTACGGGGACAAAGATGAGGTCCAGGCCAATGTTGAGGACGGTGGACACGGCAAGCGCCTGCAGCGGCATGCGGGTGATGCCGACGGAGCGGAAGATCGCGGCCTCAAAGTTGTAGAGCAAGATCGAGGGCATGCTGAGCAAAAAGACGCGCAGGTAGAGCGAGGCGAGCGGCATGGTTTCGGCGGGAACGTTGAGCGCGGCGAGCATGGGCTCGGCAAAGATCTCGCCCAGCGCGATGACGACAAAGCCCACAAGCGCCATGAGAATCGAGGTGTGGACGGCGCGGTTGACCATGTTCTGATCGTTGCGGCCGATAGCGTTGGCGATGACCACGTTGGAGCCAAGCGACATGCCGATAAACAGGTTGAGCATAAGACTGGTAAGCGGAACGTTGGAGCCGACCGCTGCCATGGCGAGGGTTCCCTGGTCGCCCGAGAAGTTACCGATGATGACGGTGGCGATGAGGTTCGACAGCTGCTCCAAGATGCTCGTGGCGGCTACGGGGAAGGCGAACAGGGGAATATTGCGCCACAGCGAGCCAGTGGTCATGTCAATGTGCTTAGATGCGGTGTCTGCCATACGCTCTCAATCTCTAATATGCTCTTTCGTGCTTATTTGCGCAGACGATGATACTCCTAATGCAGCCAGCCGGCGCTTAGGGACGTTCCTTTTCTGTCGGCAGCTGGGGACACTCCTTGTCTCTTCTATGACTAGGTGGGGAAGGCGTGCGACAATGGTGGGCGTTGTGTTGTTCGCGCTAAGGAGTTGCCATGTTGTTGTGTCCCGTTTGCCATGAACCGTTGGTGGACGACGAGCGCGGTGCTGCATGCACGGGCGGACACCGTTTTGACCGTGCGCGCGAGGGCTATCTATATCTGCTGCGCTCGTCCAAGAGCGGCGACTCCATGGGCGATCCCAAGTCGCAAGCGCGCAGCCGTCGTGACTTTCTGAACCGTGGATACTACGCGCCGTTGCGCGACGCAATGGTCGAGCTGGTGCGCGAGCGGGCGACTGGGCGTGCTGCGTCTGCGAACGGTCCTATGACCTTGCTCGACATTTGCTGTGGCGAGGGCTACTACACCAGCGCCATGGGCGCGGTATCGGGCGTAGATGCTTACGGGTTCGACTTGGGCAAGGAGATGGTGCGCCTGGCTGCCAAGCGCGGCGATGCGACCTACTTCGTGGCCAACATGAAGGACATCCCCGTGGCGGACGGCGCCTTCGATATGGTGACCGAGCTCTTCGCTCCCTTTAACGAGCGTGAGTTTGCCCGCGTGCTGGCGCCCGAGGGCTCGCTCTACACCGTGGTGCCGGGTGCTCGGCATCTGTTTGGCCTCAAGGAGGTGCTCTACGACACGCCATATCTCAACGACGAAAAGCTGCCACAGACCACCGAGCTTAAACTGGTCGGAACGCAGCGGGTGACAGCTTCCATCACCCTCCAGACCCAGGCTGACATCGAGGCGGTGTTCCAGATGACGCCCTACTACTACCGCACGCGCCCCGCCGACAAAGAGCGCCTGGCAAACCTCGATACCCTTCAGACCGATATCGACTTTATCATCGCCGAGTACCGCCACTAACCTACCAAAAAGGGACAGGTTTATTTTGGCAGGTTTTATCTGGGCAAACGTAAAGGGCCGACCGCGGAGATGCGCGATCGGCCCTTTTTAGTTGCTTGGCTGCAGGGAGCTGTGGGGGCAGGTGCCTACAGACGATCCTTGTTCTCGGCCTTAACGTCGTGTGCCTGCTGAACAAAGAACAGGTCGTACACCACGATGACAAAGGCGCCATAGTTTATGGCGTCGCCGCCAAACGCGGGAAGCGTGAGCACCGCCTGGGCAAGCGTGGCGACTGCAGCAACGATACCGAGCTTAAACGCGCCGTCAACCTGCGAAGGCTTGTTGGCACCCTTGATGCCCGCAACGCCTGCGGCGAGATCGATGAGGCCCTTGGCGATAATCACGGCCGCGGCGAGCATGGCGTTCGATCCGTAGGTGGACTCGAGCTTGCCGGTCGCGATGCCGGCGATTCCAATGACGAGACTGGCGATGCCCAGAACAAAATAAATCAGGGCAAGGATTTTGAGAGTCTTGCGAGTGAAGCTCATGGCTGGTCCTTTCGATACGAGTACGCCAACCTGGCGCACCCTTTGTGCTGCACATATGGTGAAGCACATTGTAGTTCAACGCGGCGATGCATGCGCCTGAAAGCGACTCTTGCCTGTGCGGCCCAACCTTTCAAAAAGGAAAGCTGGGCGTAAGCAAAATCGATGGCAGCGTATGCGCGGCGCTGCGATGATGGGGCCATGGCAAGAGCTGGACCGAAGGAGGGGCCATGATGTACGGGGCCAAGCAAGTGCGCGAGCCGCGTTCGTTAGGAAGGCGTATGGGCGATTCCGTGATCGCTGCCGTGTGCACGGGATTGATGGCGGTGCTTTGCATTGGGATGCTGTGGACCATGTCGCATGTGGGACAATAACGGACGGTTGGGTGCTGGCATAAACGGCGCTCACGTATTCGTTTTGCTTGTTAAGGAGTGTCCATGGGCGTCGTCGATCCCTTTTCTGTTGCTCGGGCCGCGGGGCTTGAGCTGACCGGGAAGTCCGAGGGCCTCACGCTCACCGACGGCACGATGGAGCTGCGTGCCGATTTTGGCCGCATGCTTCCGCGGCTCAAGCAGGGTCGTCTGCAGCAGGAGCTGCTGGTGAAGGCCGCGCGCGCGAAAGGCGTTGAGCATCCGTGGGCAGTCGATGCCACGGCAGGTTTTGGCGAGGATTCGCTGCTGCTGGCGGCCGCGGGCTTTACCGTCGATCTGTATGAACAGGATTGCGTAATCGCGGCACTCCTCAAGGACGCCTTGGATCGCGCGGCAGATGATCCGGCGCTTGCGGCTGCTGTGGCGCGCATGCGCTTACATGCGGGCGAGGACAGCATTGCCGGTCTTCGCCATACGGCCGAGCTGATCAAGCAAGGTGAGCTCGCGGCTCCCGACGTGGTGTATCTGGACCCCATGTTTCCCGAGCGCACCAAGAGCGCGGCGGTGAAAAAGAAGTTTCAGCTCTTGCACCATCTGGAGCAGCCGTGCGCCGACGAGGAGACGCTGGTCGAAGCTGCGCTTGCGGTGCACCCGCGCAAGGTCGTTATCAAGCGACCGGTGAAGGGGCCGCTGCTTGCCGGCGTTAAGCCGAGCTATCAGCTTGCGGGCAAGGCCGTTCGTTACGATGTTTTGGTGCCGCCGCGCCCGTAGCTTGTGCACGATGGCTGGCGCTTCGCCAGCGCCGTGCCGATGCGGGGTCTATTTCCAAGGGTGCGACGTCAGGTGCCAGCCGCCGCAGTATTCGCATTTGTAGCAGGCCAAACCACGCCGTCCGCGGTTTTCGCAGTCGGCCATAACGGCCTCGGCTTCGGCGCGTGTGTCGTAACGGTTTTTGCGCTCGCACGACTTATAGCGCCAAGCCTCGTCGCGCTCGGCGTCCAGGGCGTCGCGGCGCTCGTCCTCGCGTGCAAACAGGTCGCTCATATCGCCGCCGGTGGCAGCGCCCAAAAACTCGCTTTTGGCTTTTGACCAGGCGGCTCGCTTTTTGCTACCCATCTGCTTCGCGCTCCTCTCCAAACGTTGGTATCATTGCTCAATCAAAGTGATACCAATAAACGTGAGGTCGCCGCGTGATGATCAGAAAAACCCTCGATACCGACATTCCCGCCGTCATGGCTATCTATGACGCGGCCCGCGCCTTTATGCGCGCGCATGGCAACGCCACGCAGTGGCCCGAGGGCACGCCTTCGGCCGAGCAGCTGGCTGCCGATATTGCCGCTGGTGGCAGTTACGTGTGCGAAGTCGACGGCCGCGTGGTGGCGACGTTTGCCTTTTTACCGGGTCCGGACGAGTGCTATGACGTGATTGAGGACGGTCGATGGCGCAGCGACACTCCGTATGCCGTGCTGCATCGCGTGGCATCCGACGGCACCGTGCACGGTATCGCGGCGGCGATGTTTGCCTTTGCCAAGGAATGCGCCGACCATCTGCGTATTGACACGCACGAGGACAACTTGCCCATGCAGGGCGCCATCGCCAAGGCGGGGTTCGAGCGTGTCGGTATCGTCTATGTGTCCGACGGCACGGCGCGTGTCGCGTTTGATTGGCTGCGCGAGGCGTAGGAGCCAAGGCACGTATCATCACCCAGCTCAAATAAAAAATGGCCCCGAGTGGGGCCATTTTTGGTAAAACGCGTCGTTGTGGGACTCGCATTGTTACCGCCCCAGATGAACCCGGGCAGACAAAAAGGGGAGGTGCCGGCTTTCGCAAGGCGCGAACCTACGAAAATCGCCGCGCGGCAACGCGGGGCGATGAGCTCGGTCGGGGGATAGGGCCCGCTTCGCCCACCGGCCCGTAAATTGTATCATCCAGTGTGGAGCGTGAACGCCCGTTGCCGCGTGCGATGGGCTTGCAATAAGAGGAGAGCCATGTCGAAGCAAGCGGTCGTTGGAATCTTGGCGCATGTCGATGCCGGCAAGACCACGTTGGCCGAGGCCATGCTGTTCAACGCGGGCCGCATTCGCAAACGTGGCCGCGTGGACGATGGCGATTCGCATCTGGACACTAACACGATCGAGCGCGAGCGCGGCATCACGATTTTCTCGTCGCAGGCCGTGCTCGACCACGGCGATACCCACGTCATGCTCGTGGATGCTCCCGGCCATGTCGATTTTTCTGCCGAGGCGGAGCGCACACTGCGTGCCCTGGACTACGCGATTCTGGTGGTGGGCGCCAACGATGGCGTGCAGGGGCACACCGAAACCCTGTGGCGCCTGCTTGCACGCTATGACATCCCGACGTTCATCTTCATCAACAAGATCGATTTGGAGCATCCCGGTCTCGATGTTTTGCTGGCACAACTCGGGCAGCGTCTTTCCGAGGGCTGCCTGGATGCCAACGAGCTGCTGGCGGGCGGCGCCGTTCAGGAGGACGCTGCTGCGTTGGACGAAGCGGCGCTCGAGGAGTTTCTTGAAGCGGGTGAGCTTTCTGTCGCAACGCTGTCGCGCATGGTTGCCGAGCGCAAGCTCTTTCCCTGCTTTGCCGGCTCGGCGCTCAAGGACCAAGGCGTTGACGAGCTACTGGATGGTATATGCGCGCTGATGCGTGAGCAGGCGTGGCTCCCGGAGTTTGCCGCGCGCGTCTATCGTGTCAGCCGCGGGGATCGTGGCGAGCGCTTGGCTTGGGTTAAAGTGACCGGCGGCACGCTGCGCGCAAAACAGATGATCAGCGGGCATTCTAGTGCCGAGGCGTGGGAACAGAAGGTCGATCAGGTACGCATCTATAACGGCGAGAAGTATGAGCTTGCCCAAGAAGTTGCTGCTGGCGGTATTTGCGCCGTGACGGGTCTTGCGCACGTTCGCCCAGGGGACGCCCTGGGCGCGGAGTCCGCGGGCGATGCGCCCGTCATTGCGCCAGTCCTCACCTATACGGTGCTGCCGGGCGAACACGACGCCCATACGGTGTTCAAAGCATTGACTGAGTTGGCGGACGAAGATCCCATGCTCGGCGTAAGCTGGAATACGCATCTTGAGCAGATTCACCTGCAGTTGATGGGCGCCGTGCAGCTCGAGGTCGTGCAGCGCGTGCTGGCCGATCGTTTTGGCCTTGCGGTCGAGTTTGAGCCCGGCGGCATTCTCTATAAGGAGACGATCTCGCAGCCGGTCGAGGGTGTGGGCCACTTTGAGCCGCTGCGCCACTATGCCGAGGTGCATCTGCGCCTGGAGCCGTTGCCAGCAGGTTCGGGCGTGCAGTTTGGCACCGTGACCTCGACCGACGAGCTCGATCTTAACTGGCAGCGTCTGGCACTCACCAACGCCATGGAGCGCGACCACCTGGGCGTGCTGACCGGCTCGCCCATCACCGATGTGCGCATTACGCTTACGGGCGGCCGCGCGCATGCCAAACACACCGAGGGCGGCGATTTTCGCCAGGCCACGTACCGCGCGATTCGCCAGGGTTTGATGCAGGCGCGCGAGGCCGGCGCAGACGTGTTGCTGGAGCCGTGGTACCACTTTGAGCTCGAGGTGCCGGGGGAGTGCGTGGGCCGGGCGCTCTCGGATGCCACGCGCATGGGTGCCGAGTACGAGCCGCCGGCAATGGCGGGCGAGAGGGCGAAGCTTGTGGGTCGCGTGCCGGCATCCGAGGTGCAGGATTATGCGCTGGAGGTAGCTGCCTACACGAGCGGTCGCGGACATCTGTACCTGGAGTTCGCCGGTTATGCGGCTTGCCATGATGCCGAGCGCGTCATCGAGGCGGCCGCCTATGAGCCCGAGGCCGATCTGCCCAACACGCCCGACTCGGTCTTTTGCGCCCACGGCGCCGGCTACACGGTCAAATGGTACGACGTGCCCGCCGCGGCGCACGTAAAGGTCGATCCCGCCACCTTCCGCCCCTGGCGAGCAGCCGACGCCGAGTTTTTCGGCCACATGTGACAAAGGGGCAGCCCCTTTGTCACATGCTATTGGTATAACTCGGTACAAGTTGGTATAACTATTACCAGGGTTTGCCAATCCGAGGAGGCCGACATGAATCCAAATCCCTTTAAGCCAACGGCAGGCAAGCGGCCTCCGATGCTCATCGGTCGCGAGTCGGTCGTCGAAGATTTCGAGGAAGGACTCGACAACGGCGCCGGAGCGCCGGGCAGGCTCATGCTCATTACGGGAAACCGCGGCTGCGGCAAGACGGTTCTCCTGCGGGAGCTGCAACGTCTAGCCAATGAGCGCGGATGGGCGGTTGTCTCCGATTCCGCTTCGCTTGGCTTATGCGATCGCCTGGCCGACGCGCTTCGCTCGAATAAACCCGTTGTGACGTCAATGGAGTTTGGGCCGTCGTTTGGTCGGATGTCGGTCGAGGCGGCTCGGGCAAAGGGCCAGACGCTACGGGGGCTGGTCAACGAGCGCCTCAAGAAGCTCGGTCCAGGCAAGGGCATACTGTTTGCGATTGACGAGGCACAATCTGCGTCTATCGAGGAACTGGCGGCTCTTGCCGTTCTCTATCAGCAGGTGCTCGGAGATCAGGATGCCACGGGCTTGTCCGATAGCGACCAGCGCGGTCTTGCGCTGGTGTTCGCCGGCTTACCCAGTATGGTTGACGATTTGCTCGAAGAGCCGAGCGTGACGTTTTTGCGGCGTGCCCAGCAGCGTACGCTGGGGGCGATATCTTTGCCCAAGGTGCGCGATTCATATATCCAGACGGTTAAAGACGCTGGCCTTTGCGTTGACGCGGAGACGGCGGACCTTGCGGCACACAAGAGCATGGGGCATCCCTATATGGTTCAGCTGGTGGGATATTACATGTGGCGCTCTGCTGTCCGGCGCAACTCGCGAGTCATTGAAAGACGCGATGTCGAGGATGGCCATGCGGATGCCATCTCCGAGTTCTACGAAGCGGTCGATGCGCCCCTGTATTACGGGCTGCGCAGTCCACAGCGCCTCTTTATCGAGGCCATGGCGGTTGACGAGGGCAAACCGACGCGCATGGCGGATATCATTGAGCGCTGCGACCGCACCCAGAGCTGGGCGAGTAAATATCGCGCAAGCCTAATTCGCGAGCGCGTCATCGAGGCCGCCGGATACGGCCTCGTCCGGTTTACCGTGCCCATGCTGGGCGCGTACATTCGCGATCGCATTTTATGGCACGACTGATGTGACAAAGGGACGGTCCCTTTGTCACATTTGATCAACAGGAAGGGGAGCGATGACGGTGTCGCTACAACCAAGTGCTATCGAGGTGCGCGGCGCGCGCGTCCACAACCTCAAGGACATCGATATCGATATCCCGCTGGGAAGGCTCGTGGGCATTGCCGGCGTGTCGGGCTCGGGCAAGAGTTCGCTGGCACTGGGAGTTCTTTATGCCGAGGGCTCGCGCCGTTACCTGGAGGCGCTCAGCACCTATACCCGCCGTCGTCTGACGCAGGCCGAGCACGCCCAGGTGGACGAGGTGTTGCATGTGCCGGCGGCGCTCGCATTGCATCAGCGCCCCAGCGTGCCGGGCGTGCGTTCCACCTTTGGCACCATGACCGAGCTCAACAATAGTCTGCGTCTGCTCTTTAGCCGCTGCGCCCATCACATGTGCCCGCATTGCGGGGCGCGTGTGGAGCCGAGCCTTAACGTGGCTGCGGGCCTGTCACTCACGTGTCCGACATGCGGCCGCGAGTTCTACGCGCCGAGTGCCGAGGATTTGGCTTTCAATAGCGGCGGTGCATGTCCCACCTGTGGCGGCACCGGTGTCATGCGCGAGGTGGACGAGGCGAGCCTGGTGCCCGACGAGTCAAAGACTATCAATGAGGGCGCAGTGCTTCCCTGGGGCACGCTCATGTGGGACCTGATGAAGCAGGTGGCCGGCGAGATGGGCGTGCGCACCGACGTGCCGTTTAACCAGCTCACGCCTCAAGAGTGCGACATCGTGTTCCATGGTCCGGCGGTTAAGAAGCATATTCTCTACGTCCCCAAAAACGGCGAGGGCGCCACGCCGCTCGACTTTACCTATTACAACGCCGTCTATACGGTCGAGAACGCGCTCGCCAAGGTTAAGGACGATAAGGGCCTCAAACGCGTGGCACGCTTTTTGCGCGAGGGCCCGTGCCGTGACTGCGGCGGCACGCGCCTCTCCGAGGCTGCGCGCCAGCCCCAGGTGCGCGGTATCAATCTGGCGCAGGCGGCGGCCATGACGCTGGGCGAGGCGATTGAGTGGGCGCGCGGGGTGCCCGCATCCTTGCCGGCCGAGATGCAGCCCATGGCGACGGATATCTGCGATTCGTTTTTGAGCGCGGCTCGTCGCCTGGTCGACCTGGGGCTCGATTACCTCTCGCTCGACCGCGCCGGTGCTACGCTCTCCACGGGTGAGCGCCAGCGCGTGCAGCTTGCCCGCGTGGTGCGCAACCGCTCGACGGGCGTGCTGTATGTGCTCGACGAGCCCTCGATCGGCTTGCATCCTGCCAATGTTGACGGCTTGGTAGGCGTAATGCGCGATCTGGTGGATGACGGCAACACCGTGGTCGTTGTCGACCACGACACGCGCGTATTGGCGGAAGCCGATTATCTGGTCGAGATGGGCCCCGTTGCCGGAGCGGGCGGCGGTAATGTGATCGCCGCCGGTACGGTGGATGAGGTCGAGCAATCGCAGGACAGCCGCATCGCCCCGTTTTTGCGCTCGGAGCCCAAGCGCTTGCGGCCGCAGGTGGCTGACGACGAAATGTTCGACCGGGGCCATATCCGCATGGCGACCGATGCCATCCATACCGTCAAACCGCTCGAAGTCGATATCCCGCGCGGTCGCTTGGTCGCGGTGACGGGCGTTTCGGGTTCGGGTAAGACGACGTTGGTGCTCGAGACGCTCATCCCGGCGCTCAAGGCTCAGGCAACTGGCGAGCGCCTGCCAAGCCATGTGCGTTGGGTCGATGCCGAGGGCATTGCCCGCGCAAATTTGATTGACGCTACGCCCATCGGCGCCAACGTGCGCTCGACGGTGGCGACTTATGCCGACATCCATGACGAGCTGCGTCGCGCCTTCGCCCGCACGCCCGAGGCCAAGGCAGCCGGCTACAAGGCAGGCGCATTTAGCTACAACACTGGCGCCTTGCGCTGCCCTACGTGCGATGGCACGGGTTCGATATCGCTCGACGTGCAGTTTTTGCCCGATGTCGAGATCGTCTGCCCGTCATGTCGCGGCTCACGTTATGCAGACGCGGCTTCGCATATCCATCGCGAGGGCAAGGACGGGGGCTTACTGACGTTGCCGCAGCTCATGGACATGAGTGTGGACGAGGCCCTCGACGCCACGCTGGGACTCAAAAAGGTACAGGCGCGTTTGCAGACCTTGCACGACCTGGGATTGGGTTATCTCACGCTCGGTGAGCCCACGCCGGCGCTTTCGGGCGGCGAGGCGCAGCGTCTTAAGCTTGCGAGCGAGATGGGCCGCGTGCAGGACGATGCCGTATTCGTATTTGACGAGCCCACGATCGGCCTGCATCCGCTCGATGTTCAGGTGTTGCTGAGTGTGTTCGACGGCCTCGTCGCCAAGGGCGCCACAGTTGTCGTGATCGAACACGACCTCGACCTTATCCGCAACGCCGACTATGTGATCGACATGGGCCCGGGCGGCGGTGACGCGGGCGGGCAAATCGTCTGCGCCGGCACGCCGGGCGACATCGTGGCCTGCCCCGCAAGCATCACCGGCTGCTACCTATAACCGAATGTGACAAAGGGACAGTTCCTTTGTCACATTCCCGGAAAGCCTGTTTGGCGCAGGGCCTCGTAGAGGACGATGGCGGCGCTGTTGGAGAGGTTGAGAGCGCTGATGCGGTAGTCGTCCGGGTCGACGAAGTTGCCGCAGATATCCTGTCGAAGGATGGCTTCGTGGCTGTCCTCGGTATGCCCGAGCGACTCCTCGTGGGCCTCCCAGGCGTCGGCGTTTTCGAGCGAGTCGCAATCGCGCAACATGGGGATGCGCTCGCAGCGCTCGGGCGCCGCGGCAAGCAGTGGCTCGGGAATCCCCGAGCTCTCGCTGCCAAAGACCAAAAAGTCACCGTCGCGGTAGGTACTTTGCGCATAGGTGCGGCGCGCCTTTTTGGTCAGCAGATGCAGGCGTTCGTCGGCGGGGGAGAGGCCGTTGCGCGCAAGGAAATCCTCCCAGCCGGCATAGGTCGTCACGTCCAAATTTTGCCAGTAGCCCAGGCCGGCGCGACGCACCGTCTTGTCGTCGAGCGAAAACCCCAGCGGCTCCACCAGATGCAGGCGGGCGCCGGTAACCACGCAGGTGCGGCCGATATTGCCCGTATTGGCCGGAATCTCGGGCGCATACAGCACAATGTTGAACATGAATCTCCTTGGCTCAGAATGAAAAACCACCACGAAGGGCACCTTCGTGGTGGTTTGGCGGTTACGTAGGCGGAAAAATGCTCGCTTGGATAAATCTAGGCGCGGTGCCAGTCGGTCAGGCAGGCATCGAGGGAGGCGATGAGCGCATCCTTGTCCATGTGACGGCCGATGATGCACAGGCTCGTCATGCGGTCGCCCGTCTCGTCGTCCCAAATCTGCATGATCTCGGGGTTCTCGTCGATGATCTTCTGCTTCTCGCCCTCGGGCGCGGAGTCAACGAACAGACCGTTCTCCATCAGGCGCATTTGGTGGCCGGCCTGCTCGAACATGTAGCACATGTCCGGATCGCCGGTCTGCCACAGCGGACCCTTGACGCGGATGACCTCGTCGGGCCACTCCTGCTCAACAAAATCGGTGAACTTCTGCAGGTCAAACGGCTTGCGGCGCGAGTACACAAAGGTCTCGATGTCGTACTCGAGCACCTCGGGGTCGTCGTGCTCCTCGGGATGCTCCATGGCCTCGATCCAGGCGGCGGAGTTGTAGGCGCGCATAAAGTCGAAGCGGTCGGTGTCGAGCAGCTCCTCCATGGGGACCTCGCCGTTTTGGGCCTCGACAATCACGGCGTCCTTCTGCAGGCTGCGCACGATAGCCTTGAGCTCGGCGATCTGCTCAGGGCTCACGGTATCGGTCTTGTTGAGGATCAGCGTGGAGCAGAACTCGATCTGCTGGATGAGCAGGCTCTCGATGTCGTCCTCGTCGATATCCTCGGCCAACAGGTCGCGGCCGCCGTTGAACTCGTCGTACATGCGGGCGCAATCGACCACAGCCACGATGTTGTCGAGTGCAAGCTTGGGCTGGCCGCCCACCTTGGCCTCGTCGCAGAAGCTCGAGATGGTGTAGGCGATGGGGATAGGCTCACAGATACCCGAGGCCTCGATGATGATGTAGTCGAACTTGCCCGAATCGGCGATGCCCTGCAGCTGGTTGGCAAGGTCGTCCGAAAGCGTGCAGCAGATGCAGCCGTTGGTGAGCGGGATGAGGTCGTCGGTCTCGGAAAGGCCGCCGTCGGCGATGAGGCTGGCGTCGACGTTGATCTCGCCGATATCGTTGACGATCACGGCGGCGCGGATGCCGCCGTCGTTAGCGAGGATGTGGTTGAGCAGTGTGGTCTTGCCGGCACCGAGGTATCCGGTAAGCATGATGATCTTCACGGGTTTGTTGGGCATATGCCCTCCTTTGTTAGACATGGCTTACAGTTGAATCTTATGCCAAACGCCTGCTCTTATACCCACGCGCCGGCAAATAACACAGGCTACTCCCAGGCTCCCCATACATCGGGGCAATAACCGACGGTGGCCTTTTTGCCGTTGCGCACGATGGGCTCGGCTAGAACCTGCTGGTTCTCGAGCAACTTGTCGAAGCGCTGGCTAGGGGTGAGGTGCTGGATGAGCGCGAGCGTCTCCTCGTCCTTGGCTTTGGGGTTGAGCAGCTTGTCGATGCCGCCGACCGCCTGCATCACGCTCGTGAGCTCGCCTTTGCTCATCTCCTTTTCCTTAAGGTCAATAAACTGCACCTTAATGCGGCGCTCCTTAAAATAGCGCTGGGCCTTCTTGGTGTCGAACGACTTTTTGGTGCCGAAGATTTGCACGTTCATAGTATGTTCCGCCGTTCTACCTGATAAAGTTGGTGCGCTCGCGATCGGCCTCGGGGGCTTCGATGCCGGCAGCCTTGCCCGCCTCGATGCAACGCAGGAGCCAGACCATGTTTTTGCCGATGTTTCGCATGGTGGCCAGACCCTCGGCATCTCCATCGGCCTCGCCGGGCACGCAGCCAAACACGTTGTTCCAGTACGTGGACGCTACCACAGGCATCTGGTTGATGGTGAAGTACTTATTGAGCACGTCGAAGGTCGTCGACGTACCGCCGCGACGGGCGACGGCGACGGCAGCGCCCGGCTTGTGTGCAAAAGCTTTGCTACCGGCATAGAATACGCGATCGAGTGCCGAGAGAATGCGGCCGCTGGGGTGCGCGTAGTAGACAGGCGAGCCAAAGACAAAGCCGTCGGCCTGTTCGGCGGCAGCGATCAGCTCGTTGACCACGTCGTCGTCAAAGGTGCAGCGACCGCCCAGCTTGCCACACTGGCCGCAACCGATGCAATCGCGAATAGGCTTGGCGCCCAGCTGAAACATCTCGGTATCGATGCCCTCGACGTTGAGCTGCTCGGCGACCTCGGCGAGTGCGCGGGCCGTGTTGCCGTTTGCCTTGGGGCTGCCATTGACCAAAAGAACCTTCATCACAAACTCCCTCTGCTGTCGGTGACTTCTGCAGAGGATTATCGCACGAGCGGGCAGATGGCGTGGGGCGCGATGTGAAACGGCTTGTGTTTCACATCGCGCCCCATAACGCTAGTCCAGCTTGGTGCCCGGTACTTGTGGTGCCTCTTCAAGTAGCGCTTTGAGCTCGTTCAAAATGGAAACGGGCTGTCGGTCGACGGCATCTAGATGAAGTGTGGCCACACGAATGGGCGGCTGATATTCAAATGAGCCAAAGAGTACGGGCGACCCCAAGAACCGCTCGATTTCTTCTGCGATCGCGTCGGTCTCTTCGGGATCAAGGTCATCGAAAAGCGCCACGAACATCGGTCCGGTCGAGCGGAACAGACGGCCCTTGCCGCGCGAACAGTCCATGAGGCAGGCGGCACTTTCTGCCAAAACGCGGTCGCCCGCATCAAAGCCAAAGCGGGCATTGACCTTGGCGATGTCGTCGATTTTGATGGCGACCAGGCCTGCCTTGCGCGCCACGCGACGCATTTCGCCAATGGCGTTGACCAGGGCGTGGATATCGCCCAGGCCGGTCACGGAATCGGTCGTATCCGCCAAGCTTCGGTTGATGATAATGCCCACATACATGTTGGGCTCGGTTTCGGTGCTATCCAAGCGGTAGCCCGTACACTCGCACAGCGCATATTTACCAGCGGTATTCATGACGCGATACTGCATGTAATGGAAGTGCCACGCGCCGTTTACCACCATATCGAGCTCGCTGCGCACGTTGTCGCGGTCCTCGGGGTGAACGCGGGCGAGCCACATATCGAGCGAGTTATAGGGATGCTGGGAGGGCAGGTCAAAATCGCGCACGGCATTAATCGACCATTGCGATTCGCCGGTATCGAGGTTAAGGATAAACGGATAGCGCGTCTCGGAGCTCATGGAGATCGCTTGGAACACCCGGTCGTTGCAGGGAGGCTGATCGGCGATCGGGCGCATGGATGCGTCGTTTTCCTTCGGCTGCTGCACACGGTGCATGAGCTTGTAGCGATACATTTTGCGGTCGGCGTCCATGGTCATCTGGCGACGCGTATCGCCAGCGAGTGGGTCGACGCGCGAGCAGCCAAAGCTAAAGCTAGCGATCATGGGCGCTTTGCCGCCCGATGTTGCCTCGATAAGGTCGGTGCGCGTCCGCTCCAGGCGCTGCTCGAGTTCGGCTTCATCTGTCGTGGGGGATACGAGTACAAATTCGTCTCCACCGATACGGAACAGCAGGTCATCGGGCTCCATTGTCTCGGTGAGTGCACGGCAGATGCTCAGGATGTAGCGATTGCCCTCGGTGTGGCCAAACGTATCGTTGCAATGCTTAAGGCGATCGATATCGATATAAGCGCAGGTGAAGGGGGTGCCTTTGTGCCAAAGCAGCTCGGCATAACGGTGGAGTCCAGCACGGTTGCCAAGATTGGTGAGCGAATCGATATAGGCGCCGCGCTCAAGCAGCTCGCGTTCTTGCTGCAGGATGGCAAATGTCTTCTGTAGCTGCTCGCCGATGGCGCACAGCTCCGTGGGCAGCGCGGCAACATCGAGCTCGGCGGTCGAGACCCCGTTCGCAAGTCGCTGAAGATAGGCAATGATCGATTGCTCGCCCAGGCGATACGACTCGTTCATGATGGATAACCTCCTTGGGCACAACAGTGGTTTGCATCATATCCCCAATTCGGTTTGGATTGGGGGCATAAGTTAGCCAATGGGGACAAGCGCCCCTTCGGCGGTATCGTTTTGCGCGCGAGCGTATCAGTTTTTGTTACCGCCATCGAGCAATGCCTCAAAATCCTTTGCCTGCATGGGGCGGTAGTAGAGGAAGCCCTGAGCGTAGTGGGCACCCATTTGGAGCAGCATGTTCGCCTGCTCGTTTGTCTCGACGCCTTCGATTACAACGGGCAGATGGAGCGATTGCGCCATCTCGAGCATTGATGAAACGATTTGCGCGCTACGGCTTTGATCGCGGTCGGTGGGCACAAACGTGCGATCAAGCTTGATGACGTCGACGTTGACGTTCTTGAGCATCGCGAGCGTAGACTGGCCGGTGCCAAAATCGTCCATGTAGGTCGAGAAACCGCGAGTGTGTAGGTCGGCCGTCAGCTTATCCACGGCCTCGGACTCTCCCGTATAAGCCGTCTCGGTGATCTCAATGCGCATGAGCTCGGGCGGTAGGTTGTATTGGGCGGCAAGCGCCCCCATATGCTCGGCGACGTCGCAGGCAAGGATATCCACGCGCGACACATTGAGCGAGATCGGAACTACGCGCAGCCCTCGATCGATGCACTCACGCAGCCACGAGGCGACGCCCTGCCAAACATATTTGTCGAGCGTCACCACAAAACCGCTTTCCTCGAGAGCGGGGATAAAGGTGGTAGGTGAAATGAGGGAGCCATCCTTGTCAATCCAGCGTGTGAGCGCCTCGGCGCCAACGATCTCGCCGGTTTCCATGTCGACCTGGGGCTGCAAGTAGTAGGTAATGCGGCCGTTTGAGAGCGCATACTGGAATTCGGTCAGCGTGCGGTGGAACGCGATTTCGTGTTCGTATTCCTCGGGGCGGAAAATGGCAATGCGCTCCTTAAAGTCGTTTATTGCGCGCCGATTGGTAAACATGGCCTTGGCCTGCGCATCGATGGTGATTTCCTCGTTGGAGTCGATGGGGTAGACGCCCATGGACGGCCAGAAGCCCACGCCGTCATCATGCTTGGCCACGGCCTGGCGAATGCGGCTATAGATCTGATGGACGGTGTCGTGCTTAAAGGGGATGAGTACGCAAAAATCGTCTTGGCCCCAGTACCCTGCGACGCCCATGGCGGCATTCTCGATGTCCTTGAGAACCGTGCCCACATCGGCGAGTACGCGGTCGCCCTCGGCCTGTCCGTGCCATTCGTTGAACAGTCGCATGTGCCCCATATCGACGGTGGCGATACACCAGGCGCCGTTGCGCCTTGTCTCGAGAAATTCGTTGGCGCGGCGCATAAACTCGCTGGGTCGATAGAGACCCGTGAGCGGATCGATGCGTTCGGCGATGGCGCTTTTGCGCTCCACCTCGGGTATGGGGAGGCTGTCGTTGGGAACAAGCCCGCCGGCCGTGCGAATGCGACGGTCGAGTTCGCCTAAAACGGCGGCCGTTTGATTGGTCAGGTGCTCGTAAAAGGCCGGAACGACAAGACAGACGGGGGTAATTAGTGTCGCCCGCGATTCGAACGGGAGCGAAAACGGCCTCTTTGAGATGTTGGATCAGTTGCTCGAATGCTTCGTGATCCAAATTGTTGCTAAGCACGACGAACTGGGCGTTGCGTGAACGGAAGACGCGACTCCTGCCGCGAGTAATCGACAGCATGCGGCCTGCGTATTCGGCGAGCATGTTGTCGACGGCCTCGGCCCCGTAGAGCTCGTTGAGCTTTGCCGTGCCGCGAACGCGCACTGCTATAAGCCCCGTCTCGCAACGGTCGCGACGGCAGGCATCGATAGCGTTGATCAGCGTGCGCTGCGTTCCGAGACCCGTGGCGGCGTCGACGGTCTCGGCAAGCGAGTGGTTGACGAGCTCGCCGACATAGAGCGAGGGGACATTTCCGTCGCCGTCGATACGAAACCCGCGAGCACGGCCGAGGATGTAATCGCCGGCGGCATTGCGCACGCGGTACTGCATGACGTGACGATGTTTGGAGCCGTCATAGATTTGGTCGATGTCGTTGGTATAGGCCTCAAGGTCATCGGGATGGACACGCGTTTTCCAATAATCGTGACAGTTGTCTATATGCTCCGAAGGAAGACCAAGATCGCGCAAGGCGCCTTGTGACCAAAGGGTTCGATGTTTGTCCAAGTTCTCGATAAAGAAATATCGGCCTTCGTTGAGCATCGAAAGGGCGTCGAAAATGCGATCGCTTATTTCGAAGTCGTCGGTGTGGGCTTGTGCGATATTGCGTCGATCAAGGTGCACGGCATGACGTAGCTTGTAGTCGTACATGCGATGGTCGGCATCGTTCGTCAAGCGATTGGGGGCTTCGCCCAGGGCGGGGTCGGCGTGTGCCACTCCGTAGCTAAACGAGTGAGGCATCTTGGAAGCGTTGTTTTCGAGCAGTACCGTTCGGCAGTGTTCCAGACGTTCGGCAAGGTCGTCCTCGGTCGCAATCGTAGATAGGATGGCGAACTCGTCGCCCCCCAGACGAAATGCCGCCTCGTCCACCTTCATATACAGTTTGAGATAGAGGCTCACCTGCAAGATATAGCGGTTGCCCTCGTCATGTCCAAAGATGTCGTTGCAGTGCTTAAGGTTATCGATGTCGATAAACGCCATGGTCACGGGCAGTTCCTGCTCCCAGAGTTCCTCTAAGGAACGGGTAAAGCCGCCGCGGTTGCCAAGTCCGGTGAGCTCGTCGGTAAAGGCGGTCCTGATCAGATCGTCCTGACGCTCCAGAAGGTCACGGATGGTCTTTTCGAGCGTTTCGGTATTATTGCTGGCGTTATCCATACTGTAAGCGGCTTTCTGAGGTCGGGGCGGATTGCGTCGGGCGAGCTCGTTGTGCACATGCGTTGCTGCTCAACGCCTTGCGTGTTTCCAAGCCCCCGCCTTGCTGCGTCGTTGGGTTTATTTGTCGGTTCGTGCTCTCGGCTGATAACTACTGAGTAGTATAAACAAGTGTATGGAATTATGTAGGGGTGCCCATGTTGCGGGCGGCCATTATTCGCCAAACGGTAACGCGACGATGTTCGATGAAAATGCGACTGAGACGATATTTGTTGATGGGTATACTTGTTCCGTTTTAAAACGCAGGAACGGAGATGGTCGCATGGCACAGTCAAATATGACGCGCACGGTGGGGCTGGCGCTCGAGGGAGGCGGCTACCGCGGTATGTATACGGCGGGCGTGCTCGACGTTTGGATGGAGCACGGTTTGACCTGCGACCATATGGTGGGCGTCTCGGCGGGCGCGGCATTTGGCTACAACTTTAAATCGCGCCAGATCGGCCGCGCCATTCGCTATAACAAGGCCTATTGCGCCGACAAACGCTATGCGAGCGTGACCAGCTGGCTGCGAACCGGCGATATGTTCAATGCCGATTTTGCCTATCACGAGGTGCCCATCGAGCGCGATCCCATCGACCTGGAGGCGTATCGCGCCTGCCCCATGCGGTTTACGTGCGTGTGTACCGATATCGAGACGGGCAAGGCCGTCTACCACGACCTGCCCTATGGCGACGAGCGGGATATCGAGTGGATCCGGGCATCGTCGGCGATTCCCGTGGCGACGCGTCCCGTTGCTATTGACGGGCATAAGTATCTGGATGGTGGCGTGGCCGATTCTATTCCCAGTGCATGGCTGTTTGCGCAGGGGTATGACCGCAATATCGTGGTGCTCACGCAGCCGGCGGGCTTTGTGAAGCAGCCCAACAGCGTGATGCCCATGCTGCGTCGCGTGTTCCGTCACTATCCGGAGTTTGTCGCAGCGCTTGAGCATCGGCATGAGGTCTACAATGCCACGCTCGATGACCTGGCACGTCGCGAGGCTGCCGGCGAGATCTTTGTGGTGCGGCCGAGCGAATCGGTGAAGGTGCCGTCGCTGTGTCGCGAGCCCGATGAGCTCGAGCGCATCTACAGAATCGGCCGTCACGATGCGGAGGCGACGTTGCCCGCGCTGGAAGCGTATCTGGCGGGGTAGGGACTACGCCGGAAACTGCATCCCGTAATCAGCGTTCAGACTGGGATGCGGTTTCCCGCTGGTCCTCTATGCGGAAAGCGCATACCAGAATGGATGTCCAAACTGGTATGCGCTTTCCGCTATTGAAGACATAAGGCTGCGGAGCAGCTGCTCGGCATAGGTCTATGCCTGCTGCCAGGTGTCGACGAGCTCCTTGGCGGCGGCGTAGGGATCATCAGCGCTGCAGACGGCGCTCACCACAAAGAAGCCATCGACGCCGGTGGCCTTGAGCTGTGGCAGGTCGGCCGTCTTGACGCCGCCGCCCACCACGATGGGCACGGGGCTTGCTGCGTGGAGGGCGGCCAAGTCCTCAAAGCTCTTGGTGATGATAGAGCCATCGGCCGCGCGTCCGCAGTCGCGCTTGGTCTCGGTCTCGTGGAGTGGGCCGATGCCCAGGTAGTCGACCAGGCTCATGTCGGCGGTCTTGACGTACTCGAGCATCTCCTCGCAACGGGCCGAAAGGCCCACGATAGCATCGGGGCCCAGCAGCTTGCGGCAGACCTCGACGGGAATGTCGCTCTGGCCTACGTGCACGCCATCGACGGCAATGCCCTGCTCGCGCGCGGCAAGCACACAGTCCAGACGGTCATCGATCAGCAAGGCGACCTGACCGGTCTTGCCAGCCTGTGCGATTGCCTGCGCGGCGTCGCCGGTCAGCGCAATGATCTCGCGGGCGCTTGCCACCTTGGAGCGCACCTGAATGCAGGTAAAGCCGGCGTCGAGCGCCTGGGCCACCACATCGCCCACGGGGCGTCCGAGGGTGTTTTCGGGGCCGAGCACCAGATAGGCCGAGATATCAAGGTTGTCGCGGATGCTCATTGTGCTTCCTCCTGCTTTTTGATCTGTGCTTCCATGCGCTTGAGTTTGCCGGTCATGGTGTCGGTAAATCCGGGTCGAATATCGGCTTTGAGCACGACTTCGGTGCGGATGCCCTTGCTCGCCAACACAAAGGTTGCGTCGCGCACGACCTGCATGACCTCGTCCCAGTCGCCCTCGATCTCGGTGAACATCGAGGTGGTGCGGTTGGGAAGGCCGCTCTCGCGAATGACACGCACGACCTCGGCGACCTCGGCGGACAGCTCATCGCCGGTACCGCATGGGGCGATGGCCACGGCGACGAGTGTGTTCATGCCGGCATCGGTTGCGGGCTCGGACATGGCTTATGCCTCCTCGAGCTCGAGTCGGTTATCGGCAATGTCCTGGGCGGTCGCGCGGTAGAGCTCGTCGATAAAGGCGGCCTTAAAGCTTGCCGGGGCATCGGCGACGGCGGCGGCACGCGTGCCGGCAACGTTGTAGACGGCGGCACCGCAGACGGCTGCCGTAAACGGATCGGCGGCGCAGGCATACACGGCCAGCACGCCGCCCTGCGAGCAGCCGCAACCGGTGATCTTGGACATGAGCGGGCTGCCGCCGTGGGACTTGGCCACGGTTGTGCCGTCGGTAATCAGGTCGACTTCGCCCGAGACCACAACGGCGCCGCCGGTGTAGCGGGCGAGCGCCACGGCGGCATCGCGGGCAGCGTCGACCGTGTCGGTGGTATCGACACCGCGCACGCGGCTCAGATCGGCCGCCTCACCCTCAAGACCCCACAGGCCGGCGAGCGCGATGATCTCGGAGGCGTTGCCGCGCACGATGGCGGGCTTGTACTGCTTGAGTTCGCTTACCAACTGGGTGCGCAGGCTACCGATGCCCAGGCCAACCGGATCGAGTACCCAGGGCTTGCCGGCGTCGTGTGCCGCCTTGGCCGCGCGGGGAATCGTCTGCTCGTAGATGGGGAAGAGCGTACCCATATTGAGATAGATGGCGCCGCCGCCGGCAACGAGTGCCTCGCCCTCGTCGGGCAGATAGACCATGGCGGCCGATCCGCCCACGGCGAGCTGTGCGTTGGCGACAAAGTCGATCGTCACCGTGTTGGTGATGGAGCCTGCCATCGGATTGGTGGCGCGAATCTCCCCCACGGCCTTGATCACATGTTGCTTAAGCTGTTCCGAATCAATCACTGCACATGCCTCCTTGGCATAGAAAAGGGGCGCTGTGCATAGACAGCGCCCCTAAAAAGGCGGCATGCTCCCTACGCCAGCATTAACTGACAGGTTCAAAGGATTGGGCCCCATGCCCTCTCAGCCTTGTGGTTTGCACCGCCGGCACTCCCGCATCGAATCTGTTGTTCCCTATACTAGCGCACCTGCCAAAAAGGGACAGGTTTATTTTGGCAGGTAACAACTGGGGCTTTGCGTTTTCCCAGATAAAACCTGCCAATATAAACCTGTCTCTTTTTGGCAGGTCGGTACAATAGACGGGATTAAGAATGACCGAGGGGGCCTTATGATTAAACTTGTGCTGACCGATATGGACGATACGCTGATTCCAGCCGGGCATGACGGCGCCAGCGACTACGCCATCGAGGGCATTCATGCCATGCAGGCGGCGGGTCTGCACTTTGGCCCGGTTTCGGGTCGCCAGCCCTCCGCGATGGGCTGGATGTTCCGCAATCGCGCCGAGTGCTTCTCGACCGGCGCGTTTTGCAACGGCCAGGTCATGTTTGTGGACGGCGAGGTGGTAGCCTCGCATGCGACCGATAACGCCGCCCTTATGCGCTTGGCTGACTACTTGGAGCAAGAGACCGACGATACGTATCTGAAGGTCTACAGCCTGGGCGATGACTTTTGGGGCAACGATGCCTATTGTGTAACGAGCGACCCCGAGCGTGTGCGCCGCGCCATGGAGTCGGGCGGCAACGCATGGCTCAAGGGCGAAGAGGCCCCGTGCCGTCCTGTCGTCGATGACGCACCAGTGTTCAAGGCGAATATCTGGAGTGCTCGTTCGCGTGAGGAGCTCGCGGAGCTACGCGAGCGCGTTGCCGCCGAGGTGCCGGAACTCTCGCTCGTGTTTCCCAACAATCGTGTGCGCCTGTTCGACATTCTTCCAGCAGGTTGGGACAAGGGTTGCGCTGCGCTGGAGCTGGCGCGCGCTTTGGACCTGACGTCCGACGAGGTGGCCGTATTTGGCGATTCCGATAACGACCTGCCCATGATCGGTGCCGTCCCCAACTCCGTTGCAGTCGCCAATGCCAACGAGGCCGTCACGGCTGCCGCGCGCTGGCATATCGGCGCTGCGGCAGACGATGCGGTTGCCGGGGCTCTGCATCAGATTGCCGCCTGCGCCGCGACGGGGGAGATGCCGTCGTTTATGCGTCAGATGGACGCGACGGGTTTCGACGTCACGAACGTCTAGGGAGAAAGCCATGAAGCTTCAGCAGCTCAGATATGTCGTCAAAGTTGCCGAATGCGGCAGCATCACCGAGGCCTCGCGCCGGCTCTTTGTGTCGCAGCCTTCGATCACCGCATCGATTCGCGATCTCGAAAACGAGATGGGTGTGCATATCTTTGAGCGCACCAACAAGGGTGTCATTGTGTCCGAGGAGGGCGAGACCTTCTTGGGTTACGCGCGCCAGGTGCTCGACCAGGCCGACCTGCTCGAGGACAAGTACAAAGGAGCATCCGAACAGGTGCCGCATTTTAGCGTAAGCTGTCAGCACTATTCCTTTGCCGTCAACGCGTTTGTCGACGTGATCCGCGAGTTCGATGCCGCGCGCTACGACTTTACCTTGCGCGAGGAGCAGACCCACGAGATTATCGAGGATGTCGCGCATATGAAAAGCGAACTGGGCATCCTGTACTTATCCGAGCATAACCGCGAGGTCATCGAGCGCATGCTGGTGGCCAACGAACTCGTGTTCGAAGGACTCTTCTGCGCCACGCCGCATGTCTTCGTCTGCGCCGACCATCCGCTGGCGGACCGCTCCAGCGTGACGCTCGAGGACTTGGAAGACTACCCGTTTTTGTCCTACGAGCAGGGCAGCTATAACTCGTTTTACTATTCCGAGGAGCTGACCTCGACGTTTGAGCGCCACAAGAATATCCGCGTGCGCGACCGCGCGACGTTGTTCAACCTGGCCATGGGCCTCAACGGCTACACGGTATGTTCGGGCGTGATCAGCCACGAGCTCAACGGCCCCGGCATTATCTCGATTCCGCTCGACGTGGACGAGTACATGGAGATTGGCATCATCACACGCAAGAACACGACGCTCACGCGCTACGGTCGGGCCTATATCGACGCGATTCGTCAGCATATCTAGGGTGCTGTGCTCCGCACGGTTCAAGTCTCTTTATGGCAGTCCAGACTGATATAGGAAGCATCTATATCAAACTGTTATAAACGTATATTTTACGATGGTCATATGAGCGCTCATACTCTGTCCCAGTAAAGCAACCAATGCAAAGGGAGATATCTATGAGCACTTCGATTCAACCGAACGCGCCGTTTCGCGCCGATATCGTCGGCAGCTTTCTTCGTCCGCAGGCTGTAAAGGACGCCCGTGCCGCCTATGTCGCGGGTAAACTCGACGCTTCCGGCCTTAAGGCCGTCGAGGACGATGCCATTCGCGATTTGGTGGCCAAGCAGAAGGCCGCCGGCCTGCAGGCGATCACCGATGGCGAGTTCCGCCGCAGCTACTGGCACCTCGATTTTATGTGGGGCCTTAACGGCGTCGAGCGTCGCACCTCGCGTACGGGCTATATGTTCCACGATGAGGAGACTACCGCCGACACCGCCGTGGTAACCGGTTCCATTAGCGGCGAGAATCATCCGTTCGTCGAGCATTTTAAGTTCGTCAAGGCGCTTGAGGGAGAGGGCCAGGTCGCACGGCAAACCATTCCGGCGCCGATCCAGACGTTCTCCGAAGTCACGCTCGACCGCTGCGACGGCCAGCAGGAGAGTCTACGCGCCGTCTACAAGACCGACGAAGAGCTCGCCGATGCCATTGCCGCAGCATACCGCACCGTGATTGCCGACTTGTATGCCGCGGGCTGCCGCAACATCCAATTTGATGACTGCACCTGGGGCATCTATTGCGATACCGACTTTGTGTCCAAGACTGGCATGAGCCCGGTTGACCTGCAAAAGGTGTCCGAGCTGGGCGTGGCACTCAACAATGCCGCCATCGCGGGCAAGCCTGACGATTTGGTCATCAACACGCACGTGTGCCGCGGCAACTATCATTCCACCTATGCTTTTGAGGGCGGCTACGACCCCATCGCGCCGTACCTGTTCGCACATGAGAACGTCGATGCGTTCTATCTGGAGTTCGACACACCCCGCGCCGGTGGTTTTGAGCCGCTCAAGTACGTTGCCCCCGGCAAGAAGGTGGTGCTGGGACTGATCACTACAAAGGCGGCTGAGCTTGAGGACGAGGACGTTATCGTCGAACGTATTCACGAGGCCGCAAAGTATGTGCCGCTCGAGAACCTGTACCTGTCGCCCCAGTGCGGCTTTGCCAGCTGCGAGATTGGCAACAAACTGACCGAGGACGAACAGTGGGCAAAGATCGCGCTGGTCAAGCGCGTTGCCGAGCGCGTTTGGAAATAGCGGTAACGTTTGCAGGTGACGGCGCGTGCGAGACATGGTGCATCGCGTACAATGGTTCGGATCGTATCGTTCGGGCAGGTTATCCGATATGCCCGATCGCCCTTCCATTCGAAAGGACATCCATGTCCCAGTCTTCGACGCCCGCCGTCACCGATGCCATCTACGACGCATCGTCGCTCGGCCGCCCGCGCATGTTTTTGCTCGGCCTACAGCACCTGTTTGCCATGTTTGGTGCCACGGTGCTGGTGCCCGTGCTCACCGGTCTCTCGGTTTCGGCAACGCTTTTGTTTGCCGGCTTGGGCACGCTGCTGTTCCACTTCCTGTCGCGCGGTAAGGTGCCGGCATTTTTGGGCTCATCGTTTGCCTTTATTGCCGGTTATGCCGCCATCGCGCCCAACTGCGAGGCCGAGCTTTTGCCCTACGCCTGCCTGGGCGTAGCTTGTGCCGGCCTGCTCTATCCGGTGCTTGCGGCGCTCTTCCGCGCGTTTGGCGCCAAGCGCGTTATGCGCTTCTTTCCGCCGGTGGTGACTGGCCCCATCGTCATTTCCATCGGCTTGATCCTGGCAAGTTCCGCTATTGCTAACTGCCAGACCAACTGGCTTGTGGCTGTCATTGCCGTTGCCGTTATCGTCATCTGCAACATCTGGGGCCGTGGCATGGTCAAGATCGTGCCGATTTTGCTGGGCGTTGTGGTGAGCTATGCCGTTGCGGCTGCGCTCGGCGAGGTTGATTTCTCGGGCGTCGCAGCCGCTCCCTGGGTTGGCTTGCCCATCGTGTGGGACAACACCGTGTTTGCACTCTTTGGGCCGCAGTTCGATAGCGGTCTTGCCACGACGACCATCATCACCATTATGCCGCTGGCATTTGCGACCATGATCGAGCATATCGGTGATATCTCGGCTATCGGCTCCACCTGCGAGCGTAACTACATCGCCGATCCTGGCCTGCATCGCACGCTGCTCGGCGACGGCCTTGCCACGATCCTGGCTTCGCTCTTTGGCGCTCCGGCCAACACCACGTATGGTGAGAACACCGGCGTGCTTGCCCTGACGCGCGTGTTCGACCCGCGCGTGATTCGCATTGCCGCGTGTTGCGCCATTGTGCTCTCGTTCTGCCCCAAGTTCGCGGCTGTCATTGCGGCCATGCCGGCGTGCGTGATCGGCGGCGTGTCACTCGTGCTCTATGGCATGATCAGCGCCGTGGGCGTTCGCAACCTCATCGAGAACCAGGTCGATTTCCAGAACAACCGCAACGTGCTGGTGGCCGCCCTGGTGCTGGTGCTTTCACTCGGCATTGCGCACAGCACTGCCGGAGCTATCGTGTTGGAGCTGGGCGGCGTGACCATTTCGCTCTCGGGCCTTGCCGTGGGTTCGCTGGTGGGCATTGTGCTCAATGCCATCCTACCGGGCAACGACTTTGAGTTTGATGTCTCCGAGCTTGAGGAGGCTGCTGAGTAACAACTGCGTCCAGCTGAATCAAAAAATGGCGCCCATGCGTACGCGCGGGCGCCATTTTTAATGCGCCAGTATCCAGTGGATGCCGCGGGCCATGCGCAAGTCGGTCTGGGAAAAGTGATTGCCGGGGTTGAGCTCCAGCGTCGTGGGAATACCACGTTCGCCGAGCAGCTTTTCCATTGCGCGCGTATCGTCGAGTACGTGCCGCATCATGCGGTTGGGAGTCTTGGTCTCCTTTTTACCGAGCGACAGATAGACAGCCTGCGGGCTGCCGGCAAATGGCGCCGTGCTGGCGCGATCGACAAAGTCGGGAAACCATAGCGACCCCGATGCGCTCGCGGCGCGGTCAAAGGCGTCGGTTTGCCAGAGGGACCAGAGTGCGAAGAGGCCCGCGAGCGAGTAACCGGCAATGCCGCGCCAGGTGGGCGGCTGAGGAAGCGATGACTCGACCTGGGGGATTATCTGATTCAGCAGCTCATCAAGAAAATCGGCAGCTTGGCCGCCGAAAGGCTCGGCATCGCGTACGGTCCCGTCGCATGCCCAGGGGCTCAGCTCGCGATTCCAATCGAGCCCGCCAATGGTGACGAGGGCGAATGGCGGACAGTCGAGCTCTCGGCAACACTCATAAACCTCGCTGCCGTCGCCCATGACCACGGGAAGATAGATGACTGGTGCGCTTTCGGCATGCTGTGCATGAACGGTTATCTGCTTTTGATGCGCTTCCATGACGGGCTTCTCTCGGCGTTGTGATATCGACGGCCCCCATTGTCGCACGCCGGCTCATGCAGGTTGGGCTAGACCAAAGACAATCTCGTGCATCCCCTGCGGACGCATATGGAAAACGCCACCGCCGGAGGGGAGCTCGGCGGTGGCGTTGTTAAACGGTGCTGGGGCTCGGGGCCTTCGCGGGAGCTGCCATGTGCGCAGAGGCGTCTAAGAGCGCTTACGGCTCGCCATGGTGCCTGCGGCGATAGCGGCTGTTCCCGCAAGGACGGTTGCCACGATGGCCGCACCCGAGGTGTCGCCGGTTGCCGCGAGCACGCCGGTAGTCTTGGCTTTCGTGGTTGAAGCCGCAACGGCCTTGGTCGGCTTTGAGCCCTCAGGCTTGGGGTTCTGCTTGGTCTCGTCGGGCTTGGGGTCTTCCGGCTTGGCTACCTCGGGAGGTGCGATGGTCGTGCTTTTGGCGACTGCTTTGATATAGAGGGAGTCGACCGTGGCGTCGCCCGTGCCGATGGCTTGGCCTGCTTCGCAGATGCCGTCACGGAGCTTGCGATAGTCAATGACTTTGCCGCCTTCGGGCGTCTGGATGGCGGCGTTCTCAATCTTGATGGTGCCGATTGTCTTGCCGTCAGCGCTCATGGCACGGGCAAAGATTGCCGCTGTATCTCCTTCGACCGTTACCTTGCTGCGGATGATCGAGATGACTGCGGGTGTGACGCCCTCGCTGGTCTGGGCGATGATGCCGATGTTCTCGCCTTGGGGTTCGCGCCTCGTCTCGCCATCTTGGTTTTCGCTGTAGGGGATGGGGTCGTCGCCGTTCTCGACATAGCGGGCTATGGCCTTGACAACGGAGTCGCTGATGTAGATGTGGCCACCCTTCTCGTTGGGTCGATCGTTTCTGGTGGAGAATGCAGCCGAAACCTCGCCTTCCGCAAGCGCGTCCACGGTGGAGCCGTTCTTGACGACGATATCGTCTTGGTAGGTGAAGAGGGCAATGGCGCCACCGTATCTGCCTTTACTTGCACGGACTGTCACGTTTGCATGATCGAGCGTGATGCCCTTGTGGGCATAGACGCCATATTCAACACCGTTTACGTTGAGGGAGGCGTTTGTGGCTGCGAGGCTGCCCTTGGCCTCGACGGCAGCGTCTTTCTCGGAGCTTGCCTCGACCGTCCCGCCACCCTTGATGGTGAGGTTCTTGTCGGTTCCAATACCCTTGTCCTTGGTAGCCCTGGCGGCGACGGCTCCGTTGTCGTCAATCGTGATATTGCCGTTTGCCCTGATGCCATCCGATGCACCCGTGGCGTTGACGTTGCCCGAACCTTTGATAGCGAGATCACCCCCGGCATTGATGGCATCAAGCCCAGTGCTCGTGGCGTTGACGGATCCGGCTCCGTCGATGTTGATATTACCCGTGGAGAGGATAGCGTCCTCAGTAGATGTCACGCTGAGCGTGCTGCCCGCGTCGCCTTGGATATTGAGCTCGGCGTTCTCATTCTTGCCATGAGAAGCCTTGATGCCTTCGATCCAGTCGGCAGTGACGATGTTGTTTCCCGAGTAATTCACGTTGAGCTTGCCTGCGGCCTGGATCTCGCCGCCGTTATAGTTGTTGAGCTTCAAGTCGTTGGCGCCGTCCCACGACCAGGTACCGGCCTCGTCGCTCGCCGCGGTGTTGTACTTGTTGCCGCCGACCTTGACCCATTCCGCTGCGAGCGAGACGCTCGGCATGAGCAGCGAGCTCACCGTGAGCGCGCACACGGCGCCCGCGACGATGCGGCGCGTCACGCGGCGCCAGCTGCCGTGCGCGAGTCCTATGCGACGGCGAACGTCGGGTTCGGCAACATGGGTTCCGGCGGTAGCGTCATTGCGTTTGGGGGTCGTGAACAAGGCTGCCATGGTTGCTCCCGTTCTCATAGGGCCTATACGACTAGATTCAGCGTATCTGCTGGATGTTGCCGGCGGTAGTGCCGTTTGGAGGGCAAAATGGCCAAAATGGGGGGAGAAATAGGCCGCACGCCGGCGCAGGGACCGGCGCTAAAAGAAAAGCGCGGGGCCGCATGGCGACTCCGCGCTTTATTGTTCAGCTTTTGCAGCCTTGCCCTTACGCTACGAAGAAGTAGACGAGGAAGGCAAGGGCCGCGATCCACCCGTCCTGTGCGAAAAAGTGTTTACGAGCGTTTGCGACTCGCCAGGGCGCCTGTGACGATGGTGGCCGTTCCTGCAAGGGCGGTCGCTATGATGGCCGCGCTCGAGGTGTCGCCGGTTACGGCGAGGATGCCGGTGGTTTTGGCTCCCGTGGCTGCAACTGCAACGGTCTTGGTCGTCTTCGTGCCCTCGGACTTGGAACCCTCGGGCTTGGTCTCGCCGGACTTTTCCTCGGGTTTGATCTCCTCGGGAGGTACGGTGAGCGTGCTCTTGGCGACAGCGGCGTCATAGGGGGAGTCGATCGTGGCGTCGCCCGTGCCGATGGTTTGACCTGCCTCGTAGGAGATGCTGGGGCCGTACTCTTCTTCGTAGCGATAGTTAATGATCTTGCCGCCTGCGGGCGTCTGGATGGGAGCGCCTTCGATCTCGATGGTGCCGATCGCCTTGCCATCCTCGCTTATGGCAAGAGCGAAGATTGCCGCCGTGTCTCCCTCGGCCGTGAGCTTGCTGCGGACGATCGAGATACTCGCGGGCGTGATGCCCTCGTAGGTCTGGGCGAAGATACCGATGTTCAGACCCCTAGGCTCAGGGATGACCTCGCCGCTTTGGTCGTTGCTGTAGTGATCGGGGCCATCGCCACCGGTCTCGACATAGCGGGCTATAGCCTTAACAACGGAGTCGCCGATGTAGATGTGGCCGCCAGCGACGTTTGGCTGGTGGTTTCTGGTAGAGATTGCAACCGAGAATTTGCCTTCG
This sequence comes from uncultured Collinsella sp., assembly GCA_900542715.1. Classification (GTDB taxonomy): domain Bacteria; phylum Actinomycetota; class Coriobacteriia; order Coriobacteriales; family Coriobacteriaceae; genus Collinsella. The sequence continues at coordinate 237,090 of UQOQ01000001.1, forward strand.
GCGAACGCGTCCACGATGGAACCATTCTTGATGACGATGTCGTCCCCATCAGTGATGAGGGCGATGGCCTGGCCGCCGCTCGCGCTTGTGCGGACCGTCACGGTCGCGTGATCGAGCGTAACGCCCTTGTAGGCATAGACACCATATTCAACACCGCTTGCGTCAAGGGGGGCGTTCGTGACCGCGAGACTACCCTCAGCGTCGACGGCAAGATCTCCCTGGGAGCTTGCCTTGACCTGGCTGCCGCCCGAGATGTCGATGTTGCCGTCAGCCCAAATCGCCGCTTCTTCTATCGAGCTTGCTTCTACCTTGCCACCGCCTTTGATGATCAGGTCACTGCCCGCGGCGACGCCGTAACCTTCGCCTCCTTTAGCGATCACTGTGCCAGAGGAATCGATGGTGGTCTTGCCCTTGGATTGGATGCCTTCGGTACCGCCCGTTGCATTCACGGTGCCCGAGCCCGTGATAGAGAGATCGCCCTTTGCCTCAATTCCGTCGGAAGCAGTGCTTGTGGTGTTCACAGTGCCTGGGCCAGAAATGGAGAGGTCGCCTGTTGATTTAATTGCATCGGCCTCGGCTGTCACATTGAGCTCATCCGTGCTATTCGAGCTCGTTATGTTCAACTCTGCTTTCTGGCTAGTGCCGTCCTGCGCCTTGATGGCGGCTCCGGTGTAATCAGGCTCGGTTGTCACGGTGTTCTTGCCCTCATAGACAATGTTGAGCTTGCCTGCAGCTTTGATCTCACCGCCGTTATAGTTGATGAGCTTCATGTCGTCGGCGCCGTCCCAGCTCCAGGTGCCGGCACCGTCGCCCGCCGCAGTGCCGGCGTTGTACTGGGTGCCGCCAACATCAATCCACTCCGCCGCGAGCGAGATGCTCGGCATGAGCAGCGAGCTTACCGTAAGCGCGCATACGGCGCCTACAACGATGCGGCGCGTCACGCGGCGCCAGCTGCCGTGTGCGAGCAACGTGCGACGGCGCACGTCGGGCTCGATAAAATGGGCTCCAGAGGTTTTGTCATTGCGCTTGGGGGTCGTGAACAAGGCGGCCATGGTTACTCCCATCCTCATAGGGCCTATGCGATTACGCCCAGCATATCTGCAGGATGTAGCCGGCGGTAGTGCCGTTTGGAGGGCAAAATGTCCAAAACTTGGGAAGCAATATATCGCGCGTCCGTGCGATGCCTGACTTTAAAAGAAAAGCGCGGAGCCGCTCGATGCGACTCCGCGCTTTGGTGTTTGGTATTGTGAATCTTGCCCTTACGCTACAAAGAAGTAGACGAGGAAGGCGAGGGCTGCAATCCACATGAGCGGCTTGATCTTGGAGGCCTCGCCCTTAAAGAGCGCGACGACCACGTAGGCGATAAAGCCCAGGCCAATGCCGGCAGAGATGGAGTAGGTGAAGGGCACGCCGGCGACGATCATAAACGCCGGGAAACCCTCGGAGACATCGGACCAGTCGATTTCGGAGGCCTCGCTCATCATGAGGTAGCCGACGTAGACCAGGGCACCGCAGGTGGCGGCACTGGAAACGATGGTGACGATGGGGGAGAAGAACGCGGCGAGAATGAACAGCACGCCGGTGGTGATGGAGGTGAGGCCCGTGCGGCCACCGTCGGCAGCGCCAGAGGTGGACTCGACGAAGGTGGTGATGGAGGAGACGCCCATAAAGCCACCGGCAGCGGCGGCCACGGAGTCAACGACCAAGATGGGGCGGATGTCCTCGACATTGCCGTCCTCGGTCAGGAACTCGCCCTGCTTGGCGACGGCCATGGCGGTGCCCATGGTGTCAAAGAAGTCGCTCATGAGCAGCGAGAAGGCAACGACGAGCAGCATCGGGTCGGTCAGAACCTTCACGATGGCCATGTTGCCATCAGCGGTGCTGGCAAACGGGGCGCCAAAGGTCGAGAAGTCGAGCGGTGCGATGAGGCCCTCGGGCGCATGGGTGACGCCCAGCGGGATACCGGCGATAACGGCGACGATGATGCCGATGAGCAGCGAGCCCGGCACGTTGCGGGAAGCCAGGGCAACCGTCACGACGATGGAGATGATGCCGACGATAAAGGTGGGGGAGGTGATGTCGCCCAAGCCGACGAGCGTACCGGCGCCAGCGGTGATGATGCCGGCGTCGCACAGGCCGATCATGGCGATAAACAGGCCCAGACCCACCGAGATGGCGTGGCGCAGGACCACGGGGATGGCATCCATGATGGCCTCGCGCAGGCCGCAAAGGACGAGCAGCAAGATGACGATACCTTCGAGGAAGATAACGCTCATGGCCACGTGCCAGTCGCCGCCGCACATGGTGGTGGCGATGCCCGCGATCATGGCGTTGATGCCCAGGCCCGACGCGCAGGCGAGCGGGCGGTTTGCGAAGATGCCCATGCAGATGGTCATGATGCCGGCGCCCAGGCAGGTGGCGCAGGCGAGCGCTCCCGCATCGATGCCAGCGCCCGAGAGCACCGCGGGGTTGACGGCGATGATGTAGGCCATCGCCAGGAATGTTGTCAGTCCAGCGCGAAGTTCGGTCCCGATTGTGGACTTGCGCTCACTGACGTGAAAAAGTTCGTCCATGCATACCCTTTCCTTGTTCGGCCCCGAGTTTAGGCCGATTGACACGAACTCATTTACTATATCGCCTTTACAACCTTGCTGTTCCTCGCATGTTGATGTTCGGCGCTTTGTAACAGACGGACGGTATTTATCGCATGAAAATGTGTGGGTACCGTATACTTAAGCGGTTACAACGACCCCTATGGAGGAACGTATGATTAAAGAGCTTTGCCACGACGAGGCTATCCTGTCCCAGCGTTGCGAGGTTGCGACCGTCGAGGACGAGTCGGTTGCTCAGGACCTGATCGATACCATCAAGTCGCTCGATGATGCCGGCTGCTTGGCCGCCAACCAGATCGGCGTTACCAAGAAGGTCTGCGTCTACCTGGACGACGCCGGCGAGCCCCACGTGCTCTACAACCCCCGTCTGGTGTTTGGCCTGGGCGCCAGCAAGATGGAGGAGAGCTGCCTGACGCACGAGGAGGTCACCAAGTCCACGCGCTATATCAAGTGCAAGGTTGCCTTTGACCAGATCGTCGATGGCAAGATGCGCGAGCGCAAGCAGGACTTTGTGGGCTTCGAGGCGCAGATGGTCCAGCATATGATCGACCACTGTCTTGGAAAGTTGGTCTAGGGGGACCAAAGCACCGCACTTCGTCTCTTTTGGTCCGGGCGTGACATTGTTGTCATGTCCGGGCTTTTGTGTTTAGCGCCTTTTTGTTTGGTGACAATGAGCTTAGCAAGAACGTAAAGCTAGGAGGCGCTATGTGTACGAGCATTCGATTTACCGATAATTCTGGCCACATGTATCTAGGCCGCAACCTCGACTGGAGCTTTGACTACGGCCAACAGGTTCGCGTGATGCCGCGCGGGTTTCACATCCCGTATTCGTTTATCGACGATGCGTCGGCGGCACACGCGGTAATCGGCATGTGCATCGATTACAAGAACTATCCCATGTTTTTCGACTGTGGTAACGATGCGGGTCTGGCTGTGGCGGGGCTCAACTTTCCCGGCTATGCCGAGTATGCCGAGGGCCCGGTTGATGGAAAGACCAATATCGCGGCCTATGAGTTTCCCCTGTGGGTGGCAGCGACGTTCTCGACGGTCGATGAGGTCGAGGCCGCGCTGCGCGACACGGTGATTGTCGCCAAATCTGCCGGAGAGGGGCTGGGCGTGTCGCTGCTCCATTGGATTATCGGCGACAGCCAGCGTAGCATCGTGGTCGAGATGATGGCTGACGGCCTGCATGTATACGACGATCCGGTCGACACCCTTGCCAATCAGCCCACCTTCCCGTGGCATATGGAAAACCTACGCACTTATATCACCGCCACAAGCGATTTTCCGCAGACGGCGACGTGGCGTGGCGCCGAGCTTAAGCCCTATGGAGCCGGTGCCGGCATGCGCGGCATTCCCGGCGACTGCTATTCGCCGAGCCGTTTTGTAAAGGCAGCGTACCTCAACGCCAATTACCCGCAAAAAGACAGCGAGACCGAAAACGTCGTCCGCATGTTCCGTTCACTCGAGGGCGTGGTGATGATTGAGGGGGCGTCCAGGATGGGCGATGGCAAGTTCGAGAAGACTATCTATACCGGATGCTTTAGCGCGCGCACGGGCAATTATTACTACGCGATGTATGAGGATCCGTCGATTCGCTACGTGAGCCTGATGGATGCCGAGGGCGCGAGCCCCGATAGGCTTGTGGTTCCCGAGCCGCGTCGTTCGTAGCCGAGGGCTTTACTGAAATGCAAAGCGCCCCTGCATCTCCTGTGAGGTGCAGGGGCGCTGTCGTTGATGCGCGACGTCGCTAGAAGTTGGCGTCGTTGAGCTGGGCGCTCTCGAGGCCGTCGAGCAGTTGCTGTTCGGGCGTATCGGCGACGCTCTCGAGCAATTCGGTGGGATCGACGTTCATGTCCCTACCGGCCTCGTTGCCGTTGACCAGGTCGTCCGAGAAGATATCGACTTCCATTTCCTCGGCTTCCTCGATCTGGACCTCGAGCGGCACATGGGTGCGTACGAGTTTGACCGCCGGACGCATGCGGGCAAAGAGAGGCACGTACTCGATGATGATCGCCGAGTTCTCAAGACCGTACCAGCGTGCCGGGCTTCCGCAGGCGCGGCGGACGGCGTACTTGATGGCCATCACGCGGTGGTCGTTGCGGTTGATGTCCGTTTCGGGGGCAAGCATCTTGCGCAGCATGCAAAAACGGAAGTCGCCCACGTTGCCGCGTGTCTCGTAGATGGAGTAGGTGTGATGCTGCGGTGGCAGCTCACCCGATGTCATCAAGTCGCCAACGATCTGACGCAGATAGGCGTTGATGCGCTGGTTGACCTTAAAGCCCAGGTCCAGGCGCACGCGGAACAAAAAGTCCGTGCCAAAGGTCTCGACGGAATACTCGTGCGTATAGGGCTCGTCGGTAACGTGCACGTTGATGAACCAATATGCCTTGGCGCGCTTGGGGTGCTTGTCCAGGATGGAATAGAGCACGTCGCGGTCGAGCGTGAGCGGGTCGGGGCTGTTGGTGAGGAACACCAGATTGTCGGCGAGCACGGGGTAGGTCTCGTCGTTGCGCAGGCGGTTGAGCTGATCGATGTACTTGGAGACGGGCAGCAGGATCGTCTGCGTGCGCTCGATGGCGGTGCCGCGGCGCCACACGTACATAAGGCCAAACAGCAGCGAGGCCAGGAAGATCATCACATAGCCGCCGTCAAAGAACATGGTGAGGCACGAGGCAAAGAAGCAGAGCTCGATGGCGCCAAAAAGCAGGGCAAAGACGCAGGCGCCCAGCTTGTGCTTGAGGATGCCGGCGATATAGCTCGTCAAAAGCGTCGTGGTCATGAGCATAGTCACGGTGATGGCGAGGCCGTAGGCGCTCTCCATGCGCTCGGAGTTTTGGAACAGCAGCACGATGAAGATACAGCCGACCCACATGATGTTGTTGACGAGCGGAATATAGAGTTGACCCTTGGTGTCGCTGGGGTAGTGGATGCGCAGATGCGGCATAAGGTTGAGACGCGTGGCCTCGGATACCAGCGAGAACGAGCCGGTGATAAGCGCCTGCGAGGCGATGATGGCCGCTACGGCCGATAGCACGATGGCAAAGGGGCGCAGGGGCTCGGGAAGCATCATGTAGAACGGGTTGACGATGTCCATCGCGAGCATCTGGGGATTGGAGTTGTTGGCGAGCAGCCAAGCGCCCTGACCCAGATAGTTAAGGATGAGGGCCGCCTTTACGAACGGCCAGGATGCGTAAATGTTAGCCTTGCCCACGTGACCCATGTCCGAATAGAGCGCCTCGGCGCCGGTCGTCGACAGGAAGACGAAACCGAGCACCATGATGCCCGAGTGGTTGATGGGCGAGAACAGGAACATGATGCCGCGGATGGGGTTGAGTGCGCGCAAGATGGACAGGTTGCCGAGCATGTTGAACAGGCCGGCGCCCGCCAGGAACAGGAACCATAGCGTCATGAGCGGGCCGAAGAGCTTGCCGATTGACGAGGTGCCGGCGCGCTGCATGGCAAATAGGCCGCAGATAATGATGATGGTAATAATGATGACGTTGGTCTGGCCGTCGCCCAATAGCGCGTGGCCCCACTCGATGGTGCGCAGACCCTCGATGGCTGTGGTGACCGTGACGGCGGGGGTGAGGATGCCGTCGGCAAGCAGCGCCGCACCGCCGATCATGGCGGGAAGGATCAGCCACGGCGCCACTTTGCGCACGAGACTGAACAGGGCGAAGATACCGCCCTCGTTGTGGTTGTCGGCCCTCATGGCGATTAGCACGTACTTGACCGTGGTTACGAGCGTCATGGTCCAGATGACGAGCGAAAGCGCGCCCAGGATCATGTCCTCGCTGACGGTACCGATGCCGCCGTTGTTGGCGACGATTGATTTCATGGTGTACATAGGGCTCGTGCCGATGTCGCCATAGACGACGCCGAGCGTTACGAGCAACATACCAGCAGAAAGGGGAATGGCTCCATGCCCGCTCTGTCCGTGCTGGTCTTGGAGGTTTGCCTCCAGTTTGTTGTGTGCCACGTGGACTTCCTTAGACATCCGGTTATCTGTCTAGGGCAGATAACCTTTATGCCATCTTTATACATATAAGAGCAGTTTGGCACATCGGGGTGTTTTAGACAATAATCCCCATCTGGGGATTATTCATGTACGCAGGTAGCATTTCAAAACAGGGGCGCACCGGCTGTATGGTCTTGCTGCAATGTGATAACCACGGACGCGCCCCTGCTTTGAAACTGAAGAGGGGCTTTTAGGCGCGTGCTACTTGGGCGATGCTTGCTTTGGTGTCTGCGCGTTTGCCGGCGACTTCGCAAAAGATCGCGCCGCCGATGATCAACGCGGCGCCCATGAGGCGGATGGGCGTCATGGTCTCTCCCAAAAGGGCAACGGAGAACACGACGGCCGAAAGCGGCTCGAGGTAGCCGACGACCGCGACGGTCTGGACGGGCAGCTTGGCGACGGCACTAAAGTAGAGCAGGCAACCGATGCCGGTGTTGACGACGCCGAGCATGGCGACGGCGCCCCAATCGATGCCGGCGGCAATGCTGGGGGAGAGGAACGAGGGGGCACCTTGCGTGAAGAGCGTAAGGATCAACGCGGTTACAAAGGCGGCGCTCACCTGGAGCGTGGAGTTCTCGAGGCCTTCGATGTGTGGCGCACCCTTGCTAGCGATGACCATCAAGGCGTAGCAGAAGGCCGAGGCGATGCCGCAAGCGATACCCGCAATGGGCATATTGCCGCCTAGACCTTGCGCCGCAATGAGAAAGGCGCCACAGGCAACGGCGATAAACCCGGCGATTTTGCCGCCGGTCAGCTTTTCGCCAAAAATGAGCGGGGAGAGGGCCATAACGATGATGGGGCCGCAGTAATACAACAGCGAGGAGATGCCAACGCCGATCGTCTGATAGGCGCGGAACAGGAAAATCCAGCTGGCGCCCAGCGCGGCGCCCGAGACGATGAGCGCTGCGGCCTCGCGGGGGCGAGACGGAGCCTGCAGGTTATGGCGCTTGGTTATGAAGAGGATGGCGGCAAGGGTGAGAGCGCCCAAAAACGTGCGCAACAGTACGATATCGGAGCTCGGCAGCGCGATGGCAGCGGCGATGATGCCGTTGGAGCCAAACAATAGCAATGCTGCTAAGTACGTAAACAGTCCGTTGTTCATGTGCTGACATCCCCTCTATATCCGAGCATGTTCACTATGGGTGAGGTGGCTTTAGAAGAAAAGCGAATATAATGCATGGATAACATGACAAAAACTCATGTAAAGGTGGAGGGATGCCGTGGAAACGAATATTCAAAAGATGCAAGTGCTGCTCGAGACGGTGCGTGCCGGCAGCTTTACGCATGCTGCAGAGCGGCTGAGCTATTCGCAGTCGGGCGTGAGCCGCATGGTGGGCGACCTTGAGGCAGACTGGGGTTTTAAGGTGCTTGATCGCAGCCGCGAGGGCGTGGTGCTTTCTGCCGACGGGCGACAGGTCATGCCGGCAGTCGAGGCGTTATGCGAAGAGTTTGGCCGCCTGCAGCGACGCGTGGACGAGATGCGGGGGCTCATGCGTGGCAAGATCTGTATCGGTACATTCTCGAGTGTGGCGACCCATGTACTGCCGCCGGTGATCGCGCGGTTTCGCGCTGATCACCCGGATGTCGATTACGAGCTGCTGATGGGTGATTACTCCGAGATTGAGCAATGGGTGGCGGAAGGCCGCTGCGACCTGGGCTTTATTCCGCGCGAGCCACGCGGCGCCGGCATGGCGTCGCGGCCGTTGGTGCAAGACGAGCTGATGGCCGTGGTGCCAGCGGACTCCTCGCTTGCCACCGCGGAGGTCGTTTCCCTTGCCGATTTGGCCAACGAGCAGTTTATTCTTCTGGAACGCGGTAGCGACGACGAGATTACGCCGCTGTTTCGCCGCGCGGGTCTGGCGGTGCGTTCTAAGCTATCGACCTGGGATGATTATGCGATTATGGCCATGGTCGAGGACGGTCTGGGCGTGAGTATTCTTCCGGCGCTCATCTTGCGCCGCTGTCAGTTCGATGTCGCCGTGCGTCCGCTCGAGGGACGTCCCCATCGGCAGATCAACGCGATATATCGCACGGCTGACGTTTCGCTTGCCGCCGCTCGATTCCTTGAATATCTCTAAACGCGTGCGCGTCATTGTCCGCCTTGGGCAAATCTCGGAGTTCGGTACGTTTTCTTGTGAAATTGAACTTCCGAATAAGGTACGGCGCTATACTGCTGCCTAAATTGAACTTAGGTTCAATTCGTGTTCTATAAATTGAACTTTGCCAGCAAGGAGGTTCTAATGGCCCAAGAGACGTTTAGCGATCGCCTGCGACAGACCATGTCCGATCGCGACGTTCGCCAGTCGGACGTAATCCGCGCATCGGAGATGCTCGGAAAAAAACTCGGCAAGAGTCAGATGAGCCAATATGTGAGCGGCAAGACGATCCCGCGGCGCGATGTGGCAGAGCTGCTCGCTCGTATTTTGGAGGTCGATGTTTCCTGGCTGCTCGCCGGTGACGCCGATCAAGGCGAGGAATCATCGCCTCGCAACGTACCCAAGCCCGAACCCCATCCCTCAGCTCAAATTCCAAGGAGCACCACCATGCGTACTTTTTCAAAATCCACCAAGCTCGATAACGTCCTGTATGACGTGCGCGGCCCCGTCGTCGACGAGGCCGCCCGTATGGAGGACGAGGGCGAGCGTATTCTCAAGCTCAACATCGGTAATCCGGCGCCCTTTGGCTTCCGCACGCCCGATGAGGTCATTAAGGACATGCGCCAGCAGCTGCCCGACTGCGAAGGCTATTCCAACTCGCGCGGCCTGTTCTCTGCGCGCAAGGCAATCATGCAGTACTCGCAGATCAAGGGCCTGCCCAATGTTCAGATGGAGCACATCTACACGGGCAACGGCGTGTCCGAACTCATTCAGCTTTCGATGAACGCGCTGCTCGACAATGGCGACGAGATTCTGATCCCCAGCCCCGACTATCCGCTCTGGACGGCGTGCGCAACCCTTGCCGGCGGTCATCCCGTTCACTATCTGTGTGATGAGCAAGCGGATTGGTATCCCGACCTGGAGGATATGGAGTCCAAGATCACGAGCGCGACCAAGGCCCTCGTCATCATCAACCCCAACAACCCCACGGGCTCGGTCTATCCGCGCGAGGTGCTCGAGGGCATCGTTGAGATCGCGCGCAGGCACCAGCTCATGATTTTTGCCGATGAGATCTACGACCGCCTGTGCATGGACGGCTACGAGCACGTCTCCATTGCATCACTCGCCCCCGACCTGCCCTGCGTCACCTTTAGCGGCCTTTCCAAGTCGCACATGATCGCGGGCTATCGTATTGGCTGGATGGTGCTTTCGGGTAACCAGCGCTGCATGAGTGACTTTATTATGGGCATCAACATGCTCTCGAACATGCGCCTGTGCTCCAACGTGCCGGCTCAGTCGATCGTCCAGACGGCGCTCGGCGGCCATCAGTCTGTTAACAACTATATCCGCCCCGGCGGTCGTGTCTACGAGCAGCGCAACTTTGTGTATGAGGCACTCAACAAGATCGACGGCATCTCGGTGGTCAAGCCGCGTGCGGCGTTCTATATCTTCCCCAAGATGGATGTGAAGAAGTTCAACATCACCGATGACGAGCAGTTTGCCCTCGACCTGCTGCACGAGAAGAAGATCCTGATCACGCGCGGCGGCGGCTTTAACTGGGGCGAGCCCGACCACTTCCGCATCGTGTACCTGCCGCGCATGGAAGTGCTCAAGGAGTCCCTCGAAGACCTCGCCGACTTCTTTGACCATTACCGCCAGGCGTAACGGCAAAGGTAGCCTGTAATGAAACGGTCGGCCCGCAACGGATGCGGGCCGACCGTTTTCTGTCTAAGCCCGTGCTGTTAGCGCTTGTCTCGTTGAGCGGGCGAGGTTCGCGCGTGAGCGGCTAGTTCTATTCCAAAATGGAATACAATGGGCTTAAGCTGGAATTGATGTCCGGGTACCTGCTTTTCTAGAATGTTTTCAACAAGATGAAAGGCGGTTCCAACCAATGATTATCGATGCAAATTCCTACTGGTTCGACGAGCGCATCTTTCATGACGAGACGCTCTGCGAACAGTTTTTGGCCGAGGTACCCCGCGCCTATGACACCGAAGGCTATCTGACCATGAATTCCGCCGGCAAACGACAGATCGTGATCGAGATGCCCGCCGGTTCTCCGGGTCTTAACTACATTGAGGGCGACTACACCCTCGAGAAGCGCTTGGCCGATATGGATGAGGCGGGGGTCGACAAGGCGATCCTCAAGCTCCCCGGCTGCCACGAGTGGATGTCGCTCGGGATGTGCCGGCGTTTCAACGACGGTATGGCTGCTGACGCGAAGGCGTCAAATGGCCGTCTGATTCCGCTTGTCGCCGTGCCGCCCTTTGGCACCAAAGCGAATTTGGAGGAGCTCGACCGCAGGCTCGACGATGGTTTTGCGGGTGTGCAGCTCTGCGCTCACTACGGCAAGCGCTATCTCGACGACCAGGTCTTCTCGAGCTTTTTCGAGCACCTGAACGAACGCCATGTCACCGTTTACGTGCACCATGTTCCCGTGCCGGTCGAGAACGAGTCGCTTCTCGCGTACGACAACCTTCGCCGCTCTTATGGCCGCTGCGTCGACCAAACTACGGCGATCGGCCGAGAGATCTTTGGTGATTTCTTTGAGCGCTACCCCAATATCAAAATGGTCCACTCCATGCTCGGCGGCGCATACTTTGCGTTCAAGGAGATGCTGCTGCCTCATGGTCCCAAGCGCCCTGATGCTTCTGGCCGTTTTCAGGTCGATACCGAGACCGTTTCCAGGCGCCTCGAGAACAACATCTATTTCGACATGTCCCATGCCCAGCCTTGGGGCAAGACACTCCTCGCCTGCGCGGTTGACGTGCTGGGTGCAGACCATATTGTTTTTGGCACGAGCTATCCCGTTAAACGCGAGTGGCTCACCGAGGGTGTCGCCTGCGTTCGCGCTGCAAATCTGAGCGATACAGACAGCGACCTTGTGCTTGGCGGTACGGCGCAGCAACTGTACGGTGTCGAGTGAGCGGCAATCAGAGGGGAGTATCTGCCATGGACGAAGGAGAGATGAGGGCTGGGGCCGCTCGTGTGGCCATCGATCTTGGGGACGTGTTGCCGTTCGACGGTTTCGACGAACTCCGTCATGAGGTCTTCGCCCGTGCCCTTATCATCGAGGGGACGGGGCGACGCGCCTGCGTCCTTTCGCTTGAGGTCACCTCGATCGCTCCGGCTCTACTCGCCGATCTGCGTGAGGTTGTTGAGAATGCCGCCAATTGCAGCGGTGCTTATTCTTGGGTGGTTCCTACCCACACGTTTTCCATGCCTCACGTCCGCACTCCCGGGCATCTTGTCGACGATGCTACTCGCAATCGCAACGAGCGCTATCGCGCAGCGCTCGTCGCTGCCGCCCGCACGGCTGTCGAGCGCGCTGTTGCGGGCATTCGCTCCGTCACTCTCGCCACTGTGGAGGGCGAATGCCCCGTGAACGTTAATCGCGACATCGAGACGCCTGCCGGCTGGTGGTTGGGCTCGAATCCCAGGGGGTTTGCCGACCACACGATGCCCATACTCGCCATAAGGGATGCCGGGGGCGAGTATGTTGCCGTGCTCGCGACGGCGGACGTTCAGTCCTCCGTGCTCGACGGTTCGCGCGACTCCGAGGGGAGGCGCATGGCGAGCGGAGACCTCTTTGGTTTTGCCGCCATGTCACTCGAGCGCGAGCTGGGCGGCGTTGCCCTGTTGCTGCCAGGTGCCGCGGGCGACCAAGGTCCGGCGGAGCGCGCCATGAACGTCATGTTCGATGCGGCCGGCGTTAAGCAGACGGTCGATGCCCATGAGGACGGATACCGCATGCTGCACCAGCAGGGGCAGGCCTTGGGCGATGCTTTAGTCGAGGCCGCTCGCATGGCGCGTGAGGATGACGCTACCGGCATCGATGCCCGCACGGTCGACGTTCTCCTGCCCGCTCAGACACGCGCCGATTTTCACTCTTTGGCTCCGCACCGAACATATGAGTTTCATGCCGCTGGCGAGCAGCGCACGAGGGTCTATCTGCTCCGGCTGGGAAACGTCGAGCTTGTCGGCGTACAACCCGAGGTCTCGAGTGCATTCGGCGCCACTGTGCGCGCCGCCCGGTCCGGCTCTGTGCTCTTTGCCACGCTCGTCAACGGCGGACAGAAGTACCTACCGGCTCCCGACGCGTACGAAAAAATCACCTATGAGGCTATGAACTCCGGTTTTGCCGCCGGATCCCATGAGCGCCTCGTCGAAATCATCATTGCCGCCTTGAATGCGGCGTGACACAGAAGGAGAACGTGCATGAACATTGGACACGCGCGCCGCAAAATCACCCCACAGGGCGACATCTACCTGATTGGCTACCGCAATCTTCCCAACCGTCTTGAACCTGCGACGGGCGTCCATGATGACGTCTTCGCCAACGCCATCCTCTTCCAGCAAGGCGAACGTGAAGTGTTTCTCTTTAATGCCGATGTCCTCGAGTTCGAGGAAAGCATGGCCGAGGAAGTCAAGACAATGCTCGCCGAGCGCTATGGAATCGACCGTGACTGCGTTTTGCTCTCGGCGACGCACGACCATACTTCAATCGTCGCTTACCACCGCAGCTGGTGGACGGGAAAATTCGACGAGAACTACTACCGCTGGTTCCTCGATACCATTTGCCAATGCTTTGAGGAGTGCCGCGCCAACGCACAGCCCGCGATTTGTCGCTTGGGCAAGCAGGTCATCACCGGTTTCTACGACAACCGCATCATCCCAGGTGAACTCGCCGACAATGAGGTCATTGTCGTATCGTTCTTCGATACCGAAGGCAAGCCATTTGCGGGCTTTGTGAACTGGGCGGTGCATTCCGCTTGCGTCGGACCCGACTGCACGGAGCTCACGAGCGAACTCGCCGGTCTTACCGGCAAAAAGCTCGCTCAGAGTCTTGGCTACTATCCGGCCATGGTCGTAGGTGCTGCTGGCGACTGTAGCGACCGCAATTTTCGCCAGGGACGCGGCATTCCCGAGGTCGAGCGCGTTTCGACCGGTCTTGCCGAGGCGATTTCCCAGATCAAGCTCGATCGCGAGGTCGTTCTCGATCGCATCGAGCCTCAGACGTTCTATCACACCGTTGCCCATGACGACTTTTCGCTCACGCTTAAGTGTGCCGTTATCAGTTTGGGTGGCCTGCATCTCTTTGTGTTCCCGAGTGAGCTCGGCAGCGACCTGGGTATTCGCATGAAGCGCGAATGCCCGGTCGAGGGAATAGTCTGCGGTTACACCAACGGCTATTTCGAGTATTTCCTTCCGGCACGCGAGTACGGCCTCTCCTTTGAGACCGAGCGTACTCAGATTCCCCAGGGCGAACCGGAACGTCTGTGTGACAAGTTCTGCCAGACGACGAGACTTCTCGGCGCAGCAGATTCGCGTCTGTAGGCCTGATTGCGTGACATGGGCCAATGAGGCTCGCTGCCATGTGATCGGCATCTTCCATCTTCTCTGCCGTTTCCCATCCCGGGCGTACGTGCGTCCGCGGATTTCAAAGGGGGAAGCGGGTTCCTTGCCCTCCCACGTCGACTACGGAGGCATGAAATCGATGCTATACCCCGCTCAGAAAAAGGAGAATTCCATGAAATACCAGAAGCTTTGCGATGAAATCATCACAAAGGTCGGTGGTCGAGACAATGTGTTAGACGTGAGCCACTGCATTACGCGTCTCCGCTTCCACCTCAAGGATGAATCACTTGCCCAGACCGATGAGCTTAAGGCGACGAAGGGCGTCGTTGACGTCATCCAGGCCGGCGGACAGTACCAGGTCGTGATCGGCGCCACCGTCGAGGCCGTCTACAACGACCTTGTTCAGATTGGCGGGTTCGACGCCAAGCCTGCGCTTGATATCGATGAGGGCGACAATGTCAAGAAGGGCGATCCGTTCTCGCGCCTGCTCGCCATCATTTCCGAGATTCTGCAGCCGGTTCTTGGTGTGCTTATGGCCGGTGGCTTCATCAAGTCGATGCTTGCGCTCTGTACGGTTGCCGGTTGGCTCGCTAAGGACAGCAATACGTATGTGACGCTCTCGGCAATCGGAGATTCGGTCTTCTATTACTTTCCGCTAATCATTGGCTGGACGTCGGCCAAGAAGTTCGGACTTAAGCCCGTTATGGGAATGGCGCTCGGCGGTATCCTCGTCTACCCGACGCTCGTTGCCCTTATGGGCGGAGATCCGCTCTACACGCTCGGCGCCGGTACGGTCTTCGAGTCCAATGTCTACGGTGATATTTTTGGCATCCCGCTGATCATGCAGAATTACTCATCGACGATTCTGCCTGCGATCTTTATCGTCTGGATTGCCTCCAAGGTGCACAAGGCCCTTTCTAACGTGCTGCCCGCGCTTGTGAGCTCGTTCTTCTCCAACATCCTGACGCTCCTCATTTGCGGCATCCTTGGCCTGCTTGTGGTCGGTCCGGTCATGACGGTCCTCTCCAACATCGTTGCCCAGATCATCCTGGCGCTCATCAACTTCCAGCCCGCCATCGCCGGCTTCGTCATCGGCACGTTCTGGAGCCTGCTCGTCATGTTCGGCCTGCACTGGGGTATCATCCCGCTGTGGTTCCTCGATGTCGCAACCTACGGCTATGACCTCATTAACCCGCTCGTGTATGCAGGCGGTTGTGCCATCGCCGGCGCTGTGCTTGGCATGATCATCCGAACCAAGGACTCCGAGGAAAATGCTGCCGTCAACATTCCCGCCCTTGTCTCTTCGATTTTCGGTGTCAACGAGCCTGCGCTTTACGCCATCTTGCTGCCGCGTAAGCGCCTTATGTGGGCAACCTTTATTTCCGCTGGTGTAGGCGGCGCCATTGCCGGCCTCATGGGTGCCAAGCTCTATGCCTTCGGTGCCTCCGGCCCGCTCGGTTTCCCGAGCTTTATTAACCCTGCCGGCATCGACACGGGCTTTATCGGTCTTGTCATCTCCGGTGTGGTCGCTTTCGTTCTGGCTCTTGTCGCCGCTATGGTGATCGGTACCAAGAAGGACGAGGGCGGTAAGGCACTCAACATCTCGGTGGACTAGTCTTTCTGCGCACTTTGATTAAATATGCCTCGGACGGCGACGTGCCGCCCGAGGCATATTTGTGTTTCGTGCCGCTGTCATCGTGTTTGCGGACACAAGTCTGCGGTTGTGGAGCAGCGGGGATTATGACGGTCGTGCCGGGATGGAAGACGCACGGTCGCCCTGCAGGAGCTGACGGTAGGGGAGGAAGCCAATGAACGAGACGACCGCCTGCGAGTGCGCGGCGTTTCGCTTGAGGTAGAGCCTGACCTCGGAGGTCGTCGCGGGCTCGAGCGGCACCAGGGCTACCTTTCCGCTGGCGAGCGATTCCGCCGGCTTGCGCATGAGGAATGAGACGCCGGCGCCGCGCGCGACAAGGGAGATGATGTTCTCGGCTCGTTTGCCGGTGAACGTAACACGTGGGCCAAATTCAGCTTCGCGACAAAGGGAAAGGACGAGCTCGCTTACGAACGAGCCTTGGGGAAGCATGAGGAAATTCTCGTCGATAAGGTCGTCTATCTCGACGGCGTCACGTTCGGCGAGCGGATGGTCGAGCGGAAGGACGGCCACGAGCCGGTCGGTCGTAAAGGGAATCTTTTTGAACTCCGGCTCGATGGCGCCGCCGTCACGGATGAAGGCCAGGTCAATGTCCTCGTGCAGGAGCATGCGCTTGAGTGTGTCGCCCTCGCCCTCGATGAGCTCGACAGAATATGAGGGGTTCGCCTGCTGAAAATCGATGACGGCGTCCGTGATCCCATAAGGGGCCATAATGGGGATAGAACCGACGGTGAGGTGCTCGAGCGGCTCACCTGCGCCTATTTGAATGGCGGCAAGATAGCGGTGCTGAAGCGTCGCAATTTTTTGCGCATAGGGGAGGAGCGCTTCACCTTGCGCGGTGAGTGTTACGTGGCGCTGGCTTCGATCGATGAGCTTGCAGCCGAGTTCGTGCTCCATTGCCATGATGTGCTTGGAGAGGGTTGATTGCGACATGAAAAGCAGTTCCGCCGCATCAAGAAACGTGCGTGACTGCGCTAAGATGGCGAATTCGCCAAAGCGGCTGATATCCATAGGGAGGCCTCCGGTACCCTCATTTTGGCAGGTGGCCTAAACCACGACGCCATTGCAGTGGTCGATTTCGTGCTGGATGATCTCGGCGGCGTAGCCCGAGAAGTTTTTGATGCGGTGGACGAAGTTCTCGTCCAAATACTCAACCTTAATGCGGCGATAGCGGGTACAGGGACGCTCGCCGATCAGCGAGAGACATCCTTCGCTCGTCTGATAGGCATTGACCTGCTCAAGAATTTGAGGGTTGTACATCAGGAGTGTCCTGTTGCCGTCCTTTACGCAGATGATGCGTTTGCGCACGCCGATCATGTTGGCGGCGAGGCCCACGCACTCGCGCTCATGCTCGTGGAGTGTATCCAGGAGATCCTGCCCGGTTGCGGCATCGTCGGGTCCCGCGTCTTCGGAAGGCAGACGCAAAAAGAACTCGGATTTCATGATGGGCTTAATCATGGCGGGCTCCTCATGTCTTATGCTTTCGTGGACTTTTAATAATAGCGCGGAAGGAAAGCTGTGCGTCCGCGTTACAATCTTTCGATGTTGGACCATGTTGCCAGATTCGTCGTGTACGGCGTCTGGCGTAAGTCTAGGGCTCATTTTTCGCCCTGGACCGTTCCTCTGGGGCGATGTGACTGTCGTTCCAAGAGGAAGGAAATGCATGGGGAGCAAATCTCAGCAACAAGTTCAAGTAACGCCATCGGCCTCTGCGGCGATTCTCGTCGTAATGTATATTGCAGCCTTTGTTGCCGCGTTTAACGAGAACATCATTAACGTGGCGTTGCACGACATTATGGCAGCCTTTTCGGTGAGTGCCACCACGGCACAGTGGCTCGTCTCGGGCTACATGATCGTGACGTCGATTTTTACGGCCATCATGGCCTTCCTGTCCGGCCGTTTCTCGACGCGCAAACTGCTGTTTTTCGCATGCGGATGCATGGTCGCCGGCGAAGTCCTGTGCCTGGTCGCTCCGTCGTTTAGCGTTTTGCTGCCAAGTCGTATTTTGCAGGCTGCGGGATCGGGCATCTTGTTCCCGCTCATGATGAACGTGGTGCTGTCTTGCGCGCCGCGCGAGAAGCTCGGTCTGTATCTGAGCCTGGGCGGTGCCTGCATTACGCTGGGGCCGGCGTTTGGACCTGTGATCAGCGGTCTTATGTGCACGTTGTTTGGCTGGAGGGCGGTGTTCGTAGTGCCGCTGGTGGGCGGTGTCGTGGTCGCCGCGGCGGCAGCAAAGCTCGTTCGAAATGTTGGAGAGCGCTCGAACACTAAGCTTGATATTCTGTCGGTTGCTTTGCTTGCGGCCGGCATCACGGCGTTTGTATATTCCGTTGGCGAGTTCTCGACCAATGTGATGGCCGGTATCGTGACGCTTCTCGCCGCCGTTGTGCTGCTCGGCCTCTTTACGGCCCGTCAGCTCAAGCTCGGACATCCGGTGCTCAACGTGCGCCCCATGGCAAGCGTTCGTTTTTGGCCTGCGTGCCTGCTTGTGGTGGTGTCGATGATGACGACGTTCTCGATGAGCGTTTTGCTGCCGCTCTATTTTGAGGGCGCATACGGCATGACGGCTCTTGTTGCTGGCTTGCTCATTTTGCCGGCGATTGCCTGCAACGCTGTGACCTCGATTGTGGGCGGACGCGTGATGGATGCCCGTGGCGCGTGGCCGCTGCTGCCGGTCGGCTTTGCCCTGATTGCTGTGGGACAGGCTGCAATTTCGATGACCGCGGCAAGCATGAACATTGGTATTGTCGTGGCGCTGACTGTTGTGGTGTATGCCGGTGTCGGTTTGGTGCTGAGCCCCTCGCAGACGGCCGGCCTGGAGACGTTGCCCGCCGCTGAGCATCCTCACGGAACGGCATTGCTCAACACGTGGAACATGATTGCCGCGTCGTTTGGCCCGTCCCTGTTTATCGGCCTGCTCTCGAGTTCTGCGGCGGTTGCCGGCGCCGCTGGCGTTGCGGCGGACGTTGCCCAGGCGATCGGATTTGCGGCTGCCGTGCGCGTAGCGGCCGTGATTGCCGTGGCCGGGTTCGCGGTGTCGCTGGTGTACGCCCGCCGCGAGTCGCACATGTCGCATTAATGTGTGCACATAGATTCTGCAGCTAGATTGGATGGCGACACCATAAACTAATGGACGTTTTGCCGAGAGGCATGAATGTTTAAAGCGCAAAGAGTGCGCGACGGGCCCCGCGAATGGGGCGATGATGCCCGAGAGGGCCAAGAAGGAGTCTCATGTCTGAGAACGAAGAGATCATGAACGAGACCGAGAACGAGACCATGGCTGCCGAGGTCGAGGCAGTCGAGACCGTGGAGACCGAAGCTGCCGAGGTTGAGGCTGCTGACGAGGTTTCCGCCGAGGAGGAGGCCGAGGTTGTCGAGGCCGCCGCTGATTACGATGACGAAGAGCTGATGGACAAGATGCAGAAGGCCGCCCGCCTGCTGCGCAGCCGTCGCTTTGCTATTTCCAAGGAGGAGGAGGCCAAGGCTGAGCGCATGGCGAACATCGAGCGCGCCATCAAGCTTCTTGACCTCAAGCCCAAGATGGAGCAGAAGGAGATGTCCGACCTGCTGGGCATGCGCCTTCGTGAGCTCGATGGCCTGATGGCCGAGGCCGAGGCTGCCGATCTGGTCGGCCGCATCGACGACGCCGAGGGCGATATGCGCAAGATCGTCGTCTTCGCTGCCGAGGATGCCGCTGAGGGCCTGGTCGAGCTTGCCAACAAGAAGGAGAAGCTCCTGCCTGAGCTTTCTTACGAGGAGGCCACCGAGCTGATGGCCGCTCTCGATAAGGTTATCGCTCCGCTCGTCGCCATGGGCCTGGACGAGGACCGCGGTCCTCGCGGCGGCCGTGACGAGCGCGGTGGCCGTGGCGGCGACCGTGGCGGTCGCGGCGGCTTTGGTGGCAACCGTGGTGGCTATGGCGATCGCGGTGGCAACCGTGGCGGCTTCGGCGGCAACCGTGGTAACGACCGCGGCGGTCGCGGTGGCGATCGTGGCGGCCGCAACGGTGGTGGCTTCCGCGGCAACCGCTTTTAGGGGTTACGCGGTTCTACGAACCGCGTAACTAGTTGACGCTGCGCGCCACCCAGGGCGACAATTTGTCATTCAAAAGGCAAGGCATGACCAGAAGGTCTATGCCTTGCCTTTTTCATGCCAACTTGTTCGCCCTGGGCGGCGCTCGCTGGCGTTGCCAAAACATCGGCGTTGCCTTGATCAAAACCTGCCAAAAAGGGACAGGTTTATTTTGGTCGGTTTTATCTGAGCAAACGTGGTTGTCTATCGCAATGTAGTCGTTGGGAACGTTCTTGTTTGAGTAGTCGTGTAAGAGCGACCCCAATGACTACATAGCATGAGAGTGGATAATCTCCCGGTTTGAGCCTGCATCCAAGCTTGAAGTGGGAGATTATCCGCTCTCGTTTCGTTTGTTGATTTCGATGCCTACATTTGTAGGAACAGTTCGTGGAGGCGGGTGTCGTCGTTGAGTTCGGGGTGGAAGGTCACGCCGAGTTGTTTGCCTTGGCGCGCGGCGACGATGCGACCATCGACCTCTGCCAGGGCCTTGGCGTCGCCGTGGACCTCGACGATGCGGGGTGCGCGGATAAACGTCAGTGGCACTTCACCGTCGATGCCGTCTACCTGTCCCTTGGTTCGAAAGCTGCCGAGCTGTCTGCCGTAGGCATTGCGCTCGACAAGTACATCCATGGTCGCCAAACGCGGCGTCCCCTTATCGTCGTGGGCTGCAAGATCGCGCGCCAATAGAATCAAGCCGGCGCAGGTGCCCAGGACGGGCATGCCCTCAACAATGCGGGCGCGAAGCCCGTCGAGCATGCCAAGCTCGGCAAGCAGCTTGCCCTGAACGGTGGACTCGCCGCCGGGGAGAACCAGGCGGTCAAAGTTCTGTTGTAAATCGGCCGCCTGCCTCAGCTCAACACAACGTGCGCCGAGCTCGGACAGCCTCGCCTCGTGCTCGGCAAAAGCGCCTTGGACCGCCAGCACGGCGACCGTCTGGCCTGCATAATCGCTCATGTGCGATCCTTTCTGCCGGACTAGCGTCCGCGCTCCTCCATGATGATCTCGATCTCGTCAGCGTTGATACCGACCATGGCCTCGCCCAGGTCCTCAGAAAGCTCGGCAATGAGCTTGGCGTCGGTGAAGTTTGCCACAGCCTTAACGATGGCGGCGGCGCGTTTGGCGGGGTCGCCGCTCTTAAAGATGCCCGAGCCGACAAAGACGCCCTCGGCACCCAGCTGCATCATCAGCGCGGCGTCCGCGGGGGTTGCTACACCGCCGGCGGCAAAGTTCACCACGGGAAGCCTGCCCGTGGCATGGACCTCGCGCACAAGCTCGACTGGAACTTGCAGCTGCTTGGCTGCCTCAAAGAGCTCGTCATCGCGCAGAGCAGCAACGTCGCGGATTTGCTTTTGAATCTTGCGCATGTGGCGCACGGCTTGGACGACGTCGCCCGTGCCCGGCTCGCCCTTGGTGCGAATCATTGTGGCGCCCTCGGCAACACGGCGCAACGCTTCGCCCAGATCGCGGGCACCGCAGACAAACGGGACGTCAAACTGGGTCTTATCGATGTGGTAGACATCGTCGGCGGGGGAGAGAACCTCGGACTCATCGATGTAGTCGATCTCGATGGCCTGAAGGACCTGCGCCTCGACGATGTGACCGATGCGGCACTTGGCCATGACGGGGATGGAGACGGCCTCTTGAATGCCCTTGATCATCTTGGGGTCACTCATGCGCGACACGCCGCCGGCGGCGCGGATGTCGGCCGGGATGCGCTCGAGCGCCATGACGGCGCAGGCGCCCGCCTCTTCGGCGATGCGTGCCTGCTCGGGCGTGGTGACGTCCATGATGACGCCGCCCTTGAGCATCTGCGCGAGCTCGCGGTTGAGTTTAACGCGATCGGCCTTGCTGGTCTGTTCTGCCATGGTTGCTCCCTTGGTTGGCATGTGCATTGCTTGACGGAACATCCTATCGGGGAGCTGGGTATGGCGAAATACTCAGTTTTCGAGATAATAACAAGGTCAGAGTAATACCAGATTGAATGACTCGATAAGGTCAGGTGACAAACTCATGCTTGACTATAATTTGGAAAACCGCGGCGAAGCATCGCTCTATGAGTATGTCTACCAGCAAATTCGAGATGATATCGTTGCTGGACGCATTGCGGCGGGGGAGCATCTTCCGTCTAAGCGCGCCTTTGCCAGTCATCTGGGAATCAGTGTCATTACTATCGAGAATGCATATAGCCAGTTGCTTGCCGAGGGCTATATTTGCTCAATGCCGCGTCGTGGCTACTACGCTTGCGAACTTCCGGATGCACCGGTTTTGGCTTCGGCTGCGGAGGGCATCGACCGAGATGCCGTCTCTGTGGGCCCCAGCGCGTATGATGTCAACGGACAGGTCGAGCGATTCGATGCGCTCTCTCCTTCCGCTTTGGAGGCGGCGCGGCTTTGGCAAAGCGCGCTACGGGCGACGCTGGCATCCGAAGACGAACGCGAAATCTTTTCGACCGCGCCGGCACAGGGCACCGCTCGGCTACGACGCGCAATTGCTCACCATCTGCGCGGGACAAGGGGCATGAATGTCGACCCCGACAACATCGTTATCGGTGCGGGCGCCCAGCTGCTCGATACCATGTTGGTTCAGTTGCTTGGCGCGGACAAGGTGTATGCCGTCGAGGATCCAGGCTATTTGCGCTTGACGCGCATCTATCAGGCCATGGGTTGCGAAGTGCGGCATATCCCGTTGGATGCTGAGGGCGTGGACTTGAGCGCGCTGCAGAAAACCGGGACCGATGTCCTTCACCTGATGCCGTCTCATCAGTATCCGACCGGTCTTGTGACGAGCATTGCACGTCGCTATGCGTTGCTGAGCTGGGCCGCCGAGCGGCCAGGTCGGTATCTCATCGAAGACGACTTTGATTGTGAGTTTCGCCTTGCCGGCAAGCCGATTCCCGCGCTCGCGTCGATCGATGCCGCCCAGTCGGTTATCTACACCAACACGTTTTCGAAGAGCCTTTCATCGGCGTTGCGTTTGGCGTACATGGTGCTGCCCGATGAACTAATGGAGAGGTTTAAACGCAACCTTGGTTTCTACGCCTCGTCGGTAAGTTCTGTTGATCAGGTTGCCTTGGCGCGTTTGCTGGAATCGGGTGATTACGAGCGACATGTGAACCGCGTGCGCGCTCGTGCTCGTGGGGCGCGTGATGGCCTGGCGGCGCTTGTACGGAAAACGTTTCCGGCAGGGGAAGTCTCGATCGAGTACGCGGACGCCGGCCTTTACTGCGTCGTGGCCGTGGAGTGTGACGCGGGCGGAAGCTCTTTTGCACGGGCCCTCACGCGCTCGAGCATCCCTTTTATCGATATCGGTGACTGTTTTTGGTGTGCCGATGGCGCATCTGTCCCTGAAAACTCAACTCAAATTCTTGTTCAGTATGACGATCTGAGTCCAAAAGTACTAACTACCTTGGAATTGCAGCTAATGGGGAGCACTCTGCAACCTAAGTGAGTAGACTTTTAGCACTTTGGCGACCAGGCAGTTTTGTAACAAGCTATCTACCTGCGGTTTTGAAAAGCAGGATGACCGGCCTGCTCGGGATGTTCAAAAAAGTCTACTCACTTGCCGCGCACGGCTCCTGCATGAGAAAAAATGGGGTTTTCAACAGGGCTTCGTCCAGCTCTCGGCAAGCTTTTGGCCGGTTGGGGAGGGCTGTTGAAAACTTGGCAGTCCGTTCGGCGCCATTTTTGGTGCGTTCGCGCCAATGCGTGACTGACTGGGTTGAAATTCGTGTTTTCCTGTGCCTATGAAGGATCTACTTTGTGACATATCAGCTTTTAGGTACTGGCGTTTGCCTCCTCAAGTCCGCGCTTTGTGTCCGCCGCTTCCACGACCGGAAGAAGACCGGCAGCGATATGATCTCGCCCGCAACCCGACGGCTGCGGTCGCGCTCGGTTTTCCGTTGTATACATTGGTTCGGTCGAGAAACAAACGGACTTGTCCTGCCAGCATTAGGCAGCGGCTGTTTCTTGGTGAGCTTCCCAGGGAATCCGTGCTGGAAACGGAGCATGGGTTTTTGGTTACGTCTCCTCTACTGACGGCATTCATCATGTCGCGGCATCTGACGGATCTTCAGCTTCTTTTGGTATTGGCGGAGATGTGCGGCTTGTTTGCGGTGTGTGCCCTGCCGGCGGCACTTGAGGCGGAGCTTTCGCGTGCAATTGATTCGGGCGCGATTTCGACAACGTTCGGTTGGGTGCGCTGCCCGTCCGAGGACGGCACCGCCTCAAATTTATGGCGTCGAGACGCTTTGGTTTTGGGCGGAGACCTTGACCGTTTTTGTTCAGATGTTTGCGGGATGCGTTACGGCAATAGATTTATAGCGGTATCGCAACTCGTTCCATTGGGCGCCGCGTCGCCTTTTGAGGTCGAGGCGTATTTGTTGCTTGGACTGCCGCGAACACTAGGAGGCGAAGGTTTTTGCGGCATAGAGCTCAATGTCGAAGTGAGGCTAAGCACAAGTGCTCGGGCGATTGTGGGAAAGTCCCGCGTATATATCGACCTGCTTCTGTCTTCGCCGGACGGGAGGCGACAAGTGGCCATTGAATGTCAGGGAAAGGCCTCGCACGGACGCGCAGGGGATGGCTTGCGTGACGCCGACCGCATGACGGCCCTTCAGGCTATGGGCTACGACGTGCTTCTCCTGACACACAGGCAGATATCCGATGAGGATAGATTCCGCGCGATCGTTAAGGCCGTATGCAGGATGCTCGATGTTGAATATCGTGACAAAAGCTCAGATGAGCAAAGGGCTGAGACATTACTCCGGTCTGAACTATTCGTTGACTGGTCAAAACTGGGAGAAATCGACGGAAAGATGCCCGCTAAACACAAAACAGCTCGATCGTGGACGGCTGCGGTTCTAAGTGAGTAGACTTTTGGCTCTTTGGCGACCGGGCCGTTTTGCAACAAGTCATTTACCTGCGGCTTTATAAAGCAATATGGATGGTGTGCTCGGCAAGTTCCAAAAAGTCTACTCACTTAGTTTTTGATGAGAAACCGATGCCGAAGGCGGTCCTATTTCAGAGTGTTAACGAGTCCTCGAGACACGAAAAAGGCCCGAACCGATACGGTCCGGGCCTTATCGAGCTAAAGATTATCTCTCGGGCGGCTGGCTTAGCCAAAGTAGCGCTTGAGCAGGCCGGCGAAAGCCTTGCCGTGGCGAGCCTCGTCACGAGCCATCTCGTGCACGGTGTCGTGGATGGCATCGAGACCAGCGGCCTTGGCGCGCTTGGCGAGATCGGTCTTGCCGGCGGTGGCACCATTCTCGGCCTCAACGCGCATCTCGAGGTTCTTCTTGGTGGAGTCGGTCACGACCTCGCCCAGGAGCTCGGCGAACTTGGCGGCGTGCTCGGCCTCCTCGTGGGCAGCCTTCTCCCAGTACAGGCCGATCTCGGGATAGCCCTCGCGATGAGCGACGCGAGCCATGGCCAGGTACATACCGACCTCGGAGCACTCGCCCTCAAAGTTGGCGCGCAGGTCGGCAACGATGTCCTCGGAGACGCCCTCCATCTTGGCGACGCCCACGACGTGCTCGGCAGCCCACTCGAGCTGGCCCTCCTCCTGCTTCAGGAAACGAGAACCGGGAACGCCGCACTGGGGGCACTTGAAGCCCTCGGGCAGCTGGTCGCCGTCGAACTCTTCCACATAACCGCAAACGGGGCAAACAAACTTCATGATTCGATCCTTTCGATCGATGGCGATGGGGCGCTTGTCCGGTCCCGTAAGGGCCCTCTCCGGACGCGCGTCTTGACGAGTTCTATTATCCATAAATGCAACCAAATGTGAAGCCTATTAGGAATGATTTTTAATAAAACAATTTTGGACATGTGAAGATGTTGATTGATTAACGATTGCTAGACCTCGTGCGACCTTCGATGAGTACAATCGGTCGAGCAAATGTTGACCAATCAACAAATGAAGGAGCTTCCTTTATGCATCTAGCCCGCCGCGCCTGGTGCCGAACGTATCAAACGGTTTTTCGCATCGCATTGCCGGTGCTGCCCTATACCGAGCCACGCATTTTAGAGCACGCTGAGGAAGTGCCCGCAGTGCTTCAAAAGCGTTCAATACACCATGTTCTTATCGTGACAGATCCCGGCATTGCCCGTCTGGGGCTCACGGCACCGCTCGAGACAGCGCTCGCGTCCAAGGGAATTAGCGCTGCGGTCTATGCCGAAACACGTGCGAACCCCACGGTCTCAAACGTGGAGGAAGCGGCATCTCTGTATCGAGAGAGCGCCTGCCAGGCCATTATCGGCTTTGGCGGCGGTTCGGCCATGGACTGCGCCAAGGGCGTTGGCGCGCGCATCGCGCAGCCAAAGAAGCCCATCAACAAGATGCGCGGCCTGTTGCGTATCCATCGTCGCCTGCCGCTGCTCATCGCCGTTCCCACCACAGCAGGCACGGGAAGCGAGGTCACGCTTGCGGCGGTAATTACCGATGACGAGACGCACTACAAGTACCCCATTAACGACTTTGTACTCATCCCACGTTTTGCGGTCCACGACCCCGAGTTTACGCGCGGGTTGCCGGCGTCCATTACGGGGCAGACGGGTATGGATGCCCTGACGCATGCTGTCGAGGCCTTTATCGGGCGAAGCACCACGTCCTACACACGCAAGATGGCGCGTCAGGCGGTTCAGCTCATCCACGACAATTTGCTGGAGGCCTATGAGCACGGCGGCAACATGCGTGCGCGCCGCAATATGCTTTCGGCGGCGTATAAAGCGGGTGTTGCCTTTACGCGCTCCTATGTTGGATACGTCCATGCCATCGCACACAGCTTGGGCGGGCGTTACGGGATTCCGCACGGCTTGGCCAACGCTATCATCCTGCCGCATATGCTTCGCGCCTATGGCGAAGCTGCTGCTCCCAAGCTTGCCGATCTCGCCCGCATGGCCGGTATCGCGCCGGCTAATGCGCTGGACAACGTGGCTGCTGAGGCCTTTATCGATTGGGTCGACCGCATGAACGCCGCCTTGGGCATACCCAAATATGTGACGGGCATTCGCCGCTCCGATATTCCGCAAATGGCGGCGCATGCCGATGCCGAGGCCAACCCGCTGTACCCCGTTCCGCTTTTAATGGACCGTTTGGAGCTCGAGCATATGTACGAGGTCGTTGCGGGTGGTATGTTTGAAGACGAGAACTAGGAGGGCCCATGAACACCGAGGAAATTGCGCGCATCGTCGGCGATCAGCGTGCCTATTTTAAGACGCACGCCACATTTGATGTCGATGCTCGACGCCGCGCCCTCGTGCGCCTGCGCGATACGGTGCGGGCCCACGAGGCCGATATCGCCCATGCACTCAAGACCGATTTGGGCAAGTCACATGACGAAGCCTATATGTGCGAGATCGGCACCTCGCTTTCCGAGATCCGTCATCAGATTGCGCACGTGACTCGATGGAGTCGTCCGCGCCTGCGCCCGTGCGACCTCGCTAACGCCGTGAGCGTGTGCAAAACGCAAGCCGTGCCCCATGGCGTCACGCTCATCATGGCGCCCTGGAACTATCCGTTTTTGCTGACGCTCGAGCCACTCGCCGGCGCCCTTGCCGCGGGCAATACCGTGGTCATCAAGCCGAGTGCCTATGCTCCGGCATCGAGTGCGGTGCTCAAGCGGATCTGTGAAGAGGCGTTTGATCCGCGTCTGGTGACGGTTGTCGAGGGCGGGCGCGCCGAGAACGAAGCGCTGCTCGACGAGTGCTGGGACAAGATCTTCTTTACCGGTAGCGTTCCGGTCGGCAAGCTCGTCATGGAGCGCGCAAGTAAAAATCTTACGCCCGTGACGCTTGAGCTGGGCGGAAAGAGTCCCTGCATCGTGGATGCGACGGCAAACTTGAAGGTCGCGGCGCGGCGTATCGCCTTTGGTAAATGGCTCAACGTGGGGCAGACCTGCGTGGCGCCCGACTACCTGCTGGTCGATGCGCGCGTGCACGACGAGCTGCTGGGCCTTATCAAGGAAGAGGCCCGCCGTATGTTTGGTGAACATCCGCTCGATAACGAGGACTACGGGCATATCGTCAACGCCAAGCATTTTGCGCGCGTGCGCGGGTTGATTGATCCCGATAAGGTCGTGCTTGGGGGTGCCGCACGCGAGGCTTCGCTCAAGATTGAGCCGACGATTTTGGACGGCGTGACCCTCGATGACGCCGTGATGCAGGAGGAGATTTTCGGTCCCATCTTGCCGGTGCTGACGTTTGAGAGCTTAGACGAGGCCGAGACGTTTATTACGGATCGTCCGACGCCGCTGGCCCTGTATATCTTTAGCCAGGACCGTGCGGCTCAGCAGCGCTTTGTGCGCTGCGTGCCCTTTGGTGGTGGCTGCGTCAACGACACGATCATGCACTTGGCTACGAGCCATATGGGCTTTGGCGGCATGGGCGCGAGCGGTATGGGGCAGTACCATGGACGTGAGAGCTTCGATGCGTTTAGCCACAAGAAGAGCATCGTGAACAAGGCAACATGGCTGGACGTGCCATTCCGCTACGCCCCTTATGCAAGCTGGAAGCACAAGTTCGTGCGTACGTTTGTGCATTAGAAAAAGGCGCGCACAATACGAACAGGTGTTCCTATTGTCCGCATTGTGCGTTAGACTACTGCCATGGGGCACGGATGGGCCGACTCCCTTTAGAAGGGATTTGGCATGAACGTAAGCGATGTTATTTCATTATTGGCGTTGTTGATCGCGGCTATCGAGCTCGGCCTGTTTATCGGCCGAACGAAATAGCCGCCCCCGCATAAGCGAAGACGGCCACTTCTCACGATGAAAACGTGTATCGGAGTTGGCAAGACCCGCTGCAACGGGTGCCATCCGTGTTCCCATCTTATCCGCAAGCGCTCTGTCGTGCAAGCGTTGCGACAGGCGATTGAAAGACGCAGGCAGGGTGAATTTGTGTCCGCACGGGCCCGTAGACTTCTCAATAAGGTTACTTGCCGGTTTATCCGGCCGTTAGAGGAGCTGCCATGTTTGATGACGATGACCTGTTCGATCTGACAGACGATCCGTTTGAGTGGGATTTGCTGCTCGATGACGACGAGCTGGAGCAGGACCGCAAGAGGCGGCAGGACAAGAAAGCTCAGGGTGATGCTTCGAAAAAGAAAGACAAGCGCCGCCGAGGTCTGTTCGGCGGGCTCTTTGGCTAACCGTCATATCGTTGCGTCTGTATACTAAACAGGTCTTATACGCGTTGCGAAATGAGGACATGGACGATGATGTGGTTTACCGCCGACCTGCACCTGGGCGATACAAATATCTTGCACGACATGGATCGACCGTTTGCCTCGGTCGAGGAGATGAATCGTAAGGTCATCGATGCCATCAACGAGTGCGTGGCTGCGGACGATCGTCTCTATATCCTGGGAGACTTTACGTATCGATTGCCCATGGCGGAAGCGGTGCGTCTGCGTAAGCGAATCGAATGCCAGAACATAACGCTTATCCGCGGTAACCACGACGGCGATTGGGAAGATCCAGACGCGCCGCACATTTGGGATGAGGTGCGCGATTATCTGGAGATCGCTCCTGGTTACGCGAAGGGCCATCGTCTGGTGATGAGCCATTACCCCATGCTCAGCTGGAATGGCAAGGCACGCGGCGCCATTATGCTGCACGGACATATCCACAGCAGGGGAGACCGCACCAACGCGCGCAATCGCGATCGCGAGCGCCCGATCCTTCGCTACGATGTCGGTCTTGACGCCAACGATTACAAGCCCGTAAGCCGCGACCAGATCCTTGGCTTCTTTGGACTGTAGCTGCAAGTGCAGGTAGAATGAACGCGCCGCGCGGATGGTCTGCGCGGCGCGTTTAAGTAGGAGCGATGATTCCATGAGGGCTATCCAGCGCATTAACCACAACGCTGCCATCTGCGAAGACGGCGCGGGGCGTCAGCTTATCGCGCTGGGTCGCGGCATCGGTTTTGGCGAGATGCCGCACGAGGTCGATTTGGATGTTGTTACACGCACCTTTTACGGCATCGATTCAAAGTACCTGGCGTTTATCGACGAGGTCGATCCCGAGGTGCTGGAGTTTTCTGCTCAGCTGGCCGATATCGCAACCGGACAGCTTTCGTACGAATTGAGCCCTAACCTTCCCATTACATTGGCAGACCATATTCAGTTTGCCATTAAGCGTGCCCGCGAGCATATGGTGGTGTCGCTGCCGCTCGAGCGCGATCTGGAGCAGCTGCATCCCATCGAATACCGCTTGGGCGAGCTGGCTGTTCGCGGCATTCAGAAAAGCTTCCGTGTGCGTATGCCCCGAAGCGAGGCCGCGGGCATTGCCATGTCGATCGTTAACGCATCGGTTAAGCCGAGCGAGCGACGTGTGCTCGCCGAGCAGCACGAGGAGCGACTGCTCGATATGACGGTTGCGATTATTCAAGAAGAGTTGGGTGTGACGGTCGACCGCTCGTCGTTTGCTTTTACTCGCTTTGCGACTCATGTGCGCTATCTGCTCGACCGCGTGGCAAAGAAAGAGCCGATTGATACCGAGAACTCCGGTCTCTACGACGTGCTCGTGGATCAGTATCCGGCGGCATCGCGTTGCGCTCATCGTGTCGACGATCTGATTCAAGAGACCTTTGGCGAGCCATTGGCCCAAGAAGAGCTCGTCTATCTGATCATGCACGTGAATCGCGTGGCTCCTGCTAGCCTGGATAAATAGGATCTTTGGCGTTCGCTTTCCGTCATAACGACCGTTCACGGGTCGTTTGCTACCGTTCGCCGGTAATCTGAGTCGTAACGAACGCACCCGCCGCATATACTCCCCCTGTGTTGGGTGTTACTCACGGCGCAGCTCCGAGAGGCACTACCGATTCTGCTGAGGCCATTATTGGGTCTCTGTCGGTTGTGCGCGGGGCTTTTTTCATGTCGATCCACCCGGGAATCACATGCAATGAAATCTCTTGCCAACGGGCATCGCGCGCTGCGCAGGCGCGAGCAGAATCGTGTGCCTTGGTGCCATGAAGCCCCACGAGCCTTTAGTTGGAAGAGAAGGGATTCGACATGGCTGTCGATAACAAGAAGATTGCCGAGGACGTGCTCGCTGCCGTCGGCGGCGCCTCCAATGTGACGAACGCGACGCACTGTATGACCCGCCTGCGTCTGAACCTCAAAGATCAGTCCATTCCCAATGATGATGAAGTTAAGCAGATCAAGGGCGTGCTGGGCGCACAGTGGTCTGGCGGCCAGTATCAGGTCATCATTGGCCAGAACGTGCCGAAGGTCTATGAAGCCGCCATTGCGCTGGGCGTTAAGGGTGAAGGTTCCATTGACGAGGACCTCGATGGCGGCACCAAGGAGCCGCTGACGCTCAAGACTGCGGGCAAGAAGACCCTCAACTACCTGTCCAAGACAATGGTTATGACGATCCCCATCATCATGGGCGCCGCCATGTTCCGTACCATTGCCGTGCTTTGCGGCGACGGCATGCTCGGTATCTGGTCTGCCGATTCCGACATCTATAACTTCTTTTACAACTGGATTTACAACGCCGGCTATTATTTCCTTCCCGTTTATCTGGGTTGGGCTGCCGCAAAGCAGCTCGGCTGCAGCCAGCCGCTCGGCATGATGCTCGGCGGCGTGCTCATTGCCCCCGAGTTCATGACGCTGGTCAACGCTGCGGCGGATTCGGGTGCTACGACCACGATGATTTATGGTGTGCTGCCGGCTCAGCTGAACAACTATTCCTGCACCGTTCTCCCCATGGTTCTGTCCATGCCGGTACTCATGGTCGTTGAGAAGTTCATGAAGAAGATCATTCCCGACATGCTCTCTACGGTGTTTGTGCCCGTGTGTACTCTGGCCGTCATGATTCCCGTTTCGCTGTGCGCGCTGGCTCCGATTGGCTCTATCTTGGGCAACGCGGTTGGTAACTATATGTTCGGCCTCGGCAACACCGGCGGTATCGTCACGGTCATCTCCCTCGTTGCCATTGCCGCGCTTTGGGAGTTCCTGGTTATGACCGGTATGCACCAGGTCCTGCTTACCCTTGGCATTGTGCAGCTGCTCACCATGGGCTCTGACTCCTGCGTTATGGTCGCGGGCGCTATCGCTCAGTTCGCTACGTGGGGCATGGCCTTCGGCGCCTTCCTGCGCCTTAAGGAGACTGACGAAAAGGGTGCCATGCTTGGTTTCTCGCTCTCCGGCATTGTCGGCGGCGTGACGGAGCCCGCGCTGTATGGCTGCGGCTTTAAGTACACCCGCTGCCTGGGTGCCATGGTTGCCGGCGGCGCTATCGGCGGCCTGATCGCGGCTCTTACCAATGTGACGACGTATGTTTTGGGCGCGACGAATATTCTGGGCATCACCGGATATGTTGCCGGCGGAACTGCCAATCTCGTCTGGGGATGCGTTGCATCGGGCGCTGCATTTGTTGCCGCTGCCGCCATCGCCTACTTCTTCGGCTTTACCAAGGAGCAGCTCGATGAGGACGCTGCTGCCGCTAAGGCTTAAAGCATCTGTTCGGTAAGATAATTGCCTGGGGCACTTGGTTGCACTTCAAGTGCCCCTTTCCATAGATGGGGGTCAATATGAAGCAACTGCTCATTCGTGCCGACGACATCGGCTATTCGTATGCCGTTAACCTGGGGATTGCCCGCAGTGTTAATGAGGGCCTGGTGCGCTCGGCGGGCTTGATGCCCAATATGCCCGAAGCCGAACGCGGCTGGTCGCTCGTGGCGGATGCCGGCATCGCGGTGGGCCAGCATACCAACGTATGCCTGGGCAAGCCGTGTGCCGACCCGGCGCTCATTCCGAGCATGCTCAACGAGAACGATGAGTTCCATAGCAGCCGTACCTTCCGCGAGCATTTTAAGCGCGACGAGGAGTTGATAGACTTCGACGAGGCCTGTATCGAGATCCGCGCGCAGCATGACCGCTTTGTCGAGATTGTGGGCCGCGAACCTGATTACTTTGAGGCCCATGCCGTCATGAGCAAAAACCTCAACCGCGCGATCTCGACGGTTGCCCAGGAGCTGGGCCTTAAGGAGCAAAAGGCGAGCTTCGACCCCATGGCGGTGGTGCATTGCGGAGATACCGACCTGCGCATGGTAATGCGCTCGATGGAGCCGGGCTACGAGCCCAAAGAGGCAATCATGCAAACGGTTCGCGAGATGGAGGACGGCGAGACGGTCGTCTTTGTATGTCATCCGGGCTATCTCGATCGTTTTATCCTCGAGAGCAGCTCGCTTACGACCGATCGCGCCAAGGAAGTCGATGCGCTGATCGACCCCGAGCTTCGTGCTTGGCTTGAGTCTCAACCCGATCTTCGCCTGATCGACTACCGCGACCTGTAAGGATCCAGGCCACCACAAAGGGGACAGTCACCTTTGTGGTGGTACTGGCGCCGTTGCCATTATGGCAGCGGCGCCTTTTTTGTCCGCGTGGCGCGGTAGAGTGTAGGCGGTTGAAATTTGCGTCCATCGAGGAGCTGCCATGAACGAGATCAAGTGCCCACATTGCGGCGAAGTTTTTAAGGTCGATGCGTCCGGTTATGCGGATATCGTCAAGCAGGTGCGCGACGCCGAGTTCTCGCGCGACCTGGACGAGCGTGTGAGGGCAGTCCAGCGCGAGGGCGAGCAGGCGTTGGAGCTTGAACGCTCGCGCTCGACGGCTGCCTTGCAAAAGGCAGAGTCTCAGCGCGACGCTCAGCTTGTCGAGCAGAAGAATGCTGCAGCTCAGCAGCTGGCGCAAGAGCTCGCCAAGCGCGATGCGGAGCTTGCCGAGCTGCACGCTAAGCTCGAGGGCGCTGCCGCAGAGCGCGAGAGCGCAACCCAGCGCGCGGCGGTTGAGGCCCGTGCCGACGCTCAAAAGGAGAACGCCGAGCTCCAGCGCGAAATCGACAACTTGCGTGCGCAGCTGGGGCGCAAGGATGACGAAGCCAAGCTTGCCGAGTCGGCAGCGCGCAACGCTGCTCAAAACGATGTGGCTGCACGGGATGCGCAGATTGCCGAGCTGCAGGCCAAGCTTGCCGCGGCGGACAAGGCTCAGGAGATGGCGCTTGCTGCCGCTGCGGCCGAGTCGCAGCGTGAGCTCGATGCCGCTCGCAGCGAGGCCGAACGCACGCTCACAGACTACCGCGCGAAGGTGCAGGAGAAGTTTTCTGCCGCAAAGGCTCAGTCTGAGCAGGAGGCCGAGGGCCTGCGCGCCCAGCTGCGCGAGCAAGAGCTGATGGCAAAAATGAACCTGTCGGAGGCGGTTGCCGCAGCGGAGCGAGAGCGCGATGAGGCGCGTGCCAAACTGACGAGCGAGCTGGCGGTGCGTGATTCGCGCGAGGAGCAGGCTAAGGCGGCACACGAGCTTGCGCTTGCGCAGGCCAAGCGCGCGAGCGATGACCTGATTCGTTACAAGGACGAAGAGATTGAGCGCCTTAAGGACATGAAGGTTCGCCTGTCCACCAAGATGGTGGGCGAGTCGCTCGAGCAGCACTGCGAGACTGAGTTCAACCGTCTGCGTATGACGGCGTTTCCCAACGCGTACTTCGAGAAAGATAACGATGCGTCCGAGGGCACCAAGGGCGACTTTATCTTCCGCGAGTGTGACGCGAACGGCAACGAGGTCATTTCGATCATGTTCGAGATGAAAAACGAGAATGACGAGACCGCGACCAAGCATAAAAACGAGGACTTCTTTAAGAAACTCGATCACGATCGTCGCCAGAAAGGCTGTGAGTACGCGGTGCTCTGCACGCTGCTCGAGCCCGAGAGCGAGCTCTATAACGCAGGAATCGTGGACGTGAGCTATCGCTACGAGAAGATGTACGTGATTCGCCCACAGTTTTTCATTCCCATGATCACGCTTCTTCGCAACGCTGCCATGGGTTCGCTGCGCTATAAGCAGGAGCTGGCGGAGTACAAACAGCAGAACATCGACGTCACGAACTTCGAGGCCAAGATGGAGAAGTTCAAGAACGACTTCGGCCGCAACTACGAGATCGCGAGCCGCAAGTTCCAAACGGCGATCGATGAGATCGACAAGACGATTAGCCACCTGCAGAAAACCAAGGAGGCGTTGCTGTCCTCCGAGAACAATCTGCGCCTTGCCAACAAGAAAGCCGACGATCTTACCATTCGCAAACTCACGTGGGGCAATAAGACCATGAAGGCCGCCTTTGACGAGGCGCGCGGGGCTGCGCCAGAGACAAACGATGAGCCAGCCGAGGCGGATTCGTATGAGGTCGAGGATGCCGAGTAGGGGATAGCGTATCGCACGAAAAGCGGGGTCGCTGGCGATGTTGCCAGCGGCCCCGCTTCGTTTCGTCCCATTGCGCCCGGCTAGCCCTCGAGCAGGTCCTCGATAAAGCCGACGCGGTAGTTCTTGAAGATGACCTCGCCGCCGTCTTGCGTGGCATCCAGGTCGACGTCGCCCATGATGCCAAAGTCGTGGTCGCCATCCTCGTCGGCAAAGATCTGATGCACGTGCCACACGTGATCGGTCTTCTCGTCGGACTCATCGATGGAGAACATCGCGGCACTGCGGGCGTCTCCGTCGGTGAGGATTTCCTCATGCTGCTCATGGTAGGCATCGAGCGCTTTTTGCCAGCGGATCTCGCTCATGCCCCAGTCGTCGTCGAGCTCGCCCAGGTCGCGAACGTGCTCGCGGGCGGCAAGGGTCACGCGGCGGAAGAGCGCGTTGCGCACCAGCAGAGTGCAGCCACGGCGGTCTGCCACGACCTCGTCGATGCCCTGCGGCGGTGCGGCATCGAGGGCTGCCGGGTTGCCGGCGTTCTCCCATTCGTCCACCAGGCTTGAGTCGACCGAGCGCACCACAAAGCCGAGCCACGAGATGATGTCACGCAGGCGCTCGTCGCGCTTCTCGATGGGTACGGTGCGATCGAGGGAACGGTAGGCCTCGGCTAGGTAGCGCAGCAGAATGCCCTCGGAGCGGGCGATGCCGAGCTTTTGGATATAGCCCTTAAAGTCGCTCGCGCTCTCCAGCATGTCGCGCAGGACGCTCTTAGGCGAGAGCTGGTAGTCGTTGGCCCAGGGTACTTCCTGGCAGTACTTGTCAAAAGCGGCGTCGAGCAAATCCTCGAGCGGTTTTTCGTACGTGACGTCCTGAATACGCTCCAGACGCTCCTCATACTCGATGCCGTCGGCCTTCATTTCGGCCATCGCGCGGTCGCGCGCAGCGCGCTCCTGTGCGCGCAATACCTGCTTGGGGTCCTCGAGCGTAGCCTCGACCATCGAGATGAGGTCCATGGTATAGGTCTCGCTCTCGGGATCGAGCAACTCCAGCGCGGCAAGCAAAAACGGCGAGAGCGGCTGGTCGAGCGCAAAGTCCTCGGGCAGGTCGACCGTCAGCGCGTAGTCGATGTCCGGCGCGGCGTCAGCCGGAGCGTCGGGTGCGGGCGGCACCTCGGTGCGCACGACGACGCCGGAGTCGATGAGCGTGGCGAAGATCTCGTCGGCACGGATCTCGAGCTTTGCCTTTTCCTCGGGCGTTTGCAGGCTTGTCTCGATGAGGTCGTGCACGCGGGCGCGGGCGTTACCGCCCTGCTCGACCACGCTAATCACCATGGAGTGTGTGATGCGAAGGCGCGGCTTGAGCGTTTCGGGTTGCGTCTCGATCAGGCGCTCAAAGGTCTGCTTGTTCCAGGTGACAAAGCCCTCGGGAGGCTTCTTCTTTTTGATCTTGCGGAGTTTTTTGGGGTCGTCGCCCGCCTTGGCCATGAGCTTGGCATTCTCGATCTCGTGCTCGGGTGCCTCGGCAATCACCATGCCCTCGGTATCGAAGCCCGAGCGGCCGGCGCGACCGGCAATCTGATGGAACTCGCGGGCGCGCAGACGACGCATCTTGTAGCCGTCGAACTTGGTGAGCGCGGTGAGTACCACGGTGTGGATGGGTACGTTGATGCCGACGCCGAGCGTATCGGTGCCGCAGATGACGGGCAGCAGACCCTGCTGCGCCAGGCGCTCGACCAGCAGACGATAGCGCGGCAGCATACCGGCGTGGTGCACGCCGACGCCGCAGCCGAGCAAGCGCTTGAGGATCTTGCCAAAAGCCGTGGAGAAGCTCGTTCCCTTTGCCGCTTCTTTGATGGCTTCGCGCTGCTCCTTGCTGGCGATACCAAAATTGGCGAGCGACTGTGCCGTCGCAAGGGCGGCATCCTGGCTAAAGTGCACGATATAGAGCGGGGCCTCGCCGCGGCGCATGGCGAGCTCGACCGTGCCCTCGAGGGAGGTCGTCACATAGTCGTAGCTCAGCGGAACAGGACGCGGGGCGTCGACAACCAAGTCGCAAGCAGCGCCGGTGTGTTCCTCGAGCGAGGCGGCGATGGCGGTGACATCGCCGAGCGTGGCGCTCATGAGCATGAATTGCGTGTGAGGCAGGGTGAGCAGCGGCACCTGCCAGGCCCAACCGCGATCGGGGTCGGCAAAGTAGTGGAACTCGTCCATGGCGACGCAGCCAACATCGGCATCTTCGCCCTCGCGTAGTGCGTCGTTGGCGAGGATTTCTGCCGTACAGCAGATGACGGGCGCCTTGGTGTTGATATGCGTGTCGCCGGTGATCATACCGACGTTATCGCGGCCGAGCACCTGCACAAGGTCGAAAAACTTCTCGCTGACCAGAGCCTTGATGGGGGCCGTGTAATAGCAGCGTTTGCCCTGTGCCATGCCCATAAAGAGCATGCCCAGCGCGACAAGCGACTTGCCCGATCCGGTCGGCGTGCCCAGAATGACGTGATCGCCGGCGGCTAGATCCATGAGGGCCTCTTCCTGGTGGTCCCACAGCTCAATACCGCGATTGCTCGTCCATTCAAAGAAGCGCTCGAAGGCCTGGTCGGGCGTGAGCCACGGTTCGGGCTCGCTGCCGTCCTCGGGCTCCCACCAGGTGGGGGAGAGCGCACCGAGTGAGCCGAATTCGGCTTCGGTTCCCGTGCCGCCCGAGAATGAGCTGGCGGCTCCGGCGCCGGAGACGGTGCTGGCGGCGATATCTGTCGTGGTCTGTGCCATGTGTTTGCTTTCTCTCGCGATTGTCCGCCAACTATTATGGCGTAGCGGCGGCGCGGGGTGCCAGCGCGAAAGAAAATGCAGGAAATGGGCGTTCTGCTCAGCCGTTTGGTGCGGCCGCGAGCTAAGTGAGTAGACTTTTTGCGATTTCGCCAGCACATGGCTTTTGCGTAAGGGATTTACCTGCGGTTTTACTTGTTCCTATGCGGGTTGTGCTTGGCTATTGCTAAAAAGTCTACTCACTTAGGCTTGAGGGTCGTTCGTCGGTGCCTATTTGCGCTTGCTCGCTGGCGACGTGACTGTCAAAAGCCCCTATGACTCCTGCGGAAGGCGCTTTTTGCCTTTGCGGGCGCGGTTTCTAAAGTTCTCGACGGCCTCTTCCATGCCCAGAGGTACATAGGTGAGCTCATCGAGGTTTTCGGGCAGGTAGCAGGCAAGGCTTTGCTCCTGCGCGCGGCCCGCCGCGAGCTGTTCATCGCTGGGCTGCGCGCCGGGTGTGGCGCAAATGCCATAGACGACGGCACCCATCTCGCGCGTGCGGCATTCGTATTCGGTCTCGGGATGCTCGGGATGGTCGCGGCGGACGTCGTCGCTTACCCAAAGCGTGTCGTAGCCGGCCGTGGCAAACTGCCCCAGGGCGTAGTCGCGCAGCGGTTTGCTGTCGGTGCGCAGCGTGACGGTGGCGCCGGCTGCAAAGAGCGGGCGGTAGAGCATCAGATGGTCGACATGGACGAGCCGTTTTTTGGCGTACTTGGCCTTGGGCTGCGGTGTGGGAAAGTTGATGGTGATGGCATCGAGCTCGCCTGCGGCAAACAGCTGCGGCAGCGATGCGGCGCCTCGGGGCAGGACAAGTGCGTTGGACAGCTCCTGCTCGCAGATTTTCTGTGCGGCATAGGCGATGCAGATGGGCTCCTGGTCCATGCCGATAAAGAACGTGTTTGGCTCGCGGGCCGCGCGCTCTACAAGGTACGTTCCCTTGCCACAACCAAGATCCAGATGAAGGTGTTCGAAAGGCTTGCTGCCTGCGGGCGCACAGGCCTCGCGCCAATCTCCGGCATAGGCCTCGGGGTTCGTCTCAATCGCATCGGCGTAGCGCTCCAGGCGCTCCTCGAGTACAAAGTTCTTAGGCGTGCGAACGTGGACGGCTCCCATGAGGCTCCTTGGTCATAAATGCGAAACGCATGGCTGCGCGTTTCGGCAATGCGTTGGAAGAAGGTGGGCATAGTTTGCCCGAAAGATGCGGCGCGGCTCGGCGGCGCGTCGTCGATGCCTACAGACGCTTGAGAATCACATAGCGGTTGAGCTCGCCGCTGCGACCGTCGGCATGGAAGCGCTCGAGCTCGCGCACGGGGACCTCGCCGCTCTTGTAGAACGTACGGACGCCGCGCACCAGGTCGGTGATCTGCTGATCGTCAAAGTGATGGCAATAGCGGTAGGCGTGGCGGTCGTTTTGCCAGCCAATGAGATGGTCGCCGGCTTCAAACTGCGCGGAATCGTAACCCTCAAACGGCGGGGTGAGCTCGGCGCGGGCTTCGGCGCGAACGGCCTTGCGCGCCATGCGCTCGTCATTCATAAACTCCCAAAAGCTGATGGCGATGATGCCGCCCGGGCGTGTCTGGCGCACCAGGGTGTCGAGCACGCGTACGCGGTACTCGCACGACGGCACGTGGTGCATAAAGCCAAAGCAGACCGAGATATCGGCGAGCGGGGCGTCGAAAAGCA
This sequence comes from uncultured Collinsella sp., assembly GCA_900542715.1. Lineage (GTDB taxonomy): Bacteria > Actinomycetota > Coriobacteriia > Coriobacteriales > Coriobacteriaceae > Collinsella. The sequence goes on from UQOQ01000001.1 coordinate 276,575, forward strand.
CGTCGGGCGTCTCGGCGGGATTGAGCTTCATGAGGGCGTCGAGCACGTCGAGTTCCTGGAAGTGCAGGTTGGGAATGCGCAGGGCGTGGCCATGTGCATCGATGGCCAGGTCTTGGCACGAGTCGACGCCATAGAACTCGAAGGGGCAGCTGGCATCTGCCGAGGGGTTTGCGCCGTCGACGCCCTTGGCGGCAAGTGCGCCGCCGGCGGCAAAGTTCTCGAATCGCATGTTGCCGCAGGCGAGATCGAACACGCGGACGGGGTGCTCGATCGTGGCGACGTCGAGCTGTTCGAGCGCGATGTCCATGGTGCGCACCCAGCCGGGCCACGGGGCCTGGCGCGTATCGGAAAAGGAGGCGGAGTGCTCGCGATAGAACGTATTGTTGAGCTGGATGAGCGATGAGGCGAAATCGCGGTTCACGGCGCGGAACTCCCTCCGTTGGCGGTGCGGAATAAACAGTACGACCATACTACCGTTAACGCCGCAACGGGGACAACCGAGCTGCGGGTCATTGCTTTGTTTGGACACATTTCCGCAGCTCATATATGCCCGCAACCGCCGGTTGTCAAAAATCTCACTAGAATAGGTGGCATGCTTTTGGCGGTGGCGGATAGATTTTTAACTGTGCAAGGCGCCTTAAGAACAAAAACGGTCCGGCGGCACGGCTGGCATCGCATAGGAGGAACCATGAATGTAGAAACTGCGCAGCGGCTCGCCGACCTTCGTCGCAGCAAGGGTTTTAGCCAAGAAGGGCTGGCGCGAAAGCTGGGGCTGTCGCGCCAGGCGGTCAGTAAATGGGAGCGTGCGGAGAGCTCGCCCGATACCGAGAACCTGATCTCGCTCGCAAAACTCTATGGCGTGAGTTTGGATGAGCTCCTTAATCCGAGCGATGAGATCGAGGACGATATCGAGTTTGAGAACGAGGACCGCGCCCGTCAGCGCGAGGCCGAGGCAGCGGAGCGCGCCCGTACCCATGAGGCAGCGGCACGTGCTACCGAGGCGGCAACACAGGCGAGTGATGCCGCCGCCAAGGCGGCGCAAGCGGCAAGCTGGAGCGCGCAGGCCGCCAATGCCGCTACGGCGCAGGTGACGAGTGGCGGCGCAGCTGGCTCGACTCCGGTGAAAGGTCCGTTCCAGTCGTTTCCGTATTGGGCCGTGTGCTGGCTGCTGTTCTTTTTGCTGATGTTCCTGTTTGGTGGCTCCTTTGCCGCGCTGATCTTCTTTACAATCCCCATCTATCACTGGGTGGCGCGTGCGCTCGATGGCGATTGGGCACGCGGGGATATTCAGGTTGGTCCGGCGCCGGAGGCGGCTAAGGCTCAGGATGTTTCCGCTGCGGTTGATACTGACGTGGCTTCCTCGACCGCCGCTGAGCCGAGCGCCAAAGAAGGTGATGAATGATGAAGCTCTCGCATGAGTCCAAGGTCCGCCTGGGCGTCGGTATCGGAGCGTTCGTGCTCATCATCGGGCTTATCTTTGGCACTTCGCGGATATTGTTTCATTTTGATGGCCCGTGGGATCTCGGCGATATTGCATCCGGTTTGTCCGGTATGGACGATGTGGTTGACGGGGACGATTCTTTGGATGGCGGTAACTATTCCGCTCAGTCTCGGCAGCTTTCGAGCGAAACGTTTGATGCCGACTCATTCCAGTCCCTTGACCTGGATGTGACATCGGGTGAGGTTGAGATCAAGTGCGTTTCCGGCGGGCAGGTGCGTGTCATCGAGAGCGGTCGTGTTGCAAAGGGGGTAGCTACCTACGATGCTGCCACTCAGAATCTGGCCGAGGTTAAGGGTTCTGCGCTCAAGATTCGCCAGTTCGATTGCGATGACGAGCGCGCCATTGACCGCACGGTTACCGTCGAACTGCCGCGCGAAGTTGCCGATAACATGGTGGGCATTACAGCGAATGTAGGATCGGGCGATCTGACGGTCACGGACATTGCGTGTCATGACGTCAACCTGACTTTGGACTCGGGAGACATCGAGTTTGCGGGTACTGTAACCGACACCCTGAATGCCAAGGTAGGTTCGGGCGATGTGACGTTCGAGCTCTACCAGGCCCCCGCGAAGTCTATGGACGTAAGCGTGGACTCGGGCGATGTGGAGATAACGGTTCCGAACTCTACGGGCTTTAAGGCGAGCCTCACCGTGGGCAGCGGTGACTTCGAGAGCGATTTCCTTCCGCTTGGCTACGATGGCGAGACCATATTGAATCTTGAATTCGACAACGGTGATAAGTCTGCCACGTATCGTTTTAAGGTCGGTTCGGGCGACATGTCGTTCGATCCGGAGTGACATGCGGTTTTCGGAGATCGGTGCATATAGGCATGCTCTTTGATGGAGGCGCCGGGGCCGTGACTGGCTCCGGCGCCTTTGCCTTTACAATGGGGGCATGGAACAGATTATTTTGAACATACTCGAGGCTCTGCGTCGCGGTGAGACCGTGGACGACAAGGCGCTCGTCAAACTGATACATGCCGAGGCGCGCCGTGAGGGTGCCGACAAACGAGATCTGGCCAAGCGCCGTCTGCTGCCGTTCTACCAGCGGGTTAAACGTGAGAAGCCGGCTCGTTGGGCTGGATGGAATGTCGATGCCGAGCTGGAGCGTCAGCTGCTGCAGGTGCTGCGCATGAAGCCGCGCCGCACGGCTTCGGGCGTGGCGACCATTACCGTCATCACCAAGCCGTGGCCCTGTTCGGGCGATTGCCTGTTTTGCCCCAACGATCTGCGCATGCCCAAAAGCTATCTGCATGCCGAGCCGGCATGCGCCCGTGCGGAGCAAAACTGCTTTGACCCGTATTTGCAGGTGAGCGCTCGCCTGACCGCACTTTCGCAGATGGGGCATGCGACCGACAAGATCGAGCTTATCGTGCTCGGTGGCACCTGGAGCGACTATCCGCAAGGGTATCAGACGTGGTTTATGTCCGAGCTTTTCCGTGCGCTCAATGACGATGCCGTCGCCGGCGTGGCGGCAAACCCCATGTTGGCGCGTCCGGGCATCAGCCGTGCCGAGGCGGGGCGCCTGCTCGATGACGCTCCCGCCGATGCCCTGCCGCCGGTGGTAACAGAGCGCCGCGAGTGCTATCGGGCTGCCGGCATTGCGACAGACGAGGCCAAGCTCGCTGCCGGCGTTGCCGACGAGCAGGAGCGTGTGGATGCTGCCGTGGGCGGCTATAACCGCGCGGTGCGTCGTCTGTACGGCCCCGGTACGCCGTGGGGCGAGGTCACCGAGTGGCAGACGGCAACGATGGAGGAGCTCGAGCGTCAGCAGCGCATCAACGAGACGGCGAAGCATCGCGTGGTGGGACTCGTTATCGAGACGCGCCCCGATGCCGTAACGCCGCAGGCCCTCACGCTTATCCGCCGTCTGGGCTGCACCAAGATTCAGATGGGTATCCAGAGCCTCGACCAGCATTTGCTCGATATCAACGAGCGTCGCATTTCGGTGGCGCAGATCGAGCGGGCGTTTTTGCTTGCGCGCCTGTTTGGCTTTAAGATCCACGCGCATTTTATGCTCAACTTGCTGGGCGCCACGCCCGAGGGGGACAAGCGCGACTACGAGCGCTTTATGACCGAAGGGGCCTTTATGCCCGACGAGGTCAAGGTTTACCCGTGTGCGCTCATCGAGGGCTCGCGTCTGGTGGGCTGCTATGAGCGTGGCGAGTGGCGCCCCTATACCGAGGAAGAGCTGCTCGATGTGCTGGCCGACGACATCGTGGTGACGCCGGCGTTCTGCCGCATCAGCCGTATGATTCGCGACTTTAGCTCCGACGACATCATGGTGGGCAACAAGAAGCCCAACCTACGTCAGCTCGTCGAGAACCGCCTGGCTGCTCGGGGTGACGGTGCGACGGTGCGTGAGATTCGCTATCGCGAGATCAGCACGGCGGGTGCCGACCTGGACGAGTTGACCCTTGATGAGGAAGTGGCGTACGAGACGCCGGTGACTTACGAGCACTTTTTGCAATGGGTGACGCCGCGGGGCAAGATCGCGGGCTTTTTGCGGTTGTCGCTGCCCGATCGCGCTTTTGTTGCCGCGCATGTGGACGAGCTGCCGACGACGCCGGACGAGGCGATGATTCGCGAGGTGCACGTGTACGGTATGGCGGCGCGCGTGGGCGACCAGGGTCAGGCGGCGCAGCACCATGGATTGGGACGTTTGCTCGTGGAGCGTGCGTGCCAGATAGCTCGGGATGCCGGTTATACGCACATCAACGTGATCAGCGCGATTGGTACGCGCGAGTACTATCGCCATCTTGGGTTTTATGACCATGGACTCTATCTGCAGAAGGAGCTCTAGATGAACAAGCCAAGTGTTTCTGCCGGCGTCGTTGCCGGCGTTGCCCTGGGAGCCGCGGCGCTTGGTGCGGCCGCCGTCGCTGTTCGCGCTGCCTGTTTGCAGGTCGCGAGGACCCGCAACGGGCTGGCGCGGGTGAAGCGCATGCACAATGAGGGCGGTGACGAGGTCCGTGTGCTCGTGCAGGGCGGCGTCTACCAAAGCGCGAGCTATGTTGGCGATCGTTGGGCGGAGCCGGCCTTTGCGTACTATCGTGCATTTGACGATGTGTTTGAGGCCGAGGATGCAATGCGCGACGCTTATGGTCACGGCATCGACCGCATGCTTATGCTCGGCGGCGGTGGGTTTTCCTATCCCAAGTTTGCACTGTTGTCGCATGAGGGCTTGCGTATGGACGTCATCGAGTATGACGGAGAGATAACGCGCTTGGCGCGCCGTTGGTTCTATCTGGATGAACTGGAGCACACGGTGGGCGATCGCCTGCGGGTGATTACCGCCGAGGCTCGCTCGTATCTGGGTGTGACGAGCGTGGGCCATCGTCGCTACGACGTCGTTGTGAGCGACTGCTTTGGCGGTGCCGAGCCTGTGCGCGAGCTGGCGACCGTTGAGGCGCTGCGCCTGGTGCGGGGCAGCCTGAATGCCGGCGGCATCTACGTTGCCAATATCGTGAGCGCAAACGAGGGGAGCGATGTGACGTTCCTGCGCGATTGCGTTGCCACGGCACTTGAGGTGTTCAACCGCGCTTGGGTGGCGCCTTGTGGCGATACGGAGTTCGGCGGCGAGGAGAACTACCTGCTCATCGCCAGCGACGGCGACTACGCCTTTGCCGAAGCCGTGCCCTTCGACACCGACTTCCTCGGCACCGTCCTTCACGACAAGTAAGTCTCCCCGTCCCAAAAAAGACTGGTCTTAGGCGTGGTCGCGCCAGCCGAGAACGCGCTGCTTCATACCCTCGATGTCGAGCACGCCTTCGGCAAAGCCCTTGCGCACGAGCTCTTCGGGAACAAACTCGTCGTAGCGGTCAAAGTAAGGCACCTCGCCAGGATAGACGAGCTCGATGGGATCGAAGTCCTTTTCGGCCTCGGCGGCGAGCACCTCAAAGAACGTCTCCTCGTCGGCCTTCATCTTAAACTGCATAAAGTACGGGCGTGACGGATCGAGCCCGCGAAGGCCCAGCTCCGCGGCACATTTAATCTTGAGCATGCGCTCGAGCGCCAAAAAGGCGTAGCTGCCCAGCCAGGGGAAGAGCACCCAGGTATCGCCGCCCAGGTTAATGAGCGGCTTGGTTCCCGCCCCCGAAATCTCGGCGGTATGACGAGCCTGCGCCAAGCGGGCCCGTGCGTTACCCATAAGGTACGGATATGTCGCGTGCTCGTTGAGCGCCTTGCGCATGCGCTCGAGCACATGCGTGTTAATGTCGCCGGGGCAGTCGCCAAAGTAGGCCGGCACCCGGCCCTTGACCTGCGTGGCAAAGACAGTGTGGCGCTTCCAGTCCACTTCCTCGACAATCCAACAGTGTCCGGCGATGGCGATGCGCTCACCGGGCGGGGGCGGATTAACGATCGTGCCCAGCTCGGCCGATTCGCTCCGGACGGTAAACTCCTCGTTTTCCTGGAACACGGCGTAGAACTTAAAGTTGTTGATGATGCGCTCGCCCGCGAGACCCACGATGAGCCCGCCACCTTCGGTGACCTGGATATGGTCGATCTTAATGAGGTGACGTAGCAGCACGCGGTAATCGTCTGCCGAGACACGGTGGAAATAGCTGAGCGTGAGCACGCGCTGGGCAAGTTCGGCCGGCGTGAGCTCGCCGGTGCTGGTGAGGGTCGACATAGTCTGGTGATAGAGCAGGCTGTAGGGGAGACGATCGAGCTTGGGTGGCTCGACCCACTTTTCCTCGCGATAGAGTTGTACGAGCGCGATACCCTGCAGGAGCTTCCAGGGAATGGTTTCGGGCATCATCGTGCGCGGCTCGGGCTCTTCCTCGCGCATGACAAACCACATCTCGGGCGGAAGATCGCGACGGCCCGTGCGCCCCATGCGCTGCAAAAAGGAGCTAACGGTAAACGGCGCGTCAATCTGGAAGGCGCGCTCCAGGCGGCCGATATCGATACCGAGCTCCAACGTAGAGGTGGTGACGGTTGTCTGCGTCTGCTCCTCGTCGCGCATGAGCTCCTCGGCCGTCTCGCGTAGCGATGCCGAAAGATTGCCGTGATGGATGAGAAAACGGTCGGGCTCGTGCCGGCTCTCGCAGTAGCTGCGCAGCATGGAGCACACGGCCTCTGCCTCCTCGCGCGAGTTGGCAAAGACCAGGCATTTGCGGCCGCGCGTATGCTCAAAGATATAGCCCATGCCGGGGTCGGCGTTGTCGGGCGCCGTGTCGGTGGGGTTGAGAAGCGCCTGCTCGGTCGCTCGTGGGATGTCGACTTCGCCCTCGGGGGCCGAGGAAGTGCGACGGTCTTTGGGAGCGGCCTTGCCCCGCGCCTGCTCACGACGTTGACGGTGTTCTTCCTGTGTAAGCTGTCCGCTGTGGCACATGTCTTGTCCGGATGCGGGCAGCGCCGCGGGCGCCGCCGTCTCAATACGCTCGCAAGCAAGCACCTCGGCTTCTTGTGGACCTGTGCCTACGAATCCTCGTTGCTGAGCCTGGGGGCCCGAGTTGTAGAAGTGCTCCATGGAGATGCGCCACACGCGGTGCGGTTCCTCAAAGCGGGGGATAACGCAGTCGCGCCCCGTTCCCTGCGAGAGAAAGGCGCCCGTGCGCTCGGGGTCGCCGATGGTGGCCGAAAGGCCAATGCGGCGGGGCTGCACGCCTGCCATGCGCGAGAGGCGCTCGATAAGACAGAGCGTCTGCCCGCCGCGGTCGCCGCGCATGAGCGAATGGACTTCGTCGATAACCACATAGCGCAGGTCGCAAAACATGCGCGGGATCGCCATGTGCTTATGGATCAGGAGCGCCTCGAGCGACTCGGGCGTAATCTGTAGGATGCCGCTCGGTTTTTTGATGAGTTTGGCCTTGTGTGATTGCGAGACATCGCCATGCCAGTGCCAGACGGGGATATCGGCTTCTTCGCACAGGTCGTTGAGGCGGACGAATTGGTCGTTGATGAGCGCCTTGAGGGGGCCAATGTAGAGGGCGCCCACGCTTGCGGGCGGGTTCTCCCAAAACTCGGTCAGGATGGGAAAGAAGGCTGCCTCGGTTTTGCCGGAAGCCGTGGATGCCGTCAGGAGCACATTATCTTGCGTGTTAAAGATGGCATCAGCTGCTGCAACCTGGATAGAGCGTAGGCTCTCCCAATCGTGGGAGTAGATGAAGTCTTGGATAAACGGGGCGTAGCGGTCAAAGGCGTTCACGGGGCCTCCTTTCAACAACGAATCTCTCAACGCGGCTGGCAACGGCTTGCTGCATTACTGCTTCAACGTTTGCCCAGATAAAACCTGCCAAAATAAACCTGTCCCTTTTTGGTAGGTTAGATGGTGAACTCGGCGAAGTTGCGGTCGCCGCCTGCGGTGCCGGTGTCGCCTGTTGCGGCTGCCGGCGCCAGCGCGTCGCCGCCGACGCTTTGCAGCAGCTCGGCCACATTTGCATCGGGGTTCTGACACAGGATATCGAGCAGCTCGATAAAGTCACGGATAACCTCACGCGGCGTCAAGTGCGTATCGGTTCCCACGCGGCCGAACTCAATCTTGAGAAAGTCCACCAAGTCGTTTTCGGCAAGCGTGGGCGTCCAGCCAAAGTAGCCGGCATGGATCTGCATGAGTTTTTCGATGAGCACCAGTAGCTCCTCGTAGGTGAGTGGCTGCAGGCGGATGATGGGCGCGAGCATGTCCTTAAGGTCTTCGCGCGCAAAGCGGCCCTGAGCGAGTCGGCTGCGCAGGGCCTCGTAGGAGAACACGCCGCGGCGGCGGTCTTCGATGGAGGTTGGCGTGCCGCCCATGATCATGCCCAGGTACTGCGCCTTGCCCTGGAGCGTGTCGTTGTACATAGTCAGGATCTTCTCGTAGTTGTATTGGCGCGTGATGGCGTTGGGAATCTTATACAGATTCACGAGCTCGTCGATGAGCACCAGCATGCCCTTGTAGCCACTGCAAACCAAAAAGCGCGCAATGAGCTTAACGTAGTCGTACCAGTCGTCATCGCTGATGATGGTCGAGGAGCCCAGCTCGGCGCGTGCCTCGCTCTTGGTGCGGTATTCGCCGCGAATCCATTTGGTCACGCGGCTCATGGTCTCTTCGTCGCCCCCGGATGCGGCCATGCGATAGCGGCGGAGCATGCGGGTGAAGTCGAAGCCGTGGACCATCTCCTCGAGCGGGGCCAGTTGGGCATTGACGACCGACTCGTCGACGTCGGCACACGAGGCGACCCAGCGATCCAGAATAAGGTTGAGCGCACCGCCCTCGGGGCGCGTCTTGGTCGATATATTGCGGATGAGCTCGCGGTAGGTGGCAAGGCCCTGTCCCTGACCGCCCTGCAGGCGGCGCTCGGGCGACAGGTCGGCATCAGCGACGACGAACCCCTCGCCCATGGCGTGCGTGCGGATAGTCTGGAGCAAAAAGCTCTTGCCGGCGCCGTAACGACCGACCAGAAAGCGGAAGCTCGCGCCACCGTCGGCGATGAGACTCAGATCGGTGAGCAGGGCGCGGATCTCGACCTCGCGCCCTACGGTGATGTAAGGAAGGCCGATGCGCGGGACCACGCCGCCCTTGAGCGAGTTGAGAATGACGGCAGCGACGCGCTTGGGCACGCGAGGTGCTGCGGATGCGGTATCACTCATGGTCTAGGTATCCTCTCACGTCTGCTTCGTAGTCCTCGATAATCTGCGGCCCTGCTGCGCTAAATTCAATTACGGTGTCGCCCACCAGGTCAAAGAGCGCCTCGTTGATGGTATCGACGAGCATGTCCTCGCTCTGCTCCGATTGCACTACCGCCGATTCCGCCTGTACTGCGTTGTGCTCGAGCAGAGCGCGGAGATAGGCGTTTGCGGCGGGCGCGAGTTCGTTTGTGGCGTCAGCGGGCGTAGCAGCTGCGAACGCGGGCGTCGGCGCGAGAAGCGGTGCCACGACACCAAACTGTTCGGTGGATATGGTCGGCTCGTCGGACTCGTCCTGCCCTGCAGCCGCCGCGACCGCCTCGACCATCGCGTCGGCTACGGGCTCGGCTTCCGGTTGCCCTGAGTCCGCTGCCTCGGCTTCTGCGGACGCGCCGTCCTCGCGTTCCTCGTCAATCAAAAGCGCCTCGCGCGTTTGTGCGGCGGCGCTCCGAATATGCCCCAGCTGACTCAGATCGATATCGATCTTGACGGGCTGGTGTGCGGCGTCCCACGAAAGCCATGCCACAATCTCGTCATCGATAATCTTGGCCAGATATTTGGGGACCTTTTCTTCCTTAAGGGGATGGGCAGGGTCCAGCGCCAGGCGCAGGCGTTGGTCGCAGGCGCGCATCATTTCACCGAGCTTGCTGCTCTTTTGCCTACTACCGTGGATACGTATGCATTCCCAAAAGCCGTTTTGGCAACGGTAGATATGGATGGGGTCCAGACGGTATTCGCAGTCCTCGTGGCGCTCGGGCGCAAAGAATACGGCCGAGGCAAACATGGTGTAGGGCATTGCCGTCTCCTCCCCAAATAAACTTGCCACGATGCCGGTCTTTCGGTGCGTGTCATAGTAGCGCGCCATGCGGACATACACGGCGCACGCCACGTGGCGCAGATCGCGGTGGTGGCTGCGGTCGAGCCGCGAGCTACTTAGGTTGTACGTGGAGAGGGCGTTGATGGCGGCCATGAGTCGCTCCTCGCGCACCTCATCGGGCGGAAGGGGGAGCGTGGGCTCGGAGGTTTTGCGACGCTTAGGGGTCTGGCCGGACGGTGCCGGTACAAGGTCTCGTGCCGCGCGCCGCAGTTCGATAAGGGCGTTATCGAACATGACGGTTTTAGAGTCGCGAAGCAGCTTGGGGTCGAGCCCGTGGAACACGGCGTAATCTTGCAGCCACACGCGCGCAAACCGGTCGATGCCGGGCTCGAAGGCGCGATAGACATCCCAAAAAGCCTTGATCTTGTTAAAACCATCGAGTGGATTATCTACGCCAATGCCGCAGATCAGCTCATAGAGATACAGAAAGGCAAAGGACGTAGACGTTTCCTCGACGGTTCCGCGGCGCACTTGGGCACGCCAGGTAAAGTAGCCGCGCAGTTGCCGGTCGCTCATGGCGTTGTAGGTGGGAAAGTACGACTTAAAGGTGCCGTTGTAGGGACAGTCGTCCTCAAAGCCGGCCATCAGCAGGCCCTGGCGGTAAAAAAGCTCGGCTTCCGAAAGCCAGCGGCCCGCACCGCCCTTGGGGTCATCCTGCCAGCGCGATATCTCGCGCATTTTACGGTACTGGTCGGGGAGGAAATTCTGCATCTGTCGGCCGGTTTTGAGAATCGGCTCGTCTGCGTAGGTTTCGTTTGAGAAGCGGGCGGACTGATGGGTCCGGGCCTCGGCCATAATGCGCTCGATGAGCATCTTGATGTCCTGGTCGGCCACCGCTCCTCCTCTCGAACGCAGCTACGGTGACCTCATATCATAGCACAGCATCAAACAGATGTTCGAGATACCGCTGCGTTGATAGATTTAGAACAGGAGGGCGTATATGACGGCGATGACGACGGAGGGAAGCATATTGGCCGTGCGGAAGGTCTGAGGACGGATGAGGTTGACGCCGACGCAGAAGATGAGCATGGAGCCTACGAGCGAAAGGCTGTTGAGGGCTGCTGTGGTCATGATGGGGGAGAGCGCGCCGGCAAACAACGTGATCGTCCCCTGGAACACGGCGATGGGCAGGGCGGAGAAGATGCAGCCGCGGCCAAGCGAGGCCGTCATGGTGCAGACGATGATGCAGTCCAGTGCGCCCTTGAGGGCAAGCGTTGACCAGTCGCCGAGCAGGCCGTCCTGGATCGATCCCACAATGGCCATGGCGCCGATGCACACGGTGAGTGAAGTCGAGACAAAAGCGTTGGTGAACTCGTTATCGCCCTCACTGCCAGTCTTGCGCTTGAGCCATTCGCCAAGGTTCTCGATGGAGGCCTCCAAGTTGATGGCCTCGCCGATGAGCGAACCGAGCGCAAATGAGACGATGAGCATGGTGGTACCGGTGGTCGCTAGCGCCTTTCCATCGATGATGAGCATCTTTTGCATGGTGCCGCCCAGGCCGATAAACAGGACGCACAGCCCCGATGCTTTCATGAGCGTGTCTTGGATGCGCGGTGTAATGAAGCGGCCGCCCGCTAATCCCAAAAGACCGCCCGCAACTAAAAGCGCAACGTTGATGATTGTTCCCAAGCCCGGCATGAGCCCTCCTGTATTGATGCCAACGTGGCAATCGTAGCAGAACGAAATGCGAGGCACATCGCGACTCATCTAATACGTTATATAAGTGGTATTAGGAATGATGCGCAGCATTTAAGCCTCAGGTGGTTGTCGGGACATAGGGGTAGTAGTCAAAGCGCAGTGTCATAAGCCGCTGCGGGGATTCAATAGCCGCGGCGATGATATTGGCATCGCGGGCACGATCAAACCCTTCGAGTTCGATCTGATACGAGACGTCTTGCATAATGTCCAGACGTCGCCAGGCTAGAAGTGTGTCGCCATCGAATTCCAAGGTCTTGCCTCCGTCTGGGGCAACGGCGTATAGACGCAGTTTAGCGGTGGTTGCAGGGTCGACAACCGTGACCTTTTTAATTTCGTTTCGAGTATTCTTGGCGCCCAACAAGGTGAGCAGTGTTGGGGCCACGACCTCGCCCGATGGCAAAAAGACGACTTCGATGGATTCGGGAAATGCGATGATGGCCGACTTGCGGACGGGCTGATTGGCGGCGGCAACTTCGATGTTTGCAGCATCGATGACCTCTGTGTGGTCGAGGGCGGCAAGCACGCAGCAGTTACCTTCATCGATCTCCTGAGGATCAGCAAGCCCCAGACTGTCCGCGAGCTCGGGATCGTTTGGACCGGTAGCGGGCTCATTCGGTGCTTCGAAAGAAGCTGGGACGCTGTTTGTCGGCGACGGCGTGTCGCCCGCACCTGCTTCTTTGTCCGTGCTCTCTTCTTGTATGGTTGCGTTGATGGGTTCGTCGTTTGAGGGGAGCGTCTTGGCGTCAAGCGCGGAGGGGACAATCCCGACGGCTCCGGATCCGTTCCACTCCATCTCGAGAAGCGCCGGGTCGGCAAGAATGCGTTGCCTGCCTAGCGTGTGGGTATCGATCGCAATAGGGCCTGCCTCCGTCCCGCGCGTAAGGCTGAGCGATCCGGCCGGCTTCTCGAAATGAATGTCTGTGTCTTCGGTGCTGGCGGCGTAGAACAGCAGGGATGCTTCTCCCGCCGCGACGGCATCGGTGCCCGCCTTGGTCAGCCGCAGCGATGCCGTGAATGAGAGGGTGGGCTGCACATCGTCTGCATTCGCGGCGGCGCAGCCCAGACATATACCACCTCCTTTCTCGAAAAACGCACCGTCGAAGGCGACCTTCGCTCCGTTCGCCGAGTCATCGACCGAAGCGATGCCGATGCGCAGCTCTAAATTGCATGGATCGCCATCTGCATCGAGCACAACCGAGCGCCACGTGCAGACGGCGCACCCCGCCTGGGAGCCGTTTGCCTTGTTCGAAAGCTTGGTATCCACGACTATCGAGCCGTCCGTATTACGACGAAGGCATCCCGAGGTTGAGATTGCGGCCTGTGCGAACGAAAAACGCTTGCACGCAATGGCGCTCGACGGATTTGGTGCGGAGCTTAGGGCTGCTGGTAAGGAGCCTGCCATGACGGGAGTCGCCCAAGCGGCGACAGGCGTTCCGGTTGCGAGCGCGCCGCAGAGTGCGACGACGGGCAAAAGGTTCTTCGATGCCATGGGGTCTCCTTAGCTAATTTAGTGCGGCCTGTCCGTGTTTCGTTTCTGGCTGCGTTTGATGTGCAGACCGAGGCCGGCGGTTCCCGCGCCTGCTGCCGTGGCGCCTGCTGCCAAGAGCCATCG
>UQOQ01000002.1:0-149544 GCA_900542715.1 uncultured Collinsella sp.
AACCCGCAAGGGTGCGGAGCTGAGGAAACGCGAAGCGTTTTCCAGCGCAGCACGCGAGAAGCGGAGCGACGAAGCGAGAGCGGGCGGCGTCAGCCGCACGCGACATCCCTCATCGCCCACCACCGATTTGATAGGCTCCCAGCAATGGGAGCCTTTCTTTTTTGGGCCCATTTCATGGGATTCGAACCCGCCAGCACGACTGTCACAAAGGCCGTGGCCAGAAAATGGCAAAAATGAGTACTGTTACTAATTTTGTAGCAGCGATTTTTGGGTTTCGCTGGGTAAATCTAGCCCTGAATCAGCGATTTGAAGCCTTTGCTAGCTGTTTCCCCATTAACATAACTGAACATGTGTGGTCTAACTAATCCTAGATAGTCGGTTTCATATGAGATTCAGCTGGTAACAGTACTCATATTTGATGTTTTTTGACCAGCAGGTCTCCCCGCCTTAGCAAATCTAAGGCAAAACGGGCTCCAGACCGCTGAATCGTGCCGCATATGGCACGTCCACAGTCCGGAACCCGGTTCAAATTGAGTTATTGCGCCGCGTTAGCCCAAGACACCCGACAGAATCTCGATCAGACTGTCCACGTCGGATTCCTCGCAGACGAGCGGCGGCAGGAAACGCAGCGTATGGGCACCCGTAGCGTTAATCACGGCACCGGCGGCCAGCGCGCGGGCAACAATATCATGCGCGTCGCCCGCGGCATCATCCAAATCACAGCCGAGCATCAAGCCGCGGCCACGCACCTCGGTCACGTTCGGCAGCTTGGCGAGCTTTGCCTCCATATAGGCGCCTACCTTGGCAGCATGGTCGGCATAATCGCCGCGCACGAGCGCGGAGAGCGTCGCGGCGCACGCCGCGACAGCCAAGCAGCTACCGCCAAAGGTCGAGCCGTGGTCGCCCGGCTTAAACACGTCGGCAATCTCCTTCTTTGCTACGACGGCACCCATGGGCACGCCATCGGCAATGCCCTTGGCAAGGCTCATGATGTCGGGTTCCACGCCATAGGTTTGGAATGCAAACGGCTTGCCGGAGCGGAAGATGCCGCACTGGACCTCGTCGGCTATAAGCACGGCGCCCACTTCGTGTGCCAGGTCGCGCGCTGCCGCCATAAACTCCTCGGTCATGGGGTGCACGCCACTCTCACCCTGGATCGGCTCGAGCATCACGGCACATATTTCGCTCCCCAGCTGCTTAAAGATCGCACGCAGTTCATCGATATCGTTGGGCGTACAGGCCACAAAGCCACCCGGCAGCGGGCGGAAACTATCCTGCAGCCAATCCTGCATGGTGGCGGCAATGGTCTCGAGCGTACGGCCGTGGAAGCCGCCGCGCATGCACACGATAGTGTTGCCGCCGTTACCGGCACGCTTGGCGTACAGGCGCGCAAGCTTCATCGAGCCCTCATTGGCCTCGGCGCCGGAGTTGGCAAAGAAGGTCTCCCAAACCCGCTCATCCGCAGCCGGGGCACCAAGAGCAGCTGCCGTGGTCTCATCGCCGGCGGCAATGGCATCGGCAAGCACGCGTGCACCATCTAAGTCGTCGTTGGCAAGCTTGGACAGCAGCGCCGCGACCTGTCCACGCTGCTCGATGTAGAAGTAATTGGAGACATGCATGAGCTTTTTGGTCTGTGCCTCGAGCGCCGAGAGCACAGCCGGGTCGCCATGACCTAGGCTGCACACGCCGATGCCGGCAAGAAAGTCGAGGTACTCACGACCATCGTCGCCGGTGAGCTTCATGCCGTGACCCTCGACAAACTCGACCGGAGAGCGGCCAAAGGTATGCATAACGTAATGGGATTCAAGCGATTGCTGAGCTGCAAGTGACATGGGATGCCTTTCGTTGAGCGCCGGACGGCGCAGGCCTATGGGTGCAGAAATGGGGCGGCTGCGGGTCAGTTAGACCGTCTGAAGCTTCTCGACCTCGTCGAGGTTCTCGGTCAGACGCGCAGCAAACGTCGAAAGCGGATGCGGATGCGTATCGAACTCGTAAGCCGTCTCGGTGGAATGGATCACGGTGCCGACGCCGGCATCGGTCAGCAGCTCCAGCAGCAGCGAATGCGGCGTGGTGCCGTTGATGATGTGAGCGCGAAATACGCCGCCGGCAAGCGCATCGACGGCCGCGCGCAGCTTGGGAATCATGCCCTTATCGACCTCGCCGCCGTAGAGCATTTCGTTAACCTCGTCGAGTGTTAGGTTGGAGATGAGTGAGTCTTTATCGCTAAAGTCCTTGTACAGGCCGTCGACGTCGGTCAAAAAGATCGCCTTGTGCGCGTGGAGCGCTGCCGCAACGGCACCGGCGGCGGTATCGGCGTTGATGTTGAAGAAACCGCCGTCCTCCCCCGCCGCGACGGTAGCGATAACGGGGATGTACTCGCTATCGAGTAAGCACTCGATATAGTCGGTGTTAACGTGCGTCACTTTGCCCACGCGACCGAGCTCGGGGTCGAGCGGCTCGGCGATGAGCGTGCCAGCATCGCTGCCCGACACGCCCACGGCCAGGTTGCCGTGGTGGTTGATGGCGGCAACCAGCTCCTGGTTAACCTTGCCGCCCAGCACCTCGCGCACGATATCCATAGTCGCCGGCGTGGTCACGCGCTGGCCGTTCTTAAACTCGACGGGGATGTCGTAGTGGCTCAGCGCCTCGTTGATGGCCTTGCCGCCACCGTGCACGATAACAGGGCGCATGCCGATGATCTTGAGCAGCACGATGTCGCTCATCACGTCGCGGCGCAGCTGCTCATCAACCATGGCGGCTCCGCCATATTTGATAACAACCGTCTTACCGGTCAGGTTCTTAATCCACGGCAGCGCTTCGAACAGCAGCTGCGCGGTTGCTTCGTTGGATTCGTTCGAACGACAATCGCGTGCGAATTTCATAATCTGCCTCGTCTTTCGTATCGTTATCGCGCCGTACTCCGCTGTCCGCAATCGCGGCAAGATGCGCAGCGTGCCTGGAATCTAGGAACGGTAGTCGCCGTTAATGGAGATGTACTCATGCGTGAGGTCGCAGGTCCACACGGTCGTTGCCGCGTCGCCTGCGCCCAGGTCGGCCGAGATCACGATCTCGGGCGCCTCGAAACGTCGTAGAGCCTCGTCCTCGTCAAAGGGAACAGTCAGACCATCGCGACAGACAGGCATGCCCATCATGTCGATGGAAACGTCTTCCTGATTAAACTTCACGCCGCACTTGCCAAGCGCCATAGCAACGCGGCCCCAGTTGCAGTCGTGGCCGGCGATGCAGGTCTTAACGAGCGGCGAGTTAGCAACGGCACGGGCGGCGATATCGGCCTCCTCGTCGTTGGCGGCGCCGGTAACGTTGACCGTAACAAGCTTGGATGCGCCCTCACCATCGGCGGCGATATTGCGCGCCAGGCTCTCGCACACCTCGTGCACGGCAAATGCCAACTCGTCAAAGGCATCGGAGCCCTCGACGATAGGCTCGGCATCTGCGGCAGCGGCGCCGGAGGCAAGCATGATGCAGGTGTCGTTGGTCGAGGTGTCGGAATCGACCGTTACCTTGTTAAAGGTCTGCTTGACGGTCGAGAGCAGCAGGGCATGAAGTGCCGCAGGCTCGACGGGGGCATCGGTGGTGATAACTGCGATCATGGTGGCCATATTGGGCATGATCATGCCCGAGCCCTTGCACATTCCGCCTACCGTATAGACATTGCCCGCATGACCCGCAGCCTCACTGACGTAGGATACGGCGTACTCCTTGGAGTGCGTGTCGGTCGTCATGATGGCGCGAGCGGCATCGGCGCCACCGTGGGCGGAGAGCGCCTCGTAGGCAGCAGGAATGGCGGTCTCAAACGTGTCGATCGGCAGAATCTGGCCAATCACACCCGTGGAGGCAACCAGAATCTGCTGGGGCTCGCAGCCGATGACCTGCGATGCGATGCTGCACGTCTCGCGCGCGCAGGCAAGGCCGGTCTCACCCGTGGCGGCGTTGGCATTGCCAGAGTTGACCGAAACACCGGCGATGATACCGTAGCCCTTGTCGGCACCGCCCAGGTTGGCACGGCTCACCTGCACGGGCGCCGCGCAAAAGCGATTGGTGGTAAACACGCCGGCACCGGGACAGGGTTTATCGGGCACGACGAGCGCGTAATCCAGACGCTCGGGGTTCTTGCGGAACCCAGCGTGGATGCCTGCAGCTTTAAAACCAGCCGCAGCCGTAACGCCACCCTCGACGGCGCGAATCTTGATATCAAACAGCTCGGTATCCATCGTCTTTATGACTCCTTATGTCAAACAAAAAAACGGACATCGGTTGGTGCGCCATGCCAGTCGTGATCATGAGACCAGCTTAAGAGTGGCGCCCCATTCGATGCCCGACTACCAAATCGTTAACAATCGAATGTGCTACACCGGGCACGCCACTGTAGGCAAGCCTCGTCGCTCGTCAAAGCCAAAGACGATATTGGCGCACTGGACTGCTTGGCCCGCAGCGCCCTTGCACAGATTGTCGATGGCGCCCGTCGCCACCAGCACGCCCGCGCGCTTGTTGAGCGCGAGGCCAATCTGGGCAGCGTTGGTGCCGACGACCGAAGCCGTCTTGGGCTGCTGGCCGGCATCGAGCACGCGCACAAAGGTGCGACCGGCGTAGAACTGCTTGTAATGGTCGACGACATCCTCAAGAGCCAGCGTGTCGAGAGCCTGCGGCGCGAGCGGCAGCGTCACCGTGGAGAGCAGACCGCGCTTGAGCGGTGCCAGGTGCGGGGTAAAGACGACGCGATCGGTCAGGCCAAGGATTTGCTCAATCTCGGGCGTGTGGCGATGCTTGCCCACGCCGTAGGCCTCCAAGTTCTCGTCGGCGCTGCAAAAATGGGTGCGGGCGTTGCAGGACTTACCGGCGCCCGTCACGCCGCTAATGGCATCGACAATCACGGGACCGTTCTCGGCCACCCAGCCCGCGCGCACGGCGGGCGCGGCGGCAAGGCTCGTTGCGGTGGGATAGCAACCGGCGCAGGCGACCAGCACGGGTTTGCCGTCGGCATGGTCGGATGCGGCGGTCTCCAAGTCCTGGCAGAACAGCTCGGGCAGACCGAAGGCACGGGTCTTGAGCAGCTCGGGGCTCGTATGCTCGGCGGCATACCAAGCCTCAAAAACGGACGCGTCGTTCAGACGGTAGTCGGCCGAAAGATCAAAGCAGGAGACGCCCGATGCAAGCAGCGCGGGCACCTGTGCCATGGCAGCCGTGTGCGGCACGGCCAAAAAGACCGCGTCGCAGTTCTTGAGCTCGGGGGCATCATGCGTCGTAAAGACAAGATCGCTTACGCCGGTGAAGCTCGGGTACACCGCAGACAACGGCTGGCCGGCATCGGCGTTGGACGTAATGGCAGCAAGTTCAAACTCGGGATGACCGAGGACGAGGCGAATGAGCTCGGCTCCGGCATATCCAGCCGCGCCGACGATTCCAACCTTCAAAGACATATCAGACTCCTTGTCTGCGATTTATGCACCGATGCGCATTTCGCAGCGGTCGTTATGAAGTGGGTTGAAACTTTAGCACCAAAAGATGCATGAATACGTAAATGGCTTGCATATTCATGCATTGAAACATTCCCGACACATTCGCTTGAAGGAATTGACAAATGGAGCGGGCCCCGTATTGACCGGCGCTCCTAACGGCGCCGGGCAATACGGGGCCCGCCCATGCGAAAACCAAGTTGTTAGGATGAGCCAGCTGGCTAGAGCTCGACCGGCACCCATTCGTCGTGATTGCAGATAAAAGCCTCGGGATCCTCGACGCTAAAGAAGACGAGCGTGGGGTCGTTAGGCTCCTCATAGTGCTCGCCCAGGTGCTCTAGATGCTTCCACCCGGCTTCGCGCATTTCGCCTAAAGCCCGGTCATCCAAGCCGGCACGCCCGCGCAAGATGAGCCAGCCATGGCCCGGCCACCAACTCGTGGCCTCAAAGCGCTGGTTTTGCAGCAGCTCTTGCCACACATCTTTGGTGCGCGCTGTTACAAACCACAGCTTGCCATCCTGGATCTGAGCAAACGAAAATGGACGTACATGTGGCTGCCCGTCCACGCTCGTCGCCAAGTACCACGCCGGCACCGACGTCAGATACTCCAAAACCGTATTCAATCCGTCCATGCGTCCTCCTGCCACTAGCCAATTTGGAACGGGTAGTTAATTTGAGACGCGCTAGAGCTCCAGATGCTCTTCGCTGCCGTCGATATCGCAGAAGCGGGCGGCGATATTGCGGACCGAGAAAAACGCAAGACGACCGTCGTTGGCGCTCTCATGCTTCTCGCCAATGCCCACCATGTGCTTAAAGCCTGCTTCGCGAACGCGGTCGCTCACCACCGCATCGTCCTCGAGCGCGGCCTCGCCGGACAATACGATCCAGCACTCCCCCGGCTTCCAGCCCGAAAGCTCGAACTTGGGGTTCGCGCTGAGCTCGGCCCACACATCCTTATCGCGCGAGGTGCAAAACCACAGCTTGTCATCATCGACCATGGCAAACGAGAACGGCCTCACGCGCGGCTGATGTCCGTCCGTCACGTCGATCGTGGCGAGATACCACGCCGGAATACGCCTAAGATACGAACAGGCGCGCTCGAGCTGCGCCGTGCGGTCGTTGTCGGTCATGGGAATCCCTTTCCTGCGCTCGAATCGCGCCTAAACAAGTTGAAGATTGATGACGATGACGCAGATGAGCAGCAGCGCTGTCACCACCGCCGCCAACGCATCGCCGCGGCCAAATGCAAGCGCATGCAGACGCGTGCGGCCCTGTTCGCCGTGATAGCAGCGTGCATCCATGGCAGCAGACAACGTCTCGGCATGACGGAACACGCCCGTGAACAGTGGAATCGCCACACTGCCGAGCATACGCACGCCGCCGAGCGGGCCACCCGTTACGCGTGCACCACGGCTTGCCTGCGCATCGGCCGTCTGCTTCATCTCGGTGGCAAACTGCGGCATAAAGCGCAGCGCGATGCCCATGATCATGCCGAGCTCGTGCGCAGGGAGCCCCACACGCGCAAACGGCGCGAGCAGGCGCTCGAAGCCCGCGGTGAGGTCGAGCGTCGGTGTGGTGAGCGTGATGGCGCTCATACCGGCCATCATCAAGGTCAGGCGGCACGCCATAAAGGCGGCGGAATGCAGCGAGCCCTCGCTTATCCGCAGAAAGCCGAGCTGCCACAGGATGCGCCCACTCTGATCGGTAAACAAGTTGAGCACCGCGACCACGACGACGATTGCCAGCAGCGGCGCCATCGACGACAGAACGCGACGAGCCGGCACCCGGGACACGACATAGATCAGCACAACGAAAATTGCGACAGGGGCTAATCCGCGGAAGCCGCCGACGGTCAGCGTCGTGATCAAAAACACAAAGCCCAGGAGCAGCTTGGTGCGCGGATCCAGGCGATGGATCGCGCTATCGCTCGGATAGTAGCTGCCAAACGAAAACGCCTCCATCAGCAACCCTCCTCTCGCGCGACCGTTTCGGATTTGGCCTTGTCCGAGACGTTAGAAGAACCGCCTGAGCGACCGATCGGCAAATCTGCCAACTCGTCGGCCAACGACTCAACCGTATAGAGCCCGCCGCGACGCAGCGGCACGCCCGCTTCCGCGAGCGCCAACGTCATGCGCTGGGCAGCGGGAACACCCAAGCCGATTGATTTAAGCTCATCCGCATGCGCAAAAACCTGAGCGGGCGTGCCCTCAGCAAACACCGCGCCCTCGTTCATCACGACAATACGATCGCAGCAATTGGCAAGGTCATCCATACTGTGTGAGACCATGACGACGGTCAGGCCCCCATGGTGAAGTCGATCGATGAGCTCCAGGAAATCACTGCGCGCCGCCGGATCGAGCCCCGCCATGGGCTCATCGAGTACCAAGACCTCGGGCTCCATGGCAAGCACGCCGGCAAACGCCACGCGCCGCTGTTGGCCACCCGAAAGCTCAAAGGGACTCTTGTCGCCCACCGTGGCCAAGTCGAGGCCCACGCGCGCGAGCGATGACTCAACGCGGCGCGCGACCTCGGCCTGCGACAAGCCAAGGTTGTGCGGGCCAAACGCCACGTCCTGCGTCACGGTTTCGGCAAACAGCTGACGCTCGGGATATTGAAACACCACGCCGACCTTGGCCTTAACCGCGGCGGCATCTTTCTTGTTTGCCAGGTCGAGCCCCAACGCGTAAACGGAACCCTCCTGGGGGCGAATCAAACCGTTGAGATGCTGGACCAGCGTCGACTTACCCGAACCGGTATGACCTGCTAAGCCCAGGAACTCGCCGCGACGCACCGTCAGCGATACATCGCGCAGCGCCCACGGGCTGCTGGGGTCGTTTCCCCAGAGAGCCTGTTTGCTCGATTTGCCCGCAACGGCCGAGCGCTTATGCCAGCGGCGACGCTCGCGCGGACTGAGCGAATAACTGTACGAAACATGGGATAGCTCGATGACGGGCTCCGACGCGTTGCCCTCGTTGTCTACCGGAACAGTGCCGTCAGCGATTTCCAACTGGGACGCGGAAGGCCGCCCCGCAGTGCCTGCCCCGCTCCGCTCGGTATAGGCCTGCGCAACCTCGGCAACCATATCCGCCTCGCGCACCTGCGCGCAAACGGGTACGCCCTTCGCACGAAGTGCCATGCCCAAACGGCACGACTCCGGCATGTCCAGGTTGAGCTGCGCAAGTTCGTCCGCCCGCGTCAAGATTTCCTCGGGCGTACCGAGCATGGCAACGCGCCCCGCCCGAAACACCGCGACACGATCGGCCTCGGCGGCCTCTTCCATAAAGTGCGTAATCATCACGATGGTCATGCCACGATCATGCAACGCGCGGCAAGCCTTCATGAGGCCCTTGCGTCCACGCGGATCGAGCATCGAGGAAGCCTCATCCAAGATGAGCACGCGCGGTTCCATGGCAAGCACGCCAGCAAGCGCCACGCGTTGCTTTTGGCCACCCGAGAGCGCATGGGTCTCGTGGCGCTCAAAGCCCACCAGGCCCACGCCCTTCAGCGCCTCGCGTACGCGCTGCGCAATTTGCGCCGATGGAACGCCAAGGTTTTCGGGACCGAACGCAACGTCATCTTCGACAAGCGTTGCCACCAGCTGGTCGTCGGGATTCTGGAACACCATGCCTGCGGTCGAACGAATGTCGTAGACCAGCTCGGGATCGGACGCATCCATACCGTTGATACGTACCGTGCCCGCATCGGGCTGCAGCAGCGCATTCAAATGCTTGGCGAACGTCGACTTGCCCGACCCGTTTCCGCCGAGGATGCAGAAAAACTCGCCATCCTCGATGTTCAGATCGATGCCGTCGAGTGCCGGTGTGGCACCGTCATAGCTAAAGGAAACGCCCCGACACTCAATCATGCGCGGCCTTTGACCTGGTCCTTCTTGGGCGTAATGAGATTAGAGACCGCCTTGTACACCGCCAGCGTCAACACCGAGTTGAGCACGGTCTTGATGAGGTTGAACGGCAGCACGGCAGGAATCATGAGCGGGGCGATCACATCGACCGAGCCATACCAGAACCAAACACCAATGGTAAGGTTTGCGACCATAGACAACGCCGTAGCGGCAATGACGCCGAGCGCTAGGCCAATCACGGCACCCTTATAGGTATGCATCTTCTGGTAGACGATAGCCGCGGGCAGAATGTAGCCCAGCGTAGCCACCAGGTTCATAAGTGCGCCGACCCAATCGCCCGTGGTAAGCGCATGGATAACAATCGCCATAGCGGCAACAGCAGTGCCGGCGCCAGGGCCATACGCAAATCCACACACCATCGCCGGCACCAGCGACGGGTCATACGTCAAAAACGGCGCCGAAGGAAGGATGGGCAGCTGCACATACATAAACAGGGCGCCCAAGGCGCACATCAGCGCCATGGTAACGAGCTGTTTGGTGCTCCACCTATTCGTGTTCTCAAAATGGATATGCTGCGACTGTTCAGACATAAGATCACCTGCCTCTTTCATCCGGACTCTAACCGTTGGTACTGGAATCTCACCAGTTCAGCCGGCATGCGAACCAACACACGCTCGGGTCGCGGACTCATCGGCTCGGTCGCAGACGCCTCGCCTGCTCCGCGGCACCCCTTTGGCACCGCCCGATTTACCGCCAGTGGGGAATTCCACCCCGCCCTGAAACAGCACTTGCAAGTGTAGCACGAGCAATCGTTCGCGCAAGTATGCCGAGGGTAATTTGTGGTGGGGATCAGTTGCCACAACAACCACGTTCCCCACCCATCCCAAAGTAGCGCGCCTTTCGCGGCAAAGCCGCGAAACAGCGACCGGGACACGTATTCCCAACAACCAAGTCCTCCGCCCACGCCGACCTCAAGGCCGTAAACGCAGGGAATCCGGGGGCGTGACGGGGGCTTCTCTCCGGAACATTCCGCAGGACGCAAAGAGGCTCCGCAGCGCGAAGCGCGATGCGGAGCCTCTTTGCATGTCCGAGGACGTTCCGGAGAGAAGCCCCCGTCACGCCCCCGGATTCCCGGTGGGAGTTCTAGACCTTGTCGGCCTTAGTACATACCGCCGCCCTGCTGACCAGCGGTGGCAGCAGCGATAGCGTCCTCAAGCTGAGTGTTCTTGGGCACATCGGAGACGGTAGCCTCGGTGATGAGAATCAGGCTGGCGACAGAAGCAGCGTTCTGCAGGGTGACGCGGCTGACCTTGACGGGGTCGAGGACGCCCATCTCGATCATGTCGCCCCACTCGCCGTTGGCAGAGTTGAGACCCTGGCCGGCGGGCAGCTCGGCAACCTTGTCGACCACGACAGCGCCCTCAAAACCAGCGTTCTTGGCGATGGTAGCAACCGGAGCAGTCAGAGCCTTCTTGACGATGTCGACGCCGATCTTCTCCTCGGGGTCGTCAAGCTCAACGGCGTCGAGCGCAGGCGCAGCGTCCATGAAGGCGACGCCGCCGCCAGCGACAATGCCCTCCTCGACAGCAGCGCGGGTAGCCTGAAGGGCATCCTCGACGCGATGCTTGATCTCCTTGAGCTCGGACTCGGTAGCAGCGCCGACCTTGATGACGGCAACGCCACCGGAGAGCTTGGCCAGGCGCTCCTGGAGCTTCTCACGGTCGAAGTCAGAGGTGGTGTTCTCCATCTCACCCTTGATCTGAGCGATACGAGCGTCGATGGCCTCCTTGGAGCCAGCGCCGCCGACGACGACGGTGTTGTCCTTGGAGATGGTAACGGACTTAGCGGTACCGAGCATATCGGCAGTGATGTCAGCGACCTTCACGCCCAGCTCGTCCAGAGCGACCTGACCACCGGTGAGGACGGCGATGTCCTCGAGGATACGCTTGCGGCGATCGCCGTAGCCCGGAGCCTTGACGGCGCAGACGTTGAGGGCGCCACGGATCTTGTTGAGAACCAGGGTAGGCAGAGCCTCGCCGTCGATGTCCTCAGCGATGATGAGCAGGCCACGGCCAGCGCGCTGGACAGCCTCGAGAACGGGCATAATGTCCTGAACGCTGGAGATCTTCTGGTCGGTGATGAGGATGTACGGATCCTTCATCACGGCCTCCATGCGGTCGTTATCCGTGACGAAGTAAGCGGAGACATAGCCCTTGTCGAACTGCATGCCCTCGACGGTGTCGATGGTGATGTCGAACGTCTGGGAATCCTCGACGGTGATGACGCCGTCCTTGCCCACGACCTCCATGGCCTCGGCGATCTTCTCACCGACCTCGGGGTCACCGGCAGAGATGGTACCGACGGAAGCGATCTGCTCCTTGGTCTCGACCGGCTTGGCCTGCTTCTTCATCTCGGCGACGGCGGCGTTTACAGCCTTGTCGATGCCGCGACGGATGGCCAGCGGGTTGGCACCGGCGGCGACGTTACGCAGACCGTCGTTGACGATAGCCTGAGCGAGCAGGGTTGCGGTGGTGGTGCCGTCACCCACGGTGTCGTTGGTCTTGGTGGCGACCTCCTTCACCAGCTGGGCGCCCATGTTCTCGATGTTGTCCTCGAGCTCAATCTCCTTGGCGACGGAAACGCCGTCGTTGGTGATGGTCGGAGCACCGAACGTGCGCTGCAGCGCAACGTAGCGACCCTTGGGGCCCATGGTGACGGTAACGGCATCGGCCAGAGTGTTGACGCCCTTGGCAAGCTTAGCGCGGGCATCGGTGTTGAACGTAATGTTCTTTGCCATGGTAGGTAATCCTCCAAAAGAAATGTGACTCGCGTCGCCGCTTCCGAGTCCTGTGCGGCGGGCGCGTTCAAAGACGAATCAGAGATTCTGACGAGACTAGGCCTCGACGACGGCGTAGATGTCGTCGGCGCGCATCAGCAGATACTTCTCGCCGTCGACCTTGACCTCGTTGCCACCGAACTTACCGTAGATGACAACGTCGCCAACCTTGACGTCCATGGGGATGCGCTCACCCTTGTCGTTGACCTTGCCGGCGCCAACGGCAACGATGGTGCCACGCTGCGGTTTCTCCTGAGCGTTGCTGGCGATATACAGACCAGAAGCGGTCTTCTGCTCGGCCTCGTCGGGCTTGACCAGAACACGATCTGCAAGCGGCTTCAAAGACGACATGCTTGTTTCCTCCTTTTTGGGCCGCGCGGTTATGCCGCGCGAATTAACCCTTTTTGTTTGCGTACGCGTTGAATGGTACCCACGAATGGCGGGTTATACAACACGGAGTCAAAAAATCTTATTTTTTGGCACTTAGATTTTCTGAATGCCGGGGGATAACTTAGCGATGCCTCCCGTGTGGCTCCGGAGGGGCGGGGCATAAGGTTTCCTGCTCGGGCAGTCCTGCTCGCACGAAGGCCACATTAAGTGGCCTTCGGCTCGTGCGGAACTCGCGATAAACCTTATGCCCCGCCCCTCCGGAGCCACACGGGAGGCAGGTTAACTAATTCGGGCCCGGCATTCAGAAAAGTCAGTGCAGCAAAATGGCGATGCGGATAGCGACATGTGCATGGTTTTCGCTGCGCGCACGGGTCCCCTGGGGAGCACCGTGCATTTTTGGGAGTATTCAGCAGACTAGGACGGCTGCATACGTGCCGGACACACCATATTGGTCCCAAGGACGCCTTCGGCCGGCGATTTTGGTCGGCAGGCAAACCCCGTCAGGACAGAAAGGCATGCCTCACGCCGCACCGGAGCACAAAATGACGTCAATCTCTGCAACGTTACTCAGCCGCAGCGGCACAGGCAGAGCTCGCGGTGCTGAATACTCCGTTTTTTGCACGGCGCGGACGGGGGTACATCAGGATCCGGAAGAACATCCCAGCCTTTTTATGCAATTCGTAATGGAAAGTATGCAAAACACCTAGAGATAGCATTGCTGCTGTCCAAATTGGGCGCGGGGCGGCGGCGCCTCCGCCCCGCGCCCAAATCAAGCAGGGCGGGGACGCTCCTAACGAACCCTCCCCCATTTGCAAACAAACGCGGCTCGAGCGCCATCCCAAAAAAAGTTGCCCGAGCCGCGTTAAACGGTAAGACATGAATACTTAGCGCTCGTAGATCAGGTTGCCGGATAGGTAGGTGGCTTGGACTTTGGTGGCTTGCAGCTCTTGGGGGTCGATGGTGAGCGGGTTTTGGTCCAGGACTACCAGGTCGGCGTATTTGCCGGGCTCTAGGCTGCCGAGGTTTTGCTCGTCGCCCGCTGCGTACGCGCTGCCAAGCGTGTAGCTGCGCAGGGCCGTTGCCGCGTCGATACGCTCGCTCGGCAGCCAGCCGCCCTCGGGCCAGTGGCTGCGGGGATCTTGGCGTGTGATAGCCGTGTAGAGCACGTTCATGCTGGTAACGGCCGTGATGGGGCTGTCGGTACCGAAAGCTTGACGGATACCGCGCTGCTGATAAGTTGCGAACGGCCACATGATGCGGCTGCGTTCCAGGCCCAGGTCGCGCTCCGGGCCACCCGGGTCGAGCGTGATGTGGCAAGGCTGGCTCGAGGCAATGACGTTGAGCTTGCGCAGACGATCGATGTCCTGAGGCAGCAGATTCTCCAGGTGCTCAAGCGTATTGTGGCCGTGCTGGGGCAAGCCGTAGAGCTCTGCCGCCTCCTCAAAGATATCGAGTGCGGCATGGATGGCACCGTCGCCGATAACGTGGATGCGCACGGTATGGTCACGCTCGGCTGCCGCCAAAACCAACTTGCGCATACGCTCGACAGGGACCGTCAGGCGGCCCTGGTCGCCCGGGAAGCGCGGGTTGGTATAGGGCTCAGTGAGGTATGCGGTATGCTCGCTCGACACGCCGTCGAAGAACTGTTTAAAGCCTGGTGCCGAGAGCAGCGCGTTGTTCGCGTAGCGGGTCTGGAGTTCTTCCAAGCGCGACTGGTCATCCAGCAGCGTGGGAAACAGATGGGCGCGGATGCCCAGCTTGCCGGAGGCCTGCAGCTTGTCGTAAACATCGTCGCGAATAAAGTCGCAGCCCGGCATGGGCATGAGCGACATATCGCAGATTGAGGTGATGCCTTGCTCGGCCATACGCTTCATCTGGTCGGCGTAAGCGCTCGCGATGCGGTCCTCGCCCAGCCACTCCAGGCAGCGCGGCAGCAGCTGCATAGCAGCCGCCTCGTGGGCGATACCCGTAAGCTCGCCATTTGCATCTTTGTCGTAGCTGCCGCCCGCTGGCGGCTCGCTGTCGCGTGTGACGCCGAGCGCCTCGAGTGCGCGGCTGTTGAGCCAAAGCGTATGCCCGTCGCCCGAATACATAACGCAGGGACGATCGGGGAATGCCGCATCGAGCGACGCCTTGGTAGGATGCTCGGGCGGGTCCCAACGGTAGTCGCGCCAGCCCTGCGTCACAACCCAAGCGTCATCGGGCAGGTCCTTGGAAAACTCGAGCGCGTGCTGCACCAGCGCAGTCTCGGACGTGCCCATATCCATGAGCATGTACGGCGAGGAGCCGACCGAGGTATGGAAGAAGTGCAGATGAGCGTCATGGAAACCTGGGCAGACAAACTGCTCGCCGTAGTCGATAACCGGCGTGGCGGCGGGAGCGGCGGCGATCACGTCATCGGGCTTGCCGACTGCGACGATACGGTCGCCTGCGATGGCAATCGCCAGCTCGCGGGCAGTATCGATGCCGTCTTGCGCGGTAAAGACGTTCTTGGAGCGGATAATCCGATCGATATGTTGCATGGGCATCCCCATCTCTGGCAGGAAATTCAACACCCCCGAGTGTACTCCCCCGCCCTTGCAACAAAACCCCAAGCGGCAAACGGCAACTTTACCAGCCCTAGCGGCAGGTGGCATACTGGAGAGAGCCTGTACGATTTTGCGATCAACCCAGCAAGGAGCAAATCGACCATGACGAAGACCAAGGCACAGCAGATTATGGCGGCGACCGAGGCTCGCGCGGCTGACGACGTCACCGCAGCCATCAAAGATATCGCTACCGAGTTTGAACCCTATATCATCAAGCAGCGCCGCCACTTCCATAAGCACCCGGAGCTGAGCCTTGCCGAGGAGCGCACGACTTCTGACATCGCCAACCAGCTCGACGCCATGAATATCCCCTACGAGCGTCCCCTTAAGACGGGCCTTGTGGCAACCCTTCGCGGCACCGCGCCCGACTCCTATCGCGAGGACGGCACGCCACGCCGCCGCATCCTGCTGCGCGCCGACATCGACGCCCTGCCCGTCACCGAGCAGACCGGCGAGGAGTTTGCCAGCGTCAACGAGGGCTGCATGCACGCCTGCGGCCACGACTGCCACATCGCCATGATGCTCGGCACGCTGCAAATCCTGCGCCATATGACCGACGACATCCACGGCGAAGTCCGCATCGTCTTCCAGCCCAGCGAGGAAAACGGCCAGGGCGCCAAGCTCATGATCGGCACGGGCGTGCTCGACGGCGTCGATGGCGCCTACGCCGCGCACATCTGGAGTGAGGTCGACGCCGGCACCGTGAGCTGCGAGCCCGGACCGCGCATGGCCAATACCGACTGGTTCCGCATCGACGTCCGCGGCACCTCGTGCCACGGCGCCATGCCCCAGCGCGGTCACGACGCCGTTATGGTTGCCGCCGAGATCGTCAACGCTCTGCAGACCATCGTTTCGCGCGAGATCAGCCCCTACGAGCCGGCTGTCATCACCGTCGGCGAGCTGCACGGCGGCACCGCGCGCAACGTTATCGCCGGCACGGCCTACCTCGCCGGCACAGTGCGCACCTACGGAGATTCGACCCACGAGGAAATGCCGGAGCTCATGCGCCGCATCGTGGAGCATACCGCGGCCGCCTTGGGCGCCGAGGCAGAGCTCACCGACTACACCATCGCCAACTACAAGGTCGAAAACGACGCCGCCTCGAGCGAGCGCTGCCGTCAGGCCGTAATCAAGTGCTTGGGCCCCACCGGTCAAGGCCATTACCGTGGCACGCTTTCGGGCGAGGATTTTTCGGAGTACCTGCGCCGCGTACCGGGCGTGCTCGCCTTTGTAGGTACGCGCAACCCCAAGATTGGCGCCACGTACGCCCAACATTCCTGCTTCTACAAGATCGACGAGACTGTGCTGGCAAAGGGCTCCATGGTGGCCGCCCAGTATGCCATCGACTTTTTGGCCGAGCCCACCCAAGAGGAGCTCGACGGCCCCGCGATCACCGCGGTCGCCGAAACCAACCCCGACTTGGCCGCCAAGTTGCGCTCTGCCAAGGCCACGTCCGCCGAGGCTCGCGATGCTATCCATGATGCCCGCACGGCGCGCCATGCCGCCATCAAGGGCATCCATGATGCACGTGCCGCCGCTCGCCGCGAGGAGAAGCACGACGAGTAGTCGATCCACGACCATCTCGCAGTCATAGCCGCATCGCGATATCAAAGCGGGGGCGGACGCTTCGGCACGTCCGCCCCCGCTTATTTGTCAAGCGCTATTTCTACCGTTTCTACCCCGTCCCCAAATGGCAGGTGGCAGGGTTACTCGTCCTGCGGGTCCTCGTCGGAGCTTGGCGCGGGGTCGGGCTCAGGCGCAGGCTCGGGCTCCGGTTCCGACATGGGCGCGGGGTCGGGCTCAGGCACGGGCGCGGGCTCAGGCTCAGGCTCAGGCACGGGCACGGGCTCGGGCGCGGGCTCGGGCTCGGGCTCGGGCGCAGGCGCCGCAGCGGAATCGGATACGGGCGCTGCGTCGATGCTAAAACCAGCCGGAGCAGACTTCTTCTCAAACGGCAGCACAAAGGTCAGGACGTCATCCTTATCCTCATCAGCCCATTCAGCTGCATAACGCGCTACCCAATAGCCAACGGCACGATGCTTGAGCATCTTGCCAAAGACCGTAAGGAATACCGTGACAAACGCTGTCAGCACCAAGAACAATACGAGCGTGATGCCACCGCCGGTAACAAGCGCCTCAATAGCCGAAGGACGGTAGTAGTAGCTATACATACCGACAGAGGCAATGGTGCCAAAGACGAACGTCAGGATCCATGTGACAACGTTGGCGACCAGACCCGTCAAAAACTCGGGAAGGAACGAAGCGCAGAACAGCTTGGTCTTGTTGTGCTTAAACGCCGCCCAGACCTTGTCGAGCGAAAACGCGCTCTCGACACGACCGGTCACCGCAAAGTGCATCACGGCAATGTCGGCGAACATCTTAAAGAAGACCCCCAAGACCGCCGTGGCAATCATAGCCAGGACAAGCAGGCCAAGCGAGCCAAACAGCGCTGCCTCGAGTGCATAGGAGCCGTAATACGAATACGAGCCCGCGGCGCCAATTACCACGCTCTCCACCAGCGAAAGCACTACACCGATAACGGGAATGGCAGCGATAACCTCGAGCACGACCGAGATAACGCTCGAAAAGACTCCGAGGCCAAACGACGTGGAACGCATGAGTGGACGATCCATACCGCCATCAACCTTGAGCGACAGATCGCGACCCCACTCAATACCAAAGCCGGAACCACACACGCTCGCAATGCAAGCTGCCAAAAAGCCGATGGCAGCTGCAATGCCGCCAATAACGGGAATAAACAGCACGAGTACCGACACAACACAAATCAGCGCCGGTAAAAAGGCAATCTGGCACACGCGCTGCAGCACGCCCGGAGTCTTGGTCATATCCTCAAACGCCTGAGCCACACAGCCCTTGGACGCATTCGCCACGGGCGGTTGCGGAACAAACTGCTGGGGCTGACCCTGAGGGGCAGAGGCTGCGGCACCGGCATTGGGGGCACCACACGTGCCGCAGAACTTGTCGTTATCGCCCATGGGGGCGCCACACTGCGAGCAGAACATAGAATCATCCCTTCGTATCTTGAACGAATCACTTGGATCGCAAACGATGTCTTTGGCATCATTATCACCCAATGTGGGGACAAATACTCCAACATGACGCATTTGCAATGCGCAGGGCGCTATTCGATTGTTTGATGAGCTCGACCGCGTTAGTTCGTTCCGCGGAAACCCTTGCCGACGATCTCGGAGCTGTCGACGATCGTGATAAAGGCACCCGGATCGACTTCGCGCGCATAGCGGCGCAGTTGCACGGCCTCGCGACGGCTTAGCACGCTCATGATCACCGTCACGCACTTGCCCGAGAAAGCACCGTAGCCGCGGCTGATAGTCGCCGTACGGTTGAGATGCTTGACGATAAACTCCTCGACCTTAAGGGGCTCGGAGCAAATGACCGTGCAGACTTTGCGCAGGTGGATGCTCTCGATGGCTTTGTCGACCACAAGCGTCTTGGCAAACAGGCCGAGCACGCAATACAGACCGACGCGCGGGCCGTACAAGAAGGCCGCGATGGTCACGATGCCGATATCGACCAGCAGCAGCGCACGGCCGATCTCAAGCGTCGTGCGGCGTTTGAGAATCATGGCGAGGATGTCCGTGCCGCCCGTCGAGGCACCAATATCAAAGACGATGGCGCTGCCGAGCGCCGGCAGAATCACGGCAAAGCACAGGTCGAGCCACATATCGCCCGTCATCGAGACATCGGTCGGAATAAAGAGCTCAAACAGCGAAACATAGGCGGACAGCGCAAACGAGGCAAAGACACTCCACAGGATTGCCTTGCGCTCCAAAAAGATAAAGCCCAAAACGACGAGAACCGCGTTGATAATCCACATAAAGACGCCGACGGGCAGGGTCGGGAACAGCGTGGACAGAATGACCGACACGCCCGAGGTGCCGCCAAAAGCAAAGTGATTAGGGGTTTTAAACGCGACGATGGCAAAGGCCGTGAGGATCAGGCCCAAATTGAGCTCGGCAAAAAAGCGCGGAAAGCCCGGCTCCTGGCTGCGCTTGCGACCAGCGCGCTCGCCCCGCTCGATAACATCGCGATCGACCACGCGCTCCATCGGCACTACGGGAGGACGATGCACCTCCTCGGCAGCACGCGACGCCGCCTCTGCCGCAGCGGCCTCAATTGCCCATGCCTTGCTTTCTGTTTCGTGCTCGTCGGCCATTACGGCAACCCCTCGTTAACAATTTGGAAACATTGCGCCCATTAGAGTAACGCGGAACGTGGGGATTGCAACCCTTAGTTAGACGAGCGGTATGCCTACATCGGGAGCGTACGGAAACGGCCGGCCGCGCTTTTGCTTGCGCGGTCGGCCGTTTAACGTTTTCGCAGATAAAACCTGCCAAAAGAAACCTGTCCCTTTTTGGAAGGTTATTCGTGCTGGCTGGTGCGGTGCTCGTACTCCTCGGGGGTGATGACATCCTCGATGCGCAGGTTGACGCCTGCCACCTCAAGACCGGTCATCGCGGCAAGACGCTCGGTGACGCGCGCCTTAACGTCGTCAAAGATCGCAGGCGCATAGGCGCCGTACTCGATGATGACCGAGATGTTGACGACCACGCGATTGTCATCGGTGACCTCGACCGTCACGCCCTTGGTCAGATTCTCGGCACCAAACTGCTCCTGCACAAAGTGCATGAGGTTACCCTTCATGCCCAGAACGTGCGGAACCTCGCGGGTGGCCATGGCAACGATCTTCTCGATCACGCCGTTGGAATAGGTCAGCGAGTCCTCGGACTCGTCCGCTTCCTCGTCGTCCTCATCCTCATCGGACTCGGCCTCGACAAGAGCCTCATCCTCGAGCGTCACATCCTCAGCTTCGGCGACGACCGCCTCGTTCTCCTCGAGCTCGGTATCGGCTACATCGACCTTCGTATTAAAAGCCATGGTTCCTCCTTATGCCTGCCGCGGATGCGACAGTCGAATACATATTAGCGGCCGCTAAACAGACGGCCGAAGAAGTTGACGATCCCGTTCTCGCCGTCGCGAATTTGGCCGATCACAGCGCCGATCAGCACGAAGAATGCAATGACGAGCGTGTCCCACAGGCCCAACGTGAGCACCAACACGGCGAGGATAAAGCCGGCGACGGCGCCGAGCGTGGTGTTGGGATGACGCACAGCATAGCTCCAGATGGCAGCGCCCGTACCCTTGATGAGACCCATAGCCTCGTCAAAATCCGCGGCTGCCGCGTCTTGTAACTCGGTTGCCTCTGCTTTGGAATCAACAGGTTCGCTCGCCGACGTGGCGCTCTGGTCAATCGTCAGGCGCGGCGTACGAGCGGTCTTATCTTGATTGGTATCACTCACCGGAAACCTCCACGGTCTGGACGGTAGTCTTGGACGGCAAAAAACGGACGCGCGCGGTCGTACCCGGCGCGCCGAGCATGGTATCGCAGGCTTCTTCGATGCGCTGCTGCATCGCGGTAGCCAGAGATGCCACGTCCTTATCGTCAAGCGCGATAGCCTCGACCTTAAAACGGACGTGCGAATCGTCGGGGCCTTGGACGCGAGCCTCGACATGCTCGACCATCACGCGGTCGTCGCGCTCGGCAGCAACCCTGGCGCACGAAGAAAGCGCCGCAAGGGTAACCTCGATATTGCGCTCCCCCGCCGGATGCACGCAGGACGGTTCGCGACGGGCGAACATCAGGCGGAAAAAGCTCAGCAGTACGCCGATCGCCACGACGCCGGCGCACGCCGTCACGACGATGCGCGGCATGGGGTCGCGCATCAGCAGCATAAAGCGATACGTATACGGCCCCCAAAACTGGCAGACAAGCGTACCCAGTGCCACGATGGTGGCGGCAAGATACACGATCGCTAGGGCTCGTTTGAGTACGCGCACGCGGCGCTCCCTTCAAATCTCGGCTCTCGAAATGCAGAACGGTTCGCATCATTATAAAAGAGCCGGGTCCGGTGCTCTACGCACGCGGATCCGGCTCATCTATTCCACGAGGCTTGCATGCTCGCTTCATTATGCCCAGATATGCACGGCTCAATCCGTGCTGGCGCTACTCCTCCTCGAGGGCAGCGATGACCTCGTCGGTCATGTCCATGGTGCTGTAGACGTCCTGGACGTCGTCGAGCTCCTCAAGACGGTCGATGAGGCGCTGGACCTTCTTGGCGTCGGCGCCGGAAACCTCGGTCGGGGTGGTCGGGACCATGGTGGTCTCGGAGCCCTTGACCTGGACACCCTGCTCCTCGAGCGCCTTGGAGACAGCCATGACCTCGTTGGCAGCAGTCCAGACGATCCACTCCTCGCCGGCATCCTCGTAGTCCTCGCCACCGGCCTCGGCGATAGCCATCATGAACTCATCCTCGTCACCGGCAGCACCGTTGGCGATCATGGTCTCCTTCTTGGCGTTCTCATCCAGGATCTCCTTGGCGACGACGATCTGGCCCTTGCGCTCAAACTGGAAGGCGACGGAGCCGGAGGTGCCCAGGTTGCCACCAGCGTGGGAGAAGGCGGAACGGACATCAGCGGCGGTACGGTTGCGGTTGTCGGTCAGGCAGTCGACGTAGACGGCGACACCGGCGGGACCGTAGCCCTCGTACACGATGTTCTCGTAGACGGCGGCGTCAGCACCCGAACCAAAAGCCTTGTCGATAGCGGACTTGATCTTGTCCTTAGGCATGGACTGAGCCTTGGCCTTGGCAACGGCAGCGGCGAGGCTGGCGTTGTTCTCGGGCAGCGGGTCACCGCCGAGACGGGCAGCAACAGTGATGTTGCGGCTGAGCTTGGAGAAGAGGGCGGAACGCTTGGCGTCCTGCGCGCCCTTACGATGCTTGGTTGTGGCCCACTTAGAGTGTCCGGACATACGTGTCTCCTATCGGTTTCGACCTAAAGCCCAGCGCAGATGCTCGGGCAATATAAACAAACGTCGTTATGATATACCTACTGGCCTGCAAGATAAACCCCAAAATGAAGGCGTCGTGATGATGGCCCCTTTGGTGCAGCAAAGAAACCTGACCCCAATGCACCAGGTTAGGACCAGAGGAAGTCACTGCGGGTGACGGTGGCGCCGATGGCGAAGGGCATGCAGGCGATGACCGGATACAGGTAGCGCATGTAGGTCGAGCCGTTGCACGGACCAATCAGGCACACGGCGAGCACGCCCAACAGCGGCACCCAGATCGCCAGCGCACGCCATGAATGACGACGCAGCAGGTAGACCACCACGGCGATCATGATCCACACATAGGCGGCCGAGCTCATGGTGAGCGAAATAAACGGGATGCGCTGCACCGCCACACGGTACAGATTGATCAGGTGGTCGCACCAGCGCACCACGTTGCTGTCAACCGGATGGAAGTCGAAGTACTTGAGGTTGTCGGGACGCGCCATGATCTCGGCACTACGCGCCGTGCTGTAGACCCAGGCATCGCGCGCGCTCGGATAAAAGTAGCCGTAATAGTTATTGATGAGCGCCGAGATATAGCACTCGGGATCCTTTTTGAACATCTGCGCCCAGACCTCAAAATAGGCCTTGATGTCCTCCTGCGAGGCGTACTCGTTAAAGCAGTTCTTGACGGCATCCGACTTATCCGGGTTGTAACGGCGGCCCAGATTCTCGTACTTGAGCACCCGGTCGATCACGGCGCGCTCCTCGTCGGTCACCAAGCCGTCGCAAGGAGCCTCCACGATGGCGCCGTCCTCCTTTACCGTGGGGTTGACGCCCGAGTTGAGGCCGTCGTGCTTTTGGACGAAACGAGCCGTCTGTTGGAACGGAATCGAGAGGATTTCGCGCTTGGAACCAGGCGTGATGTCGTGCGCCGGCATAAAGACCTTGGTGAAGTACATATTAGAGGCAAGGCAGAGTGCGAGCACCGCGAGGACGCCAACCCAGCGGAAGCGCGGCGTGGCGCATGAGACCGCGGTGCCCGTCTGCTTAGCCGCACGACGGGCGACATGTACATCCCATGCGCAAAACGCCGCCGCAATCACGCAGGCCGCCAACGGAAAGACCAGACCGCCATTGCGCAAAAACGTGGAACCCATGGCAGCCAGCGCAAGCAACAGCCAGTCGTGGCGCGCAAAGAGCACGGGCCTCTGTTCGCCCGCACGCTCGGCATTGGCATCACGACGGGGCAAGCCACATGCCACGAGCTTGACGGTCTGTACCAGCAGCACCAAAAACGCGTCGGCAAAGAGCACGTCTTTGGTGAGCAACGCCGCATAGTTAGAGAACATCGGCATAAACGCAAAGAACAGCAGGATCGCACCGCGAACCGGCAGGCTCACGCCCAGTTTGCGCAGCGACGAAATGGAATAGGCCATGCAGGCAGCCGTGATGGCAAATTGAGCGCAGGTATAGATGATGAGGCCCGCGTTAGCGCTGTTGAACAGCGAAAGCCCCAGTTGAACGCACGAGCCGATAATGGCCGTGTGCACTATGGGATGATGCCCGTTGAGCAGCACGTTGGGGTTGAGTAGGCGCAGGTAGTCGCTCGTGCCGTTGGGATAGTTGAACCACTGGCGAATCTGCGCACCCGTATCTCCCATAAAAAGGCCGGGCAGCGAAGCGATGAGCGTGGGCGCCCAGGCGATCATAAGCACCAGGAAGGGCCCGGCAAAGGGATGGACCGAGAGCACGGCGTGAGCCACACGCCATATGCGGCCAAAGTGCGCCTCGGAAAACGGGATGCGTCGGGAGCTCAGCCAATCCAGACACTCAAAAGCCAGATAGAAGGCCACGATCGCTAGGAGCATCCAGCCCGCGCCGCCAATCCAGGCGCAGATGATGCGGGCCTTGTCGCCAAGAACAATCTCGGCCGAGTCGATGAGGTCGTAGCTACGGCCGAACACCATGCAGATGGCGAAAAACAGCGACGGCAGAATGATCGACGGACGCCAGGTGTCGCCACGGCCAAAGAACACGTAGCGAAACGGCAGCGTGAGCAGGCAGGCAAGCGCAAGCAGCATGACCGCGTCGGTATGGCCGGCAAATGAGAGGAGCACCTCGTAGCACACGTACAGCATGCCCGAGGCTTTGGGGTCAATCGCCAAGACTGCGTTGCTCGACACCGGGGCGGGATCGATGGAAAACGCTGTGGTCGCCAACAGCGCGAGCAGAAATGCGATGAGCGTCTGCTTGGCGGGGTAGCGCTTAAACCAGACGATGCGGGCAGCGTCGCGCGCAGCCGTTGTGGAGAGGTCGGAATCCTTCACAGTCCAAAGAGCCTTTCTAGAAACCTATCAAACTCGGCAAAACCACCGCAAAGGTGCCTGTCCCCTTTGTGGTGGTTAGGCGTCGAGGTAGATGCGCTGGGGACGGTTGCGGTGTCGCGCGAAGATGATGAGCGCCAGGCCGGCGATCACGAGCGGAAGACTCAGCAGCTGCCCCATCGTGATGACGCCGCCCAGCAGATAGCCAAGCTGGGCGTCGGGCACGCGCACGAACTCGACGAGGAAGCGGACGATGCCGTATCCCATCACGAACACGCCCATAAACGTACCCTGGGGCAGCAGCGGCTTTTTGCGGCTGAGCACCTGCAGAATGCAAAAGAGCACGATGCCCTCAAGAAATGCCTCGTAGAGCTGGGAGGGGTGACGCGGCATATCGCCCGCAGTCCCGCCAAAGACCACGCCCCATGGCAGATCGGTCGGCTTGCCCCACAGCTCGCCGTTGACAAAGTTGGCGCAGCGTCCCAGGCACAGGGCCAGCGGCGCGCCAATGACGGCAAGATCGGCCAACGTCCATGCATCGAGCTTATACATGCGGCACACGATGATGCCGCCCAAGATGCCGCCGACCAGGCCACCGTGGAAGCTCATGCCGCCCTCGTTGGTGGCAAAGATCTCGAGCGGGTGCGCCCAGTAGTAGCCGTCGCCGTAAAAGATGACGTAGAACAGACGGGCGCCAATGATAAGGCCAAAGACCACGCCGACCACGACACTCGTCAGGTCGTCAATCGTGATGTTAAAGCCCCAGCGACGCTGCGTGCGATACATGACGACCGCCGTGAGCAGAGCTCCGACCACATAGGCCAGACCATACCAGTAAATCGTGATGGGCCCCGCTGAAATCGCGACGGGATCAAGCATATGGTAGAAGTCGTTGAGCATGTCGACCCTCCTACTCCCTACATACAAATGCGGCCGCGGGCCTTACGCTCGCAGCCGCATATTTGGGCGTAACGTCTATGCGGAGTATGCCGTCCGCAGCTTTCGCATCTTAGAACGGCGCGTACTCGTCGTACAGGTCGTCGGTCTCGCCGGAGGCATTGACCTGCTCGACACGGGTAACGCCGGGCACATGCTCCTTCAGGATGCGCTCAATACCCATGGACAGGGTCAGCGAGCTCATGGGGCAGCCGGCGCAAGCGCCCTGCAGCTCCAGTTTGACGACGCCCTCGTCGTCAACGCCCACATACTCCATATCGCCGCCGTCGGCCTGCAGGTTGGGGCGAATCTCTTCAAGAACCTTCTTAA
This sequence comes from uncultured Collinsella sp., assembly GCA_900542715.1. Taxonomy (GTDB): domain Bacteria; phylum Actinomycetota; class Coriobacteriia; order Coriobacteriales; family Coriobacteriaceae; genus Collinsella. The sequence goes on from UQOQ01000002.1 coordinate 25,615, forward strand.
GCAGCTCTTCGTTAACAGCCACAGGGGCTCCTTTCTCACAATTACGCGGGCGCGCCCGCGGACAGAAGCTATGTTACTACAGCCGTGTACCCGCTCACGAGCCGTCCATGCGCGCAGACGCGACTTTCACGAGTAGTCAATTTGGGACGGGGATCTTTTAGCTGCCTGTTGTTACCAGCTGGCGTTGGCACGCGCTACTGCCGAGCCTGTCCCCCGGTACCAATCTGGACATCGACGATAACCTGGCGGTAGCTAATACCGCAGGAGTCGAGAATGCGGCGGCTGATGCGGCCGTCGTCGGTGTCGGCGTACTTGTTGTCCAGGTAGACAACCTCGCCCACACCCACCTGTGCCAAAATCTTGGCGCAGTCGTGGCACGGGAACAGCGTGACGTAGACCGTGGAACCCTCGAGGTCCTTGAGCGAGCCACGGTAGTTGAGCACGGCGTTGGCCTCGGCATGGACCACGTAGTTGTGCTTGTCCTGCAGCGGGTCGTCGCTCGTACCCCACGGGAAAAAGTCGTCGTTGAGCGCCGAGGGCGTACCGTTGTAGCCCACCGAAAGGATGCGGTGGTTGGTGCTGGCGATGCACGCGCCCACCTGCGTGTTGGGGTCCTTACTGCGGCGCTGCGCGGCGATGGCCACGCTCATAAAGAACTCGTCCCAGCTAATGACGTCCAGGCGCTTGCCTGACGAAGTTTGATGAAGATCGTCCGACATGGCAGACACCTCCGTAATCGCAATAATTTGACCCATTGTAGCAGGTGAAAGGTGGAGACGTTTGTCCCACCGGCGCCCTCACTTTTACACGCGGCGGGGCTTTTGGTTGATGCGGTAGAGCTCGGCGAGACCCCGCAGCGTCAGCGCGTCGTCTACCGTCAGGCTGTGGCCGACCAACGCCGCGAGTGCCTCGGCGTCGTCGCCGGTAATGACGATGGGCACGTCGCCCTCCCCCGCGGCCTTGGTCGCGCGCATCTCGGCAAGCACCATGTCGAGCATGCCGTCGATGCGGGCTACCTCGCCCAGAACCACGCCCGAACGCATGGCCTCGCGCGTGTTGCGGCCGATCACATGCGTGGGTGCCGAGGGCTCGACCTGCGGCAGACGCGCCGCAGCAGCCGAAAGCGAGCGGGCGCCAAGCGCCAGACCCGGCGCGATGACGCCGCCCACAAAGGTGCCGTGCGCGTCGATGACCTCGATATTGGTCGTGGTACCCAAGTCGATCACGATGCAGGGAGAGCCGTAGACGGCGCGTGCCGCCACGGCATCGGCGATGCGGTCGGGACCGATCTCGGCCGGGTCGTCGTAGTGGACGGGCATGCCGGTCTTGAGGCCCGGCCCCACGGTGAGCACGCGTCCCGTGCAGGCGCGGGAAAGCGCCGTCTTCCACGGGCGCTCGAGCGCCGGCACCACGCAGCTCAGCACGGCAGCCGTGGGAACAAGTGCGCCCGGCATGCCCGCATCGGCCGCCAGCGCGGCCGTGACCTGCGCGAGACGCATACGCGCTTCGTCGGCCGTAATGCTCGACGGCGTGGTGATCTCGCACGTCGCGAGCGGGCGCTCCTGCGCCGCGGCCGAATCCTCGGCAAACAGGCCAAAGCGAATGAACGTGTTACCCACGTCGACCGTCAATATATATGCGCACCCATTAAGCATCGTCGGCGCTCCTTTCGTCTGTCCAGCAGTATATCGCCTACCTAAACCAGTCATCCCAAAATGACTAGCTTGCGGCTATACTGGTGCGCGGTCGTTTGCGAGCTCACGCGGCGGCCCTTGGTAACCCGACTTCCCGCGCCGTATCCGTAGCGGCGCTCCCGGGGGAAGCGGATATACGCAAAGGAGTTCTATATGAGCAATCCCTCGAACCGCGCTTCGATGCGCGGGCAACTCACGCTGCGCGGCGTCGTCATCGGCGTCCTTGGCTGCGTGATCATCACGGCAAGCTCGGCCTACACCGCCCTCAAGATGGGCGCACTCCCCTGGCCAATCGTCTTCGCTGCCGTCATCTCGCTGTTCTTCCTTAAGCTCATGGGCAACGCCAGCCTCAACGAGGCAAACGTCACCCACACCATCATGTCCGCAGGCGCCATGGTCGCCGGCGGTCTGGCGTTTACCATCCCGGGCGCCTGGATGCTGGGCTATGCCGACCAGATCAGCTGGCTCGACATGTTTATCGTGGCACTCGCCGGCACCATCCTGGGTCTGCTGGCCACCGCGCTCATCCACCGTCACTTTATCGTGGACGCCGCGCTTGAGTTCCCCACCGGCAACGCCGCAGCTCAGACCTTGCGCGCAACCGAGGCTGGCGGCAAAACCGGCAAGCAGCTCTTTGGTTCCATGGCCATCGCCGGCATCTATAGCGTGCTGCGCGACGCCCTGGGCGTGGTGCCCAGCATGCTGTGCACGCTCAATATCCCCGGCGTGACCTTTGGCATCTACAACTCGCCCATGCTGCTCTCCGTCGGCTTCCTCGTGGGCTTCGCCCCGGTCACCTTCTGGTTTGCCGGTGCCCTGCTAGGCAACTTTGGCATCATTGTGGGCGGCACCGCTGCCGGTCTGTTCGACGTTGTGACCGCGCAGGGCATCGTCAAGTCCTTGGGTATGGGCCTCATGATGGGCTTTGGCGTCGCCGTCGTCCTCAAGGACATCCTGCCGCAGGTCGCCGGTATCGTCCGCGGCCTCGCCGCCGACAGCTCCACCGACACCGACGAGCAGTCACTCATCTCGGGCTCCCTTAAGCTCGACGCCGGTATCATCGGCCTGGGCGCTGCCGCCATCGCCGTGATCATCGCCATCGTGCTCGACCTTGGCCCCGTTCCGGCCGTCATCGTCACGCTGTTCACCTTTGTCACCACTATCATGAGCGCGCAGAGCTGCGGCCAGACGGGCATCGACCCCATGGAGATCTTTGGCCTCATCGTCATGCTCATCGTGGCTGCCTTTGCACAGATCGCGCAGGTCAAACTGTTCTTTATCGCCGGCATCGTAGCCGTGGCGTGCGGCCTTGCGGGCGACGTCATGAACGACTTTAAGGCCGGCGCCGTACTGGGCACCAACCCGCGTGCGCAGTGGATCGGCCAAGCCATTGGCGGCATCGTGGGCGCCCTGGTCGCCGCAGCCGTCATGGTCGCGCTCGTCACCGCCTATGGTCCGGACGCCTTTGGACCCGACAAGAGCTTTGTGGCCGCGCAGGCAAGTGTGGTCGCCACCATGGTCTCGGGCATCCCGAGCGTGCCGTGGTTCGCAGGCGGCTTTATCGCCGGCATCGTCATGTACTGGCTCGGCATTCCGGCCATGATGATCGGCCTGGGCGTGTACCTGCCGTTCTACATGTCGCTCACGGCATTCCTGGGCTCCTGTGTCAAGCTCGCCTACGACAAGTGGGCCGCACACCGCGACGCCGCCGCCGGCCTTTCGGACGAGGAGAAGGCCGCCAAGGATGCCGCCTTCCAGGAGCAGGGCCTGGTTGTCGCCAGTGGCCTGCTGGGCGGCGAGTCCATCGTCGGCGTTATCCTGGCGTTTGTCTCCGTGGGTCTGAGCCTGCTGGGCTAAGCTGAGCAGCTGCTCGACAGCAACCATATTGTCTACGATTTGCCCGGTCGGTAGCTTTTGCGGCTGCCGACCGGGCTTTTTGATATCGAAACAAAGAAAGGCCGGCGCGCTGCATATGACAGCGCGCCGGCCTTATCGTTTGGCTATCGAGACGGTCCCGCTATTAATTGAAGTTCACTGCAGAGCCGACACCCGAATCACTACATCTGCTTGCGACGACGATCGCTCAGCGTCACACCAGCGGCCACGAGGGTGATACCGCCGATGACGAACACCTCGCCCGCAAGAGCGGAATTGTCGCCAGTCTGGGCGAGCTTATCCGACGTAGCCTTCTGCTTGCCTGCGGGAGCCTTTGCAGCTGCCTGCGTGACCTGGGGCTTGGCCTGCAGCTTGGTCTGCGGCTCGGCCTTGGGGTGGTACTTGTCGTACTCGGCCTGTGCGGCAGCCAGGGCATCCTTAGCATCGTTAAGCTCGGCAAGCGCGGCGGCATAGGCGTCGTTGGCATCGGACAGTTTGGCATCGGCATCGCTCAGGGCAGCCTTGAGACCAGCAGCGGCATCGACGGCGGCCTTATAGCGAGCGTAGGCAGCGTTAAGCTTGACCAGCTTCTCGTTACCCGTCGTGCCCGCGGCAAGAGAGGCCTTGTGGTCGACAGCCTCAAGATCGGCCTTGAGTGCCTCATCGCTGGCAAGCTCGGCCTTGGCCTTGACGATCTCGAAGCTCGCATCGACGACGGCTTTGTTGGCGGCCTCGAGCTGCTTCTGGGCATCGGCGACACCGGCGACGGCAGCGTCATAGGCGGCCTTGGCGTCGTCGACCGCCTTCTGGGCGCCGGCGAAGCGCTCGAAGGCCTTGTTTGCGGTGGCCAGATCGCCCTCGGCGGCCTTGAGCTTCTCCTGTGCGTCGGACAGGGCTTGCTTCTTGGCGGCAACTGCCTGCTTGGCGTCCGAAAGAGCGGTCGCGGCGTGCACATCTGCGGCCTGGGCCTTGTCAACGCCAGCCTGGGCAGTGTCGTCGGCCTTCTTGGCCTCGTCTAGCGTGACCTGCTTGTTCGCAAGGTCCGTCTTGGCGGCATCGCGCTTGGCGGTAAGGTCCTTGACCGAAGCCGTGGTGTTGTCATACGCCTCGTTGGCTTGATCGGACTTTACCTTGGCGGCGTCGCGGGCGCTGCGAGCCTTCGCCTTGTGAGCAGCGGCATCGGCTGCCTTCGCCTTGCTGTCAGCAAGCGTGGCGTTTGCCTTATCGAGAGCTGTCTGGGCAGTAGCGGCCTTGCTCTTGGCGGCTTCGAGCTTGGTCTGGGGCGTTTTGACGTCGATACCCTTGAGTTTGGCTTCGGCGGCGTCGTATGCCGTCTTCGCGGCGGCGGTGCCGGACTTAGCCTTATCATACTCGCCCTTGGCGGTGTTCACATTCGTGTCGGCCGCGGTATAGGCGTCGCGAGCGCTTTCTTGCTTATCCAATGCGTTAGAATAAGCCGTTCCAGCGGTTCCGAAGTTCTTCTGCGCCTCCGCCAGCTTATTCTGAAGCTGCTTCAGCTGCTCCTTCTGCTCCTGCGTGCCGCCTGCGTTGTAGGCGGATTCGATGTAGTCGTTGACGAGCTTCTTGAACTCGGAGACAGTGAAATCTGTTTGGGTCGCGCTTCCGCTATAGTCGAAAACGGTTACCTCGGAATCGGTGTTCTTACCGCTACCAGTCGCGATACCGATGGCTGTCGCTCCTGCATCGATGATGTTGAGATAGTGCCCGCACTCTTGGTAGATGCTGTTGTAGTGCTGGTAGATATAGTAGGAATCATATCGATGGCTTCCAAGTGCGTCGCCATGCTCCTCGACGTACTTATCGAATGCCTCCTTCTCCTGGGTGTAGAGGCCGGTATATGGCCAGCCGAGCGTATCCTCGGTCTCGCCTCCTGTATATGCACCGCCGCCGCCGGCAAGATTTTCTCCCTTGTCGAAATAGCAGTCCGAGTGCCCCCACTTGTTCGATGAATATGAGGCATTAAGAGCTGCTGCCGCAGTCATGCGGAGGCTGACGCTAAGCTCCGACTGACCGTTCGCCTTGCGGAGGTTATTCTGGGTATCGAGATAGGTCAGGGCATTACGCATCTGTTCCAAGGAGAGCGGGTTGGTGTCACGGGACATGTCCTGATCGACGTAAATACCATACCAGTCCTGTTTACCTTTCGTCCCCATGAGCATCGACGCGGCAGTACTTGCGTTCGACTTCTGCGTTGCCGTGAACTGGCTGCTTCCGATGATGTAGTTCATGAAGCCGAACATGCCCTGGCTGATGACATTCTGGTCTACGGTCATGTTCGACTTGAGGTCGGCAATCTGCTGATTAAGCTTCTCGACCTCGGCGTTTGCGGCGTCGTATGCATTGTGCGCGTCGGTTACTTCAGCACGAGCCTGATCGAACTCGTCGCGCTTCTGCTGGCGAACCTCGACGAGTCGGTCGTACTCCGCCTTCTTGTCGGCCTCGGTCTGCTGGGCCTGCTCGTATGCCGTCTTCGCGGCGTCGCGCTCGCTGGCGGCGGCGTTGTACTCCTTGTTTGCCGCATCGTATGCAGACTGGGCAGATGCCACAGCAGCGTTGGCGGCGTTGGCCTTCTCCTGCGCGGCAGCGACGGCAGCCTGGGCGGCCTGCAGATTTGTCTGTGCGGTGGCGTCGGCATCCGTCGCGGCATTGAGCTCCGCCTGCGCGGTCTTGAGCTCACCAGCAGCAGCTTTCTTGGCGGCCTCAAGCGCACTCAGGTCAACACCCGTACCCGAGACGGCAGCATCGAGCGCGGCCTGCGCCTGGTTGAACTTCTGCTGGGCGTTATCGCGCGCGGTGGTTGCGGCTGCGAGAGCGGCGGCAGTCTCCTGCTTTTTGGCCTGGGCGGAAGTCAGAGCGGCCTCGGTATTCTGCTTTTCCTGCTGGGCGCTGGCCTCGGCAGCCTTGGCCTGGTCCAGATTGTCCTGTGCAGTAGTAACGGCCTTATTGGCGTCATCGAGCTTTGCCTGCGCGTCCTCGACGGCCTTCTTGGCGGCCTCGTACTCGTCCATACCCATGGCCTCGAGCTTGGCCTGGGCATCATCGAGGGCCTTCTTGGCCTCATCCTGCTTTGCCTTGGCGTCCTTGAGCGCCTGGGTCTTATCCTCGACACTCTTGTTGGCCTGTTCGAGCTGATCGTTCAGGTCGCCCAGCTTCTTCTGCTGCTGCTCGGTCTTTTCGACGGCAGCTTTGAGCTCGTCAATCTTCTCCTGGAGCGCGGCGACTTCTGCTGCGTTCTGCTCGATTTCGTTGTCGCTCACAGCCTGCGAGGCCTGATTCTTTTGCTGCTGTGCCTGTTTTTGAGACTGGCCCGCCGCATCGGCCTTCTTCTGAGCCGCATCGTAGGCGGCCTGAGCGTCCTTGAGCTGCTTTGCCGACTCCTCTGCCAGCTGGGCAGCCGTCTTTACGACCGCTTGGTTACCGGCGGCAACGGTGTTCTCTACAGAACTACCCACCCCCTGAACAGAATCGCCGTTATCTGCCGTCGGTGCGGCGATTGCCGCCAGCGGCGACATGAGCGGCTGAGCGATGAGGCCCGCCGTCAAAACGGTTGCGACGGCGCGGTTGGCAACGCCCTTGACGTTGACGGCCTTAGCCCGAGGCTCAAAGTGTTGTGGACTGTAGTTTGCCATGGCTTTCTCCCTTTGACACGGATGTATCCATACGCTTCAAAATGTAGGTGCCGATTTTTGAATTCTGTTGCGCAACATTGGTCACCGGCGGATTTTTTGAAATTCGCGCTCTCGTGCTTCACAATTTCGTCACATATGTAGGAGCTGGCGCATCATATTCTTGCGGGATCGAATTGGGCCTGTGATTTGCATTTGCTCCCGCGTCATCCGCCCTATCGGATTCCGCATCCAACAGACACCCCGCCCGCCACGGTGTAGAGTTAGGACAACGGGCGCGTTGCGCGGACCGCGCTGGAACGAGGTGGACATGGAACTCGACAAACAACAGATCGAACGACTGCGTGAGCGTCATCATCGGCGTCACGGCATCCGCCCTGCTCATAGCGAAGCCATGGAAAACGTCACCCGCTTCCTCAAGCGCGCATTCAACATTCGCGAGGGACGCGCGCCCTATCACGTGATCCGCAAGCGTTTTGTAAACGGGGCGCGTCTGACCGGCTCCCACCTATGCATCCTCATCATCGCCATGTTGATCGCGAGCATCGGCCTCGATATCGATTCGGACATCGCCATCGTGGGCGCCATGCTCATCTGCCCGCTCATGGGCTCGGTTCTTGCCATGGCATACGGCATTGCCACGCTCGACCGCGAGATTACCGTCGAAGCCGTCGCCGGCCTTGCGCTGCAAATGGCCTTTTGCCTGGTCACATCCACGTTGTACTTTAAGCTCTCGCCCCTTGGCACCACCACGGCCGCCATTATCGACAATTCGACACCAACTGTCTGGGACCTCGCTGTCGCGCTCGCCGGCGGCTTTGCAGGCGGCCTGGGCAACTCGCGCGACCAGGAACCCGCCACGCTCATCGCCGGTGTGGCCGTGGCGACCGCGCTCATGCCACCCCTGTGCGCGGCGGGCTACGGCATCGCCATCGCAAGCGGGTCGCTGTTTCTCTCGGCGCTTTACGAGTTTGGCATCAACGTGGTCTTTATCGCACTGGCTGCCGAAGCCGTACTACTTCTATTGCGTGTGCCGCTCAAGCGCGACCTCAACGGCGACGGTATTGTGACTGCTGAGGAAAATGCCGAGGTCGACGAGCTGTCACGCAAGGTGCGCCGCCGCATTATTGTGGGCACGGTGATCTTTGCCATCCCCTGCATCGTTATGACCGCGGGGTCTATTGGCTCGGCGCAGGTCGGCGTGCAGGACGGCTACGGCGTCACCGAGACCACACGCGAGCTTGCCGCGGTGCTGCCGGGCTTTAAGGATTACACCGTCGCCGTCGAGACCTCGGCCACCGAAGGGGACGAGGAAGGCATTGTAGAGCGCGAAATCGTCGCCCACGTGACGACGAGCGAGACACTCGGGGCACACGACCGTCACGTCGCCCGCAAGCTCATCGACCTCAACGCACCCGAACTCGATCGCGTGGAGTTCGATGTGAAGTAACGTGATGTAGGGCGCAGTTCACGACTGCGCCCCGCTCGCTGTTTTATTGCCGTGAATCAACTGTCCACATCGACATCGCCAGACTCCACCATAAACGCCGGATCGGTGCTCACCAGATAAAAACGGGTCACCTTGGTATCTCTAAATAGGTAGAGCAAGCCCTGATCGCGTCGGCGCGAAATATACGCCACGTGGACCGTACCGAATTCTTCGCCGTTTTCATTCTTTAATACCAGAATGTTGGGGTCGTCCATACGCTCGAACTGCCCATCAACGCAGTCGCCGCCTTTGCCGACCAGTTGCCACCGATGGTTATCCTCTTCAAGAAAGGCCAGGGTTTCCAGACTTGTTTTGTCATCACGATAGTAACCGTCAATGGCAAAACCTTCGGAAACGCATTCCTGCATATAGGATGTTTCTCGACTTATGGCGAGTTGCCCTGTAGCGCCCAGAAGCACTGCCAGGCAAACCACTGCAACGGTTATCGAGACAAAACGGCGGCTCATGTCAGCCAGCCCGATACTTGTTTAACGGAGCACGAAACATACTTGGTACCTCCGATATCATGGCGAACGTCACCTACGGCCTGTCGGCAATCATATGTTTCCAACATCAAACCATATGGTTACAACTCGTTGTAGATAGGTTCCATGAACGGACGATAATTTGCGGCGAACGGCTACATATGTTCATTATCTCAGGGTTCTGGAGGCAATTTTTGGTGCCACCGAGACGTTGTTTTCGGAAGTATGCGGCAAATTCCGGAGCCCTCGAGCACACCCCGGTTTTTCACCAATAAAACCGCAGGTACAAAGCTTGGGCATATCCAGTGTGCTCGGCCTATTCAAATTTTGCCGCATACTTCCGAAATCTAAGTTCGCAGGGGGTGATAGTTGGACCGTTTACGCAACAGATGTCCAGTAAAAACGGGTGGTAACCGGTACGGCTGCCACCCGTTTGTCCCATATCTAGCCCATAGCAGGCCAGTTACTTCTTAATGCCGCGTCCCAGGCGCTCAGCGACCGATGCCACGGCCTCCTCGCTGGCCGGTCCGCAGCTCACGCAGCCATCGTGGGCGCGCATCTGGCCGGTGACCTCGTCCATCGCGAGCGGCGCCACCTTCTCGAGCTTAAAGCCCTTGCCGGCGCGCATGTTTTCCTTGGCCACGCTGATCATGAGCTTAATACGGTTGAGCTGGTTGACCTCGGACGCACCAGGATCATAGTCCACCGCGACAATATTGCTCTCGGGGTGCTGACGGCGCAGCTCCTTGATCACGGCCTTGCCCACCACGTGGTTAGGCAGGCACGCGAAGGGCTGCGTGCAGATGATGTTAGGCGCACCATGGTCGATCAGGTCGAGCATCTCGGCCGTAAGTAACCAGCCCTCGCCCATGTTGTTACACACCGAAAGCACCGTACGGGCCTTGTCGGCCATGGTGCCGATGCGCTCGGGCGCCTCAAAGCGGCGGGACTTTTCGAGCATCTCCTCCACCGGCGTACGCATCCAGTCCACGAGCTTGATGAGCGCCTGCATGCCAGCGCGCGTGGTAGCAGAGCTACCCAGCTCGTCCTTCTGCAGCTCGGCGTTGCTCATGGAGTACAGGAAGAAGTCGAGCAGACCCGGCACCACGGCCTCGCAGCCCTCGCGCTCGATAACGTCGACCACGTGGTTGTTGGCCGTGGGATGGAACTTGACCAGAATCTCGCCGACCACGCCCACGCGCGGCTTGGTGCCCTCGCCCACGAGCGGCATGGTGTCGAACGCGCGAATGGCCTCGCGGCACAGCTTGGTGTAGTTGTGCCTGTTGAACTTAGGCGCCAGCTTGCGGGCGCGCGCCATGTACTCCTCGTAGAGCGCGTTCGCCGCACCGGGCGTAGCCTCGTACGGGCGGCAGCGGTAGAGCATCTGCATCATCACGTCGCCAAAGAGCACCGCGTACACGGCCTGCTTAAGCAGCGCCGGCGTAATCTTAAAGCCGGGGTTGTCCTCGCCGAGCGCCACGGCAGAAAGCGAGATCACCGGGATCTCGGGGTGGCCGCTCTCGCGCAGGGCCTTGCGGATGAGTGCGATGTAGTTTGTGGCACGGCAGCCGCCGCCGGTCTGGCTGATAACCACGGCCGTCTTGGAGAGGTCGTACCGACCGCTCTCGATGGCCTCCATAATCTGACCCGTTACCAGAATCGACGGGTAGCAAATGTCATTATTCACATAGCGCAGACCGGCCTCGACGGCATCGTGATCGGTCGAGGGCAGCAGCTCCAAGTTGTAGCCGGCACCGCGAAACACCTCTTTGACCAGGTCAAAGTGGATCGGCGCCATCTGCGGGCACAGGATGGTGTAGCCCTCGTCGCGCATCTGCTCGGTAAAGGGCACCTTGGGCCACGCGGTCGAAGCACTCTCGCGCTGAGCCTCAAACGTGTACTTGCGGCTCGCGAACGCGGGAGCATCCGTGGAGGGCGCCACCGGCGCGGCATCGCCCTGCTCGTAGGCCTCGCCCGCGGCCGTGGCCTCGGCCAAGCGCTCGGCCTCCTGGTCCTTGAGCGCGGCCATGAGCGAGCGGATGCGGATGCGCGCGGCGCCCAGGTTGGACACCTCGTCAATCTTGAGCACGGTGTAGATCTTGCCGCTGGCTTCCAGAATCTCCTGCACCTGGTCGGTGGTCAGGGCGTCCAGACCGCAGCCGAAAGAGTTGAGCTGGATCAGGTCCAAATCGTTGCGCATCGTCACAAAACGGGCGACGGCGTACAGGCGGCTGTGGTACATCCACTGGTCGACGACGCGAATCGGACGCTCGGGCTTTACAAGATGCGCGAGCGAATCCTCGGTAAAGACCGCAAAGCCAAAGCTCGAGATAAGCTCGGGCAGGGCATGGTTGATCTCGGGGTCGTTATGGTAGGGGCGGCCGGCGAGCACGATGCCGTGACCACCGTGGTCCTCGACCCACTTAAGAGCCTCCTCGCCCATGGTCTGGATGTCCTCGTGGAAACGCGCATCGGCCTCAAAGGCAGCGTTGACGGCGGCATCGACCTCGGAGCGCGTGATCTTGGGTCCACGCACGCGACCACGACCAGCCTCGGCATCGGCCACGCGGTCGACGGCGAGCACCTGATACAGACGGCGCTTGAGCTCGGTCTTGTCGTGATAGGGCACAAACGGGTACAGGAACTCGATGTTCTGCTCGCGAATCTCATCAATGTTGAGCGCCAGCGCCGTGGGGTAGCTCATGACGATGGGGCAGTTGTAGCAGTTACCGGCCGTCGGATCCTCTTTGCGCTCCCAGCGCACGCACGGCATCCAGATGAAGTCGACGTCACGGTCGATAAGGTTCATCACGTGGCCGTGGCTCATCTTTGCCGGATAGCACACGCTCTCGGACGGCATGGACTCGATACCCGCCTGGTAGGTCTTTTTGCTCGACTGGTCGGACAGTTGCACGCTAAAGCCCAGACGCGTAAAGAACGCGTGCCAGAAGGGGTAGTTCTCGTACATGTTGAGTGCGCGGGGGATGCCGACGGTGCCGCGCGGGGCCTCGTCGGGGCTCAGCACCTCGCGGTTAAACAGCAGCTCGTTTTTCTTTTTGAAGAGGTTGGGGGCCTCGGTCTTTTGCTTTTTGTGGCCGGCGCCCTTCTCGCAGCGGTTGCCGGTAATGAAGCGCCTGCCGCCGCCAAAATCGTTGACGGTAAGCTGGCAGTTGTTGGAGCAACGTCCGCAGCGGACGTGCTTTTGCGTCACGGTGAGGTGCGCGATGTCCTCGGCCGAAAGGATGGTCGAGGTGCCGTCGGCGCCGGCGCGATCGCGGGCGAGCAGGGCCGCACCGTAGGCGCCCATACAGCCGGCGATGTCGGGGCGCACGGCGTGAACACCGGTGAGCTGCTCAAACGCACGCAGCGTGGCGTCGGACATAAAGGTGCCGCCTTGGACGATCACCTGATTGCCGATCTCCTTGGGGTCGCGCAGCTTAATGACCTTGAACAGGGCATTCTTGATGACGGAATAAGACAGGCCGGCCGCGATGTCGCCCACCGTGGCGCCTTCCTTTTGCGCCTGCTTGACGCGCGAGTTCATAAAGACCGTGCAGCGGCTGCCCAGGTCGACGGGGGCCTTGGCATGAATGGCGGCATCGGCAAACGCGCGCACGTCCATGTTCATAGACACGGCGAAACTCTCGATAAAGCTGCCGCAGCCCGACGAGCAGGCCTCGTTGAGCATGATGTGCTCGATGACGCCGTCCTTGACGCGCAGACACTTCATGTCCTGGCCGCCGATGTCCAGAATAAACTCGACGCCGGGCAGGAATGCCTTGGCGCCGCGCAGGTGCGCGACGGTCTCGATCTCGCCGGAGTCAGCCTTGAGGGCCTCGATGAGCAGCGCCTCGCCGTAGCCCGTGGTGGTCACGTGGCCGATGGTGCAGCCCGCGGGGATGTGGTTGTAGAAATCGGCCATGATGACCTTGGCCGTGCCCAGGATGTCGCCGTTGTTGTTGCCGTACCAGGTGTGCAGCAGCTGGCCATCCTCGCCCGCGAGCGCGGCCTTCATGGTGGTAGAGCCGGCGTCGATGCCAATGAACACGCGGCCGGTGTAGCCGTCGAGCTTGCCCTTGGGGACGACCTCGGTGTCGTGGCGACCCTTGAACTCGGCAAAGTCCTCGTCGGTGGCAAAGAGCGGATCAAGGCGCTCGACCTCGGCACCCTGCGTGTCGCCGAGGCTGTCGATGGCCTCGATGAGCTGCGGGAACGTGCTGAGCTTGTTGGACTCGTGCGCCATGGCGGCGCCGCTCGCCACAAACAGGTGGGCGTTTTGGGGCACGATACGGTGCTCCTCGTCCAGGTTGAGCGTGAGGTAGAAGCGGTGACGCAACTCGGAGAGATACTGCAGCGGGCCGCCCAGGAAGGCGACGTTACCGCGAATGGGACGGCCGCACGCCAGGCCCGAGATGGTCTGGGTCACGACGGCCTGGAAGATGGAAGCGGCGACGTCCTCGGGGCGGGCGCCCTCGTTGAGGAGCGGCTGCACGTCGGTCTTGGCAAATACGCCGCAGCGACTGGCGATGGGATAGATGGTGGTGGCGTTGGCCGCGAGCTCGTTAAGGCCGCTCGCGTCGGTGTGCAGCAAGGTTGCCATCTGGTCGATGAACGCGCCCGTACCGCCGGCGCAGGTGCCGTTCATGCGCTGCTCGATACCGTTGTCAAAGTAGATGATCTTGGCGTCCTCGCCGCCCAGCTCGATGGCGACGTCGGTGGCCGGGATGAGGGTCTCGACGGCGCGTTTGCTGGCGATGACCTCCTGGACAAACTCCAGGTCGAGCCACTGGGACAGCAGCAGGCCGCCCGAGCCGGTAATGGCGCAGGTCATCTGGGCCGTCGGCAGCACGGTCGCAGCGCCCGCGAACAGGTCGCGGGCGCAAGCGCGGACATCGGTGTGATGACGCTGGTACTTGGCGTAGACGATCTGGTTGTCGTCGTTGAGCACGGCGAGCTTAACGGTGGTGGAGCCCACGTCGATGCCCAGGTGCAGGTTGCCGCGGGCGGCCTCGGGGTTGAAGATCGCGCCTTCGGGGGCCTGGGCGGCGGCTACGGGCTCAGCGGCGGTGGCGGGCTCGCTGACGACGGACGTCTCCCCTGCCACGTTCTTGGCATCGGCAACTGCCTCGGCAACTTTCTCGGCAGCCGCGGTCGCAGCCTTCTGCGCAGCGTCCACCACGGCGGGCGCGGCCTCGCGTGCGGCAGCGACCACGCGGTCCTTGATGCCCTCGACGAGTTTGCTCATTGTCTCTCCTCTTAGTTGTTGGACTCGACGGTTGCGGCGGTGTCGACCGCATCCTCGAGCTGCAAGTTCAATAGCTTCATGCCGTATTCCGGCACGTTGATATCGATGGGTTGGCCATACAGGTCACCGGGGCGCACAAAAGCGAGCACCGTCATAATGCGCGCCATGGCCTCAGGCGATTCGGTGAGCCCACGCTCAAACCAGCGCTGAATCATGCCGACCTCGGCACTCACGACGTAGGTAACGTAGTAGTCAAAGAACGTGCCCAGCGCCAGGCCCAAAATGCCCGTCTGCGCACGCGGCACTACGGCCTCACGCGCGGTGTCGATAATCCTTTTAATGAAGGCCTGGTCGCCGCCCGGACCCAGCAGCGCGCCGATTAAGTCGCGGTTGGCCGCAAGATAACGCAGCAGCTCAACCGAACCGGGCGCCGGCTCGAGCTCGTCGATATTGTGATAGAGATCGGGCAGCTGAGCTGCGGTGATGAGCTCAATGCGCTCACGGATCTCGGCCAGCAAGCCGTCCTCGATTTGATTGATAAAGTCGGGGATATCGCGGTAGTGCGAATAGAACGTGCGGCGCGTAAGGCCAGCGCGCTCGGTGAGCGACGCGACATTAATGCGCGAAAGGTCGCCGCTTTCGGCAAGCTCGTTGGCAAGTGCCTGGCGAAGGGCACGCTGCGAGCGAAGGGACCGGCGATCGCATTTCTCGAGCTGGGACAAGCGTCCTCCTTGTTACTCAGCCTGTGCGCTATTGCACAGTGCGAGTATTATTGCACACCGTGTGTATCAACACGTAAAGGCAATATTTAGATTGTGGCAAAGGGACTGTCTTTTTGTCACATTAGGTTGCGCTCAGCTTTTAGAAGCGACATTGCCGATTGTCCAAAATGTCATTCGTGGGTAGAATGGTGTCGACGGCAGCCCAAGTTGTAGCTAGCTGGGCAGTGCCGTTGTTTGCATTAGGGGGTCAACGCCTTAGCGGCGGCGACCCCTTTTTCGTTGCTTCGAACGTTGCTCGAGTGCCCCCATGTGACAAAGGGGCCGTCCCTTTCTTTGTCACATTATTATTCGATGACGGTGCGGGAGTTTTGCTTGCGCATGGTAGCGAGCATGTGTTTGGGGACGGCGTGGACCATGCAACTGCCGATAGTTGCGCTCGCGGCGGCCTTAGCTGCATTGCTGCCGTTTTTGGTCGCGTAGCTGTGGCGGAAACGCCTCAGCATAGCAATGTCGTTGCCGCCGTCGCCGTAGACCGCGACCTCGTCCTCGGCAATACCGTAGTAGCCCGCTAGCCAGGCCACACTCTCGCCCTTGTTGCACGCCACGTCCGTGATCTCGAACATCACCGGATCGAACGGCGCGTTGACCACGCGGTTCGATCGCTCGGCCAAATATGCCTTAAGGTCGCGCTCCAGCTCGGGCGAGGTCACGCGACAGTTGATCTTGCACACATCGTGGCGCAAGATGTCGCCGATCGACTGGTCGAAATACTGCTCCTCGTGATAGCCGCCACGTGCACGCATGCCACGCATCACGATACGCTTGATGGGGCTGTCCTTTTTAAAGCCCGCCTGATGCATCTCGAACGATCCACTCGAAAACATGCCATCGGGCGTAGAACAATCAAAACAGATATCCGGAAACTCCTTGAGTAGCTCCTCGGTGATCTGCGGGTCGACGGTCCAGGTTTTGAGCACCTCGCCATGACTGTCGCGCACGATGGATCCGTTGGAGCAGCAGGCGTCAAGCGCCAGGCCTGTAAAGCCATGCTCGCCGATCGGCAGCGTCGAGCGTCCGGTCGCGGGAACCACATGCAAGCCAGCCTCGGTCAGCTCGCGAATGGCGCGGCGGATAGTCCCATCTGCCTCGTGCAGGGCGTTAAGCAGCGTTCCGTCTAAGTCACTCGCGAACATCTTGATCATGGGCATGCCTCTCCTTCGTCTGCACGTTATTTTAGACGAAAGAGAGGTATGCCCATGCAAGGGTGTTCCAACGCGCCAGGGCATTCGCTTCCGCAAAGCAACGGTGCCCCAGCGCGTTAAGACAATCGCCGCAAGCGATTTTTCAGCCGATAAAACAGAGCCGTCGTCAACGTCAGCACCGCCAACATGGCTGCGAATACAATCGCCGGTGTCCATCGATCATATGCAACCCCGTACGTCAATTGGCCGATAGGTGTTGCGCAGGAAAGGACCATGTAAACGACCGAAAGCACTTTTCCGCAGAGCTCAGTCGGCGCCGCCCGCTGAACAAACGCGATGATTTCAACCGACGCAATGCTTGCCCACACCATGACCCATGCCGAACCAACCGCAAACACGGTGAACATGTATGTATCTGCGCCGAACAGTAGCGTGACAATGATCGGTGCGACTCCAAAACAGATCATCGCAACATATCGGCATATGCCATTGAGAGAAAAGCGATGCGGCCAAATGCCGACCAAGCCACTGCCGGCAAGACCACCCAAGCCCATAGCAACCTCAACTATCCCAACACAGGACGATTGCATGCCGAGATGCTTTTTGACAATAATGGGAGCGCCAATCGTTAGCCCAACCAACGCAAGGTTCAAAACGGCCGCAAGCAAAATCACAGCGACCAATGATGCATTTTGCAACAGGTACCGAATCGACTCCCAAAAATCGTTTCGGTATGTCGTACGAGTCGCGCCGTCTCCCATCGTTTCAGATGAGGCATTTTGCTTGAGCGCGACCCCAAACAAGAGAGCTGAAATCGCAAACGCCACCGACGCGGTTGTGCAAAGAGCATCGATGCCAAAGCACCCATAGACTGCCGTCCCGACCACAGGACCCAAGATATTGCTCACCATGGTCACCTGCGAAACCAATGCAGTGGCCCGCTCGACCTTCTTTTCACCCGCCATGCGCACCGTCTCAATTTGGAGCATTGGCTTTAGCAGCGATTGAACACCATATTGAACACAAAGTATCGCTACTACGACGACCGCAAGAGGCAACGAGCGCTTCATGGGGATAGACAGCAGCGATGCAGCCATCAGAGCAATGCCGAGGGCCACGAGGACCTCGCGATGTCTTCCCCGATCCGCCAAGATTCCGCCAACCGGAGCTGCGAGTACACCGGGTATGAACGCTATCGCCACAACGGCGCCATATAACGTTGACGATCCACTGCAATCGAACAAGTAAAGCGGATACGCAAAGCACAGCGCCGACAGCATCGAATACGTGCACAGCTGCGCAACAAGAAGCTCCGTGAGCCTAATTGACCGCACTATTTTTGGTTCCAACAAGACGCTGACGTCTCTCAGTCCAGCCATAAGTCCGCTCCCTATACATACCGCTAGTATGTATTTATCGACTTGAAAAGGGCAGCCGTGGCTACCCTCACAAATCTATTACATACCGTTGGTATCTATATTACCACCCGGCGCGGTCCCATACGTCCCAAATCTGCGCCGTTGTCTGAAGCACTTCTTCCCCCAAATCGAGTCCCACCGCGGCAGCCATCTGCGTCAAACATTGTGCACGAGCGAGCATTCGCTCCTTGGGCTCGAGCGGACGGAACAGCGGCAGCAGCCAGAGATTCGCCAACAACGATACGGCCTCCGCCGCTTCGCGCGGGCATTCGCACGCAATGGAGCCGTCGACGATGCCCTCCTCGATCACCGGCAAGAGATAGCCATCGGCCGACTCGTCAAATGAGCCCTGGTATTGCATCGCCAGTAGGCGCGAGCTTTTTACCGGATCTGCTGCAGGACGCATACGTGCCCATAGCTCAATTTGCGGAACAACGGACTCGGGAGCGTAAAGCCGTTTTAGCTTTTGGGCGCCGGTCATATTACCGACGCCAAGCATCGAGCGGCGGTGCTCGACAATCGGAGTCATCGCCCGATCAAACGCGGCGTTGAAAATCTCTTCTTTGCTCTTGAAGTGATGATAGACAGCGCCCTTGGTCATGCCATCGAGACGGTCAACGATATCTTGAATGCTCGTCCCCTCATAACCCTGTGCACAGAATAGCTCCAGTGCCGCATCAAGAATCTTCGCGACCGTCTCCTCGGGATATTTATTGCGACCCATAATCCGTCCATCCGCAACACAAGCCTTATGCCTCACTGCAGTATTTTAACGTTGCAGATGACAGACGGTCGGCCCTACACCGCGGCGGGGCCGTGTTCGCCGGTACGAATGCGGATAACCTCCTCGACCGGCTCGACCCAAATCTTGCCGTCTCCAACGGCACCGGTGCGGGCGGCGTTGCAGATGATGTCGACAATGCCGTCGACGTGCTCATCGGCGCAGATAAGGGTGAACTGCACCTTAGGGATCGTGTTGACAAGCAACTCGTTGCCGCGCACGTATTCCTTCCAGCCATGCTGCGCGCCGCATCCCTGCACCTGGTTGATAGTCATACCGCGAACATCAGCAGCAAACAGCGCGTCTTTAAGAACCTCGAGCTTCTCAGCACGAACGATCGCCGTAATCTTCTTCATAGTGAATTCCTCTCTTTAATAAAGAAATGAACCGCCCATTCATGTGGCACGGGTTTTCCAGGTGCCCGAGATTGCCCCGAAAGAGGAGCGCCGCGTACTTCGGTACGCAAGCGACGGTTTGAGGGGCAAGGTCGGGTGCCTGGGAAAGCCGTGCCGCTAATCGAGTCCGGAGAACGAGGGGTATGCGCTCTCGCCGTGCTGACTCGCATCCAAGCCCAGCGCCTCGTCGGCCTCGTCCACGCGCAGGCTGCCGTGGAACAGCGCCTTGACCACCGCGGCGATCACCAAGTCGAGCACCAGCACAATAGCGACCGTCACCACAATGCCCAGGACCTGCGAGATGAGCAGCGACACGTCGCCCGTATAGAACAGGCCGCCCTTACCAGTCCACGAGAGCTCCGGCACGCAGAACAGACCCGTGAGCGCGCCGCCCAAAATGCCGCCGATACCGTGGCAACCAAATGCATCGAGCGCATCGTCGTAGCCGAACTTGGTCTTAAGATGGCTGATGGCCAGGTAGCAGACGGGAGACACGATCAAGCCCATGACCAGCGCCGCCCACGGCTCGACAAAGCCCGCGCCCGGCGTGACCACCACAAGGCCTGCAACCAGACCGGTGCTGGCACCCACCAGCGTGGAACGACCAGTGTGCACGCGCTCGACGGCAAGCCACGAGACCATGCCTGCCGCGCTGGCCGTCACGGTGTTGAGGATGGCGAGTGCCGCCACGGCGTCGGCCTTAAACTCGCTGCCGCCGTTAAAGCCAAACCAGCCAAACCAAAGCAGGCCGGCGCCCAGCGCCACAAACGGCACGTTATGCGGACGGTAGCTCACCATGCCAAAGCCGCGACGACGGCCGAGCATTAAGCAAAGAATCAGGCCCGTAAGACCGGACGAAATGTGCACCACGTCGCCGCCGGCAAAGTCGAGCGCGCCGATGATGTCGCCGATAAAAGAGCCATCGCCGCCCCAAACCATGTGGGCGAGCGGCGCATAGACCACAAGCAGCCAAATACCCAGGAAGGCCGTCATGGCACCAAACTTAACGCGACCTGCCAGGCTGCCCGTGACGATAGCGGCGGTGATCATGGCAAACGCCATCTGGAAGGCGATGTTGATGATCTGAGGGTAGACGGCACCGTCGGCAGCATTGCCCTCGGCTGCCTGCAGTACTTGGTTGAGCACCGGCAGGCACAGCAGCTGGTCAAAGCCGCCAATAAACGGGCTGGAACCGTCGCCACCGTAGGCCAGCGACCAGCCGGCGACAATCCACAGCACACCAACCAGGCCAATGGCGCCAAAGCACATAAGCATGGTGTTGATGACATTTTTGCGCCTGGACAGGCCGCCATAGAAAAACGCCAGACCCGGTGTCATTAAAAACACGAGCATGGTGCAGATGAGCATAAACGTTGTCGATCCCGTATCGTACATTCGCTCCCCCTTGGTCGCATGAACGTTGTCGGCGCCCATCATGCGGCCGAGGGGCAACTGGTGCAGACCAGATACGGCGTTGTTAAACGCTGCGTTGTCGAATGGAAACGGTGCCGCAATCTTGGAAACGGCGCGGCAACGGGCGCGAAACGAACGGGAAATGTGCGAACGAGAAGGGCGCGCTTGGCCCCACTCTGGCTAGCGCCGGAACAGCTCGCGGGCTCGATCGCGGAGGTTGGTGGCTCGGATGACGCCCTCGTAGCGGTTGATGCGCAAGCGCGGGAAGGCATTGAAGAAGCGTAGGTCGCGGCGGCTGAGTGACACACTCGGCACCGGACGGCTCATGCGCTTGCCGGCAAGGCGACGACTGAGCGACGGACGCGGCATGCTCGGCGCGGCATCGGCCACGCGGCGGGCAGCGAGTGCCAGGCCGCGAGCACCATCCGCGATAAACGTCGGCATCGAAGCCTTCTCGCGCAGGGCATCGAGTGCCGCGTCGCCCAGCTCGGCCAGCCACGCGTTAACGGCACGGCTACGGATATGCGTCTGCGCCACCGAGTCAATCGTCGAATCGGGAATACGTTCGAGCATGGAGTCGGAGGCATCGGCAAGCGACTCATTGATGCGGTCAGCAAGGTCGGCGCGCACACGCTCAAGCTGATCGGACAGGCGGCGCCAGCTCGCCAACGAGCACACCGCGTCGACCATCATCGCGACCGCGACGATAAAGGCGGACAGCCGCACAATCAGCACCGGCAGATGGCCAAGCAGCCCCAGCAATGCCGGCTCCACTAAACGACAAATGCACAACGCACCCAAGCCAAACGCGCAGGCCCAGTACAGACAGATGCGTCCGTGCAGGTTAAACGGCAGGTGCGAATAGTCCCAAAAGCGAGCGCCCGTTGTTTTTTCCAACAGCGCGCCGACGCTGTACTCAATCACGCTGCATACGAGCGCCGCGGCAACAAACTGGCTCGAGGCATCCGGAATCCCGCGCAGCAAAAGCCAGCAGGCTATACCGCCCACACCATAGATAGGGCAACACGGCCCCAGCAAAAAGCCACTGTTGGCAAATCGTCCGTGATTGAGCATGGCGCAGACCGTCGACTCCCACGCCCAGCCGCAAAACCCGTAGAAGGCAAACGAGAGCACTAGTGCCGAAAGCGGACAGGCGGCAAGCGTCGCGCCGTCAAATGCCATGTCGATCGCGGTCCCCACCGTCTACCCTCTCCTCTTTTCGCTCGATTCGCTGCTCACGCCATCGTCCGGCTCGTCCTTGCGCCGCAGACGACCGGTGACCGTCTCGCGCAGCGCGCACCATTTGTCTGCCAAACACACAATCCATGCCTCACGACACGTCGGCGGCACCGGCACCAGCGGAAACATATGCCGCACGATAATATTCCGCTCGCGCGACGTCAGCTCAAAATCCTCCTCCGCACGTGCCAGGGCAAAATACGGATGCCGAAATCCATGCAGTCGATGGCTCGGATCGGGATCGTGCCAATCGTAGAGAAAGTAATCGTGTAACAGGGCGCCGCGCAGCAGCGAGGCGCGGTCGACCGAAATGCCAGCACGGCCCAAGCGTTCGGCAACGGACAGGCTTGTCCGCGCCACCGAGGTCACATGCGTATACACCGTCACATCGCCATGCTGGATAAACTCGCGCGTCAGGTCCAAACGGCCCGCATGGGCCAGCTGACGGGCGGCATCGTCGACCTCGCGCGCGATGCTCTCGGCACGAACGGTTTCGGACATGCGGCCTCCTTCCAGCGGCTCTCGACGGCAAGCCACAGCCTGCACGCAATGAATAAAATCACCATGGAACTTATCAGTATGGCATCGGGCAAAACGTTTTGCCCCGCCAGTTGGCGAATTACCGCGCCGCCGTCACATATCAAACGCCAAAATGTGCGAGACTGTCTTGTGCAATTGTGCCGGCCGAGGGAGCGCCGGCGCTCGATTCGCATGGAGTAACCCACAACGATGCTGCTTACGCAAACGACAACGCCCGAGGACGTCAAGGCTCTCGACCGCGCCGAGCTTCCGCTGCTCTGCGGCGAGATCCGCCAGGCAATCCTCGAAAGCTCCGCTGCTGTCGGCGGACACGTTGCCCCCAACCTGGGCGTCGTCGAGCTTACGGTCGCGCTCCATCGCGTGTTTAACTCCCCCATCGACAAAATTGTCTTTGACGTTTCGCACCAGACCTACGCCCACAAGGCGCTGACTGGGCGCGCGTATACCTATATCGACCCGGCACGCTACGGCGAGGCCTCTGGCTTTGCCAATCCCGACGAGTCCGAACATGACCTGTTCGCCATGGGCCACACCTCGACCTCGGTGAGCTTGGGCTGCGGCCTCGCACACGCGCGCGACCTGGCGGGCGATGCGTACAACGTCATCACCATCATTGGCGACGGCTCGCTTTCGGGCGGTCTGGCGTTTGAGGGCTTTAACAATGCCGCCGAGCTCGACAGCAACTTGATCATCGTCGTCAACGATAACGACCAGTCCATTGCCGAGAACCATGGCGGCCTGTATCGCAATCTGGCCGAGCTACGCGCCAGCAACGGCACCTGTGAGCGCAACGTTTTCCGCGCGATGGGGCTCGACTACCGCTATCTGGACACCGGTAACGATGTATTGGCCCTCGTCGACGCGCTGCAGGAACTGCGCGATATCGATCATCCCATCGTGCTGCACGTCTCCACCGCAAAGGGCAAGGGCTTTGAACCAGCCCAGAGCGACCCCGAGCGCTGGCACCACGTGGGTCCGTTTGACATGGCAACTGGGCGCAAACTCTGCCCGGGTCATCCGAGCGAGCCCGCACCGCGCACCTATGCCGACATTACGGGCGAGGCCCTGAGCGCTGCCATAGAGCGCGATCCGCAGGTTGTGGGCATCACGGCCGCCACGCCCTACATCATGGGCTTTACGCCCGAGCTTCGCGCCGCGGCAGGCAAGCAGTTTGTCGACGTGGGCATTGCCGAGGAACACGCCGTGACCTTTGCCACCGCGCTTGCGCGCTCGGGCGCCAAGCCAGTCTTTGGTGTGTACGGCACGTTTTTGCAGCGCGCCTACGACGAACTGTGGCACGACCTGTGCCTCAACGACGCCCCCGCAACCATCCTGGTATTTGGCGCGTCGATCTTTGGCACCACATCCGAGACGCACCTCTCGTTCTTTGATATTTCCATGCTGGGCGGTCTTCCCAACATGCACTACTTGGCGCCGGCCTGCATGGAGGAATATCTGTCCATGCTGAGCTGGTCGCTCGACCACCGCGAGCATCCCGTGGCGATTCGCGTGCCGGGCATTGGCTTGGTAAGCCGCCCCGACTTGGCGCCTGCCGATGACACCGATTACGGCGCCGTTCATTACAACGTGGTGCGCCAGGGTCGCGACGTGGCCGTGCTCGCGCTTGGCGATTTCTTTGAGTTGGGCGAGCGCGTGGCAAACCGCTTGGCTGCCGAGTACGGCATCGAGGCCACGCTCGTCAACCCGCGCTATGCAACTGAGCTCGACCGTGAGTTCCTCGACAGCCTTGCCGCCGAGCATCGCGTTGTCGTCACCCTCGAGGACGGCATCTTGGACGGTGGCTGGGGCGAGCGCGTCGCGTGCTATCTGGCATGCACGCCGTTGCGCACGCGCACCTTCGGCATCGCCAAGGGCTTCCCCGACCGCTACGACCCCAACGAGCTGCTCGCTCAGAACGGCATGACGGTCGAGAACATGGCCGCCGAGGCCGTAAGGCTACTCAACGAGTAAAAAACCTCCGCAAGGAAAGCACCCCCTGCGGAGGTTTTTATTTTCGCGACGCGATTATCTCAATCCGTAACATCTATGGCCCGAATTCCCGTCTAACTGTTACAGATCGAGACAAACCGTCTTAGTCCCTGACGTTTGTCTCAATCTGTAACAGATAGAGACCTTTTGGCCGTCTAACTGTTACAGATCGAGACATTCAAATCCCCCTAAGGATAAAATCTCGATCTGTAACAGTAAGAACCCATTTCCTCGTCTAGATGTTACAGATTGAGACAAAACAACGAGACCGGCCGCCGTACCAGCCCAAACCACCACAAAGGTGCCTGTCCCCTTTTTGGTGGTTTTAGGTCACGGTCGGCGCGAAAAACGAATAACCGTTCATACGCGATCTCCTTACTTATATATGTGTCGCGTTGCCGCCATTATAGCGACCGCCGCGAGCGACCACGCCGTCCGCGAAACGCCGTCTCAGCAGCAATAACCGACGTTTTCCCAGATAAAACCTACCAAAATAGACCTGTCCCTTTTTGGTAGGTAGAATAACCTATAAGACAAGTATGTTTCTGAGTTATTTCGTGTTGACCCATTTGAGCGGGATGGGGTATAACTCTACTCAACCGCTAGGGATTTTATTGAGAAAGGTGTTCTCCTATGAGCAAGAACCTCTCCCAGCAGGTCGTTCTCGACCGCCGCGGCTTCGTTGCCGCCACCTTCGCAACCGTCGCCGGCCTTGGTCTTGCCGGCTGCTCTGACACCAGCGCCGAGGCTGACAAGGGTTCCGCCGCTGGCTCCTCCAAGAGCTCCGAAGATACCGAGGCTTCCACCACGCTCGACGCCAAGGCATTCGACAAGCTCGTCGACAACGGCCCCAAGGCCGATGACGATGTCATCGCCGCCAGCACCTGGGCCACGGCCGTCAAGGACGCCGGCGTCTTTAAGATCGGTGGCGTTCAGACCTCCACGCTCTTCTCCCTCCTCAACGAGAAGGACGGTCAGACCCGCGGCTTCGACGCCGGCATCGCACAGCTCCTGTCCAACTACATTCTGGGCGAGAACAAGGTCGAGATCACCCAGGTGACCTCGGACACGCGCGAGTCCGTCCTGCAGAACGGCCAGGTCGACGCCGTCTTTGCCACCTACACCATCACCGATGAGCGCAAGAAGCTCGTCTCCTTCGCCGGCCCCTACTACTACACCCAGCAGGCTATCCTGGTGCTCACCGATAACGACGACATCAAGGGCGTCGACGACCTGGCCGATAAGAACGTCGCCGTCCAGTCCGGCTCCAACGGCCCCGCCATCCTGGAGGAGTTTGCCCCCAAGGCCAGCCAGCAGGAGTTCAAGACCGACGAGGAGGCACGTCAGGCACTCCAGCAGGGCCGCGTCGATGCCTACGTCATCGACAACAACATGCAGCAGAGCGCCCTGGTCCGCGAGCCCGGCAAGTACAAGATTGCCGGCAAGCCCTTCGGCAGCAAGGAGCCCTACGGCATCGGCCTGCCGCTCGATTCCGACGGTGTCGCCTTTGTCAACGACTTCCTTAAGAAGATCGAGGATGACGGCACCTGGACCGAGCTGTGGCAGATCTGCATTGGTGACCGTACGGGCGACACCAATGTTCCCGAGCTGCCCGAGATCGGCGCCTAGGCAGCGAGCCTAGTAACGGCCGCTACGAAACCATATGGAAACGCACGATGCGCTTTATTGCGCTAAACTGTTTCCTCACTGAGTTGTCGGGGCTTCCGTACACACGGGAGCCCCTTTCCTTACCGGCGGGAGGTCCGCATGAGTCTCTCCGAGCTCTGGTCGCTCTATGGCCAGAACTATATCGACGCGCTGCTAGCAACCTGGGGCATGACGCTTGAGTCGTTTGCCATCGCCATGGTGCTGGCCGTCGCCGTCACCGTGATGCGCGTGTCGCCGCTCAAGCCGCTGCGCGTCTTTGGCGACCTGTATGTCCAGGTCTTCCGTAACATCCCCGGCATCGCGCTGCTCATTATCGTCGTCTACGCGCTGCCGCCGCTCAAGGTCGTCCTGCCCTACCGCACCTGCGTCATCGTCGCCACAGTGCTCTTGGGTTCTGCCTTTGGCTCCGAGAACTTTATGAGCGGCATCAACACCGTCGGTGTCGGCCAGGTGGAAGCCGCCCGCTCGCTGGGCATGAGCTTCAGCCGTATCCTCGCCAAGATCGTGATTCCGCAGGCGCTGCGCTCGAGCGTGCTGCCCATGACCAACCTCTTTATCGCCGTCATGCTCACCACCGCGCTCGGCAGTCAGGTGCCGCTTAAACCGCAGGAGCTCACCGGCGTGGTGAGCTACATCAACACGCGCTCGCTCGGCGGCGTCGCCGCGTTCTTTATCTCGGCGCTCGGCTACCTGGGCACGGCCTTTGTGGTGAGCCACATTGGCAACTATATCGATAAGAAGGTGAGGATCCTCCGATGAGCAAGCACTCCACCTCCGCGCTCACCATGCGCGATGCGCTCTACGAGGCTCCCGGCCCCAAGATGCGCGCCAAGATTCGCGTCGGCACCGCCATCTCACTTGTTGCCGTGGCCGCGCTCGTCGCTCTGGTACTGCAGCGCTTTTATGTGACCGGCCAGCTTTCGGTCCATTACTGGTACTTCTTTACGCACCTCACCACCTGGAAGTTCCTGCTTGCCGGTTTTGAGGGCACGGTAAAGGTCGCGCTCACCGCCGGCGCCATCGCGCTGGTACTGGGCTTAGCCCTCATGCTCGGCCGTACCAGCGACATCAAGCCGCTGCAGCTGGTCTGCCGCGTGCTCACCGATTTCTTCCGTGGCGTGCCGAGCCTGCTGTTCATCTACTTCTTCTTTTTGGTGCTGCCTCAGTACAAGATTTCACTGCCGTCGTTTTGGATGCTCACGCTTCCCGTCGCGCTCGCTGCAGCCGGCGTACTTGCCGAGATCTTCCGCGCCGGCGTCAACGCCGTGCCGCGTGGTCAGGTCGAGGCAGCCCAGGCGCTCGGTCTCTCCAAGGCCAAAATCACCTTTAAAATCGTATTGCCCCAGGCGATTCGGTTTATCATTCCGTCGTTGATTTCGCAGCTCGTGGTCGTAGTCAAAGACACCACCGTCGCCTATGTGGTGAGCTACCCCGACCTCATGCAAAATGCCCGCGTGCTCATTACCAACTACGACGCCCTCGTGTCGGTCTACCTGGTTATCGCGGTCATCTACATCCTCATCAACGTCGCGATCAACAAGGCCGCTGTCTACGTTTCGCACAAGACCGGCGCGACGATCATCCGCTAACGCTTTTACCATTTCGAGTCATAAGGAGCCGAGCACCATGGCACAGAGCACCTCTTCCACCGGCAATCAGCCGCTGATCGAGCTCAGGCACGTCGATAAGCACTACGGCGACCTGCACGTTCTCAACGACATCAATCTCTCGGTCGACCGCGGCGAAGTCGTCGTGGTGATCGGCCCCTCGGGCTCGGGCAAGTCGACCATGTGCCGCACCATCAATCGCCTGGAAACCATCGACTCGGGCGAGATCCTCATCGAGGGCGAGCCCTTGCCGCAGGAAGGCAAAGACCTTGCCCGCATGCGTGCCGAGCTGGGCATGGTGTTCCAACAGTTCAACCTGTTTGCACATATGACGGTGCTGCAGAACGTCATGCTGGGGCCGGTCGACGTGCTGGGCGTGTCCAAGGAGGAGGCTCGTGAGCGCGCCATGGACCTGCTGAGCCGCGTGGGCGTGGCCGAGCAGGCCGACAAGGTACCCGCACAGCTTTCGGGCGGCCAGCAGCAGCGCGTGGCCATCGCCCGTTCACTCGCCATGCAGCCCAAGGCCATGCTCTTTGACGAGCCCACAAGCGCCCTCGATCCCGAAATGATCAACGAGGTGCTCGAGGTCATGGTGCGCTTGGCCCAGCAGGGCATGACGATGATCGTCATCACGCACGAGATGAACTTCGCCCGCCGCGTGGCCGACCGCGTCGTGTTTATGGCCGACGGCCAGATCGTGGAGACCGGCACGCCCGACGAGTTCTTCGACCACCCCCAGACCAAGCGCGCCCAGGACTTCCTCAACTCCATTAAGGGCCACTAACCCAATTGCCACGCGGGCGAATTCATCAGTAACGTTTGTCCCGCGCCACCTCTGTGCCATGTCCATCCGGATTCGAAAGCCGCACCCATGATCGGAACCCGCACCTCATCGTCCTACGCTCCGCACGTCGACGTCGATCCCGCCGACCGCCCGCTTATCCTGGTAGCACCACGCTGGGAAGAAGCGAAGCCCTATTTGAGCGAGACGCTCTCCCCCAACGAGGAGATTGCGAGCGTCTTTGTCGACGCCATTCTTGCCGCCGGCGGTCTGCCGCTGCAGATGTCCATTACCGAAGACGTCGACGTTATCCGTCATTACGTGGAAATCGCTGACGGTATCGCCATTCCCGGCGGCCCCGATGTCAATCCCAAACGTTGGGGCGATGATCGACCCTACGACCCCACCCTCTGCTGCGAGATCCGCGATAGTTTTGAGTTTAAGCTGGTCGACGAGGTACTCCGCGCCAAAAAGCCGCTCTTTACCACCTGCCGCGGCACGCAGCTGCTCAACGTCGCCACCGGCGGCACCCTGTGCATGGACGTGCCGAGCCTGGGTGCGCGCGAAGGCCGCACGCAGTGGCGCCATACCCACGTGCTCAACGACCCCGTGCACCCCGTCGAGGTCGTGCCGGGCTCGCTGCTGGAGCGCGCGGTTGGCGGGCACAGGCTGATCCAGACCAACTCGGCACATCACTGCTGCGTCGACCGTCTGGGCAAAAGCACGCGCTTGGTCGCCAAGGCAACCGACGGCGTGCCCGAGTGCATCGAAGTCGAAGGCCAGCCTTTCTGCCTGGGCGTGCAATGGCACCCTGAGTATACGTGGAAGACGCTCGAGACCGACTTTAACCTGTGGAAGTCGTTTGTCGAGGCAGCGGCCAAGGTTAAGCAGGCCCGCTAGCTCGCGAACCATACAGGCTAAAGCTACCCATACAGGGGGCGGACACCAACTACGGTGCCCGCCCCCTGTATTTGATACGCTCGGTATGTTTATCCCTCACAAACAATCAAAGAAATCTCGACCGCAATCGGTCGACAGTAAAGCAAATGGCAAAAACGCTTGCTACGTTTATGAGGCAGTCAATTAAAAACGAAACGCATTGACTATCCTCCAACGGGGTCACACCGCAAATCCACATGAGCATCGAGGACGGAAACGGAAGCATGGAATTGGCTCCGACCTGTATGTAGATCGTTACGACGTTGACAAGCAACAGCATGCCAATAGGACCGAAGCCGGATCCAAAATAGGAAACAACGATCACGCAAGAGACCACGTATGCAAGGCAGACCGCACTCGCCAGAAGAAGTCGATCGCAAAACATATTCAGGTTGAAATACTGTTGAGCATCCAAAACGATTGCGCAGTTAAGACAGTGCAAAACGACACTTGACAGGACAAACGCGCCCAATAGGGCGAAAGAAGACAGCACCGTTCGCGCAACGGTAACGCACGCCCGCTTCCCTCCCCGAGCCTCCGACAGCCCCCACGGTTCCTCGACAAAGCCCGAACTGACAAAGCGCGGCACAATACAAGCCGCGATGAACGGAAAGAATAATGCATGAGCCAACGGGGCCACGTTGAACAGCAGACCGCGAAAAACCTCTGCATTACCAAATAGAAGGACATCCTCCGCCGATAGCCGAAGCGTCGGGTCTGGGAAAAAGCCCAAGAAACTGTTCTCACGGAGGCTGCAGAACCACATCGGGAAAGAATTAAGCTGCAATACCACCATGCACGCATAAATTACCAGGATTAAGGCGTACGTCCATTTACTCACGTGCTTCAATTCTGAATGGAGGAATCTTTTAATCTGACGAGCCATTGAGCACACCCCCAGCACGAAAGCTCACGAGAGCGTAAATCAATACCGATAAACAGCTGGCTGCCACGCCATAGCCCAGAAGCGCCAGTTGTCCCATATCGCTATACCCAAGGGCACATCCGACTCCAAGGTACGGCCCAGGAAGGAAGAAGATCCATCGCAAGGATGGTATAGGTGCCTGAAGGAAGGCTCCGTAGAGCGTCAAGCTCATGACAAATCCGATTATTATTGCAGCCCCGCTCAATACAGCGCTGCCTGTAATCCGATAGATGGTCACCGTCTCCAGCGCAACCGATATCACCAATACGGTGTTGACTATCATTGCAGGCAAAAATGCAGCCAGCATGCCATGCGCGTAGTTATGCCCTCCACGTATTATGGCTATTGCAAATAGAAGAAGGCAAAGCGCACTATATGCTGCGCCAATTATTAAAGCAGACGAAAATGCATGGGCTAGAGCCCCATAAAAGCGGGTAAGACCTCTTGCTGAAGAAATTCGGTATCCCTCTTCATAGCCGCGCTCCTGTAAAATCGCCAGGCAAACGATGAGTGGAACGAATAGAGAGGTGCCGGCAAAAGCACTGCGCACAAGGGACTCATCGGGTGCAGAAGGATCGATTACATTCCAGAAGAAACCAATATCCTCCCCAAAAACGCTATTGCCAAAGGCGAGCAGCGTTGTTCCGTTTTTTAGAAAGACACCGAAGAGAAGGCCGAACGCCAGCATAAGCGCAAGACCAAACTTCGCCGGAAACATCCTGTGCAAACGCATCATATCCGCCTTTATGGGATGGATCGCCCGCTTCATAGCGAGACCGCCTTCATCAAGCGCCTGTAATACTCTTTTAGGGACGACGCCTCATCCCTTATGACGTCCATCGATTCCTTTTTTAGCAGTTCGCCGTCATGAATAAACAGGCAGCTTGTTGCAACCGATGCCAACTCATCCAAATCATGACTAGAGATGAGCATGGTCTTACCCTGCTCTCGATTCAATCGACCGATAAGGGCCCATATACTCTCGATGCCCAACGGATCCAATCCATTTGCCGGCTCATCGAAAATTAGTACGTCGGTGTCGCCCAATAAAGCCGTAGCTATATCCAGTCGCCGTTTCATTCCCAGAGAAAAACTGCCTACGCTCTTTTTCTCATCGATGTCCAGCCCGACTAGGCTCAAAACACGAGGAATCTCACGTTTCTCATCGAGCCCCCATTCCGCACATCGGATCCGAAGATTCTCAGCCGCACTGAGGGATTGGTATGCTCCGCAGGAATCTGGCACATAGCCGACACGCGCCCGCATCAAGCTCAGGTCTTTTTTCGACTTGCCTCCAAAGAGCTCCACGCTCCCCGACGATGGCTCGCAGAGGCCCAATACGATTTTAATGAGCGTGCTTTTGCCTGCCCCGTTTGCACCAACAAGGGCGCAAAGCTCAGACTGATCCACCTCGAAGGAAACGTCATGCAACACACGCCGTTTTCCATAGCGCTTCGACACCTTCGATAGCTTTATCGCTGATGCGCTCATATCGTTCCTCCTTTCTTTTATCGTAGTTACTTGTAGTTATTGTTTTACGATAACTCGTATTTGTCAAGATAATCTAGAAGAAAGAACCCGTGTTAGACACGGGTTCCGCTACATTGATATTCCGTTATAGTTGTTCGCTTTATGCTACTCGTCGCTCAAATCGACAGCGAAGACTGATGTCGGAAGTGACGCCTCGTTGCCTCCGCCATCCCGCATCTGCCTCACGACATTTTTTGCGCGTTCGACAATAAGCTCCTCAAGCTCTTTCTCGCTCACGCGCTGAATAATATCCCCCGGTTGACAATCAAGCTCATCACAGATTTCGAGAAGCGTCTTAAGGCGAATAGCTTTTATTTTTCCGTTTCTTAGCTTTGAAATATTAGCCGGAGTATGCCCCGTCGCCCGAATCAAATCAGCGCTGGTCTTTCCGGTCTTAAGCAGCTGCGTCTCAAGCTCGATGATGAGATAGC
Organism: uncultured Collinsella sp.; assembly: GCA_900542715.1. Classification (GTDB taxonomy): domain Bacteria; phylum Actinomycetota; class Coriobacteriia; order Coriobacteriales; family Coriobacteriaceae; genus Collinsella. The sequence continues at coordinate 57,630 of UQOQ01000002.1, forward strand.
TCATGTCTCCTCCTACACAAGCTCGTCAGACTGCTCTTGGAGCAGCGAGGCATAACTCCAGATCGCCGAGATAAACAGACAGACAACTGCGCCGATAAACGACCCCGCATCAAAGGTAGCGCCTTGGCAAATCTCAATAACGAAGGAATGAGGCACGATGTAAAGCTCCAGTCCGCCAATGGTGAGATTGACCGATTCATAGGCACCAACAAACGAAACCACGGCGTTAACAGCAAAGGCAAGTGCAAGAACACGGATAAGCCGCACATGCGCCTTGGTAAAGGGCGAGACGCCCCGAGAGATGTTATGGCTGATTCCGCACAAAACGACAAGCGAAACACCCACGACGAGTGCCAGGCACAGCCCGCTTGGGATAACGATGCTCCCGCCATCGAGAAGCGTCACGACACCGAAAGAATCGACAGAAACAACGTTTGCAACCGCATACCAGATCACGTAAACAACCAACGCGGCAAAAGCGACGAGCATTCCCGCAAAAACGACCGCCATGCAAAAGCCAAGCTTCCTTACAGTCTCGCCCGCCTTGGCCATACGCTGAACGCTGTTGGACATACACTCACCCTCATCGACTCTATCGTTATTCGAACAGTTTATCGAACAACGATATGGATTGCATGCGGAAAGCCCCGCCAGTGCGCATAGGCCATTCACTAATCAGAAGGGGTGAGCGTGGATTTTTGGACACGTATCGAACGAGCGTGGATAATCTCCCACTTTGAGGCCGCCACCGGGCCTAAAACGGGAGATTATCCACGCTCATAGTCATCAAGGCTCACAGCCTCTTACTCGGCCGCCTCGCGCAGGGCCGACATCGTTGCCGCATATTGCTGCTGCAGCGCATGCATTCCCTCGCGAGCGCCGTCAACGGCATCGGCGCCGCGCAGCGCTTCGGTCACCACGACCGCCGGCTCGTACAGATTGTTGAATCCCAGGTTCTGGCTCACGCCCTTGAGCGTGTGCGCTGCCATAAACGCACTCTCGGCGTCTCCTGCCGCCATGGCAGCCTCCAGCTTGTCCATGCTCTCGTCATCCAAAAACTTGAGGGCAAAGCGGGCAAGCATTTCCTCACCCATCAGCCGAGCGCACGCGTCATCATAATTTGCGCCGATCTTCTCATACGCCTCACGCATGGAAATCATGAATCAAAAACTCCTTTGTTCAAACTAAATCGTGGGGAACGCAACGACGTCGGCGGGGCGTGCCAAGGTTTCGGCAATGCGGTCTTGCACCTCGAGCAGGCAGTCGAGCAGCAGCGGGTTAAAGGTGCCGCACTTACCGTCCAGGATCATCTTGATCGCTTCCTCGTGCGGGATGGCATCCTTGTACACGCGCACGCTCGTCAGCGCATCGTACACGTCGGCCACCGAAACCACCTGTGCGGCGATGGGGATATCGTCGCCCTTAAGACCGTCGGGATAACCCCTGCCGTCCCAGCGCTCGTGGTGCCAACGCGCAATCTGGTACGCATATTCCAAAAGCGCATTGCCGGCGTGATGGCTGCCCAGCTCGAGCAGCATGTTGGCGCCAATCGTGGTATGCGTCTTCATAATCTCGAATTCCTCGGGCGTGAGGCGCCCGGGCTTGTTGAGGATCGCATCGTCAATCGACATCTTGCCGATATCGTGCAGCGCCGAAGCCAGGGCGATCGTGGAGCGTTCCTCATTGTCGAGGGAGATCGTGCCGCTACGCTGGACCAGATAGCCAAGCAGCAGCTCGGTCAGCTTTTCGATGTTCGTAACGTGCCTACCGCTCTCGCCGTTGCGAAGCTCCATGACGCCGGCCATGATGTCGATGAGCATGCGACTGTTCTTGACGCGCTCGTTGTACTGTTGGGACAGCAGGTTCGTCAGGCGGCGCTGTTTGGCGTACAGGCGGATGGTGTTGCTTACGCGGCGGCGCACGACACGGGAGTCAAACGGGCGGTTGATATAGTCCGAGGCGCCCAGCTCGTACGCGCGCAGAACCGCATCATCGGAATCTTCGCTCGAAATCATGATGACAGGCAGATTATCGATACCCGATCGGCGCGACAGATCGGCCAGCACCTCAAAGCCGCTTATGCCCGGCATCACAATGTCCAGCAGCACGAGCGACAACTCATCGCCATAGCGGTCGACCATGTCGAGCGCCGCACGACCGTTATCGGCCTCGAGGATGCAATGCTCGTCCTTGAGCATCTCGCTGAGAATGGCTCGGTTCATCTCGGAGTCATCGGCGATAAGCACCAAAGGCTTTTCGCTTTGGAAGGCCTCGATGGAATCGGCATCGGTCACGACCGTACCGGCTTTTGCCTTAGCGCGGCTCAGTAACTGAGCAGCGCGGCCAACGCCCTCATCGACCGTCTCGCCATGAATGCGAACGCCACCAACACATGCCGTCAAGCTCACGTACTCATGGCCCGGAATAATCGTGGAATGAACGGCATCGGACACCTGATGCAGGCGACGGGTGAAGTCATCGGAGGGAATATTGGGCATGACAACCACAAACTTGTCGCAGCCATAGCGCACAAGCTCGTCAGTCGAACGAATTCCGCTGCGTATGGCTGTCGCCACAGCACCGAGCGCAAGGTCGCCGGCATGACGGCCACACGTATCGTTGAAGGCCCTAAAATCATCAACGTCGATCATCGCAACGCCGGCATTCATGCGGGCGCTGCGAAGCTTTTCCTCGTAATATCGGCGATTGCGCACGCTCGTCAGCACGTCGGTGTAGACAAGGTCCTCTTCCGCGGCCTCTTGCTCATCAATCGGACGCACCATCAGCAAGACGTGAGGCTCGCCCTCGACCTTCAGAGGGCGTAGACGGGCGCGGTACTCAGTGCCATCATTGAGCAGTTGCTCCGACACCTCATCGGAGTCTGCCAAAGCCTCAAGACTCGACTGACGCAGACAAGGGCAGCGATCGCCGGCGAGCAAGCAGTTAGGCTCGCTCTTAATCTGATCGGCCGACAGTAAACGCACCACGGGGTAGGTCTTCGCGACGCGGGCGACCTCAGCGGCAGCCTCCTCGTCGGTTAGATTGACCTCGTGATTATTGAGCATATGGGGCCCTTTCGATAGTTTCGCATGGTAGCGGTGGGTTCCAAATGCTACAAGGGTAACACCTTGTCGATGCAGGTAAGTACGTGAATGCTGTTACATTTTTATGAGTTGGCAGGCGGCGCGATTGAAGTCGCAGACGTGAGGTTTTGAGCACATTTGTTAACACGGCCGAAACGTTTGCGGGTGAAGCCTGCTTTGGCCATTGCGGATACTAGAGCCCCAGGATGCCACGGACAGCCCGGGCAGCCGCTGCCGGGCGATCGCGCAGACCGTTATGCGCGCCCGGGATCGTCACGAGAGGGCAATCGAGATATTCGGCAGCCGCTCGCGTGCCAGCCTCGCGGGGCATGCCAATCGAGAGCTCGCCCAGGAGCACGGCGGCCACCGTTTTTGACGCGCGAACGCTATCCCAATCGGGAACGCAGGTCATAGTAATCCCGTATTCGTTTGCCATGAAACTGCGGCCGTTGCGCAGGGCATGCTTGGCTTCCGCTTCGGTCGTTCCAGGAGCCTCGGGGTCCAAGTCGCCGAGGGCTCCCAAGAAAAGCCGGAGCGCCCTTGAAACCTTTCCAGCCGCAATCATATCGAGCAAAACCGGAGCTGCGCCCATGCCGACGCCTTCGGCCGACACAGCCGGCTCATGCAAAATCGCGCGGGCGACGAGATGGGGTTCGGTGCGAAGAAGCTCCAGCGCCACCAACGTACCGGCGCTGTGCGCAAGCACATTTGTCGGAGCGCCAACGTGTTCGATCACGGCCTGCAGGTCGGCGGCCTGAGCGGCAAGATCATAGCTGCCGTCTGCCGCTTCGCTGCTGTCACCACAGCCGCGACGGTCGTAGGCAATGACGCGGTAGTTGCGGCTGAGCTCACAAGCGATTCCGTCGAAAAATGTACCGTCGACACAAGCGCCGTGCACGCACACCAAGGCAGGAGCATCAGGCGACACATCCGGGTTGGCATATTCGCGACAGGCAATCGTGGTGCCTGCATTCTCGACCGTAAAATCCATGTTGTGCCCCCATCATCAATGCTCATCCAGTTGCACGTCAGCACGGTTGGATGGACCCGCATTGCTTTACACCTTGTTAACAGATTAACTTTACCCGACCCGAGGCTTTTCATGGCACGACATCATGAGCGACGTGAAAAAACGAAACTTGTAAAGCAAGAGCCCACACCTTGCTTTGGAGCCGATGCTATGCTTAGGCACAATTGTCTTGAGGAGCATATGCCTATGTCTACGTTTTTGAATGCCAGCCCCATCTTTGGGCCTGTTCGCAGCCGTCGCCTTGGTCTCTCGCTCGGCGTCAACATGATGCCGGCCAGCGGCAAAATCTGCACGTTCGACTGCATTTACTGCGAAAACGGCCTCAACGCCGAGCGCCCCTGCCATGAGCCGTACAACACAGCTGCCGTGGTACTCGACGCGCTCGAGGCAAAGCTGCGCGAGATGGCAGCCGAGGGCGAACTCCCCGATGTGATCACCTTCGCAGGCAACGGCGAGCCCACCGCCGCACCGGAGTTTCCGCAGGCCATCGCCGGCGCCGTCGCGCTGCGCGACGAGCTTGCCCCAAACTCCAAGATCGCCGTGCTCTCCAACGGCACGCGCGCCGACCGCCCCGAGGTGCACGACGCGCTCATGATGGTCGACGACAACATTCTTAAGCTCGATACCGTCGACCCGGCGTTTATCCAGCTGCTCGACCAGCCTGTTGGCCCCTATGACGTCGAGCACCAGATCGAGACGTTCGCAAGCTTTGACGGTCACGTTATTATCCAGACGATCTTTTTGACCGGCGAGTATCAGGGCAAGCCCATCGACAACACCGGCGAGGAGTACGTTGCCCCCTGGCTCGCGGCGCTTGAGCGCATTCGCCCGCAGGAGGCGACCATCTACACGGTGGCGCGCGAAACACCGATCGCCGGCCTTGCCAAAGCAGTGCCCGAGGTACTCGACGCCATTGCCGCGCGCGTGCGCGCCCTCGGTATTCCCTGCCAGGTGAGCTACTAGCAAAACCACGCAGCAGCTAGTGCCCGCCATCCCGCCCCATCAGTTGCGGTGATATAGTTCCTATTTGTGCTGTTAAACCGCTTAAATCGGAACTATATCACCGCAACTTTTATGGCCGCGTGGGTGGGCTATACTAGCTGCGAATGAAAGGAAGTTAGCCATGTATGACAAAGGACCCGTGCCCGGCCGCAACGACGCTTGCTGGTGCGGCAGCGGCAAGAAATACAAGAAATGCCATAGCGCCTTTGATGAGCGCCTCGAGCGCTTGTGGGAAGAAGGCTGGGAGGTTCTGCCTCGCACGCTCTACAAGACTCCCGCCGATATCGAGGGCATCAAGCGCTCGGCAGCCATCAACGTGGGCGTGCTCGATTATGTGGGCGAGCATATCGCCGCAGGCATGACCACCAACCAGATCGACCAGATGATCTACGACTACACCGTCGAGCACGGTGGCACGCCGGCCGACCTTAACTACGAGGGCTATCCCAAGAGCGTGTGCACCTCGATCAACGACGTCGTCTGCCACGGCATCCCCTGCGATGCGGATGTGCTGCACGAGGGCGACATCATCAACGTAGACTGCTCCACGATCTTGGACGGTTACTTTAGTGATTCGAGCCGCATGTTCTGCATCGGCGAGGTCTCGGCCGAGCGCCAGCGCCTGGTCGACGTCACCCGTGCCAGCGTGGAGGCGGGTCTGGCGGCCGTCAAGCCATGGCTGCCGTTGTCCGTTATGGCCGAGGCCGTGCAAAAGACCGTCGAGGACGCCGGTTTTAGCGTGGTGCGCGAGTACGGCGGACACGGCATCGGTAAGGAGTTCCACGAAGACCCATTTGTGGGCTTTACCACCGAGGCGCCCGATGTGGATACCATCATGGCCCCGGGCATGGTCTTTACCATCGAGCCTATGGTCAATGCCGGAGCGCCCGACATCAAGATTAGCAAGGGCGACGGCTGGTGCGTGCGCACCAAGGACGGCAGCGATTCGGCCCAGTGCGAGGTACAGCTCGTAGTGACCGAGGACGGCTACGAACTGCTCAGCTGGTAGCCGTGGATGCGCCGGATGCTGACGGGCACGCTCGTCTAGCATCCGGCGTTTTTGTTTGAACGTTTTGCCTGATAAAACCTGCCAAAATAAACCTGTCCCTTTTTGGTAGGTTGAGCGGAGAGGACTGCTTGTGAACATCCTGGTTTTGTTGCCCGTCAACGACCGTCATCGCGCAATTCTTGAGTCGAGCGCTCCGGGCGAGGACTTTATCTACACGAGCGCCGACGCCGCCACGCGCAAGCAGGTCGCCGATGCCGACGTGATCCTGGGCAACATCGACCCTGACATGCTCACGGCATGCGAGCACCTCCAGCTGCTGCAACTACAGACCGCGGGCTATGACGATTACTTGGCCGCCGGCACCGTGCCAGCCGACGCCAAACTGTCTTGCTCGGTGGGCGCCTACGGCCAGGCCGTGAGCGAGCACATGTTTGCCATGGTCCTTTCCATGATGAAGCGTCTGCCTGGCTATCACGACTTGCAGCGCGAGCATCGCTGGGAGGATTTGGGGCCGGTCACTTCGCTCAAAAATGCCAATGTGCTCGTGCTGGGCGCGGGCGATATCGGCGGCCACTTCGCCACGCTCTGCCGCAGCATGGGTGCACACGTCCGCGGCATCAAGCGCCATCCGCTCGTCTATCCCATTGTGTTTGAGGACATGGACGGCATGGATGCCCTACCCGAGCGCCTGGCCGAGGCCGACATCGTCGCATCCTTTATGCCCAGCACGCCCGAGACCCGCGGTCTGGCGAACGCCGAGTTCTTCGCCGCGATGAAGCCGGGCGCCTTCTTTGCCAACGGCGGCCGCGGCGACCTTGTGGTTGCCGACGACTTAGTTGCGGCACTCGAGTCCGGGCACCTTGCCGGTGCTGCGGTCGACGTCACCGACCCCGAGCCGCTGCCCGCGACAAGCCCGCTGTGGGATGCGCCCAACATGCTCATCACGCCGCACGTCTCCGGCTGGTTCCACCTGGCAGCCACGCTCAACAACGTCGTCGACATCGCCGCCGAGAATCTGCGTCACCTGCAGGCCGGCGAGACCCTGCGCTGCTGGATCGAACACTAATTTGTTCCGGCGTTTTACCAAACGCCGGAACTGCTCGACGCTGCGAGCCCGCCGTTTGGCCAATCTGCCGTTCAATTTCAAAGGCGCGACCCAATCTTGTTCCGCCGTTCTAACGAACGGCGGAACACTCGACGCTGCGAGCCCGTTTGGACGGCAATCTGCCTTTCAACTTCGGCGGCATGACCAGAAGGTCAATGCCGCCTTGTTTCAAGGCACCTTGCTCGCCCAGACGGGCTCTCGCTGACTTTTGTTCGACCTGTAGGGACTGGCTGGCGCGGCCCTGTCTGGGGGCATTCGCTGACTATTATTCGGCCAGTGAGGTTTAGAGCTATTTAAGCGTTGTTAGATAGTTTCTTGCGTTTTCGACGTTCATTGCTGCGACGGGTGCGTGTGAACAGAGTTTGGCATCGTTGGTGACCAGTAGATCTGCTTGAGCGCGTATCGCTGCCGCAATGATTAAATCGTCTTCGTAATCGCTATGGAGCTCACGCTGCTTGCTCACCATCCATATGTCGCTCAGGTCACAGGGCACTGGCGTGGCAAGCTGCGACAGCACGCTCAGACAATCCCACGCAAGCGATGTCGCTGCCGTAGCGGCATCCTGGGAAAGCGAACCGTGCTCACGCCGATACCATGCCTTATGCTCGCTTGAAATTAAATAGAACAGGTCTTTGGACGATGTCGCCGCATACAGCAAATCCACCTGCGCCGTGCATGCATCGCGCAAAAACTCAATCGCCAGCGAACGACCGCGTCGTGAGGGGATGAAGTAATCGAGCCACACGTTGGTATCAACCAAGATGCGCTTTGGAACCTCACTCATTAAGCCAGCTCATCTCCTCGCCATAGCGATCCGCATAGGCATTCCGCTTGAGCTCTTCGTCGTCCGATGGCTGAGCCTTGACCATATCGATTCCCGACTCACGGCAAGCAGCAGCGAACAGCTTCGATCCTTGATCGATGAGTTCGAGTTTGCGTTTGGCGGCCTTTTCGCGCTCGCGCTGTTCCGCCCGGGCACGACTGGGCAGCAGGATATCCTCGAGCGCACCGGGGCGATCGGCCAGCGACGCCGCAAGCTGCCAGAGCGCTCGTACCGCTTGGCTCGGCGTCATACCGGCTCTGGAGAGAGCGGCGTCCCCACTCCTTTTAAGATCGGCATCGAGACGTACGTTGATCTGAGCGGCTGTTGTGGTCATGACCCCTCCTTAATTCTTCAAAACTATCATAAATCTCTATGGTAGATACGTAAAGCATGTATAGCATTTACAAGCATTAGCCGTACCCTGCACACAAAAAGCCGCCGAGGCACATTGCACCTCGGCGGCTACGCATCACCGATCTAGTTCGGTTTCACCCCTTGCATTCGCCCAGATAAAACCTGCTAAAATTAACATCCCTTTTTGGCAGGTTTTAGAGCTCCACGCTTTCGGCGCCGTTGATGGTTAGGTCGCGCTCGTAGAAGGCGGTGAGAGCGCGGATGGCGTACATCACGTCGCGCACGCCGCCGGTCTCGTAGCTCGAGTGCATGGCAAGCTGCGGCAGGCCCACGTCCACGGCATGCATGCTCGCCTGCATATTGGACAGATTGCCCAGGGTAGAACCGCCCGCCATATCGCTCTTGTTGGCGAAGGCCTGCGTGGGCACGTCGGCGTCATCGCAGATGGCCTGGAACACCGCGCGGCTAAAGGCATCGGTGCAGTAGTGCTGGTTGGCGGCCTCCTTGATGACGATGCCGCCGTTGAGCACAACCTGGTTGCGAGCGTCGCACTTCTCGGCATGGTTGGGGTGCACGGCATGCGCGTTGTCGCAGCTCGCGAGCATCGATGCGGCAAGTGCGCGATGGTACGACTCGTCGTCAAAGCCCAGCGATCCGTTAATGCGGCGCAGCGCGTCGGCCAAGAAGGTAGACATGGCGCCCTGCTTGGTCTCGGAGCCGACCTCCTCGTTATCGAAGCAGCAGAAGACCGAGACGTCATGCGCGTTCTCGGCGCCCAAAAATGCCTGCAGCGAGGTGTAGGCGCAGGCCAGGTCGTCGAGCTTGGGCGTCGAGATAAACTCGTCGGCCCAGCCCCAAATGCGCGCATCCTGACGATTGACCAGGAACAGATCGCGGCCCAGGATCTGCTCGGGCTCAACGTCCAGTTCGTCAGCGATCAGGGCGTCAAAATCTCCCTGCTTAAGGTCACCGGCGCTGATGAGCGGGCACAGGTCGACGGCTCGGTTGGGAGCAAAGCCCTCGTTAACGCCGCGGTTCATGTGGATGGCAAGGCTCGGAATGATAGCGACCTCGCGCTCGGTGGCAAGCAGGCGGCTCTCAATACGGTCGCCCTCGCGTACCAACACGCGGCCCGCGAGCGCCAACGGGCGGTCGAACCAGGTGTAGTCGATCATGCCGCCGTAGGCCTCGGTGTTCAGGCGCAGTGTCTCGCCCGCGCCGTCAAGCTCGGGCACAGCCTTAACCTTAAACGTCGGCGAGTCGCTGTGCGACGCCGTAAGCTGAAAATGATAGTCACCGGCAACGCCATCCTCGCCCCACGTCGCGGCCAGGTCCTCGCCCACCTTAAAGGCAACAACGCTCGAGGTATTGCGCTGCGTGTAATAACGCCCGCCCGGCTCGATGTCCCATGCCGCATTCTCGGGCAGATAGGTAAAGCCCGCCTCGTCGAGCTCGGCCATAATGGTCGCCGCCGTATGGAACATGCTGGGGCATGCCTCAATAAAGTCGATAAGGTCGTTGGCAGCCTCGATATCGTCAGCCGTCACATGCGCGCGCTCGGGCGTTTCCTGATCCGTCATGCTCTCCCCTTTCGCTGGGTTGATGGTCCCCTCCAGCATACCCCGCCACGCTAGTGCCGCACTCTTCATTCCGTGCTTAATTCCGCGCCGCTCACCAAGTTGAGCCATCATGCCCGCGCTCCTTTTGCGACAATTGCGCTAACAGGACGAGAGGAGCCGTCATGAAGCCACGTAACATTGCTATCGCCTGCGGTGTCGCGGGAGCCGCCGTCGGCCTTGCCGCTGCCACCGGTATCGTTTATCGCAAGCAAATCAAGTCCGTCGCGTCGCTCAAACGCTTGACCGACTATGCGGATGGCTATGACCTGTACGCAATCGACATCGCTAACGACTACGACCTCGAACGCATCATCGCCGTCGATGTGCGCGACGATCAGGCCTACATCGATGCTGTGGTGGCGCAGGTGTTGCCCGGTGTGCCGGCACATGTCCAGGCGCCCCAGTTTGCCTGCAGCGCTTTTGTCGCCGTAGATGCCGAAGGCCGCGTGCGTACCGGTCGCAATTACGACTTTAAGGACGACACCTCGGCGCTGCTGGTGCGCAATCACCCACGCGGCGGCTATGCCTCCATCGGGTTTGCCGCCCTTAACAACCTGGGCGATAACACTCCGCTTGACTCCGTCGCCGGACGCGCCGCCGCACTCATGGGCCCGTTTGCCCAGCTCGACGGCGTCAACGAATGTGGCGTGTCCATTGCCGTGCTCACCCTGGATTCCAAACCCTGTGACCAGGACACGCAGCGCCCCGTCATCAATACCTCGCTCGCCATCCGTCTGGTGCTCGACCGTGCCGCCACCACGCAAGAAGCTGTCGACCTGCTTTCCGCCTACGACATGCACGCCATGGCAGGACGCGATTACCACTTCTTTATAAACGACGCCGCCGGTGACGCGCGCGTAGTAGAGTGGGATCCGCGCGATCCGGACCGCGCTTTCAAAGCGACTCCTGCAACCCAGGTTACGAACTTCTACGCCTGCTATGGCGACGAAGTGCTGCCTAACCAAAAGAATGGCGAGCTAGGCCATGGTAAAGAGCGCGCCGCCGCAATCGCCGATGTCCTCGACGCCCATACCGGCGCCCAAGACGAGGCAGTCGCTTGGAAGGCCCTACGCGCTGCAGCGCAAGAGCCCAATCCGGAAGACATCACCAGCAACACGCAGTGGTCGGTCGTCTTTGACAACACCGAGCCTGCTGCCGCCATCACGCTGCGCCGCCACTGGGGCGACATCGACGCATTCGCACTGTAAGGAGCCAGGCCCGTCGACTTTACGCTCGCCTGGCGTTGTTTACATTTCTATACGCTTGAGCTAACACGTTTTACCCCCGTATCAACAGTGTGCGGGGGTAAACTTATGCGCATGTTATAACTTGCCCGGAAGGATTCATCATGCTTAGGATCGGTCTTCTTACCAGTGGCGGCGACTGTCAAGCGCTCAACGCCACCATGCGCGGCATTGTCAAAACGCTTATGACCAATAGCGAAGAGCCTATTGAGATCTATGGTTTTGAGGACGGCTACCAGGGCCTTATCTACAGCAGGTTCCGCGTCATGACGCCCGCCGATTTTAGCGGCATCCTCACCCGCGGCGGCACCATCCTGGGCACGAGCCGCACGCCGTTCAAGCGCCTGGACATTCCCGAGGCCGACGGCGTCGAGAAGGTGCCCGCAATGGTCCGCACCTATCATAAGCTGCAGCTCGACTGCCTGTTTATGCTGGGCGGTAACGGCTCCACCAAGACCGCCAACCGCCTGCGCGAAGAGGGCCTCAACGTTATCGCCCTGCCCAAGACCATCGATAACGACACCTGGGGCACCGAGCTGACGTTTGGCTTTACGAGCGCCATCGACGTCGCCACCAAGTGCATCGACGACATCCACACCACTGCCTCGAGTCACGGCCGCGTGTTTGTCATCGAGATCATGGGCCACAAGGTCGGTTGGATTCCGCTGTATGCCGGCGTCGCGGGCGGCGCGGACGTCATCCTGATTCCCGAGATCCCCTACGACATGGATAACGTCATCAAGACCATCGAGCATCGCATGGAGACCGGCAGCCGCTTTACCATCGTAGCCGTCGCCGAGGGCGCCATCTCCAAGGAGGACGCGGCACTGTCCAAGAAGGAGTACAAGAAGAAGCTCGCCGAGCGCACGAGCCCGTCAATCGTGTACGACATCGCCAAGGAGATCGAGGCCAAGACCGGTCGCGAGACCCGCGTCGCCATCCCCGGTCACACGCAGCGCGGCGGCCAGCCCGACGCCCAGGACCGCATCTTTGCGACCCAGTGCGGCGTCGAGGCAGCGCTTGGCTGCCTACGCGGCGAGTTTGGCTACATGATTGCCCTGCGTGACGGCAAGATGTGCCACATGCCGCTCGAGGAGGTCGCCGGCAAGCTCAAGTTTGTCGACCCCCAGAGCGATCTGGTACGCGAGGCCAAGGCGTTGGGCATCAGCTTCGGCGACGAATAGCCTCGGCTGGAATCCACCCCATCGGGCCCTCCGACCCCGCCCGACGTATTTCGGTTTGGCTCCTCCCTTGACTCCGTCAAAGGTCGCCAATCGAAATCGTCGGGCGGGGTCGGAGGGCCCTGCGTTTACATACTCGCCGGGGCTATTCGTCTTCTTGCTGCGGGTGCCTGGGCTGGAATTGAGTTGCGGTGAAATAGTTCCTGCTTAGTCCACAAATGGCTGAATCCAAAAACTATTCCACCGCAACTTACTGAGTGGGGGCTCTTGGCTGCTACTTGCACTGACATTTGTCCTGAAATGGCTGGTCGTTAGGGATTGCTACCGGTAGTTGCGGTAGGGTTGGGGCAGATTCTAACTAGAAATGGTGGTCGCTACCGGTTGTTCTCGGCATACTCGGCTCATTCGATTCGACCATCAAACGAAAGGAACCACCATGGATCTTGCGATGGCGCAGCGGCTCGTTGATCGCCGCAAGGCTGCCGGGCTTTCTCAGGAGGCGCTTGCCGCCCAGCTGGGTGTGAGTCGTCAGGCTGTCAGTAAATGGGAGCGCAGCGAATCCTCGCCCGATACCGATAACCTTATTGCGCTCGCCGCGCTGTATGGCGTGTCGCTGGATGAGCTGCTGTATGGGGAGGCGGTGGCTAGCGCTGATGACTCACAGGCTGATGATGAGGCGCAGAACAGCAACGCCGGCACCAAAGCTTCAGATAAGGCTGAAGAGGCTGAGGCTTCTACTGAGCACGCTGATTGCAGCGATAAGCCACTTGTCGATATTTCCCTCGCGCGCGGTATCCACGTCATTGATCCCAATAAAGGCGAGGAAGTCCATGTTGGTTGGAGCGGCATCCATATGACCAACGAGCGCAAGGGCGAAGAGGTGCATGTGGGGCCGGACGGCGTGCATATCGATACGCTTGAGGACGATGGACATAGCGTACGCACCAATGACGACGGCACCGTCACCATCGACGGCGAGACGTTTTCCAGCTGGAAGGAAGCACACGACAAGCTCGACCATCATGGCAAGCATTTCCACACCAAGGTCGGACGTGCATGGAACAAATTCCCCTTCCCCGCACTTGTCACTCTCGCCTATCTGGTGCTCGGCATTGTCTACGGCACATGGGGCATGGGGCTTTTCCTCGTCTTTCTGGTTCCCGTCTACTACGCGATTGGTGACTTTATCGATCGGCGCCACCTGTCTAAGCTGATCAAGGTCATCTACCCGGCAGCCACCATCGCTTGGTTCCTCTACATGTGGCTCTGTTTGGGACAGCCCCATCCTGCATGGATCATCCTCATCACGATTCCCATCGTAAAGGCGCTCATGCGCTGGTGTCGCAAACAATGGAAGTGCCGCAAACAGGCCTAAACCGCCCCAACCAGCCGGCGCCACTCATCCGACACCGCCCGCCCCTTCCAAGTCGCGGTGATATAGGGACTGTTTTGAGGCTCCAAAGCGCCAAACAGTCCGTATATCACCGCAACTTACAAACAACTGGGTCAGTTCCGGCACGGAGATTAGCATTGAGCTGACCGCGCGCCAAGAAAAGGGCCTATTTACTACGTTTAACTCGAGAGGGCCGACCATACCCGCCTTTTCCGAAAATTGGCAAGCCCTCTACCTGCGGTTTTAATTTCATAATCTTTGTCATGGTCGAGGGTGTGGTAGTAAACGTAGTAGATAGGCCCATTTTGTGGCATACGACCCATTCAAGCCCAATCTCGAAGGCTAAAGAGAGCCTCTCATCCACGCCTGTGAGCGAAAACCAAATAGAATGAAAGGCAAATGGAAAAGCCCGTTTGACGGGGCAAACGCCGGGCCACATAATGGTTGTCCGGCGTTTGCCCAGATAAAACCTGCCAAAATAAACCTGTCCCTTTTTGGCAGGCTACTCGGCACTCTTGAGGGCGCCGACCATGTCGATCTTGTTGAGGGTGCGATTGGTAGCGAGGTTGACGATAAACGTAAAGCCAAAGGAAAGCACCACGGCGAGCACGTAGCTTAGCGGCTCGACCTCGACGTCAAAGTACAGCGACGGCATCTGCAAAATATACGTAAAACTCTCGGCCAGCAAGCCGCCCAGCGGCACGCCCAGCGCAGCGCCGATCGCCGTGAGGATCAACGTCTCCTTGTTGACGTAGTGGTGCACCTCGCCACGGCGGAAGCCCAGCACCTTGATGGTCGCCAGCTCGCGTTCGCGCTCGGAGATATTCGTGTTGGACAGCGTAAACACCACCACAAACGACAGGCACGCCGCCATAAAGGTCACGAGCACCACGACCGAATTGATAATCGTAAAGTTCGCCTCATAATTCTCCCAATGCTCGGACGTACTCGAAATCGTAAGCCAACCGTCACTCTTAAGATTCTTGCTAAACGCAATCTGGTCGGCCGACGAACCCTTAAGCAGCACAAAGACGCCGTTAAGGCGTGCACTTCGACCGAACGCGCGCTCATAGGTGCCCTGCGTCATGTAAAGCGTGTTGCCCAGATAGTTGAGCGAGATGTCGCTGACTTTGACCTTGGCAACATTGAGCGACGAATCCTGGACGTGTGCCGTATCGCCCGGCTTGATCCCCAGCACCAGCTGAGAGCTCTTGCTCAAATACACATCCCCGTCACGCAGGGCGAGCGGTTCTTTGGACTCGTCCTCTAGGCGCACGTAGTCGTTCAGGTCGTTCGTGCGGTCATCGGGCACCACGATGAGCTGCACGGTCTCGCTCTTGCCGCCAAATGTAAAGGTGACGTTGTCGGTCATAATCGGCAGGGTCGAGGCCACGGTCACGTTGGAATCATTGGCCGCGCTGCGCTCATCCAGTGCCGCACACGTCTGCGAAAAATCGTCGGGATTGGCAACCGCCAGCAGATCGTAGCGCGTGATGTGGCCGTACTGCTTGGGCGAAAGCGCGACCGACGTATCACGGATGCCCATACCGCAAATCACAAGCGCCGTGCAGCCCGCAATGCCAAAGATGGTCATGAAGGCGCGCTTTTTGTAGCGGAATAAGTTGCGTGCAGCGACCTTGTTCAAAAAGCCCATGCGGCGCCAGATAAAGCCGATGCGCTCGAGCAAGATGCGCGAGCCGGCGCGCGGAGCCTTGGGGCGCATGAGCGAGGCTGGGGTCTCGGCCATCTCGTGGCGGCAGGCGATAATCGTGGCGCCCACCACGCCCACGGCAAACAGCGCCACCGAAACGATTGAGGACACGATGTCGTACGAAAGTAGCATCTGGGGCAGCGAGTACATGTCGTCGAACACCGTAAACAAGAACAGCGGCAGACCCACAAATCCGATGATATTGCCGAGCACGCCACCGATCAGACACGCCCACAGCGAGTAGTCCACATATTTGGACAGGATACGCCCGCGTGAATAGCCGAGTGCCTTGTACAGGCCAATAAGCGTGCGCTCCTCCTCGACCATGCGGGTGGCGGTGGTGAGACTGATAAGCACGGCGACGATAAAGAAGATGAACGGGAACACCGTGGCGATGGCCTCGATCGAGGAACTATCGCTCTCGACGCTCGAGTAGCTTGCGATATTGCCGCGGTCCTGGATGTACCAGGTGCATTCGCCCAGGTCGGAGAGCTCGGCACGGGCATCGGCAAACTGCTGGTCGGCGGCGGCGCGGCGCTGGTCCAGGTCGGCTTGCGCCTGCGCACGCTCGTCGCTGCCCTCGGCCATGCGATTGATGTTGTCCTGCTCGATCCCAAAGACCATATTCGCCTGACGCTCAGTCGCGTCCAAGCTCGCCGGTGTGTCGACCGTCAGCTCCTGAGCGCGCGCCTTCTCACGCTCCTCGCGGATCTTCTCGATATTGCCCTTGACCTCATTGATCTTTGCCGAGTAGGCATCCGAATAGGAGTTGAGGCTCTTGGCTCCCTCGACGACCACGTGGACAGCGGAGTAGGAAGAAGATGTCGCGGCATCCTCGCTCACGTAGAACTTGTAGTCCGCAGTCGAAGCAGCGCGAAAGGCGTTGACTGTCGAGTCGGAGCTCACGTCGGTAGGATCGAGAACCTCGGCCGTGATGGTGTAGTCCCCATCGGCAAACTGGTCCTTGGCGCTTTGGTTCGACGAGCTCGCATCGTTGGCGGCAAAACTCACCGTATCGCCGATTTTCTTGCCCGAAGCCTTCAAAAAACGTGAGGTCACTGCCACTTCGCCCGAAGTCTCGGGCAGCTCGCCGCGTACTAGCACCGGTTGGTCAATATTCTCTTTGGAGAGGCTCTGTACGACGACACGCTCGCGCGTCGTACCCACGGCGGTATAGGCGGTCTCGGTATAGATGCCCTCGGCCGTCTCGACGCCATCGACCTCTTGGATCGCGGCAAGATCGTCATCGGTCAGACCATAGGTCGACTGCACGTTGATGTCATAGACATTCTGCTGGTCAAAATAGGCGTCGACCGAATCACACAGGTCCTCGCAGCCCGCCTTAAGGCCGCACATCACGCTCACGCCAAGCGCGGTGATCACAACGATAGACAAGAAGCGTTTGAGGCTGCCGCGAATCGTGCGGTAGATGCCACGGCGAAAAACCGTCGGCACCATATCGTTTGAGCTTTGGGCGGTACGGTAGGTCGTAAAATCCTGCTCGCGCTCCGTGTTCTGCGCGTCGCGGCGCTGGCTGTTTTGGCGGTCCTGGTCCATGGGCGCTACCACTCGATCGTCTCGATCGGCACGGGATTTTGTTGGACCGTCTCGCTCTCCACGCGGCCGCTCTTAAAGCGGATCAGGCGATCGGCCATGGGCGCCAGCGCAGAGTTGTGGGTGATGATGATGACCGTAATGCCTTGCTTGCGGCAAGTGTCCTGTAGCAGCTGCAAGATCTGCTTGCCAGTTTTGTAGTCGAGTGCACCCGTAGGCTCGTCGCACAAAAGCAGCTTGGGGTTCTTGGCCAGCGCGCGGGCGATGGATACGCGCTGCTGCTCGCCGCCCGAAAGCTGCGCCGGAAAGTTGCCCAGGCGCTCGCCCAGGCCAACCTGACGAAGCGTTTGCTCAGCATCGAGCGAATCGGGGCAGATCTGCGCCGCGAGTTCGACGTTCTCAAGCGCCGTCAGGTTAGGAACCAGATTGTAGAACTGGAAGACAAAGCCGACGTCGGCGCGGCGGTATTCCACGAGCTGCGCCTCGTTGGCGGAGCTCACGTCGCGCCCGTCCACCGTCACAGTGCCGGAGGTCGCCGTATCCATGCCGCCCAGAATGTTGAGGGCCGTGGTCTTGCCGGCGCCCGAAGCACCCAGAATGATGGCGAGCTCGCCGCGCTCGACCGTAAAGCTCGCGCCGTCGAGCGCATGAATGCGGGCGTCGCCCTCGCCGTATGCTTTGATGACGTCTTTGAATTCGATATAGGCCATCGATTAATTCCCATCTGGTCGGATAACTCTTTAGTATTACCCATTTCCCACCGACCAAAAAGGGACAGGTTTATTTTGGCAGGTTTTATATGGGGGAATGGCGGGTACAGGCGAGGCATTGAGGCTACCCAAGTCAACCATTTGACCCAAACCACGCCCGCCGCTATGATGCCGCTGCGGAATGAATGTCTCCGTTGGGCGCGCCTGCCAAGCTGTCGCGTCGCCCTAAACCGCCTTGTTGCTGATGACTTCTGCTGTTACGTGATGTCCCTTGGGTATCACGTAACAGCAGAAGTCTTTTTTGTTTTGGAGGAGAAGTGTCGGAAAACAGTGCATCGAGCAGAATCAAACGCCTGCTCAACACCTATAGCGGCCTCATGCTTATGGGTGCCGTCGGAATCCCTATTGGCATCATCGTCGGCGCAATTTGTGCCCTCTTTGGTCGCGTGCTCCTGGCAATCGGCGCCTTCCGCGACGAGCACATCGCGCTGCTCCTTCCCTTCCTCGCCCTCATGGGCTTGGCCATCGTATTTGCCTACCGCACCTGGGGCAAAGGCACCGATCGGGGCATGAGCTTAGTATTCGACGTAGGTCACGGACGCGAGGACGCCATCTCCCCGCGCTTGGTGCCGCTCATTATGCTGAGCACGTGGGGGACGCACCTCTTTGGCGGCAGCGCGGGACGCGAAGGCGTGGCCGTGCAGATCGGCGCCACCGTCTCGCATTGGATCGGCCAACGCCTGCCTTTCCGCGACCCCGGCAACACGTTTTTGCTCATTGGTATGGCCGCTGGCTTTGCCGGACTCTTTCGAACGCCGCTCGCTGCTACGGTCTTTGCGGTTGAGGTGCTGGTCGCCGGACGCATGGAATACCGCGCGCTGTTTCCCGCGCTTACGGCCTCGCTCGCCGCAAGCATGACCTCCGGCGCCCTGGGGCTCGAGAAGTTCGAGGTCGCCGTTACCGCCTCGTATGCGCTCGACCTCCCCGGTCTTGGACGGCTGGTGCTGCTGGGTGTCGCGTTTGGTATGGTAGGTGGAGCTTTTGCCTGGTGCCTTGCCCATGCCAAGACCCTTGCAGCGCGGCTGCTCCCCAGCCCTTACATACGCGTTGCCGTTATGGGCCTTGCGCTGTCGGCGATTCTGTTCGTTCTGTGGCAGGGGCGATACTGCGGCCTTGGCACCAACCTGATATCGGCGGCGCTCAACGGTGACGGCAAGGTCACCATCATGCCTTGGGACTGGGCGCTCAAATTCACACTCACCATCGCCACGCTTGCCGCAGGATATCAAGGTGGTGAGGTGACGCCGTTGTTCTCCATCGGAACCAGCCTGGGTGTCGTGCTCGCCGGAATTCTCGGCATGCCCGTCGAGCCCTGCGCCGCGCTGGGATACGCCGCCGTCTTTGGCAGCGCCACCAACACGCTACTCGCGCCGATCCTCATTGGCTGCGAGGTCTTCGGTTTCGGTAATCTGCCGATGTTCTTCATCGTCTGCGTTGTGGCTTATCTGTTCAACATGGACAAATCGATCTACGCCCTGCAGGAGCACAGCCGCACCCGATAAACAGGGCGTTTGCCACCAAAAAACGCGCACGACAGGCCGGGCCCGCCGCGCGCGTCATCCTATACACGATTAGTTATTGTTGTTGGTCATCGAAGCCACTGCTGCCGCAAGATTGGAAATGGGCATTGTCTGCAGCCAGATGCGCCCCGGACCGGTGAGCACAGTGTTGAACACGCCTTCACCGCCAAACATGATGTTTTTGACGCCCTTGACCATCTGCGCGTCGATGCTCACCGTCTCCTCAAAGCCGGCCACGTTGCCGGTATCTACAATCATTTGCTGGCCAGCAGCAAGCTCGTACTCAACTAGGTCGCCGTCGATCTCGGCAAAGGCAATACCCGAGCCCGTGAGCTTTTGCATGATAAAACCCTCGCCGCCAAAGACGCCGGTCTTTGCCTTCTTGTTAAAGTGGATGCTCAGCTCAACACCACTTTCCGCGGCAAGGAACAAACGCTTCTGCAAAATCCAGCTCTTACCAGGGCCAATCTCGATCGGTATAATGCGGCCGGGGAAGCAAGAGCCAAACGCAATCATGCCATCGCCGTGCGCGGTCCAAATGTTTT
The DNA here is from genome assembly GCA_900542715.1 of uncultured Collinsella sp. Taxonomy (GTDB): domain Bacteria; phylum Actinomycetota; class Coriobacteriia; order Coriobacteriales; family Coriobacteriaceae; genus Collinsella. The sequence continues at coordinate 77,573 of UQOQ01000002.1, forward strand.
GGAACAACGCCTCACCCGAAAAAGCCTTAGAGAACATCTTGCCTATGCCACCGCCCGAGGTGGACATCTCCATGTTGGGGGTCATCCAGACCATGGCACCGCTTTCGGTGATCATGGATTCGCCGTCGCTAAGGTTGCACGTAACAACCGGGAAAGCCCCTCCGCCGATCTCGTACTGCATGACCGTCTCCTTTCCTTCGGGAGCCGAACAACGATGTCCATATTTTAGCAGTTAGAGGTGCGTTTATTTGGGTCGGTGGCGTTCATGGCGCCGATCACCGCCAGCCTCCGCTGCCGTCTGCACAGATAAAACCTGCCAAAATAAACCTGTCCCTTTTTGGCAGGTCTTAGAGGCGGACGGTGAAGGTGATCTGGTTACCGTGGCCGCAGACAGAAGCGCTCCCGCCATGGGCTTCGGCGATGGCACGCACCACGGATAGGCCCACGCCCGAGCCGCCCGTCTTGGAGCTGCGCGACACGTCCGCACGATAGAAGCGGTCGAACAATCGGTCCAGGTCGCCTTCGGGCAGCTCGTCCACGGCGTTCGATACGACAAGCTCGGTGGCGCCCTTACCCTGAACGCGCGAAACGGCACGCAGGCTCAGCTCAATCACGCTGCCCTCGCTCGCATAGCGCGTGGCGTTGTCCAGAAGCAGCTCAACCACCTGCGCCACCGCCGCAGCATCGGCATGGGCCCGCACGCCGCACGCAATCGACGTCGACAGACGCTTGCCGCGCGAAACCGCCACCGATTCAAACGGCGCCGCAGCCTTGTCCACGGCCTCCGAAAGATTGATCGATGTCATGGTAAAGCCCGCCGAGCCCTCGTCCATACGTGCCAAAAACACTAGACGTTCCGTGAGCGCCGTCAGCCGCGCGACCTGCTCGTGAATGCTCTGCGTCCACTCGCTCTCGCCGCTCTCGATCTCTTGCACCTCGTTGGCGGCATCAATTACAGCCAGCGGCGTCTTGATCTCGTGGCTCGCATCGGTAATGAAGCGCTTCTGCTTGCTATAACTCTCGACCATCGGCCGAATTACAGCACCCGAGGCCACCGTCACAATCGCCAATACCGCCAGCCAGCCAATGCAGCTGATGGCCACGCTCGCACTTAAAAACGAATGGAAGCTTGTGAGCTCACGTGAACAGTCGACGAATACATAGGTTGTCTCGTCGCCCTGAACCGTAACCGTATAGCGGTAGTTACCAGAAAAGCCCGAGGTCAAACCCTTGGAATACAGTCCTGCAGCGATGCGTGCAGCACGCTTGGCGCCCACCGCGGCAATGCGGGCGGTATTGACATCGGTCACCTGCCCGCCGGCAATCGACACCGTAAAGTAGCGCGTGTCGAAGGGAGACTCCGCCGTCATGCCTTCAAAATGCCCATCGCGAACGGCCGCCCGGTTACCGGTAGCAACCTTGCCGGCAACCGCATCCTGACCGGGACCGGTCTTAGGCTCGTCCTCCCCATCAATGCCGTCCTTGCCTGCCAAGATATAGTCCAGGCGAGCGTCGGCCATCTTGCAGACATGCGAATAATTGACGATGTTGATGCCGGCGATGATGAGCATGAGCACCACGGTCACGGCGCCCATGGCAACGAGGATGAACTTGCGACGCAGGCGGCGGCCCAATGCGTCAACAGCATTTGCCCGCCCCGTACTACTCGTGGCGGCGTGAAACCGCTCCGTCATGCGCTTGCACCACGCGCGTATGCTCACGCCTGTTCGCCTTCCTCAACAACCTCAAGCGAATAGCCCTGATTGCGCGATGCGCGAATGACCACGTTGGCACCCAGCGCCGTCAGCTTTTTGCGCAGGTACGAGATATAGACCCACACCACGTTGGCGCCTTCGGGCGCGTCCTCACCCCAAACCTCGAGCATCAGACGCTCGGTGGGCATGCGCGTGCCGGCATTGCGCATAAAGAGCTCCATAAGCTGAAACTCACGATTGGCCAGATGTTCCTCGCCCAAAGGCCCAACGAGTGTGCACGATGCCGTGTCGAGGCGCACGTTGCCCACGCTGAGCGTCGTGGCGTCAATTGCCGTCGCGGCGCGCGTCATGGCACGAATGCGAGCGAGCAGCTCCTTGGCGGCAAACGGCTTGGTCAGGTAATCGTTGGCGCCGGCATCCAGGCCCTCGACCTTATCGGACACCTCGCTTTTGGCCGTAAGCATGATGATGGGCAGTCGCTTTCCGGCGGCGCGTGTACGCTTGAGCACCTCGATGCCGTCCATGCCGGGCATCATGATGTCCAGGATTGCGGCGTCGTAATCGTTGGTGAGTAGATTCTCGAGCGCCGTCAAGCCGTCGAGGGCGGTGTCGACCTCGTAGTCGCTATGTTGAAGAATCGCGGTGAGGGCGCGGGAGAGACCAGGTTCGTCCTCGGCAAGCATCAGCTTCATAGTTGCTCCATTGGCGCATGGCTCCACAGGTTTCGATACTGCCGATGATAGCGTACCGTCAACCGCCTTAGCGCAGCCTTAGCTGCTCAGCCTGCGCGTTTTTAAATACGCAGGATGTGGCTTAGCCAAACTTAAGGCGCACGTGTCGAGCGCTTTGACGCATGCCGGGCGCGAAGGGACAGTGACTCGTCCTTTCACGGCGCCCTAGTTATGCAAAGTGCTCGAGCGTTACTCCTCGTACGCGCCCTCAAGCCGAAGCAGCCACTCCTTGCGATCGAGCCCGCCGGCATATCCGTTGAGCGAACCATCGGCGGCAACTACGCGATGGCATGGCACGATAATCGAAATGGGGTTACGCGCAACCGCAGCCCCCACCGCGCGAGGAGATACAACGGGTGCCTCGTTTCCCGGCACATGATGTCGAGCCGCAACACGCTGGGCGATCTCGCCATACGTAGCGACCTCGCCACGCGGGATAGAAAGCAGCTCAAACCAAACCTCGCGCTGAAACGCCGTGCCAATCAAATGCAACGGCGGCGTAAACCGAGGCTCCTGCCCCGCAAAATAAGCATTCAGCCAAGCCCATGAACGCTCAAGCACCGAAGAGGCCACACCATTTGCCGGACTCACCGAAGACATCCCACCGGTACCAGAAACCGCATCGGTACCTACGACATACTCCGCATCCTCTTTGAGCAGCGTAGAGCCAAAGTGCTCCTGCCCCTCAAACCAAAGCCCCGTCAAACCGCGGCCATCAGCGGCAAGCAGGATTTCGCCCAAAGGCGAGGCAAATGTCGTCGTGACCACCAGCGGCTCCTTTCAAAACTCAGCAAACATAATACCGCGAACTGTGCAGACAACCCCCGCAGATACGTCCGGGCGGGCTCGCAATTACTTCAGCGAGGCTGTTTTTCCCAATCAAGCGAAGAAGACGCGGGGCTTCGACGCCAGGGCGGTACCCCCGCCAGCTGAGCTCTAATACTTTCCCGAGAAGTGAACGAGTAAAAACGAAGCCCCGGAGCATCCACACCTTTAGACCAAAAAACCGCAGGATTCGCGCTGCAAAACCGCAGGAAATAGCGGTCAAAATATGCCAATGCTTCGGGGGTCCAAATAAGGTCGTTCACTTCACGGGAAAAGTATTAGACCTCAATTCGCACCAAGCCCAAAGTCACCCCAGGCAGCAGGCGCGAAGCGCCGCCGCTGCCGCCACGGCCCCGCAGTAGACCCAGGCGGCAGGCGCGAAGCGCCGAGGCCGCCGCCGGGACCAGAGCCCGCAACAACCACGCGCCCCCACATCAGCCCAGCGGCCCCAACCAACAACGTCCCCATCGCAGAGCGCTCGCAACAGCGTCACCGCAGGCGGGGGCCGGGCTTGGTTTTCAGAACATTCCGCAGACCAGTGTGGCGCCTTGTCCGCGGCTCCGAAGGAGCAGGACAAGGCGCCACACATGGTCGAGGACGTTCTGAAAACCAAGCCCGGCCCCCGCCGGACAGGTCAAACTACTCGCAGAGCAGCTTAGCGATCTGGACGGCGTTGGTTGCCGCGCCCTTACGGATTTGGTCGCCGCAGCACCAGAAGGTGATGCCGCGCGCGGCCTCGGGGTTCGAGATGTCGCGACGCACGCGGCCGACCCAAATCAGGTCCTGGTCGGACGTATCCATCGGCATGGGGAAGCGGTCGTGTGCACCCTCGGCACCCAGATCGTCAACCAGCTTGACGCCGGGAGCGGCAGCCAGCGCAGCACGGGCCTCCTCGACCGTAATATCGCGCTCAAACTCGAGCGTAATGCTCTCGGAGTGCGAACGCAGCACGGGCACGCGCACGCAGGTGCAGTTCACGCGCAGCTCGGGCAGATGCATGATCTTACGGCCCTCGTTTTGCAGCTTCATCTCCTCGGAGGTAAAGCCCTCCTCCTTGACGCCGCCAATCTGCGGAATCAGGTTGCTCGCCAGCTGGGCGGCAAATGCACGCGGCTCGGGAATCTCCTCGCCGCGACCCAGGGCGGCCAGCTGAGCCTCGAGCTCGGCCATACCGGGAGCGCCGGCACCCGAAGCCGCCTGATACGTCGAGACGATCATGCGCTTCACGCCGGCGAGCTGATGCAGCGGCCACGTAGGAACCAGGCCGATGATGGTCGCGCAGTTGGGATTGGCGATAAGGCCGTGATGCCACTTGATGTCGTCGGCATTGATCTCAGGCACAACCAGCGGCACCTCGGGATCCATGCGGAAGGCGTGGCTGTTGTCGACCACGACGGCGCCGCGCTTGACGGCCTCGGGCAGTAGCTCCTTCGCAATATCGTCGCCGGCGGCGCCGAGCACGATGTCGCAGCCCTCAAAGGCCTCGGGGCAAGCTTCCTCAATCACGATCTGCTCGCCGCGGAACTCAACGGTCTTGCCCGCAGAGCGCGCGCTCGCTAGCAGCTTGAGCTTGCCAACCGGAAACTCCTGCTCGTTGAGGCACTCGAGCATCTGGGTGCCCACGGCTCCCGTCGCGCCCAAAATAGCAACCGTGTACTGTTTCATGCTTCCCCCTTTAAAGGTTGTGGCTTTTGCCCGCACGCCGAGCAGGCTGGTTTTTCTTGCCCAGTTTATACAAAAACGGGACGGGCATGAAACCCGCCCCGTCGAAACGAAACCGAAACGAAACGCCCTACGGTAGATTTTTAGGCATGTCCCAAAAATCTACCGGGATGGTCGTTACTTGCGGAAGGCGGCCAGGGCGGGATCGACCGGCGCGGAAGCCTCCAGGTCGGAGACCTTTACAATGCCGTTCTCGTCGGAGAAGGCGCGGTAAATGGTCCGAATCGCCAGGTCGAAGTCCTTCTCCTCGACGCCGATAATGATGTTGATCTCGTCGCAGCTCTGCGAAATCATGCGCACGCTCACGCCGGCCTGGCCGAGCATACCAAACAGGTGGCCGGAAATACCGGCGCGGCCGCGCAGGTTGCGGCCGACGGTCGCGATGAGCGCCAGGCCCTCAACAACCTCGATCTCGAGCGGCTCGACCTCCTGCTGAATGTCGCCCACGAGCGAGTACAGCGAATCGCGCACATCCTGCTCCTGCACCACGGCGCCAAAGCGATCGACGCCGGTGGGCATATGCTCAACGGAAACGTCATAGCGCTCGAAAACCGAAAGCGCGCGGCGCATAAAGCCGACGCGGGGCTTGGTACGGTCGCGGGCCACGTTGATGGCGACAAAGCCGCGCTTGCCGGTCACGCCGGTAATGATGGGCTCCGCCTCGCCCTCGTCTGCGGTCTCGCTAATGATGGTGCCGGGATCCCGCGGGGCGTTGGTGTTCTTGATGACCAGCGGAATGCCCGCCTCGCGCACGGGGAACACGGCCTCCTCGTGCAGAACGCTCGCGCCCATGTACGAAAGCTCGCGCAGCTCCTCGTAGGTAACGCGCGCGATGGGCTGAGCCTCGGGAACAATACGCGGATCGGCAGAATAGAAGCCCGAGACGTCAGTCCAGTTCTCGTACAGGTCGGCACCCAGGCACTTGGCCAGGATCGAGCCCGAGATATCGCCACCGCCGCGGTCGAGCAGCTTGATCTGCCCCTCGCGCGTCGCGCCGTAGAAACCGGGCATGACAAAGCCGCCCTGCTGGCCATACTCCTGCACCAGCTCGGAAGTGCGGTTCATGCTGAGCGTACCGTCGTGATGGAACGCCACGACCGTCGCGGCGTCCAGGAACGGCAGGCCCAGGTACTCGGCCATCAGGCGGGCGGTAAAGTACTCGCCGCGGCTCACGAGCTCCTCGGTGGAGTAGCCGCCCGAGCGGGCGCGCTCGGCAAAGGCCGCAAACTCCTCGCGGATGGGATAGGTGAGCTCCAGCTCGTCAGCGATATCAAAATAGCGCTGGCCGATGTCCTCGAGCAGTTCCTCGCACGACACGTGATACTTAACGTGTGCGTTAACCAGATAGAGCAGGTCGGTCACCTTGGTGTCACCCTTAAAGCGGCGACCGCAGGCGGAAACCACCACAAAACGGCGGGCCGGGTCGGCATCGACAATGGCCTTGATCTTCTTGAAGTGTTCGGCGTCGGCGACCGACGAGCCGCCAAACTTGGCAATCTTTATCATGGCGTGGAGGTTACCTTTCTAAAAGCCTCTGCAAACCTGTTTTGCGCGCTCTGATACCATGGGTTCACCGATTGGGACCAAGGCATCCGAGGAGCAGTGTTATATGGGAACTTATCATAGTACACGAGGACGCACTTTATCGTGCTCAAGTAAGGTGGCAATCCGCACCGGCATCGCTCCCGACGGGGGTTTGTTCGTCTCGGACGAGCTTGGCACCCAGCAGCTCGATATCAGCACACTTGCCGATAAATCGTACTTTGAAATCGCTCAAGATGTGTTGGGAATGTTACTGAATGATTACACGCCCGAAGAAATTTCGGCCTGTGTGAATGAGGCATACCGCGGCACGTTTGCAAGCGAAGAGGTCACGCCGCTCGTCAAACTCGACGCCGCACCGGGCGCCGACGCCCCTCAAACCTATGTAATGGAGCTCTTTGGCGGCCCCACGAGCGCCTTCAAGGACGTCGCCCTGCAAATGCTCCCCCGCCTCATGGCCCGCACCTCCGCCAAGGACGGCGGCGCCGAGCGCATCATGATCGTCACCGCCACGTCGGGCGACACCGGCAAGGCTGCACTCGCCGGCTTTGCCGATGCTCCGGGCACGGGCATCTCCGTCTTTTATCCCGAGGGCAAAGTCAGTCGCGTGCAGAATCTGCAGATGTCCACGCAGGAGGGCGATAACGTCGCTGCCTGCGGCATCCGCGGCAACTTCGATGACGCCCAGAGCGCCGTCAAGCGCATCTTTGCCGATAAGGAGCTTGCCGCGCGCCTGGAGGCCGCCGGCACCGTGCTTTCGAGCGCCAACTCCATCAACGTCGGCCGTTTAGTGCCGCAGGTCGTCTACTACTTTGCCGCCTATGCGCAGCTGCTGCGTGCCGGCGCTATCGAGGCCGGCGACGCCGTTGAGTTCTGCGTGCCGACCGGCAACTTTGGCGATATCCTGGCCGGCTACTACGCCAAGCGCATGGGCCTGCCCGTCGCCAAGCTCGTCGTCGCAAGCGACAAGAACAACGTGCTGGCCGACTTTTTGACCACCGGCGTCTACGACCGCAACCGTCCGTTCTTCACGACCATCTCGCCGTCGATGGACATCCTTATCAGCTCCAACCTGGAGCGCATGCTCTACTTCCTGTCCGACGGCGACTGCGAGCTCGTTGCCGGCCTTATGGAGCAGCTGGCACAGACCGGTCGCTACGAAGTGCCCGCCAATCTGCTCGCAAAGATTCAGAGCGTCTTTGGCTGCGGCTGGGCCAGCGAGGACGAAGTCCGCGCTGCCATCAAGAGCTGCTGGGACGCAAACGGCTACGTGATTGACCCGCACACCGCCTGCGGCTATCACGTCTTTGAAAAAGTCACCCCCGCCGAGGGCGCCAAGGCCCGCGTGCTGCTTTCGACCGCCAGCCCCTACAAGTTCCCGCGCGCCTGCTGCGACGCTCTGGGCCTCGACGTTCCCGAGGATGATTTTGAGGCTATGCGTGTGCTCGAGCAGGCCACCGATACGGTCGCCCCGGCACAACTTGCCGAGCTCGAGTCCAAGCCCGTCCGCTTTGAAGACGTCTGCGACGTCGATGAGATGGCAAGCTACGTCGAGTCTGCAGCAAAACGAATGAGCACCAACTAAACCCCTTATTAAGCGCCGGCGAAAGCCGGCGCACCTTCTTTTTATTAAGCTTTCGGGATGATGACGAGCATGCGAGCGGGTCTGGCCGTTTAGTTCGTCGCGAGTTCCGCACGAGCCGGAAAGCACTTAATGTGCTTTCCGAGCGAGCCAGGACTGCCCGAGCAGCGAACTAAACGGCCAGACCCGCCCAGGAGGACCCACATGATCAAAATCACCGTCCCAGCAACCAGCGCCAACCTAGGCATCGGCTACGACACCCTCGGCATGGCCGTCAGCCTCTACTCGCACTTCACCTTCGAGCGTACCGACAAGCTCACCATCACGGGCTGCCCCGAGGAGTTCCAAAACGAGAACAACCTGGTCTATGTGAGCTTTGTCGATGCTCTGGCCGCCTGGGGCGAGCAGGCCTTCCCCGTTGCCATCGACATCCAGACCGACGTGCCCGTCGCTCGCGGCCTGGGTTCCAGCTCCACCTGCGTCGTCGCTGGCATCATGGCGGCCGCCGCGCTGACGGGCCACACCGTCGACCGTGCCGAGCTCGTCCGCATTGCCACCGAGGTCGAGGGCCATCCCGATAACGTCGCCCCTGCCATCCTGGGCGGTGCCGTTTGCTCCTTTACGCCGACTGATTCGCTCCCCCAGTGCCTGCGCTACGAGGTAAGCGATCGCTTGCGTTTTATTACCGTGATTCCGCCCTACGAGGTGCATACGAGCGAGGCGCGCAAGGTTGTGCCGCAGGAGATTCCACTCTCCACCGCCGTATGGCAAATGGGCCGCATCGCCGGCATGACGCGCGGCCTGGAGACCGGCGACCTTGACCTGATTGCCGCCGCCAACGACGACCGCATCCAGGAGCCCTATCGCCGCCGCCTGATTCCCGATTACAACGCTGTGCGCGACACCTGCCTTAATGGCGGCGCCAAGACCATCTGGATCAGTGGCTCCGGCTCGACCCTCATGGCCGTAACCGACGATACCATCGTGGCGAAGTTCCTGCAGGTCAAGCTGCGCGAGCAGTTCCCCAAGTGCGATACGCATATTCTGACGTGCGACACGGAAGGCGCTCAAATCGAGTACCTGTAGACATCCTCCTCATATACCTGTCCGGGACGGTCGGGATGTTCCCTCAAAATCGTCCTCGCGCATGAAGGCCCCTTGTCCTGCTCCTACGGAGCGACGGACAAGGGGCCTTCGCGCTGCGGAATGATTTTGAGGGAACATCCCGACCGTCCCTGCGCCTACCTTGCTGAGGATGTCTACAGGGACCCACGCTTTGAAGGGGCGCCGGGCTGATGGTTTGGCTTTTTATTGGTGGGGGCCCTTACTGGGATGGGACCCTTACTAGAGGCAGGCCTCGGCGATGCGGCGCTTGAGTTCATCGATACCGGTGCCAGTCTGGGAGCTTGTGATGATTACGTTTTCGGCCGGGACGTCGAGCTGCTTTTTGATGGCTGCCGCCTGGCGGGCCTGCTGGGTGCGGCTGAGCTTGTCGGCCTTGGTGAGACAGACGATAAAGTTGAACTCGTTGCCCTGCAGATAGTCGATCATGTCATGATCTAGCTTGCTGGGGTCGTGACGAATGTCCACCAGCGAGACGACCAAGTTAAAGCTGCGCTCCGAGTCGAAGAAGTCGCCGATAAGCTCTGCCCAGCGGCCGCGCTCGGCCTTGGAACGACGGGCGAAACCGTAACCCGGCAGGTCCACGAAATGCACGTCGTCGGCCTCAAAGAAGTTGATGTTGCTCGTCTTGCCCGGCGTGCTGGAAACCTTGACCAGGTTCTTGCGGCCAAAAAGCTTGTTCATAATCGACGACTTGCCCACGTTGGAGCGGCCGACAAAGCTCACCTCGGGGCAGGTGGACTCGGGAATCTGCGAAACCTTGCCATAGCTGGCAACGAACTTGGCAAGCTGGTAGTTAATGGAATCGGCCATGGACACTCCTTGGTCGTAGGTTCTTACAAAAGAGCGCGCTAATAGATAGCAGCGATACGGCGGACGATATCGAGCGTAATGCCACTCGCGGTACGGGCATACTCGAACAGGTCGAACTCACGGTCGCAAATCGCATCGTACGCCTCGTCACAATTATCGCTGATAGCGCGCAACACCAGGCAATCGACACCATTTTTAGTTGCGACATGGGCAATCGCCGCGCCCTCCATGCCAACACAATCGGCATGCGTCGCCTCGATAGCGTCGTTGCGCATGGCGGCACCCGTCACAAAACGGTTGCCCGTGGCAATCGTGCCGACCAGGAACTGCTTGGTGCCCTCGTTCGAAGCGGCTGCATTTGTCGAAGCATTGACAAAGCCACGCTCAGCAAGCACATCGGCAGCAATATCGACCAGCGCAGGCGTCGAGCCAAACTCCTCGAGCCCCGGTGCAGACTCGGCGATAAGCGCGGTATCGGTATCCAGATAGCGCAGGCGTTTGCCAATGACTACGTCGTCGATATGGAGCTTGGGGTTCAAACCGCCTGCAATGCCCGAAAACACAACAGCCTGCGGAGCATACTTGCTAATGAGGTGCTGTGTTGCGGCGGCAGCGTTCACGGTACCCATGCCCGCCGTTGTGGCGACAACTGTCAGTCCGTCGAGCCCGCCGGCCACAACGTTCAAGCCCGCCTCCTGTACCATGCAAACGTTACTCAACTCTTCCTTAATCTGCATGATCTCTTTTTCGAGCGCACCGATAATCGCGATGGTAGCCATGCCATTCCCCAAACCTATACGAAATACTCAACCACGGTATGGTACCAGCATTTTGTTTGACCTCGCCAAACGAACACGCTAAGCCAGCGTAGCGCGGGTATCATAGAGCGCCTTGGCGATGGCAGTCACAACCTCACTCGAATGGTCGCTCCATGGCATCGATGTCATGATGCTCATAATGTAGGTGTCGCCGTCAACATCAATGAGGCCAGCATCGCACGTCGCATTGCAACCTGCCTCGCTGATCCAGCCGGCCTTGTTGCGCACCAAAGCTTGGTCGTCCGCAATGCCATCGCGCACTCATTTATGTCTGTCCCCAATGAGTGCCCTTGCAATCAACTAGGTGCCCGGGGGCACTCATTTAAGTCTGTCCCCAATGAGTGCCGCTAGCCGATGGCGTTTTTGAGTTCCGCACGGCGCTTTTTCATGCCGGCCATGACGGCGTTGCGCAGCTCGGGCATGCGCGCGGTATCCATCTGGGGCACGCCCTCGAGCTTATAGGGAATACCCAGCTGCTCGTACTTGACGACACCCATCGTGTGATACGGCAGCATTTCCAGGCCCACCACGTTGTGCCATGGAGCGATCAGGCGACCGAGCTTCTCGCATTCCTCCGCCGTATCGGTGATACCCGGCACCACCACGTGGCGAATAACAACCTTAATCTTGCGACGGGCAAGCTCATCGCCAAACGCCAGGATGCGCGCAGGATCGCAACCGGTCAGCTTTTTATGCTCAACCGGATCGGCATGCTTGATGTCGAGCAGCACCATATCGGTCTCGTTGAGAACAGCATCGAACTTCTCCGGATGCTTGGGATCAAATGCATAGCCACAGCTGTCTAGGCAGGTGTGTACGCGGCCATCGGGGTTGTTGTGCATTGCACGGAACAGGTCGGCCAAAAACTCGGGCTGCAGGAGCGGTTCGCCGCCCGAAACGGTAATGCCGCCGCTACGGTAGAACTCATGGTTGCTCTGGAACTCGTCCATGAGATGCTCGACGGTCACCATCGTGCCGCCGTTAACAGACCAGGTATCGGGATTGTGACAATACGCACAACGCATGGGGCAACCCTGAACAAACACTACAAAGCGGATGCCGGGACCGTCGACCGTTCCCATCGTCTCGATCGAATGCACGCGACCCAGGGCATACGCAGAGTCCTCGGGATGAGCATCCACACCCTCAAGCGTCATCTCAGCCATTCCCGCAACCTTGCCTCTCTTTGGTTTTTGTCAATTAAAATGCCAGAGCCATTCTAGCCCATACGCCTGATGGCGAAACGGTTTAGCGGTCAATTTGATCGTCCTATTTGACTCCACGCAAAAGCGGCGGGAAGGTTGTCACAACCCGCTCGCCGCCGAAGCAATAGAAATCGATAGACGCCAGGCCCTACGCCTTAAGCGTAAGCACCGCGCCAAAGGCGGTCGGGCCGCAGTGGCTCGAGATGACGCCGCCGACCTGAGTCCAGGTAACGTCCTTAAAGCCCAGGTCGTGCGCATAGACTTCCATATCGTCGCGCAGCTCCTCGGAAAGGCCCACTGAATACGCCAAACCAATGTGCGAGTAATCAATATCGCCCTTCGCAACCATGTGGTCAATAAAGGCACGGGCACATTTGAGCATAGAGCCGCGGAGCTTCTTGGTCGCCACGAATTTGCCACCCGTTACCTCAATGCAGGGCTTAATCTTGAGCAGATGGGCGCCAAGAAACGCGACGTTGGACAAGCGACCACCCGCCTTAAGGAAGGCAAGGTCCGTAGGAACAAAGCCCAGCAGCACGCGGTCCATCACCGAATTGGTAAAGGCGAAAATCTCGTCGACGGTGGCGTCCGGATGGGCTTCGATATACTTGGCGGTCTCAACGGCGACAAGCGACTGGCCCACCGACACAAAGCGCGTATCCATGGAGAAGACGTAATCGCGGCCCTTTGCCGCAATCTTCGACGACTGATGCGAGCAGGTCGTAACCTCGGAATACGCAAGATGCAAAATGGTCGCATCGGGCCGCTCGGCGTGGATGCGGTCGTACACATGCGCAAAATCCGCCGGCGAGCAACCGCTGGTCTTGGGCATCACACCAAACTCGTTGCAGCGCGAGTAAATCTCAAGCGGGTCGATCGATCCGTCCTCGACGGTCTCGTCACCAATCGTGACATGCATAGGCACGCGCACGATGCCGTAGCGCTCGCAGAGCTCCGGCGTCACATCCGAACCAGACTCAACCACGATTACGTACTTGCCCATTATCATCACGACCCATCTCGACGTTGATTATTTATTACGCGCGCACGCCCGTCGCCCAATTGAACAACGACTCCCAAGCACCAGAGAGACGCCGCCCTTCGCCACAACAAAGGACAGCGTCTCCCTGAAATACTCCGTGCTTGCATGAGATTCTACACGGTTTAGTAATGAGTGTTACTTACTCCGCAAACGGTAGCTATATGCGATAAACGGTAGCCACCAAGAAAGCCCGTGTATCCAAAACGCCATGGTCACTCACAATGCGGCTAGCGAGCCAGACGGTAAAACTCCATCGAGGCGTCGCCCTCGGCGCGCAACTGCATCGCAGGCGCCGCAGACGAATAGGTGCGGCTCGTAAGCGCAACCTCGCCGTCGTTGACAAATACCTCGAGCATCGTGGCATCCGAAAGGACTCGCAGGCAGTAAAGCTCGTCGAGCTCAACCGACCTCTTGTCGCGTCCATAGCCCTCATCGCCCATATCAAGTGTGATCATTCCGTTGGCAAAGCACACGACAACACCCTCACGAACCTCCAGCTCAATGGACTTCGTCCCCCGGCACGACACGACGGCATCAAACAGTCGACCAGGAGAGTCGACGGTCTCTCCGGCGGTCACCGAAACACGCTCCTTGCGCAGTTGCTCAACCTCGCGCGCGGGCCACTGACAGAGCTTACCGTCGCGCATATTCAGCACCCTCGGCACGGTAAGCGCGCACTGCCATCCGCGTTCCACCGTCGGGTTTTGAGCCGTTGCATCGGGGCAGCCGGCCCAACCGATCATAATCCGTCGGCCATCGGCATCTGCAAATGATTGAGGGGCATAGAAGTCAAAACCTGCATCGACCATCTGGGGCTTGCCCGATTCGACAATGGCAAAGCAAGGCTTTTCCCAATCGGCCTCGATGGAGAACCACACGCACTGATGCGGATTGCGGTAATGCCAACCATCGGCAGGCACACCCTGCGGACAGCAAACGAGAATAAGCTCGCCATCGAGCTCAAACAGATCGGGGCACTCCCACATAAAGCCAAACTTCTCGTCCAACTCAATGCGCGTCGCATAGCTCCAGTCCTCAAGATTGCGCGAGGTATAGACAAGCACGCGCCCGCGATCGTCTTTCGTACGAGCGCCGAGAACCATGTAGTAGATACCGTCGTGTTCAAGGATCTTGGGGTCGCGCACGTGCGTACCGATATCGTCGGGGTAATCGACCGGCCCAACAGCTATGCGCTTCTCGCCCAATTCGTCGGGATTCTCGGCAACCATATGAATCTGGTTTTGCTCACGGCCCGTCAACACGTAGTCGTAATCATCGCGGTCAAAATGCTTAACGTTGCCGGTATAGAAGTAGTGAATCTTGCCATCACGTACAAAGGCAGAACCAGAATACGCTCCACTCGAATCCAAATCGGAATCGGGGAACAACACGGGGCCGCGATTCTCGTACGTCACAAAATCCTTTGTCGTCAGATGGTTCCAAAGCACTGGACCGCCATGCGCAGCATCGAACGGATCGTATTGATGATAGATGTGATACGTATCACCAATCTGAACCAAACCGTTGGGGTCGTTGAGCCAGCCAAGCTCAGGCTCCACATGGAACAAAAGCCTATCGGGGTCGGACGCGATGCGAGCCGCCGTCTCATCCTGTCCAGCTCGCCACTGCTCATAGTCCGCACGCATCACCTTGTTTTTTTGATTAAACATCGCCATTGACCTTCTCGTCTATGGGAAAGGACGCTCGACTCACACGAGCCGAACGCCCTTCCTCAAATGGACTTATCCTCAGATTACGCTGAACGGCTCAACTAGAAGCTGACATCGAAGCCAGCGCCAGCGCCCTCTTCATCAGTGGTCGGCACGCCCTTTGCCTTGTTGTAGGCAAAGATCAAGACGATCGGCACGATAAAGGCGATGAGATTGCCAGCCACATACCACATGAGCGTCTCGGGCGTGACGATGAGCAGGCCAAGCACGCCGGTCAGACCCTGACCGATGGCGCGCACCTCAAAGAGCTTCACGAAGGCACCGCCGCAGCCTGCACCGATGCAAGCGCAGATGAACGGGATGATCGAGTAGCGCATGTTTGCAGCGAAGATAGCGGGCTCGGAGATTCCGACCAGCGTCGGGATAAAGGACGACATGCAGATGTTGCGCTCTTTGGAATGCTTCTTATGAATGAGGTACATGCCGATGGCGCCGCCGCCCTGGGCGATAATGGAAACCGACCAGATGGCCTGGATGTAGTTGAAGCCAGTCGTGGCGACGAGGTTTGCCTCGATACCCTGGATGAACTGATGCGTACCGGTAACGACAAGCGGCTGCAGGAACGCGGCGAAGACAAAGGCACCAAAGACGCCCATCCTGTTGTACAGGATATCGATTACGCCGCCGAGGACGTCGCCGATCAGGTTGCCGAGCGGGCCGAACACGGTGAACAGGGCGACGTTAGCAAGAATCAGGGTAACGGTCGGGACAAAGACGAACGAAACGACCTCGGGGATGTACTTCTGGGCAATCTTTTCGACCTTGGCCATAAACCAGGCAGTCAGGATTGCAGGGAACACGCCGCCCTGGAAAGCAACCATGGGAATGGATAGCGGACCAAAGTTCCAGTACTCAGCACCCGTCGGGTCCATAACGAACGTGTTGCGGTTCATAAGGCTCGGGTGAACCATGACGATACCGACGAGGATGCCCAGGATCGGGTTACCGCCAAAACGCTTGACCGCGCTGTACATAACCAGGACAGGCAGGTAGTCGAACGTGGTGGCGATAATGGCAAAGAAGCTTGCGAGGTTCTTGAGGAACTCGCTGTGATCGGCGAGGCTGCCTTCCATGCCAAAGAGGCCGTTGGCAACGATCAGCGACTTAAGGCCGATGATGATTGCAGCGCCGACGAAGGCAGGAATGATGGGGATAAAGATATCCGAGAATACCTTGAGGACCGAGAAGAACTTGCCCTTCTTGTCCGCCTCGGCGTCCTTGACCTCGGAAGCACTGATCTCCTTAACGCCCGTCAGAGCCATAAACTCATCGTAAACCTTGTTGACGGTACCGGTACCGAAGATGATCATGAGCTGGCCGCTGTTGTACAGCACGCCCTTGACGCCATCGATGTTCTCGAGCTCGGCCTTGTTGTATTTGCTCGTATCCTTGAGCACCAGACGCAGACGGGTCACGCAATGCGTGGCGCCCTCGATGTTCTCCAGTCCGCCGACGTTGTCGACGACTTGCTGGGACACTGCCTTGTAGTCCATGTTCCTCTCCATTCCTTTTCTAAATCATAAAACGGTTCGTTGCCGCTACAGAGACGCGATCGTTGCGTTTGCGCACTTGAGCGCACCGTCGGTGACGGTAAGCGCCACACCCTGGCCCTGCTTGTTGCAGAAGCGAGCGTTGAGCGCAACATCATCGACAAAGATGGTCGCGATGTCGTCGTCGACGACCAGACGCACATGGTGAGTGCCCTCGCCCTTAAAGAACAACGGACGCTCGAGGCCCATGTTGTTGACCTGGAACCACGGATACTGGGGGGCCGCCGTAAACTCGAGTTTGCCCTCACGCAGGTTGGCGCGGAACTCATAGGCAAGACCGGACTCGGCGTCCTCGGCAAGCTTCACCGAGAAGCCGGCAGCGTCACCGGCGAGCTCGATGTCGGCGTCGAGCATATAGGTAGAACCGGCATCCGCGGCGAGCACCTGCTCGACCTTGCCCGACTCGCACGAAAGCTCAAAGGCCTCGACTGCCTTAGCCTCGCCAAAGGCGCCAAGCATGCTGTCGGGAAGCTTGGTGCCGAGCGTTCCGTCGGCACGCTGAACGATCTCGAGAGGCATAAAAGTGCCACCCCACAGGTAAGAGCTGGGGTCGCCGCCCTCGTCGCGCGTAGGAACCCAACCAAAGAGAACGCGGCGCTCGCCGTCAAATGCGGTACGTGCAGCATAGTACGCGCGGCCATCGAAGGAATCGTCCGCAGGAGTGATCCAAGGACCGTTGATAGAGCGAGACATGCGGTAACGGGTCTTGTTGCCATCACTGTACTCAGAGAACACCAGATACCACCAGTCGCCCATCTTAAAGAGATCAGGCATCTCGAACATGGTGTACAGGCCCGGATTCCACCAGTCGCCCTGGAACTCCCAGGTATCCAGGTCCTTGGAGGTGAACTTGACCAGACGACCGGTCATCAGACGCTTGTCCTCGCCCACACGCGTGCCGAGGATGAGCATGTACTCTTCGTTCTCCTCATCCCAAAGAACAAAGGGATCGCGCCAGTTGCGGTCATCGTAACCCTCCTGGGGCGGAAGCAGCGTCTCGGCGATGTTCTTCTCCCACTTGACGGCGTCGTCACTCGTTGCGTGAAGAAGAACCTGCTTCATCAAGCGCGCGCGGACCTTATCGCGATTGCAACCAGTGTAGAGCGCATGGTACTTGTCGCCCACCTTAAACACTGTGCCGGCATAAACATACTGGTCGACTTCCTCGTCGCCGCCACGCTCAAGGCTCTCGCCAAAGTCCTTGTAGTTGACGAAATCCTTGGTCGTCGCGAGTGCCCAGCCAAACGGCTCTCCGAAAGGTCCGGGGTTACGCGTGTCACGCTGATGATAGAGATAGAACGTGCCGTCCTCGCCGTACGGCATGATGTCGCCTACCCAAATTCCCTCAGGCTGGTAATACACCTTGTGCATCCGAGACTTCCTTTCCCACAAGATACTAACTCGGTACAACTGCAAGATATGTCAATCGTTTTCATATGTCAAACGTTTTCACATCAATACGTCTTTTCGCAGTTCCAGTCGTCGGCAAACGGTTGACATATGCCGGCGAACGGTCATCAGAGGCGTTTGAGGAATTCTTTTGGCACGGGATGAACTACGCGGTTTTGCCCTCAATGAGTTCAACGGGGAGCTTGATATTCGATTCAGGATTATCGCCGTTAACAAGAGCGATGATGGATTGCGCCGCGAGCTCTCCGATGCGATCGATATCTTGGCGTACGGTTGTTAAGTCAGGCATAAACGTCATAGTGCGGCGGGCACCATCCGCGCCCACGACCTTAATATCGTCCGGAGCGCTCAAGCCGCGCTGCTTCATAATGTTGAGACAGATGGCCGCCATCGTGTCGTCTCCCGCAAAGATGCCGTCAATATCGGGGTTCTCATCGAGGATCTTCGCAACGACCGCGCTCTTTTCGTCATCGGGCTTAACGAACTCGACCTCACGGACAAGCGCGGGCAAACCGGCCTGCTCCACAACATCGTGGTAGGCATCGGTACGCTTATTGGCAGGCATACGCATGCGGCTATTGTTGCGCAGGCACAAGATGCGCGAACACCCGTCATCGATCAGGCGACGCGTGGCAAGTTCGCCGATGCTATAGCTGTCGCTCGCAATCTGAACAGAGGCCTCGCCAAGGTCGCAGTCGATACCAACCAGACTCAAGCCCATCTCGGCATACGCCTCGGCACCGATATTAAGCGAGTTGACGATGACGCCATCAACCATATTGCGCCGAAGCATATCGATATAAGAACGCTCAAGATCAGGTCGATTGGCGCTATTGCACAGCAACATCTTAAAACCGTTTTCGGCCAGGGTACGCTCAACGGCTTGGACCGCTTGTGCATGAAACGGGCTGCTGACATAGGGAACGATCATACCGATAAGATTCAGGCGACCGTTGAGCATGGCACGGGCGATATCGTTGGGCGTATAGTTGATGCGCTTCATCGCGGCATGGACCTTATCGCGGGTCTCTTGGCTAATATAGCCGCGATTATTAAGCACGCGAGATACCGTAGTAGGCGAAACCCCCGCCACCGCTGCAACTTCCTTGATGCCAGGCTTAGCAGAATCCTTAGAACGAGCACCCTCGCGAGCCATAGCACCCTCCCCTCATCAACATGTCATACGTTTACATACGAACAAAGCATACCCCAACAACAGTGGGAAGACGGTAACAGTACAAGTAAGTAAACGACTCATCCAAATAATTAGGAGAGTTCCGCCTAAAGGGTGACTACACAGGACCCCGCCGGGGCTGTTTGGGCTACCTCCCAAAATATTCCGCAGGACGCAAGAAGCCCTCGCCGCACGAAGTGCGCAGCGAGGGCTTCTTGCATGTCCGAGGACGTTTTGGGAGGTAGCCCAAACAGCCCCGGCGATCCTGCGGGAGTTAAATCCCTTTAGAACTTGTTGTGGAAGGTACGCGAAATGACCTCGTCCTGCTGCTCCTTGGTGAGCGTGTGGAAGTTCACGGCATAGCCGGAAACGCGGATGGTCAGCTGCGGGTACTTCTCGGGGTGAGCCTGAGCGTCGAGCAGCGTCTCACGGTTGAAGACGTTGATGTTCAGGTGGTGGCCACCCTTCTCGGCGTAAGCGTCGAGCATGTGGACCAGGTTATCGGCCTGAGTCTCGGAAACTTCAGAAACCTTCATAATGTGTCTCCTTCGATCGATAGGCGCCGGCCGAAACCGGCGCACTAATCAGTAATCGTTATTGTTAGTATAGCACTAACAATAGTTACTCGCCCAGCTGATCAAGGTCGATATCACCAAAGAACACCTGGTCCTCCTTGCCGAGCGCACCCGGGATGATGGAGAAGGTGTTGGAGATGCCGTCCTGAGCATCGCGGAACGGGAGCTTGGAAACCGAAGACAGCGAAGCGATGGCGCCGTGGCTATCGCGCTTGTGCATGGGGTTAGCACCCGGGGCGAAGGGCTGGCCAGCCTTGCGGCCATCAGGCGTAGAACCGGTCTTCTTGCCGTACACGACGTTGGAGGTAATGGTCAGAACCGAGGTCGTGGGCACGGAGTTGCGGTAGGTGTCGTTCATGCGGATGTACTCCATGAACTGGTGCACAACGTCGTGAGCAATCTGGTCGACGCGGTCGTCGTCGTTACCGTACTTGGGGAACTCGCCCTCGGTCTCAAAGTCGACGATGATACCGTTCTCATCACGGACGGGGTGGACCTTGGCGTACTTGATGGCGGACAGGGAGTCGGCCACGACGGATAGGCCAGCGATGCCCGTAGCGAACCAGCGATGCACGTGCTTGTCGTGCAGAGCCATCTGGATGCGCTCGTAGCAATACTTGTCGTGCATGTAGTGAATGATGTTCAGCGAGTTGACGTACACGCCAGCAAGCCACTTCATCATGTCGTTGTACTTGGCCACAACGTCGTCGTAATCGAGCGTGTCGCCCTCGACGGCGCGGTACTTGGGGCCGACCTGCTTCTTGGAGACCTCGTCAACACCGCCGTTGAGTGCATACAGCAGGCACTTGGCCAGGTTGGCACGGGCGCCGAAGAACTGCATTTCCTTGCCAATGCGCATGGAGGACACGCAGCAGGCGATGCCGTAGTCGTCGCCGTGGTAAACGCGCATGAGGTCGTCGTTCTCGTACTGGATCGAGGAGCTAGCGACAGAAGTCTTGGCGCAGAACTTCTTGAAGTTCTCGGGCAGACGGGTCGACCACAGAACGGTCATGTTGGGCTCGGGGCTGGTGCCCATGTTCTCGAGCGTGTGCAGGTAGCGGTAGCTCATCTTGGTAACGAGCGTACGGCCGTCAACACCCATGCCGCCGATGGACTCGGTGACCCACTGCGGATCGCCGGTGAACAGGGCCTGGTACTCGGGGGTACGGGCAAACTTGACCATGCGGAGCTTCATGATGAAGTGATCCACGAACTCCTGGATCTGCTCCTCGGTGAAGGTACCGTTGGCAAGGTCGCGCTCAGCGTAGATGTCGATGAACGTAGAGGTACGGCCGATGGACATAGCGGCGCCGTTCTGCTCCTTGACGGCAGCGAGGTAGGCGAAATACATCCACTGGATGGCCTCCTGCGTGTTGGTAGCAGGGTTGGAAATATCGAAACCATAGGTCTCGGCCATCATCTTGAGCTCGCCGAGGGCGCGGATCTGCTCCTGCAGCTCCTCACGATCGCGAATGTTGTCGGCGGTCATGACCGTCGGGGTGGAAGCCTTCTGGGCCTCCTTGTCCTTGATCAGGTAGTCGACGCCGTACAGGGCAACACGACGGTAGTCGCCGATGATGCGGCCGCGGCCATAGCCATCGGGCAGACCGGTGATGATGTGAGCCGAACGGCAAGCACGCATCTCGGGGGTGTAGACATCGAAGACGCCAGCGTTGTGGGTCTTGCGCTCGAAGGTGTAGCGCTCGACAACGTTCTCGTCGACCTTGTAGCCGTGCTGGCTGGCAGCCTGGCAAGCGATGCGGATACCACCGTTGACGTGCAGCGCGCGCTTGAGCGGCTTGTCGGTCTGAAGACCGACAATGGTCTCCTTCTCGCGATGGGCGTTATCGATGTAGCCAGCGGGATGGCTCACGATGCCCGTGACGGTCTTGGTGTCCATATCGAGGACGCCGCCCTGCTCGCGCTCCTTGAGCAGCAGGTCGAGAACCTCGCCCCAAAGCTCCTTGGTACGCTCGGTCGGACCGGCGAGGAACGACTCGTCGCCCTCATAGGGGGTGTAGTTCTTCTGGATGAAGTCTCGGACGTCAACCTCTCCCGTCCAGATGCCTTCCTTGAAGCCTTCCCATGCCTCCTGCATTGTGTAACCACGCTCCTAGTTACGTGTAATGCGGCGCTCTCTCACACCGCTGCTTATTGAATTCTTGAATTATCGGCTTGCACTACCGGCTTCTTCCGTTCTTCACCACACGTTGGTACAGGGAAAAACGTTTGTCCACCTTGGAACTGCAACCCAAAACCCAAGATTTCACCCGTTTGAGAAGGATAACATAGCCACCCCCTTCATCAGGGCTGTTATATGTTTCTTTTTTTATACCATTAGTGCGTTTTTAACAAATCCGCAGGAAATGCGAGCGCGAACAACTACCGTTCACCGATTTGTTTGGTATTTTTCCTTGCCTTTGTACGACGTTCACTCTAGCTGTTATGCCAGTTTTAGCAGGGTAAAGTGCCTCTGAGTAGGCTTTGGGACATGCCTAGAGATCTACCCCTAACTTTGCTGGTACCGACGGTGCACGGAGGTCGCCTAAAGGTAGTTTTCTAGACATGTCCCAAAAATCTACCGTATAGGGTGCGCGTGCAGGGGTATCATCTTTCACCGAAAATAGTTTCTAGTGTTAGGGGTTTTCGGTGGAAGATACCGATTTCCATGAGCTTGGGCGTCAGCTCTTAACTGAGTTTGGCAGCATGCATCATCGCATTTCACGCTCTGCGGACAAAGCTCTCGGCGGCGAGATGGCTGTCATGCGCGCCCTCATGCTCGCTGGCGGTTCGCTCACGCCGAGCGAACTCGCAAATCGCGCCTGGGTCTCGAGTGCCCGCATCGCCAATATCTTACGCACTCTCGAAGCCAAGGGCTGGGTCGAGCGCGAGCACTCAAAGACCGACCGTCGTCGTGTACACGTCACGATGACCGATAAGGGATTCCAGAATCTCGAAATCAAACGTCGGGAATTCGAGGAGCGCACCGCGGCCTTCCTCGAGCAGCTCGGCGAAACAGATACCCAAGAGATGGTGCGCCTTCTAAGGCGTTTCAACGAAATTATCGACCGCAATCAAGAAAGGAGAGATGCCGAGTGAGGATTCTCAAGCTCTTTAAAAAGCATGTCCTGGCACTGTTCACAGCTATCGTACTTATCGTAATCAGCTGCAACGCCGATCTGGCACTGCCTACCTACATGAGCGACATCGTCGACGTGGGCGTACAGCAAGGCGGCATCGCCTCGCCCGTGCCCGACACCATTCGTGCCGAATCACTCGATGACCTTGAGCTCTTTATGAGCACCAAGGACGCCAAAGCTGTGGAGGCCGTGTTTAGCAAGGCTGACAAAAAAGGCATTCGAACGTACAAGGGCACCGAGGAAGAGCGTGCCGATGGCGGCAAGATTGCCGACATTATGAGCCTGCCCGAGACCGTCGTCCTTTCTCTCAACCAGGGCATCGACGCCAGCTCCATGGGCGACATGATGGGCGCATCCAGCGAGAAAGACAACAGCGGCGCCCAAGCCATGCCCACGCCCGAACAGATGGCAGCGATGACGCCCGAGCAGCTCGCCGAGATGCAGCAGAAGGCCGCAGCGGCGCAGAACATGCAAAAGCAGATTGATGCCGACGGCGGTAAGATCACCATGAAGAGCCTGCGTCTAGGCGTTGAAGGCGGTCTAATCGACCAAAGCAAGCTCGTCGAGGGTGCCAACCAAATGGCGGACAAAATGGGCACCATGTCGGGGTCCATCGTCACCCAGCGCGCCGTGACCTACGTGCAAGAAGAGTACAAGGCGCAGGGCATCGACCCCGCCGACGTGCAGAACGCCTACCTGGGCCGCATGGCGACCACGATGTTTGGGCTGTGCCTGGTGTCGCTTGTCGCCACCATCCTGACCGGCGCCGTGGCTTCGCGCACCGCCTGCTCCATTGCCCGCGACCTGCGCCGCGAGACCTTCAACAAAGTCATGCACTTTTCGCCGGCCGAAGTGGGCAAGTTTAGCCAGGCCTCGCTCATCACCCGCTGCACCAACGACATTCAGCAGATCCAGATGGCCGCAACCCTGTTTATCCGCATGTGCCTCATGGCGCCCGTCATGGGCATCGTCGCGGTCATGCGCGTCCTGGCCAACCACACCGGCCTTGAGTGGACCATCGCTGTGGCCATCATCGCGGTCTCGGCCGTCGTCGGCGTGCTCATGGGCCTTACCATGCCCAAGTTCAAAAAGATGCAGAGCTTTGTGGACCGCGTGAACCTCACCGCCCGCGAGCTGCTCGACGGTCTTATGCCCATCCGCTCGTTCAACCGCGAGGAGCATGAGCTCGAGCGTTTTGACAAGGCATCGCTCGATCTGATGACCACGCAGCTCTACACCAACCGCGCCATGAGCTTTATGATGCCGCTCATGATGCTGGTCATGAACTGCATCACCGTGCTTATCGTCTGGTTTGGCGCGCAGGGCGTGTCCGACGGCGTGATGCAGGTCGGCAACATGATGGCGTTTATCTCCTATACCATGCAGATCGTCATGGCGTTTATGATCCTCACCATGGTTTCGGTTATCCTGCCCCGTGCCGAGGTCGCCGCCGAGCGCGTGGAAGAGGTCATCACTTGCCCCGCGAGCATCAACGACCCCGCCTCGCCCAAACTGCCCGCGGCCAGCGCGCCGCACGGTGAGCTCACTTTCCGCGACGTGAGCTTCCAGTATCCCGATGCCCGCGCCGATGTCATCAGCGGCGTGAACTTCACCACGCACGCCGGTCAGATGCTCGGCATCATCGGCTCCACGGGCTCGGGCAAGTCCACGCTCGTGCAGCTGATTCCGCGTCTGTACGACGTCACGGGCGGCAGCATTTCGCTTGACGGCATCGACGTGCGCGATATGACCCTTTCCGAGCTGCGCCGCCGCATTGGCTATATCCCGCAGCAGGGTCGTCTGTTCTCGGGCACCGTTGAGAGCAACCTCAAGTTTGCCGGCGACATGGTGAGCGACGAGGACATGCACCGGGCGGCACGCATCGCCCAAGCCGAGGACTTTATCGCCGAGCGCGAGGACGGCTACGACTCCCCCATCAGCCAGGGCGGCTCCAATGTCTCGGGCGGTCAGCGCCAGCGCCTGGCCATCGCCCGCGCGTTGGCCAAAAAGCCCGAGGTCGTGGTGTTCGATGACTCGTTTAGCGCCCTCGACTACAAGACCGACGCGCGCCTGCGCGAGGAGCTTGCCAAAAACGTTACCGACGCCGCGCTCGTGGTCGTGGCCCAGCGCATCGCGACCATCATGCACGCCGATCAGATCATCGTGCTCGACGACGGCCACGTAGTGGGCACCGGCACGCACGAGGAACTGCTGCACAACTGCCCGGCATACCTGGAGATCGCACAGTCGCAGCTTTCCGCCGAGGAGTTGGGGCTTACCCAAGAAGAGATTGAAGCCGTCATGGAAGGAGGCGAGCGCTAATGGCAGACGAGACCAAGACTCAGATTCCCAAGCCCACCCGCCGGCGCGGTCCCATGGGCCGCATGGGTGGTATGGGCCGCGGCGAAAAGGCCAAGGACTTTAAGGGCACCATGAGGCAGCTGCTCGGCTATATCGGCCAGCACAAGATTGCCGTGTTTGCCGCCGTCGCCTTTGCCGTATGCTCGGTCATCTTTAACATTGTGGGGCCCAAGGTGCTCGGCCAGGTTACGACCAAGCTGTTCGAGGGCCTGGTTGCCAAGGTCAACGGTACCGGCGACGTTGACTTTGCCTGGATCGCCAAGACGCTCGGCTTTTTGCTCTGCCTGTATCTGGCAAGCTCTGTCTGCGGCCTCATCCAGGGCTGGCTCATGACCGGCGTCACGCAAAAGATTTGCTACCGCATGCGCAAGGAGATCGCCGCCAAGATCGCTGTCGTGCCGATGAGCTACTTCAACGGCCACAGCAAGGGCGACGTGCTCAGCCGCATCACCAACGATGTCGACACGCTGGGTCAGTCACTCAACCAGAGCGTGACACAACTCATCACATCGGTGACGCAGATTATCGGCGTGCTCGTCATGATGCTGTCGATCAGTCTGCCGCTCACCGGCGTCACCGTGCTCACGCTGCCGGCTGCCGCGATTATCCTGACCGTGATGATTCACTTCTCGCAGCCGTACTTCCGCGAGCAACAGCAAGTCCTGGGCGCCGTCAACGGCATTATCGAGGAGGACTTTGCCGGCCAGAACGTTATTCAGGTGTTCGACCGCGCCGAGGCCTCAATCGAGGAGTTCGACCGTCAAAACGACCGTCTCTTTATTAGTGGCTGGCGCTCGCAGTTCCTATCGGGCCTGATGATGCCGCTTATGAGCTTGGTGGGCAACATGGGCTACGTGGGCGTTGTCGTGGTGGGCGCACAGCTCGCGCTGACCGGCAATGCCACGCCCGGCGACATCCAGAGCTTTATCCAGTACGTGCGCAACTTTACGCAGCCGGTGCAGCAGCTGGGCAACGTGAGCAACACGATGCAGTCGATGGCCGCTGCCACCGAGCGCGTCTTTGAGTTCCTCGCCGCGCCCGAGGAGGAGCAGAAGGCCGACGCCCAGATTCCCGAGAAGCGCCCCGGCCACGTTGAGTTTGACCATGTCAAGTTTGGCTACACGCCCGACAAGACCATCATCCACGACTTTAGCTGCGAGGCACAGCCCGGTCAGACCATCGCCATCGTCGGCCCCACCGGCGCCGGCAAGACCACGCTCATTAAGCTGCTGCAGCGTTTCTACGACGTGGACGGCGGTTCGCTGCGCGTCGAGGGCGTCGACGTGCGCGACTGGGACCGCGCGGCACTGCGCGGCGAGTTTGCCATGGTGCTGCAGGATACCTGGCTGTTTAACGGCACCATCCGCGAGAACATCCGCTACGGACGTCCCGATGCGACTGACGCCGAGGTCGAGGCCGCCGCGCGCGCCGCACGCTGCGACCACTTTATCCATACGCTCGCCGGCGGTTACGACTTTATGATCAATGAGGAGGGCACCAACCTCTCACAGGGCCAGCGCCAACTCGTGACCATCGCCCGCGCCATTTTGGCCGACCGTCCGGCGCTGATTTTGGACGAGGCGACCTCCAACGTCGATACCCGCACCGAGGAGCTTATTCAGCGCGCCATGGATGCGCTGATGCAGGGCCGCACGAGCTTTGTCATCGCGCACCGCCTGTCCACAATCCGCAACGCCGACGTAATCTTGGTGATTCGCGACGGCGACATCGTCGAGAAGGGCACACACGACGAACTGCTCGCCCAGGGCGGCTTCTACGCCGACCTGTACAACTCGCAGTTCGACGAGGCGGCGTAAAACCGGCGGCAAACAACCGCAATACCCAAAGAATGGGGGCGCAGGACAACCAGCGCCCCCATTTTTCGTTCTGCGGCCCTTGGGCCGCATCCCCTGGAGCCGAATTGACGGTCCTTTCCAGCCCCTGTGGGCAAAAAATGGCAAATATGAGTACTGTTACCTTTTTAGTAACAGCCAAAACAGCCCCATATGCTGCCCGCACGACTTGCAAGCGCCCCTAAATTACTCAAATAGTTCTATAGCGGGCTTATATGTGTTAAGGTTAATGAACATATTTTCTGTTATGTCTATTATCTTATGCCGGCAATATGACACTACGATAGCAACAGTACTCATATTTGCCATTTTTTGCCCACAGGGCCTGGAAAAGGCCAACAGGGTAGTCATTGGGTGTTCCTATAGTTTTGTCAACCGTCGGGGCTACTCCCTGTAGGGCACCCGGTCGCGCATCACGGCGTATATCGCCCTGAGCCGCTTCCTCGCGACGGCCTTGAGCGCCCGCCCGTGCCCCATGCCCCGCGCCCTGCAGGCCCGGTAGTACTCGCCGTAGCGCCCCGAGGACCTCACCAGGCTGTTGCACGAGAAGATCAGCAGGGACTTGAGCCTCGCGTCGCCGCGCCTGGACGCCCTGACCGACCTCACCGACGTGCCGGAGCTCCTCACCCTCGGGGCTATGCCGCAGTACGAGGCCAGGTGGTCGTGGTCCGGGAACCTCCCGATGTCGACCGACACCGCGAGCTGCGCCGCCGTCCTCGGCCCGATGCCGGGCACGGTGAGCAGGCACGCGTAGGTCTCGTCGCCCTCGAGCAGCGGCGCGGTCGAGGCGGCCGCGGCCTCCCCGGCGGCCTCGGCCCGCGGGCCCCCGGCCCCGGAGCGGGCGATCCCCCACGCCCCGCCGAAGCCGGCGAGCAGCTCCAGCCACCGCCGGTCCGACAGGTCGACCGCGGCCTCGAGGGCCGGGCAGGACTCGAGCAGCACCGCGCGCAGGCGGTTCTTGTCCCTGGTCGCGCAGGCGACGACGTGGTCGCGCTGCGACGAGAGGGCGCGGGCGGCCTCGAGGGCCTCGCCGCGGCCCGGGACCCCCGACAGGGAGTCCGGCACGCCCAGGGCGGTCCGCGCGATCACCGCGGCGTCGCGCTCGTCGGTCTTGGCCTCGCCGGCGAACAGGCCCGCGGCGCGGCTGGCGGCGAGCCCGGGCAGGTGGGCGACCCCGAGCCCCGCGGCGCGGGCCCGCCTCACGGCGAGGGACCCTATGTTGCGGAACTGGTCGACGACGACGAGCGTGCCGGCGGGCGCGGAGGCGAACAGCGCGTCGAGCTCGGCCTCCCTGTTGCGGACGGGGGCGCTGGCCAGCACCTCCCCGTCGCGGTCGACCAGGCAGGCCCAGTGCGATGACTTGCCGACGTCCAGGCCGAGCACGGCCGCGGGTCTGGTGGATGTCGCTTTCACGGTGGTATCCTTCCGGTAGTCGTTCGACCGGATGGCCTCCCCCTCGGCACTCACATTACCAGCCGCGGCGCCTGCCCGGCACTTTCCTATCAGCCGTCGGGGGCGGCGCGTCCCGCGCCGGCAGCACCCAACGGGCCCTCTCGGGGGCAGGGACGTTCGGCCGTGCGCGGGCGCCCGGTCGGCGGCCCGTTCTGGGCGCGCCTCAATCGTAGCCCGAGACGGTCCCGGGCTGACAATTTCGACTGTAATGGACGTTCTTAAACGACCAGTCAAACAAGAACGTCCCCAACGACTACTTAAAAACGGGAGATTATCCACTCTCATTCTGCGAGCACTCATTTAAGTCTGTCCCCAATGAGTGCCCGGCAGCAACGGGACCGCCGATGTCTTGGCAGAGTCAGCGAAAACCCGCGTAACTAAACCCGCTCCGCGATCTCGTGAATGAGGTAGTCGGTCTTTTCCCAGCCCAGGCACGGATCGGTGATCGACTTGCCAAAGACACCGCCGTCGACCGGCTGGTTGCCGTCCTCAAGGTAGGACTCGATCATAAAGCCCTTGACCAGCCTTGAAATGGCTTCGTTGCGGCGGCAGCTGTCGAGCACCTCCTTGCAAATGCGATACTGCTCCAGCGGACGCTTGCCCGAGTTGTCGTGGTTGCAGTCGATGACCGCTGCCGGATTGGCATAGCCGGCGTGCTCGGTATAGCGCTCGGCCAGGCGCTCGAGGTGCTCGTAGTGGTAGTTGGGGTAGGTGCGCCCATCGAGACCGATGTAGCCACGCATAACGGCGTGCGCGAGCGGATTGCCGTCGCACTCGACCTCCCAGTTGCGGAAGATGAAACTCTGATGCGCCTGAGCGGCGTAGATGGAGTTGAGCATGACGGTGGTGGAGCCGGCAGTGGGGTTCTTCATGCCCACCGGCACCGAAATGCCGCTCGACACCAGACGGTGCTCCTGGTTCTCGACCGAGCGCGCGCCCACAGCGACGTAGCTCAGCAGATCGACAAGGTACTGATAGTTAGAGGGGTAGAGCATCTCGTCGGCGGTAAAGAAGCCGGTCTCCTCGATGACGCGCAGGTGCATGTGGCGAATGGCCTTGACGCCCTCGAGCAGGTCATCGGGCGCCTCGGGGTCGGGATTGTGCAGTAGACCCTTGTAGCCGGTACCCTTGGTGCGCGGCTTGTTGGTGTAGACACGCGGGATGATGATGAGCTTGTCCTTGACCTCCTCGGCGGTTTTGGCCAGGCGGTTCATGTACTCGAGGACCGAATCCTCGCGATCGGCAGAGCACGGGCCGATGATGAGCACCTTGCGCGCGTCCTCGCCGGTAAAGACCTTGGCGACCTCGGCGTCGAATGCCTGCTTCTTAGCGGTAAGCTCGGCGGAAAGCGGCATTTCCTCGCGGATCTCCATGGGGATCGGCAGCCTGCGTTTGAAATCCATGGCCATAGGGGCCTCCTCAATCTATAGAGAGAGCAAAAAGCGTATTGTCGAGTGCTCGGCATTATCCGCTGTCGCACGCTAAAGTGCAAGCACAGCCTACTAAAAAGGGAATGAATCGACACAAGGGCCCGCTCACCACGAGAGTGGATAATCTCCCGTTTTTGGCCCATGTTCGCGCTCAAAGTGGGAGATTATCCACTCTCGTCGGGCAAGCGTCCGAAAATCCTCACTCGTGACCCCTTTTCCTCCGTCCCCGAGGGATCGGGGCTCGCCTGCCGAATGATTGATGCGGCCGCCCTGCGTCCATGTCACACTCAGAGGTGGCCTGACCCAACTTGGAAGGAGCCTTCATGAGCCTTGACAACGTAACCCTGCGCGCCGCCACGCTCGACGACCTGACCGGCATCGCTGCCATCTACAACCAGCTGTGGTGCAACACGCTGCGCAACCGCGG
The DNA here is from genome assembly GCA_900542715.1 of uncultured Collinsella sp. Taxonomy (GTDB): domain Bacteria; phylum Actinomycetota; class Coriobacteriia; order Coriobacteriales; family Coriobacteriaceae; genus Collinsella. The sequence continues at coordinate 107,792 of UQOQ01000002.1, forward strand.
CGACGTCGAAGCTGCCGATTTCTGCGCGCGCTTTAACATCGCTATGCAGCTGCAACGCTCACCTATCGCGCTTGTCGCCGAGGCCGAGGGCCGCATTATCGCCGCCTGCTGCATCGGCATCTTCGAGGACGGCAAGCCGCGCACCAACCCCACGTGGGAGTCCTGCTACAACGAGATGCTCGCCCAGGCAACCGAAATGGCAAAGGCTGCCGACGCCAAGCTCGAGGGCTCGCTCTTCGGCGACAGTCGCGAAAAGGCCACGGCGGATCGCTTTGCCGCCACAGGCAACGAGTATGCCCAGGGCCAGCTCAACCTGATCATCATCGTGCCCGAGTGGCAGGGCAAGGGGCTCGGCCGCGCGCTTATCGACCTTGCGCGCGCCGAGCTCGCCAAGGCAGGCTGCACCAAGTTCTTCCTGATGAGCGACTGCAACTCCGACTGGCAGTTCTACGAGCACCTCAACATGAAGCGCATCCTGGAGGATCACAGTCAAGACACCGGCGACGGTTTTATCGTCTACATGTACGGAGGCGACACGCAGGGCTAACCCGCTAAGCAAGTACCAAAACCACCACAAAAGGTGCCCATCCCCCTTGTGGTGACAGGTTTTATCTGGGCGAACGTTAAGACCGCCGCGGGGGAGCTGCTTTCCCTCGCGGCGGTTTACTAACCGTGAAAACCAAGTGAGTAGGCTTTTGGCAGGATCCCGAGCACACCCCAAAACGCCGCAGCTCTGGCCTGCGGTTTTATCGAGCGTTTGTCGCGATGTGCTCGGCAGATCCCAAAAAGTCTACTCACTTGCATCCGAGACGCACCAGGCAGGCAAAAAACCGCCGCGAAAGGGGCCCGTCCCCCTTCGCGGCGGTTGTTCATCGCGGTTTTGCGACGGTTTTGCGGTGGTTTTGCCCGCCTGCTACTCGCTGTAGCGAGTGGCGATGGCAACTCGCACCATGCCGGCGCTCATGAGGTACGTTGCCATAGGCTGTAGTAGCGCATGTCATAATCCTACAGCAGCATTCGCCATAATCTGACAGTAGAGTTTTCCACAATCTATAAGTAGCCCAGGTCGGGACCCTATTTAACAAACCAAATTCTCGCCCAACGCCATTTCCTCTCCTGGTGACCGGTTCATTTTGGCAGGTTTCATCTGGGCAAACGCCAAAACCACCACAAAGGTGCCTGTCCCCTTTGTGGTGGTTTGAAGCTCTCCTGGGCGGGATGCTAGACTTGCGGCATATACATTCGCGCCAAAGCACGGGTCGCATACAGGAAAGGAGATGCCATGGCGCCTATCGCACCGCTCAAGATGCTCGTCGCTCCTGCCGCCAAGGCCATCGCCCACCTGAGCGACTCACTTACTTACGATGAGGTCCCCTGCATCGCCGAGGAGCGTTCGGACAGCCGCCCGTACCTGGGCCACGTCCCCTACTTTGCGCCTAAGCTCGCTTCTAATCCCGAGCACCGCGAACAATAATCCAAGATGCAGCAAGCGCCGCGCAACTCGCGGCGCTACTGTTTTGGTGCAAAATAACCTGACCCCTATGCGCCAACGCCGGGATTGTCGATGCTGCGGCCGCGGCGCGATATGAGGCGCGAAACCTCGCCCAGCAACACGCCGATCACCACACCCATGAGGATCGGCAACTTTGACATCTCGGCGGGCGAGCTGTTAAGCGGCACGATTGTCGCAACAATCGAAAGCACGAGTTCTACCACCGGCACCGCAAGCGCTACCGCAAGCACCTTGCCCTCGAAGGGCGCGCGAAACACACGCGGGCGGTCGTCGTATTTGCGCAGACGCCAAAACGCTGGGAACATCGGGATATAGCTCATGAGCAAAAAGACGACGTTCATCGAGAAGAAGACCCAAAAGACGTCGGAGCCCTCGCCCAGCGGGATCTGGAGCAGCAGCACCAGGCTGGCGAAACAACCGTTAATGAGTGCCGAGCCATTAGGCATGCCGGTCTTCTTGGACACCAGCGCAAAGGGGCGCGGCATGTTACCATGGCGCGCGGCATAGCTCGCCACGTTGTTGACGCCAAAACTCCAGCAGATCATGTTGGCGAACAGCGTCACCAAAAAGGCCATGCCCACGACCATCGTCAGCGGGTGAGCGCGCCCCACCATGGCGGCAACCGCGTCCACAATGCCCGAATCGAGCGAAAGCTGCTCGGTGGGAACCGCAGCCCCAATGCCAATACCGCAAATGATATAGATTGCCGCGATGGCAACGCCACCAGCGGTAACCGCCTTGGGGATATCGCGCGACGGGTTTTTCATCGTGCTGGCAAAGGTCGCGACCACCTCAAAGCCCATAAAGTTGAATAGGATGATTGAAAGATACGTCAGTGAGTTAGTGTCCCCCAGATCGGGGACAAAGGTCTTAAACGACATATCGTTGGCAAAGCCGTTATTGCAGGCAAACCAGATACCGACGATTCCCACCACGGCGGTAATGAGCACCTTGATGACGGCGCCGCCATCCATGACCCAATCGGCCTCGGCCACCGGCTGCATTGCCATGACCGTGACGCCCCACACAAAGGCAAGCTCGATGGCGATTCGGACCCCGAGAGAAAATTCGATACCCCATACCGCATTGATGACACTGGGAAACATGCAGGCGATACTTGCCACCCACAGCGGAAAGTTAACCCAGTAGCACCAGGAGCAGCGGGCACCCCAACGGTCGCCCAGGCCCAAGCGAACCCAATCGTACAGACCGCCCTCGGAATCGAACGCCGTACCGAGCTCGGCCACCACCAGGCCATAGGGAAGCAAAAACGTAATGATGAGGAAGATCCACCAGAAGAACTGCACGTTGCCCATGGCAGATGCCGGAGCGGCCGCCTCGATGGTAAAGACAACGCAGATAACCGAGAGGATGACCTCGAACAGGGAGAACTTTTTACCTGCCACGGCACGCTCCCCCTACAGCAAAAAGGATGGCATCTGTACCGAAGGCGCAGCCCAAGGTAGGGTTGCAGGCCGCGTCACCGGTGCAGGTGCCATCCCAAAGAGAAGAGAGGATGCAATTGTTGGACCAACGCTCGCGGAACAGGCGCGTGTAGATAACGATACGCTGGTACATAGATACTCCGATCAAAACGGTCGCGCTCGCAACCGGAAACTATCAGCAATTGAATACGCGTCTGACCTGGGAAATTCAAGCGAACAATTGGCCTAACCCGCAATAAATCCCAGATCAGATGCGTACTCAATCAAAGAGGCGGGCACTCCGAAGTGGAGGCAACGGAGTGCCCAAAGAAAAACCCAGCCGACCAATCAGGTAGCCCCTGTCCGCTTGACCGGCTGGGTTTCTGAGGTGCGGTAGATTCCCGTGAAAGAGGAGCGCCGCGTACTTCGGTACGCAAGCGACGAATGAACGGGAAGGTGCCGTGCCTCGGAAAGCCAGACGATTAAGCGGACGGCTCCTGCTGCGTAATGCAGTGGATGTTGCCGCCGCCGAAGACGACCTGCTCGGACTGAACGCCGACGCACTTGTAGACGCCCTCGCCCCAGACCTCGTCATAGATCTTCTGGAGCGTGTCAACGGCCAGCTGGTCGTTCTCGTCGCCGTACTGCGGGACGATAACGCCGTGGTTGGTAACCAGGTAGTTCATGTAGGAGGCGATCAGCGGCTCGTCGGGAACGCGCGGCTCGGCGTTCTCGTCGGCGTCGATGGTGTCGCAGGAAGCCTGGTCCATGAACAGCGGGTTCACGGGCATGCAGAGCTTGTAGACCTTCATCTTGCGGCCCTTGGCGTCAACGGCGTTGGAGAGGGTCTCGTAGGCAGCGTGGCACTGCTCGTAGAACGGATACTCGGGATCGTCGGTCCAGATGCAGGCCATGACGCCCGGAGCGATGAACGTGGCAACGTCGTCGATATGACCGTTGGTCTCCTCGGGGTCGATGCCCTCCTTGACCCAGATGACCTTCTCGACGCCCAGGTAATCCTTGAGGTGCTCGTCCATATAGGCGCGAAGCTCCTCGCTCCAGGGCTCAAACTTCTTGTGGAACTTGGGCCAGATGGACTCGGGATCCTCTTCCTCCTCCAGAACCGCAGAGCAGGTACGACCCGGGGAAAGCAGGCACTGGTCGGTCACGACAAGGGTGCCCTCGCCGTCGACGGTGATGGAGCCGCCCTCGAGGATCATGTCATCGGGACGATAGCGACGGCAGCCGGAGAGCTCAGCCATCTTAAGGGCGATCTGCTCGTCCTTGTCCCACGGGAAATAGAGGCCATCCACAAGGCCACCGTAAGCGTTGAAGTGCCAGTGGTTGGCGCGCTTCTCGCCCTTGCCGTTGATGACGTAGGTAGCGGCGGTGTCGCGGAACCAGGCGTCGTCGGTGGTCATCTCGATGACGGTGACGTTCTCGTCCTCCTCGAAGACGGCCTTGCAGTTGGCATAGTCGACCTGGTTGGCGCACATGGTAACCGGGGTGAACTCGGCGATGGCGCGGGCGATGGCGGCATACTGCTTCTGAGCCGGCTTGGCGCCGTGGGCCCAGGTGTCGGTGCGGTGGGGCCAACCCATCCACACGCGATCCTGCGGGGCGAACTCAGCGGGCATAAAGAAGCCGTCGGCCTTGGGGGTGGACTCGGACTCGGTGATCGTACGCATAAGATTTCCTCCAAATCGAACGATCGCTTGCTGCGGGCGGGTTACCCGCAGCCTAAAACCAAGAGATAGTGGGCGCCCGTCCCCCGGCAAAGGTCGGGGCGCCCGGCGCCGGTTTTCACGGAGTCGCACCGGCAAGCGACGACGTAACCAAGTGCGCGGAGACAAAACGCACGAAGGGTACGGAAGAGAGATTGGGGTGGGCGGTGGTTACCGGAGCTATCGCTCACACCCACCCCGGGGAATGGTTAGCAAACCTGTCGCTTGGGCACGTCTCCGAAGAGGCTAGAGTGCCCAAAGTCGGGAGCGACAAGCCCGACGAAGCGCACGTTGGTACGCGAGGAGGGTTGGAGCCCCAGAACCGGGAGCTCTAGTTCTCCTCGGCCTCGGCAGCCTCCTCAGCGAGACGCTGAGCTGCCAGCTCGGGAGTGAGGCCCTTGTACTCGGTCTCGCGGCCCTTAGCGCTGACGACGCGGACAACCTCGCCGATGAGCAGAAGCACGATGAAGATAACGATCATCGGGAGCTTGTCGCCAATTTCAGCGGCAGAGAGCGGCACCAGCGTTGCAACGATGGCCAGGATCAGCTCGATGCAAGGGATGGCCAGCATGACCTTCATCATGGCACCCTTAAACGGGAACGTGAAGATGCGCTCGCGGTCGGGGTCGTTCTTGCGAAGGTTGAGGAACGCCGGGAACATCGGGATGTAGGTCAGCAGCAGGAAGACGACGGAGGTGCCGAAGAGCATCCAGAAGACGCCGTTGGAGATGGCGTCGATGGGAACGAGCTGCAGGCACAGCACCAGGGAGGCAACGACGGCGTTGACCAGGTTGGCGCCGTTGGGCATGTCGTCATCCGAAATCATCGAGGCGAAGACCTTGGGCATGTTGCCGTGCTCGGCAGCGTAGCGAGCAACGGAGTTAACGCCGAAGGACCAAGCGGCCATGTTGGCGAACAGGGTGATCAGGAAGGCGATGCAGATGACCTTAAAGATCATGGAGTCGCCCACCATGGTCTGGACTGCGACGATCATGCCGTAGTCGGGATCGATGGAGTCGGCCGGCACGGCGGCGCCGATGCCAAAGCCAGCGAACAGGTAGATCACGGCGATGGACAGGCCACCGACGATGATAGCCTTGGGGATATCGCGAGCGGGATCGGCCATGTCGTCGGTCATAGTGCAGATGACCTCGAAGCCCATGAAGTTAAAGATGATGATCGACAGGTAGCCGAGAGCGTTGGTGTTGGTGAGCTCGGGCAGGAAGGTGGCAGCGGACATGTCGTTCGCAAAACCGTTCTCCATGGCATACCAAATGCCCAAAGCGCCAACGATAACGGCGACGGCGACCTTGATGATGGCGCCACCGTTAAGGACCCACTCGGAGTCGGCCGCCTTGGAGCGGCCCATGAGGTAGACGATCCACACAAAGGCAAGATCGATACCCATCTTGGCGATCAGATTGAACTCGACGCCAAAGACCATGCCCAGAATATCGGGGAACATGGTAGCCAGGGAGGCGATCCACAGCGGGTAGTTAACCCAGTAGTAGTACGAAATGCGGGCGCCCCACTTGTCGCCCAGGCCATCGCGTACCCAGTCGTAAATGCCGCCCTCGCCGTCATAGGTGGTGCCGAGCTCGGCGACAACCATGCCATAAGGAAGCAGGAAGGTCAGGATCAGGAAGATCCACCAGAAGAACTGCTGGTTGCCAATGGCAGCAGCAGGAGCGGCGGCCTCACAAACGAAGACGACGCAGATGATGGTCGAAATGACCGTCAAGAAGGAAAGCTTTTTCTTTCCGTCGCTCATGATGAGCTCCTTCGCTCAGTCTTGGACAGATCCGAGGCCCTAAGGTATTAAGGCAATTGCTTGGGCCTCGGTGAGCGGGCGACAGGAGACGAGCATCCGCCGCCCGCAAACGTGCTTTTAGAAGCCTTGAGGCTTAGAGCTGCTCGAGAGCCTCGAGAGCGGCGTGGAGCTCAGCCTTGGCGGAGTACTCGACACCCTCGTCGTTGAGCGGGGTGCGCTTGCCCAGGGCGGCAAGGAGAGCACGGATGGAGTGCTTGCGGTTCTCGGCCTCGACCCAGCACAGGGAGCGCTCGGGATCGTCCATGACCTCGTCGACGACCTCCTCGTTGCGGGTGGCCGGCAGGCAGTGCATGAACTTGGAGTTGGGGCCGGCGAAGTTCATCATGTCCATGGTGACCTGATACTTGGGATAGAACACGTCCATGTAGTTCTCGCCCGAGACCTCCTCGTCGTACAGGCCATACCACACGTCGGTGTAGATGAAGTCGGCGCCCTTGATGCACTCGATGTCATCGGAGATGACGACCGAGCCGCCGGAGACCTTGCAGTTCTCCTCGGCGATGGCCATCATCTGCTTGCCGAACTCGGCGCGCTCCTCAACGGTGCCAACGTGCAGGCCGCCGTCGGGGATCTGGTGGCCCTTGGGTCCAAACTGGACAAACTTCATGCCGACCTTGGAGGCGATGAACATGAGGGAGACGCAGACCTGGGTGGCGTCGCCGATGAAGGCCAGGGTGCAGTCCTCGATCTTCTTGCCCTCGGGGAGGTTCTCGTGCATGGTCATGAGGTCGCCCATCTCCTGCGTGGGATGGTTGAACTCGGACATGCCATTGATGACGGGCACAGCGGAGCCCTCGGCGAGGCCGACGACGTCCTTGTGACGGTCAACGCGAGCCATCATGATGTCGAGCAGCGAGCCCATAACGCGAGCGGTGTCGCCCAGGGACTCGTGACCGCCGAGCTGGATGGTGCCAGGGCCATAGAACTGAGCATGGCCGCCGAGGTCGGTCATAGCGGTCTCGAAGGAAAGACGGGTGCGGGTGGAAACCTGCTGGAAGATCATGCCAAGGCTCTGGTTGCGGAGCAGGTGCGGATAATAACCGTCAACCTTGATGGCCTTCTTCATTGCCAGGCCAAGATCCTCGATAGCCAGGATCTGCTCTTTGGTGAAGTCGTTGGTATCGATGAAATCCTTAGGCAGCGCCATGTCGATTCCTTTCCGCCGGTCGTGCCGACTATTGCTATGAGGCGCTCGAACATCACGCCTCGTGTTGACAAGACCATCATTCACCCGTATGCAATTTTTACCTAGTTTATTCGGGATTAAAGACCGTTCACGGAGTTACACCCCCTCTAAACCAATATAAACCCGCAGGTAGCCAGCTTGCAGGGGGTTTACTATCTAGAACCGCGAACGGTATACGGCTATGCTGTATCTCGGCGCCTAATCCGCAATGGAACGAAGGGTTGAGACGTCTATATCCCACAAGGTATACAGGGCTCGGCCATAGATGAAATGAGATGGGACGGTGGCAGATGAACACCCTGATGTTCTTCTATACCCTAGCGATACTCGTGATCTGTATTGTGACGGCAGTGCTTTCGCTTGCCGCCTATGCCTCGTCTCGTCGACGCTTCTTTATCTATGGCAGCGGCGTTTTTATTTGCTATGCCATCGAGATGACCGAGATCTTCTTTTTTGAATACACGTTGCAAAACCAGAGTTTTCCAGCCAGCGACTATTACTCAATTACCATGCCTGTGTTGCGGACCCTTGTGGCGACCGCTTCACAAGCTTTTATCTGGCTCATTGCCATGGACTTGCTCGACAAACATTCAAAAAAGCAGTTTGTTATTCCCGTCGCAACGTTCTTCCTGAGCGAGCTGCTGGTCATTGTCGCTGTCCCCTACGGCCCCATGCATCAATGGCTCTACTACACGATGCGTCAGGTATTCCTTGTATTTGTGGGACTGTATATCTTTTGGACGGCGCATAAAAGCACGCAGGTCGAGCTTAAGGCGCGCGTCAACAATCAACGAAAGCACCTCATTATCGGCGCCATTCTGGTCGGGTGCATCGTTGCCGAGGATTTCTACAACATCCTTGTTGTTCCCATGAGCCTGGCACCCTCTTGGCTGCAGCTGTACCTGTCCGAGCGCAACTTTAGCGAGAACATCTTTGCGTGCTACTTTGCGATTCTGCTGATCATCTATGCCTATCACGTGCTTTCGATTCGCATGCAGGAGGCGCCCGAGGAAAAGAACGTCAGCGATCTTGATCGACACATCGAAGAGCAGATGCCCTTCTATCGCAACGCCTACAAGCTCTCCAACCGCGAAACCGAAGTCATGCGTCTGGTTGTGTTGGGCAAATCGAACCAAGAGATCGCTGACGAGCTCTTCCTTGCCGTGGGCACCGTCAAGACCCATATCCACAACATCCTGGTCAAAACTGAGCAGCAAAACCGCACGACGCTCATCCTCCACTTTTGGAAACGATAACCTACCAAAAAGGGACAGGTTTATTTTGGCAGGTTTTATCTGGGCAAATGCCAAAACCGCCGCGAGGGAGCTACTTTCCCTCGCGGCGGTTTTCTAGCAGTAAAACCAAGTGAGTAGGCTTTTGGCGGGATGCCGAGCACGCCCCAAAACACCACCGCCCTGACCTGCGGTTTTATTGAGCGTTTGGCGCGGTGTGCTCGACAAGTCCAAAAAAGTCTACTCACTTGCATCTGAGAGGCATCCGATAGACAAAAAACCGCCGCGAAAAGGGTCCGGACCCCGTTCGCGGCGGCTGTTCGCGTTGGTTTTGCGGCGGTTTTGCCCGCTCGCTACTCGCTGTAGCGGGTGGCGATGGCAGCTCGCACCATGCCGGTGCTCATGAGGTACGTTACCAGGAAGTAGCCGCCGTAGGCTGCCAGGAAAATCGCACAGGTGAGGCCCACCGTGCCGCCGATGCTCATGTTGCCAAACGTGCTCACCAGCTCGATGATCACCTTGAGCGCCACAAAGGAGTGCGCCAGACCCACTGCCAGCGGGAACAGGAAGAACACCGCTTGCTGTGCCATCACCGAATGGCGAATCTGGCGGTCGTCACAGCCGATCTGCGCCAGCACGCGATAGCTGCGGCTGCCATCTGCCACGTTGGAGAGCTGCTGGATCGACAGAATTGCCGCGCATGCAACGACCAGTACAAAGCCGATGTAGATAGCCAGATAGCTAATCATGCCGTTCATCTGCGCTGCTTGCGTGTACATCTCGGAACGCGTGATGAAGACTCCCCACGACCCCGGCTCCTTGCCGTCAACGAGCAGATTGTCGAGCAAGGTGTATTTAATGCTCTCGTCTGCCTCGGTCGTATCCATCCCCTGTTTGTAGTTAACGAGCAGATTACTGGAATACGGCTGCAGGTTAAGCTGGGACAACAGCTCGTCGGCAACGACGACGGTACCCGGATTACTGCCCATCGCCGAGTTGGCGATGGCCGCCGTGTCCTCGTCCGACTTATCGGTTGCGGGCTTGAGCTCATGCCCGCCCAAGGTGAGGGCATGGCCGCCGGCCATGTATTTGGTGTACAGGTCGCCCAGCTCACCGCCCATATCACACGTAAGCAAGTACTGGTCCCGGCCAATGCTCACCAGCTCCTCGCCCATCATCTGGCGCAATTTGTTGTACTGGCTCGCCGGCGTCACAAACAGACCCATCGCATCGGCGTTGCTTCCCTCGAGCGCCTTGGGAAGCTTTTCGCCCATGGCCTTGCACATCTCACCCGCCACCACCGAGGGGCCCGAGCCGCCAAGCGGGTAACTCAGATACGAATCGATCTGCACATGTTCACCGGCAACATCGGCGATATTGACCTTCTTGCCGGTCTCGTCGTTGTTGTCCGCCGACTTGCGCTCGCCATGCCATGCAGCGTACAAATCGACCGTTGCATCGGCCAGCACCATGCGATCGGCCTCAGACGGATTGACATACTCCTTGTAGTAGTCGAGCGTTTCGGGCGTGTAATAGACATACGTCTGAGACACGTCAACAGGGTTATAGCGCTCCAGGTTTTCGTTCATCACGTTGGCGATCGACATACCGCACGTCACCGAGGTGATGGCCAAAAACAGGATCATCGCGATGACGCCCATCGAAAAGCACACCGTATTGACCTTGGCCGCAAGCTGGCGTACGGTAAACATATTGAGGCCGCGCCAATAGACGCTGCGCAGGCCCTGCAGCAGCTTGATAAGCATGCCCGAAAGGCCCCAGAACAGGGCAAAGGTACCCACCGTAACCATGGCCGTGGTGATACCAAACTGGTTCATGGCCTCCTGCAGCTTGGTATCGGTCGCGGTGAGCGGGAACCCGTCGCGCAGCAGACGGTAATAGGCCACGCCCACAAGCACCGCGCCCACAGCAAAGATGGCAATCGCGATCCAGGGGTTGCGTGTCTTGATACTCTCGTTGCGACGCTCGGCACCCATAAGCTCGATGAGTTTGGTACGACGCACGGCGCGAAGGTTCAGCAGCAGCGTGAGCACAAACATTACGAGCATGCAGGCAAGGGTCAGGTTGAACGCATGCACCGAGAAGAAGAAGTGGAAATTGGCGATCTGCGTCTTGAAGAGTGAAGCCGTAAAGAACGTCATGAGCTGGGAAAGCCCCACGCCCAGCACAATGCCGGCGACAAAGGCGCCGACCGAAACGATCACGGTCTCGAGCGCCATGATCGTGGCGACGCGCCCGCGCCCCATGCCGAGCACCTGGTACAGGCCAAACTCCTTTTTGCGGCGTTTCATGATGAAGTTATTGGCGTACACCATCAAAAAGGCCATGACACCGGCCAAAAAGTACGTCAGGTCGCCGAGCATACTGCCCATAACCTGCGCCAAGCCCTCTTCATCAATTCCGGCGATGTCGACCTGCATCGAGATGGTGTTAAAGGCATAGAAGACCGTGACGCCCAGGGTGAGCGTCAAAAGGTAGACGAGGTAGTCGCGGCCGGCGCGGCGGACGTTGCCCCAAGCGAGTTTACAGAGCATCGGAGCCCTCACCGCCCATCATGGCAACGACCTCCATAATGCGGTCGAAGAACTCTCGGCGGTCGGTGTCGCCGCGGCGCAGCTCGGTGAAGATCTTGCCGTCGCGGATAAACAGCACACGGCTCGTGTAGCTGGCGGCAAAGCTATCGTGCGTAACCATGAGCACCGTGGCGCGCAGGCGGCGATTGAGGGCCTCCAGGCTCTCGAGCAGCAGGCGGGCGCTCTTGGAGTCGAGGGCGCCGGTGGGCTCGTCGGCCATGATCATGGTGGGGTCGGTGACGAGCGCGCGGCAGGCGGCAACGCGCTGCTGCTGGCCGCCGGACATCTGGTAGGGGTACTTGTCGAGCACTTGGCTGATGGACAGGCGCGCAGCCACATCCTGCACGCGGGTCGAGATCTCTGCCGAGTTTGTGCGGGCGATGGTGAGCGGCAGGGCGATGTTCTCGCGTGCCGTGAGCGTATCGAGTAGGTTGGAGTCCTGGAAGATAAAGCCCAGCTCCTCGCGGCGGAACTGCGAGAGCTTGGCCTGCTTCATGCGCGTCACATCCTGGCCGTTGATGCGAATGGTGCCACTCGTGGCGCTATCGATGGTCGACACGCAGTTGAGCAACGTCGACTTGCCCGAGCCCGAGGCGCCCATGATGCCGACGAATTCGCCGCGGTTGACGGTAAAGCTGACATCGTTGAGCGCGCGGGTCACGTTGCCCAGCGCTCCATATACCTTTTCGAGATGCGCGACCTCCAGTACCGGGGTCGCCGTTTGCGTGGTTTGCATACCGAGTCCTTTCTTGCGATTAGTCTACGGCATCTATAGTCGCAAGGAGCCGAGTCGGCTACCATCGATATGGCTTACGCTTGCCTTACCGTTGCGTAAGGTAAGCGTAGTCTGCCATGTGTTGATGTTGAGAGAGGGCTCCTGTTGAAGACTGTTCATGTTGCCGCTGGGATCATTCGCAAGGAAGGATCTGACGAGCTGCTTGCCGTGCAGCGCGGCTACGGCAGCATGCAGGGACTATGGGAGTTCCCGGGCGGCAAACTTCTGCGCGGCGAGACACCCGAAGACGCCGTGCGCCGCGAGCTCATGGAAGAGCTGCAGGTGAAGGTCACCAACCTGCGTGATTTCTACACCGTTGAGTACGACTACCCCGATTTCCATCTCTCCATGGAGTGCTACTACTGCTCGCTCGCCGATGAATCCGATGAGCCCCAGAAGCACGACCGCCAGCTCGATATCCGCTGGATTCCGCGCACCTCGCTTGCCACCGTTGAGTGGATGCCCGCCGACAAGGGGCTCATTGATGCCCTGATTGAGCTGAAGGAAGACCGGCTTGAGGCAAGCGCCGCCGATGACGCCGCGCCCAACACAGCCGCCAAACCCAGGCGCAAACCTAAGCGCCGCAGCAAAAAGCGCCCCAAGCCCGGCCTGCTGGACGGCATCGATACCTCGGACCTCTCCGCCGACGAGCGCGAACTGGTCCGCCGTCGCGCCGCCATCAAAAAGTCCATGAAGGGCAACAAGCGCGCCAACACCAAGCCCGAGCTGCTCGTTCGCCAGCGCCTGCGCGCCGCGGGCCTTACGGGCTATCGTTTGGAATGGAAGGTTCCCGGCAAGCCCGACATCGCCTTCCCCGGCCGCAAGATCGCCATCTTCGTCAACGGTTGCTTTTGGCACCGCTGCCCCAAGTGCAACCCAAGCCAGCCCAAGCGCAACGTTGAGTTTTGGGAGGCAAAGTTCCGTCGCAACGTCGAGCGCGACCATGCTGCTGTGGCAGCGCTCACTCAAATGGGCTGGACGCCCATAACCATCTGGGAATGCGAACTCAAAAAAGACCGCATCGACGCCACGATGGAAAAGGTCATCGAGCAGGTGCGCGCCACAGAGCCGCAGCGCTAACAGCGAGCATTCACACGCTACGCACGTCCGCGCCACATCCACGTCACAAACCTTAGAAAGCCCTTAAGCTCAAAACCTTTCAAGAGTGTTACTCGATACCTCTGACCTGCAGTTTCATCGTAACACCAAACCAGGTTAAGCCTTTCTTTAGCGCTTCTTTGCGGCAGCCGCGGCATAATGTAGCCAGCGCACGGGACCTAGCAGCAAACCCCGAGCGCATCCTTTTGGTGGATATCGAGGAGGCCGCAAAAGCATGCATTCTTCCAATGACGCAGCACAGCAGCCATCCCTAAAACATGCAGACCTTTTCTCCTTCCCCCCGACACAGAGAAACGGCCTCCTCGACTCCCCCACCACAAAAACCAAGCGCTCAGCCGATCAGAGCCTCAACTTACGAGCATCCTTCGAAAAGCTCCAAGCATCCCTAGACAAGGCGTTCCCCGAACAGGCAAGAGCAATCTAAGCCCATCGCGCTTTATACTGATGCCATGCGAAACATGGATCACATAGAATTGCACCGCGGAGGACGCGAGGAAGCGTTTCCCGAGACCGCCGAAGACTGGCCCTATATTGCCGAACGCGCAGAATTCGCTCGCTATCCGGGCAATTCCGTCCCCTGGCACTGGCATTCCGAAGTTGAGCTTTTCTACATGGAGCAGGGAGCGATTGACTATCGAACGCACGCGGCTCATGAGCACGTACGCTTTGAGGAAGGGTCCGCCGGCTTTATCAACGGCGGCGTTTTGCACAGCACGCTGCAATCACCCAATTCGGCGCCAGCCATTCAAATGCTGCATATCTTTCAGCCGTCGATGCTCGGCGATCCCGCGGGACGTCTCCAAAAGCGCTACATCAACCCATTGCTTCAATGTCGAGGCGTCGATGTGCTCAAATGGTCGCCCACCAATCCCGACGATATGCCCTTTATCGATTTGCTGAAGAGCTCCTTTAGCCACGACCTTCAACGGCCGCAGAACGAGATGGCGCTTCGAAATAGTTTGTCAGAGCTCTGGATTCAGATTAACGCCAAGGCCGAACCGCTCTTTTCTTCCGACGGCGCCTCTTGGATGACCAGCCGCGACGTACAGTTCAAGGCAATCCTGGACTTTATCCGCGCAAACTATGCAGCCGCTATAGATGTGCCCCAGATGGCATCTGCAGCCGGCGTAAGCGAAAGAGAGTGTTACCGCATTATCGAAACTTGTGCAGGAACGACCCCGGCGGCATATCTACGCGCATACCGCATAAACCGTGCTTGCGAACTTTTGGCACACACCACGCGAACGGTACAGACAGTCGCGCGCCAATGCGGATTTATAACAGCAAGCCATCTTGGCCAGGTATTTAAAGAACAAATGGGGTGCACTCCTTCGAGCTATCGAGCAGCGAGGCAGAATCTCGATAGCACCAGGCAGAAATCCCGCTAACCCTTCTTCTGTCACTGCATCAAACTTGCAGGCAAACAACAGAGAGGAGCAATCATATGAAGCACTTTGACCATATCGTATTTGACGTTGATGGGACATTGGCAGATACAGAAGAAAGCGTTCTGTCATCGCTTGTCCAGATTGTCCAAGAAGAGACCAGCAAAACGCTTCCCCGACACGAGCTTGACTTTGCCCTCGGCATACCCGGCAAGGATGCCCTTGAGAAACTTGGGATCTACTCGCAGGCAACGTTGGATCGCTGGTGCCAAGTTGCCGCCAGCTTTAAAAGCACCATCAGCGTGTTTCCAGGCTTGCTTGAAGTCATCGCAACACTCGCCGATAGCGGCTGCAAACTTGGCATCGTCTCCTCACGTGCGCGCGACGAATACGCAAAAGAAATTGCACCCCTTGGTTTCGATAAGTATTTTGAGCACATCATCCTTGTCGAAGACACAACCGAACATAAACCCGCACCCGCACCCATGCTCGAATATCTCCGACGTGCGGGCGCGAATCCTGGCAACGTCGTCTACGTTGGCGACACCGTCTACGACGAACAATGCGCAACTTCAGCAGGGGTCAGTTTTGCCCGAGCAGCATGGGGATCACACCAAGATATCCCAAACGCCACCTACAACCTCAAAACCCCCAACGACCTACTAACCCTAACAACCAAATAACCCACGCGTCCCACCCTTTCAGTCCCAACACCACAAGGGCGATTGAGCAGAACGGCTTGGGCGGGTCCCCGTACTTAGTTTCCAAAATCATTCCGCAGCGCGAAGGCTTCTTATTATTTTCCGCCCTAACGCCACAAGGGCGACGACCTCGAGTAGGTCAACCTGGGAGGGACGAGGGCTTAGTTCCCCAATCTTTCCGCAGGGGGCAAAAAGCCTCGCCGCGCGAAGTGCGCAGCGAGGCTTTTTGCATGCCCGAGGACGATTGGGGAACTAAGCCCTCGTCCCTCCCCGGGATATGTAGCGAGTCGGAGTACCCTTGCTGTTACTCTGCTTTGCCCACAGAGTTGAGGTTGGTCATGCGGATCTTAACCAGCTCGGTGATCTCACGCATGCCCTCCTTGGCCGGCTTCTTAGGATCGAAGCAGGCAGGGTTCTCGGCCATGTAGGCCATGAAGCCCTTGGTGTAGGCCTGACGCAGCTCGGTTGCGTAGTTAACCTTGCAGATGCCGTTCTTCACAGCCTCGGCAACCTGCTCATCGGGCACACCGGAAGTGCCGTGCAGAACCAGCGGCACGTCGACGGCGTCGCGGATGGCCTTGACCACCGACTGCTCGATGTGCGGATCGCTCGTGTACACGCCGTGGCTGGTACCAACGCCAATGGCCAGCGAGGTGCAGCCCGTGCGCTCGACGAACTCCTTGGCCTCGGCAGGATCGGTGTAGGGGCTCTCGCCCTCAACCGCAGGGCCGTCGTCCTCCTTGCCGCCAACCTTGCCGAGCTCGGCCTCGACGGGCACGCCCATGGCACGGCCAGCATCGGCGACGGACTTGGTCAGAGCGATGTTGTCCTCGAAGGACTCGTGCGAACCGTCGATCATGACGGAGGTGTAGCCCGTGCGGAAAGCCTGCATGCATCGGTCATAGCCATCGCCGTGATCGAGGTGCAGGGCAACGGGCACGGAAGCGCGCTCGGCGGCAGCCTTGACCATGCCGTAGAAGTAGTCCAGACCAGCGGTCTTGATGGTGCCCGGGGTGGTCTGCATGATGACGGGGGACTTGGTCTCCTCGGCAGCGGCCAGAACGGCCATAACAAACTCGAGGTTCTCGACGTTGAACGCGCCGACGGCGTAGTGGCCGGCCTGAGCGTCCTTGAGCATCTTTTCGGTGGTAACAAGTGCCATGAGCGTTTGCTCCTCTCCCTCGCCCGCATCTGGACATCGGGCGTACGTGTCCGCAAGGCGTTTTACCTTGCGTTTTGCTGCGCTCATTGTATGAAAATCGCATCTGTCGCATGTACGAGATATCGCCGGCACGCAGGCCAAAACGCTCGTTTTTGAAAAGCAAACGGAAGGGATTCAGGCTAAATTCCCCTATCCGACATTACCGTTTTCAAGCGAATCATCTTTCTTTTATAGAAAAGATAAGTAATCGAAAGGCGTTTACTTGCTCAAAAAGAAAATGAACGAAAATAGACTCAACACAATTCCTGCAAATTTAGGCTGAGGATGGAGCAGCTATGGCCCACGCAACAACCCGAGCTTTCGCCGATGAGCGACGCGCCGCCATCATGGAGATGCTTGAACATAACGCCTCTGTGCAGGTGGCAGAAATCGCCCAGACCTTTGGCGTATCCTCCGTCACCGCCCGCGCCGACCTAGACGCGCTCGCCGAGTCCGGCAAGTTGCGCCGCACGCACGGCGGCGCCGTGTCGCTCCACAAACGCCTAACCGTCTCCACGCAGGATCGCCGCATCAACGTCAACGTTGCCGCCAAGCAAGCCATTGCCCAAAGCGCTATCAGGCTTGTTAACGACGGCGACACGGTGCTTGTCGACTCCGGCACCACGGCACTCGAGTTCGTTCGGCTCCTCGACCAGCGCGACGGCATCACTGTCATTACGGCCGATATCACCATTGCCGATTACATCGACGAGAGCATGCCCTCGGTCGATG
The DNA here is from genome assembly GCA_900542715.1 of uncultured Collinsella sp. GTDB lineage: Bacteria > Actinomycetota > Coriobacteriia > Coriobacteriales > Coriobacteriaceae > Collinsella. The sequence continues at coordinate 125,209 of UQOQ01000002.1, forward strand.
TCGTCATGCTGGGCGGGGCACTGCGCAAAGGCCATCGCTATCTGTACGGCCCACTTACCATGCAGGCGCTCCAAATGGTCCACGCCGACCTTGCCGTCATGTGCCCTGGCGCTTTTGTTCCCGGCTGCGGCTTTACCACCGACTTTCCCCAGATGGCTGAGACCAAAACGGCCATGATTGGCGCCGCCCGCCAAAGCGTGGCCCTCATGGACGCCAGCAAGGTCAACGGACGTGGCATGTACCGCTTTGCCGAGCTGACCGACGTCAACGCCATCGTGATGGACCGTGACCCTGACGATGCCGTTGCCACCTCTATCGCCGAGACCGCCGACGACGCCCGCCCGAGCCTCATCATCGCCAGCGCTTAAAACAAAAACCACCACAAAGGTGCCTGTCCCCTTTGTGGTGGTTTGAGCGTTAAACGTGAACGTATCGCTACTTGGAGAGCTCGTCAGCGAGGGCCTCGATCTGAGCGCGCGAGGCGTCGTTGAGCGAACCCAGGACGGTCACCTTGTTCTGCGTCAGGGTGATGTCCTTCATACCCTCGAGCTCCTTGGTCATAATCTTGGCAGCTGCGGGCGCCCAGGAGCCGCCCTCGACGAGCGCCACCGTACGGTTCTGATAGGCGTGCTCGGCAAGCGTATGGATAAAGGTGTTCATGCACGGGAAGATCTCGCCCTGATAGGTGATGGAAGCGAGTACCAGACGGTCATAGCGGAACGCGTCCTCAACGGCCTCGGCCATGTCGTCGCGAGCCAGGTCAAAGACGGAAACCTTCTGGCCGCGGGCCTCGAGCGCAGACGCGAGCTCCTCAACGGCAGCCTTCAGATGGCCATACACGCTCGCGTAGGCAATCGTGATGCCCTCGTCCTCGGGCTGATAGCTCGACCAGGTGTTGTAGGTGTCGAGGTAATAGCCCAGGTTCTCGGTAAGAACGGGACCATGGAGCGGGCAGATGACCTGGATGTCCAAATCGGCGGCCTTCTTGAGCACGGCCTGTACAAACTTGCCGAACTTGCCCACGATGCCAAAGTAGTAACGGCGCGCCTCGCAGGCCCACCCTTCCGGATCCTCGATGTCGTTGGCGCCAAACTTGCCAAAGCCGTCGGCACTAAAGAGCACCTTGTCGGTGGCCTCGTAGGAGAAGAGTACCTCGGGCCAGTGAACGTTGGGGGCGCCGACAAAGGTCAGGCTGTGGCCGCCCAGGTCGAGCACGTCGCCCTCTTTGACAACCATCTTGCGCTCGGGGTAGTCGGTGCCAAAGTAGTTGACCATCATGCGGAAGGCGCCCATGCTTGCCACAATCTGTGCCTGGGGATAGTGCTCCATAAAGGCGGCGATGCCGGCGGAGTGATCGGGCTCCATGTGATGGATGACCAGGTAGTCGGGCGTGCGGCCGTCGAGCACGGCCTCGAGGTTGCCGAGCCACTCGTCGACAAAACCGCCATCGACCGAATCGGCGACAGCGATCTTCTCGCCCAAGATAACGTAGCTGTTGTATGCCATACCGTTCTCGGACACGTCGTACTGGCCCTCGAACAGGTCGATGTCATGATCGTCAACGCCAATGTAGCGGATATCCTTGGTGATCTCCATCAGGCAAAGCCTCCTAGATAGACAAATGAACCCGTCTATCATAGCACTCGCCTTCATAGTCACGGCTATCTGCCGGCATCCTTACCGATTGTTATTGATATGCAACGCCGAGCCGTTGACCTGCGAAAACTATGCGCGCGGCGCTGCCGTGGTGTGTCGAACGATGAGCTGACCGGGAATACGAATGGCGACGGTTTTGTCCGATGCCCCCGCCTTGGGAACTGCGCGCTCGAACACCTCGCGCCCGCGCTGATGCAGATCGAATCGAACGGTCGTGAGCTCGTTATGTGCGACAAAGTCGTCGAGCGAGTCATCGACGCCCACCACGCTCACGTCCTCGGGCACGCGCAAGCCGCTATCGCGCAGCGCGGCAATGGCGCCGTTTGCCATCTGGTCGTTTGCCGCGTAAATCGCCGTCATGGTGCGGTCGTGCTCAGCCAAGTACCGAGCGGCCTCGTAGCCGCTGTTGGCAGACCAGTCGCCCTCGAGTGGTGCCTGCGGCTTAATGTGTTTACGCTCGAGTGCATCCTGCCAGCCGGCGCGGCGAAACTGCTCGTCAACCGAAAAGGACGGGCCGCCGATATAACGAATCTGCTCGTGCCCCAGCTCAAACAGGTGATCCATAAGCAATAGCGAGCAGCCGTAATGGTCGGAATCGACCGTGGTCACGCGCGGATGCGCGTACATGGTAACGATGACCGTTCCAATGCCCGGCAACGGATCGAACGTCTCGAAATCGGGCGCCATGCGACTCATGCCGATGATGATACCGTCCACGGGCAGCGCGGCCATACGACGCGTGGCCTCGGCAAGCGAAAACTCCTCGGTCTTGGACATCTCGACCAGCGTGATGGCGCAGCCGTGCTCGCGGGCCGCGCTGGCAATGCCGTCGATCATCGTCAGGTTGCCAAACTTGGTGACATCGTTGACACACAGGCCGACCGAATGGTAACGACCATCGCGCAGCGAACGACCGGCATAACTCGGACGGAAGCCGAGCTCTTGCATAGCGGCTTGCACGCGCTGGCGCGTCTGCTCGTTGACGTTAGGAAGGCCGTTGGCAACGCGCGAGACCGTCTGCTGCGAAACACCGGCAGCACGGGCAACGTCGGCCATGGAAACCGGACGCGTACCTGTATCGTTGGAAGGGCGCCTTGCCACAAAATCACCTTCGCTCTTGCGGGATCTGAATAGCGTGAATGTTTGCCCGGGCAGAAACATGCCCCGCGCCGAGCCCGCTATCGTCGGACGCATGTTAACGTACTCTACTTTTTCTATCTGCATCTCTTCTGCTTTATAAGTCCATACGGCAATACCGTTCACGGCTGAATTTCTACCGATTACCAGATTCTCAAAAAGTGATAAGTGTTGTGTTATGAGTACGTTAACATAGCCCGTAACGTGCGGCATCGTAGATGCTGAGTTTATGCCGCTTCAGATTGTTAACGTACTCACTACGACGGAAAACTCGTCAGTATGCGCCAAGGAAAGGACCCTCATGACCACCCCCGACGAAAAGACACTCGCCACGCTCACCAAGCTGTTTGAGGAGGAGTTTGGCCCCATCGGCGATCGCCAGGTGCTCTATGTGCACGCGCCCGGCCGTTCCGAGATCAGCGGCAACCACACCGATCACGAGGGCGGTCACGTTATCGCCGGCTCGCTCGATGTCGCCGTCGACGGCATCGCCGTGGCAACCGATTCCAACAAGGTCCGCGTCGCCGACGAGGGCTACCCCACGTTTGAGATTAACCTCGACACGCTGAATGTTCAGGAGTCCGAGAAGGGCACGTCCGCAAGCCTCGTGCGCGGTATGGCCCACGAGGTCGCAGCGCTTGGTGTTGAGCCCCAGGGCTTCGACTTCGACTTCGCCTGCTCCGTCCCCTCGGGTGGCGGCCTTTCCAGCTCTGCCGCCGTCGAGGCCGCGTACGGTCGTGCCATGGAGGCACTCTGGGGCGCGCCCGCCATTGAGCCCGTCACGCTCGCCCAGATGAGTCAGCGCACCGAGAACAACTATTACGGCAAGCCCTGCGGTCTTATGGATCAGGCGGCTGTGTGCCTGGGCGGCCTTGCCTACATGGACTTTGAGGATCAGGCTCAGCCTAAGACCCAGAAGCTCGAGCTCAACTTTGAGGATCACGGCTATGCGCTCGTGCTCGTTAAGGTTGGCGCCGACCATGTGGCGGCTACCGACGACTACGCCGCCGTTCCGCGCGAGATGCAGGACGTCGCCGCCGAGTTTGGCAAGGCACGCCTGTGCGAGGTCGACGTTGCCGACTTTGACGCCAAGCTCCCCGAGCTGCGCGCCAAGCTGGGCGACCGCGCTTGCCTGCGCGCCGTTCACTACTGGTACGAGAACGGCCTGGTCGACAAGCGCTGGGCAGCCCTGAACGCCGGCGACATTGACCAGTTCCTGGTCCTGACGCGCGAGTCCGGCGCCAGCTCTGCCATGTACCTGCAGAATGTTGTTGCCAAGCTGGGTTCCGAGCAGCCTTCCATGTATGCCCTGGCGCTGGCCGAGCACGTGCTCGACGGCCGCGGCGCCGTCCGTATCCACGGTGGCGGCTTTGGTGGCACCATCCAGGCCTTCGTGCCGCTCGATCTGGTCGACACCTTCATTGCCAAGATGAACGGCTGGCTGGGCGAGGGCTCTGCCCGTCACTACGCCATCTCTGACAAGGGGGCTTACGCGGCATGGCTGTAATGACTGATGTGCGCGAAGCCGCGCAGAACCTGATCGAGTACGCCATTCATCGATCGATGATCGGCCAGGACGATCGCATCTGGGCATACAACACCATTCTGGAGTGCATCGGCACTACGGGTCCCGCGCTCGATATGGCCTGGGCGCTCCAGGTTGAGAAACTCTCGCTCTTGCACCCCAATACCCTGCCCGACTTTGATCTTGAAGGCACGCTTGCCGCGCTTTCCGAGGCCGCCGTTACCAACGGTGCCGCCGAGGACACGGCGTCGGGCCGCGACCGCATCGCCATGCACATCATGGGCGTGCTCATGCCGAGGTCTTCGGTTGTAAACGAGGAGTTCAACGGACGTATGGGCGTCAACGAGCCCCGCGCCGCAACCGACTGGTTCTACGGCCTGTGCTGCGACGCCGGCTACGTGCGCCGCGCCGCCATCGCGCGCAACATCAAATGGAGCACCCCCACCAACTGGGGCGATCTTGAGATCACCATCAACCTCTCCAAGCCTGAGAAGGACCCACGCGATATCGCCGCGGCTGGTGCCGCAAAGAACACGGGCGAGAAGTATCCCGCCTGCCAGCTCTGCATCGAAAACGAGGGCTATCCCGGACGCTCCGCCGCAGCCGACGGCGGCGCTCACCCCGCTCGCCAGAACCTGCGCATTATCCCCATCCAGCTCAACGCCGAGCGCTGGGGTTTCCAGTACAGCCCGTACGCGTACTTTAACGAGCACTGCATTGCCATGAGCTCCGAGCATCGTCCGATGCACGTCGACCGCAAGGGACTGACCTGCCTGCTCGATTTTGTGGACCTGTTCCCGCATTACTTCATCGGCTCCAACGCCGACCTGCCTATCGTGGGCGGCTCGATTCTGTCGCACGACCACTTCCAGGGCGGCGCGCACGAGTTCCCCATGATGCACGCCGCCGAGGTCTCGCAGTTTAGCGTGCCCGGCTTTGACGGCGTTACGGGCGCCGTGTTGCAGTGGCCGCTTTCGGTGCTGCGCCTGCGCTCGCACGACCGTGCTCAGTTGCTCGACGCCGCCGAGAAGATTATCCTCGCCTGGCGCGAGTGGACCGATGAGTCGGTGGGCGTCATCGCGCACACGGCCGACGGCGTGGCGCACAACACCGTGACGCCGGTCATCCGCCGCGTCGACTCCCGCGGCAATGCCGGCGGCGAGACCTACGAGGCCTACCTGGCGCTTCGCTGCAACATCACAACCGACGAGCATCCGCTGGGCGTGTTCCATCCGCATGCCGAGTATCACCATATTAAGAAGGAGAACATCGGCCTGATCGAGGTCATGGGCTTGGCCATTTTGCCGCCGCGCCTGGTTCCCGAGCTCGGCGCTGTCCGCGAGCACCTGCTGGCGGCCAAGGTCGATGCCAGCTACGACCTTGCCGCAGCGCTCGAGAGCGATGACCTTTGCCGTAGCCACGCCGCATGGGCCGAGGATGTCTTTGCTCGCCGCGCGAACGAGCTTACGGCGGACAACGCCATCGACATCCTGCACGAGGAGGTCGGCGTGGTGTTTGGCCACGTGCTCGACAACGCCGGCGTCTTTAAGTGGGACGAAGCCGGCCGCGCCGCCCAGCAGCGCTTTATCGACTCACTGTAATGATCCCTTGGGGACGGAGGAAAACGGATCATTTCGTCTTCAAGACAACGGCGCCCGCCGGCAACGTCGCCGGCGGGCGCCGTTTTTGAGTGTAGTCATTAGGGACGCTCTTTAGTCATTGGGGACGCTCTTAAACGACCAGTCATTAAAGAGCGTCCCCAATAATTACGTCGATGTTTTGGCAACGACAGCGAAAACCCGCCAGAGCGAGCAAGGTGCCTTGAAACGAGACGGCATTGACCTTCTGATCATGCCGCCGCAGTTGAAAGGCAGATTGCCGCTCTGGCGGGTTTGCAGCGTCGGCTGGTTACGGTGTTTGGTAAAACGCCGTAACTCTACAGTTCAGTCACGACAACGTTGTTGTAGATCTCGTCCCAGCGGTCCATGACCAGGTGGCCGGTCTTGGGATCCATGGCGTTAAGCTTGCCGCAGGTATTGGCGGTCTTGAGCACCGTGACATCGTCGGCACCAGCAGCAATGGCATGCGCAAAGCCGGCGATGGTCGAGTCGCCGGAACCCGTCGCGTTCACAGCCGCAATCGCGGGCGTCTTGGCGCGGAACGCGCGGCCCTCATGGAAGCCCACCGAACCGGCAGCCCCCATCGAAACGACAACCCAGGGGATACCGGCAAAGCGGTCATCGGCGGCAAGCGCCTCGCGCAGGGCATCGACATCATCAGTCGTAAAGGACGTACCCAGCAGGCCGTTAATCTCGGTCAGGTTGGGCTTTACGAGCTCAGGCTTAGCGTCAGACTCCAGCGCGGCCTCCAGCGATGCACCCGAGGTGTCGAGCAGCACCTTGGCGCCCGCCTCCTCGGCGATCTTGACGAGCTCGGCATAGTAGCCGGCATCGACGCCACGCGGCAGCGAGCCCGAAAGCGTCACAACGTCCGCCTTCGCTGCAAGCTCGGCGAACTTGGCCGTAAAGGCATCGAGCTCGGCGGGAGCGATCTGCGGGCCGCTCTCCAGCAGCTCGGTCTGATTGCCCTCGTGCAGGATATTCAGGCAAATGCGCGTCTCACCGGCGATGGGCACAAAGTCGTTCTTGACGCCGTCGGCATCCATAAGCTCGGCCATATAGGCACCCATGTGGCCGCCGAGCAGACCGGTCGCGAGCACATCGTCGCCCAACTGCAGTAGCACGCGGCTCACGTTGAGGCCCTTGCCACCAGCGGTCTTTTCGGGCGTCACACGGTTAACATCGTCGATGATCAGCTTATCGAGTTGATAGCGTGTATCGATCGACGGGTTCATGGTAACGGTCAGAATCATGTTGAACTCCTGTTTCCGGGGCACGACGTATGCGACCCCAAACATACGATAGCTCTTTAAAGGATCTCGATCTCAAAACCGCGGATGACGGTCTCCCCCGGCTTGGCAACCAGGCAGCCACGCTTGTGCTCTAGAATATCGTCCTCGTCGGAGCAGGTGGACAGACCACCCCACGGTTCCACGGCCACAAAATCGCCCTCGGGCTTGCTCCACACGATCAGGTATGGCATATCGGGGAACGTCAGGCGCACGCCCTTGTCCTCGGTTTTCTTGGTCAGCGTAACCACGCGGCTCACGAGCACATCAAAGATGGTCTCCGCGAAGTCGAAGAGTTCGTGGGTAAGCGGCAGGTTCTGGCCGATCATGGGGTTCTTGCTGCGATGCTCAACATCAATCAAGCCCGTCAAGGGAACGGCAGTACAGAGCTCGGCGGCCTCACGCTGATCAAAACGAAGCTCATAGTCGTCATAGGACTCGCCCTCGTCGAGCGGGCACTTAAAGCCGGGGTGACCACCCACAAAGAATGGCATGTCCTCGGTGCCCTCGTTGGTCACCTCGTACGACACGGCCACCTTTTCCGAATCAATCGTGTAACGAGCAACGATCTTAAACGGATACGGATACTGCTCGAGCAGTTCGGCATGGTCGGCAGAGCTCAGACTCAGCGCAACCATGTTGTCGCTCTGCTCCTCGAGCTTCCACTCCTGCTTGCGAGCAAAGCCGTGGCGGGCGAGCTTTACCTCGCGGCCGCCCATGGTCATTGCGTGACCGTCACGAAGGCCGCCGCAGATCGGGAAGCAAATGGGAGCTTGGCCCGACCAGACCGCCGGGTCACCCTGCCACAGGTACTCGCGGCCGTTGGCTTTAATCGAAGTGAACGATCCGCCAGCCGTGCTCAGTGCCACACGAATAGAACCGTTATCAAGAACAAACTCCATAGGAGCCTTCCCTTTCTTACGACAGCCCGCCAAGTCAATAGGGCTGATAGAAAACCGGCCCGCGCCTCATCACAGAAACGCGAGCCGTCAATTGAAAAGCTGCAGAATGCCGGGTACCGCCAAAACGAAGCACACAAGCTCGGCAAGCAAACGTGTTATCGGAGCAACTTGCCATACCAGAACGCTTCGCAACAACAGTGGTAACCCCACAGGCCACTCAGACATCAGCGAGAAGCCAGCTGGCGAGGCAAGGTGCCGTGAAGCGAGACGGCATTGACCTTCTGGTCATGCCGTCGAAGCTGAGCGGCAGATTGCCCGCCAGATGGCTTCGCAGCGTCGACCGGTCCGACGTTTGTTAAAACGCCGGAACCCCCTTAGTCGTGATACTCGCCGCGGTCCCACTTCTCGAGGAACTCGTCAAAGAAGTGCGGGTCGGCCTGAGCCTCGGCGTCGGCCTTATTGCAGGCATCGATCTTGGCGATCAGGGCATCGTGCTCGGGGGTCTTCTCGTAGGGCTCCTCCAGGAAGGCAAGCATGATGTCGGCCATCAGGAACTCGCCGGTGATCTTGCCGCCAAAGCCCACGATGTTGGCGTTGAGCTCACGACGAGCATACAGGGCAGAGGTCATGTCGCGAACCAGGGCGCAGCGGGCGCCGGGAACCTTGTTGACGGCGTTGGTGATGCCGATGCCGGTGCCGCACAGGGCCACGCCAAAGTCGGCCTCGCCGCTGGCAACGGCCTCGCCCACGGCCTTACCGTAGATGGGATAGTGCGTACGGGTGTGGCTGTAGGTGCCACAGTCGAGCACCTTGTAGCCAGCCTGCTCCAGGCGGTCGGCCAGATAGATCTTCTCGTCCGTAACGATATGGTCGCAACCGATTGCGATGGTCTTCTTCATCAGAACGTCCTTTCGTCTGAATTCACAAGTTGAGATAGAAGTTCGAGTTCTCGGTGGCTCTCGTTAGGCCATCTTGTTGAGCATGTCGACACGGATCTGGTGACGGCCGCCGGCGTACTGGGCGCGCAGGAACTCGCGGGCGATCTTCTTGGCGACCTCGGTGCCCACAACGCCCGGGCCCATGGTGACCATGCGCGAGCCGTTGTGCTCGCGGGTCATGTAAGCGGAACGCTCGTCGGAAATGTTGGCGACGACCATGCCCTTGATCTTGACGGCGGCCATATAGGAGCCGACGCCATACTTATCGAATGCGAAGCCCTGGGAATCCTTGTGCTCCAGCAGGTCCTTGGCAACGGCGGTCGCGGAATCGACAAAGTCCGCAGCAGGGGTCTCGGAATAGTCGACGACCTCGTGACCGTCGGCGATGAGCATCTCCTTGATGGACTCCTTCATCGACATACCGTCGGCATCGGAAGCGATTACAACCCTCATGACATCCTCCTTGAGAGATACGCAGGTGCGTAGTTTCTGTTTGGAAGTGTTGAATCGCGCTCAGGTCCGGGCATCTGAATGTGCGGTTCTTCACTGTTCATGTTTATTTGAACACATTCGAACATAGGTTGCAACCATTATTTGTTTAACTTTGTTCTTTTTTGAACAAATACCGTTCACGGATGATTGCCGACCGTTTGAGCCCGGCGCAGACGTAGCGACCATGTGTTCAACAAACAAAAGGGCGGCCGAGAACGTGTCTCGGCCGCCCCTTCGGCGGTATTCCCCGGTATATACAGCTGTTTTAGCTACTCAGACTGCCTGTTCTTCTTGGCATGTTTGGACGGAGCGCTCAAGAAACGACCCGTCAGATAGTTCGCGGGACCGGAGATATCAATCCCCAGCAGGGTGTGGCCCAGCCACAGAAACGCCACGAGCACCAGTAGAGGAATCACACACGAGGTCACGATCATCACGATGACGCCTTCGATGAGGTCGGTCACCTGTTGCACGATCTCATCGGTCATCTGCTTGGCGCCGCTGGTCACCGACGTGACGAGACCCGAGGCACCGTCGGCAAGCTGCTCAAGCACGCTCTTGGACTCTGTGGACTCGGTCTTTTTCTTGCTTGCTTTGGAGCTGTCGCTATCTGCCGCACTCACAGCGTCGGCCGCCTTTTGCTCGGCTGCCTCGATGCTCACTCGATACGTTTCGTCGACCTTTTGCGACACCCATACGCTTGCAGGCACCAACGCCATGCCGATCATGGCAACCACCAGCACGCGAGTCGCCACGCGGCGCAGGACGGCGCTCGTGCTCCAGCGCCCATGAATGCCAAGCGACACCGCAAAGAGCACCAACGCAAACGGGATTAAGGTGCCTAGGCCAACCGACCACAAAATAGTCAGCAGATATTTCTCGAGATAGAGCACGGCAAGCACGATGCCCAAGTTGCCTGAAAGCTGCGCGAGCTGCTCGGCAACCGGCGTTCCCGTATCACCCGGCAGCGCGGTAATGCCCGCAGATAGCGCCACGCACGAGGTCGTGAGCGCCAGTACGTTACCTTTCTTTTGATCGATGACCTCGATGGTGGAGTCCCAAGTCTTGGTATCGGCAAAATGCGGACGAGCTACAAAGCCCGACAGCAGCGCCAGCACCACGAGCGCAACGATAAAGCCAATCTGCAGCTTTTTGTTTGCGCACACGACATCGGACAGGCTGGGCTGCAGCTCGGTTACCGTCGTATGCTCGGTTATCTGGACAGGACGCCCATGAGCCATCTCATACGCGTCTCTTTTTTGAATTGATCCGTTGTCCGGCATTTGGATACCTCCTCATTCCGGCCTGTATTGCGGATGGAAGTATACCCACCCAGCGAAAAACCGAACGGAAGGGCGGCAGAGCACCCCAAGACTGTCCCCAACGACTAGTCGTTTAAGAACGTCCCCAATGACTAAAGGAGTGGCCCAAACTGCCGGCAGATAGGGAACGTCCCCAACTGCCGGATGCCGCAACTTGGAGGAGGACAGAAAAACCCTGCCGCGGATAGCGGCAGGGTTTTTGGAAGGGGACGAGGTTGTGCGAGCTCGTTAGGCGAGCTTGGCCTCGAGCTCAGCGATGCGCTTGTAGGCATCGATGGTAAAGCGGGCCTGCTTCTCCAGGATCATAGTGGTCATGAGAGTGTCCTGAGCGTGGGCCATGATGAAGGTCATCTCCATCTCGCCGCCGCCGGCCTCCTGCGAAAGCAGCTTGGTCTGCGTGTCGTGGGCACCGATAAGTGCATCGCTGGCATCCTTGTGCAGCTGTTCGGCCTTCTCAAAATCACCCTCGCGAGCAGCATCGAGCGCTGCAAGCAGATCGGTCTGGGCGTCACCTGCGTATGCGACAATCTCGAATCCAACCATCGAGATTTCTTCTTTGGTTGCCATATTGCGTTCCTTTCACATATGAACCAATGGAGAGCATCGCGTCCGGGCATACGCGCTGCGTTCTGTATGGCAGAAACATTAGCATTCAAACAAAAAAGAACATCGCAAAACGTAATTTCGAGCTATGAACGGTCAATTTTCGTCCGTGAACGGTTTTTAAACCAATCTGAACAGTATCGAACACAGTTAGCGGCAACCCAAACAGGACCGCACCCTAACGCAAATCGCGCACCGTATCGCCCTCTACGAGCACACCGGGGATCAGCATGTGCTCCACACCGGGTGCAGCGCCCTCGGCGCCGGCAATCTTGTCGACCGCCCACATGCCGACGCGCTTGTTGTCAAAGCGCACCGTAGTCAGGCGACGATCGGGCACGATATCGCCCAAACTATCGTCAACACCCACCACGCTTACGTCCTGGGGCACGTGCTTCCCGCGCGACTCGAGCCCGCGAATGCAGCCGTAGGCCATGGCATCGTTGGAAGCATAAATGGCTGTGCAGTTCGAATCGTCCGCAAGCACCTGGCCGGCGGCATATCCGCTCTGTGCCGTCCAATCGCCACGGACGAGTCGCGGCGGCTCAATACCATGCGCGCGCAATGTCTCGCGCCAGCCCTCCTCGCGACGCATGCCCGAAAGCGAGCGCTCGGGGCACGAGATAAAGTGCACGGTCTTGTGCCCCTGCTCCAGCAGGTACTCGACCACCTGGCGCGAGCAATCGAACTGGTCGTTATCGACTGTTGAACAGAGCGGGTGCTCCAGCATGGTAACGAGCACCGTCTGCATACCGGGCAGCGGCTCGAAGGTGCCAAAGTCCGCCGGCATGCGATTCATGATCACAACCATGCCATCCACCGGCAGCGCGCTCATGCGCGACGATGCGCTCTCGAGGGTATACGGATGCCCGTCTACTTTAGTGAGGGTGATGGCATAGCCATGTTTGTCGGCCGCGGCGGCAAAGCCCTCCATACGGTCGAGGTTGCCGGTGCCGGTAATGTTGAACATGGCGACGCCGACGGTCTTAAACTTGCCGCGGCGCAGCGATCGACCGGCAAAATTGGGGCGATACCCCAGCTCGCGCATGGCGGCGCGCACGCGCTCCTTGGTCTCGGGGCGCACGCTGGGCGAATCGTGCACCGTACGCGAGACTGTCTGCTCCGAGACGCCCGCGAGACGCGCCACGTCCTTAACGGAAACCGATTTTTTAACAGCGGCCATAGGTCGATCTTTCTATGTCAACGATGCCATTGAAGACATCCTGCGCAGTCATTTTGAACACCTTTAAGTATATCCAACGCCTCCCCAACGATACGCTTACCACCCAAAACCTACCGTTCACCGACAATTCTGCTTCCCCGAGCGGCTTTTGTCGCCCAAATGTTAACGTTGCCATTGTGCAAACACAGAGCCACCGGGCGGCTCAAACGTTTACGCGCAAGGAATCGACGGTCCACAGGCACAAGGGCCACCGGTTCGCGTCTTTTTTTGTGTCGCAAAATGGCAACGTCAACATTTTGGCAACCGAACGCCAAAAGATACCATCGTTGCTAACCCACCGACTCTTAGGAGCATTGCATGGAGCAACTCATCGCCATCATCGAAAAGGGCCAGCCCTTTTTCAACGCGATCGCTCGCAACAAGTACCTCAAGGCGATCCGCGACGGCTTTATCTCCGTCATCCCCATCATCATCTTCTCGTCCATCTTCTGCCTGGTAGCCTCGGTCCCCAACATCTGGGGTTTCTACTGGCCCGATGACATCAACAACGCCCTGTGGAAGTGCTACAACTACTCCATGGGCATCCTGGCCATCGCCTGCGCCGCCACCACGGCCAAGCACTTCGCCGACGCCCAGAACCGCGATCTGCCCAAGAACAACCAGATCAACTTTATCTCGTGCATGTGCGCGGCCATCATCGGCTTCCTGCTCCTTTCGAGCGACACGATCGCCACGGACGCTGCCAGCGGCTTCAACACGACCTACCTTGGTTCCAAGGGCCTGCTGACCGCCTTTATCGCTGCGTTTGTGACCGGCATCATCTACAAGTTCTTCATTAAGCGCAACATCACCGTCAAGATGCCCGAGCAGGTTCCGCCCAACATCTCGCAGACCTTTAAGGACATCATCCCCTTCTCCGTCTGCATCACCGTCTTTTGGGTCTTTGACATCGTCTTCCGCGCTGCCTTTGGCTTCTGCTTTGCCCAGGGCGTCATCCAGGTGTTCCAGCCCCTGTTCACCGCTGCCGACGGCTACATCGGCCTCGCTGTGATCTACGGCGCCATGAGCCTCTTCTGGTTCGTGGGCGTCCACGGCCCTTCGATCGTCGAGCCCGCCATCGCCGCTGCTCTCGTTGCCAACATGACCGACAACCTGGCTGCGTTCCAGGCCGGCCAGCACGCTTCCGCTGTCCTGACCCAGGGTGCCCAGTACTTCGTCGTCTGCATGGGCGGCACCGGTGCCACGCTCGTCCTGGTCTTCATGTTCTGCTTCCTGGCCAAGTCTCAGGAGATGCGCGCCGTCGGTAAGGCCGCCATCGTCCCGGTCTGCTTTGCCGTCAACGAGCCGTTGCTGTTCGCCGCGCCCATCGTGCTCAACCCCGTCTTCTTTGTCCCGTTTGTCTTTGCCCCAATCGCCAACATCTGGATCCTCAAGATCTTTATCGACTTCTTGGGCATGAACGGCTTTATGTACACCCTGCCCTGGACCGTCCCCGGCCCCATCGGCACCATCATGGGCCTGGGCTTCCAGCCGCTCGCCTTTGTGATGCTCGCCCTCATCTTGGTCGTCGACTTTGTCCTGTACTATCCGTTCTTCCGTGCCTATGACGCCCAGAAGTGCGCCGAGGAGGCCGAGATCTCCCAGGAGGAGCTCGCCGCCAAGAACGCCGAGAAGGCCGCCAAGCTCAACGATGCCTTCCAGGGCAAGGCTGACGCCAAGAGCGTTGCCGCCGGTGCTGCTGCCGAGGCCGTGAAGGCCGACGCCCCCGCCGCTGCCGCAGCACCCGCTGCCGAGGCAACGTCCACCAGCGACCTCAACGGCAAGCGCGTACTCGTGCTCTGCCAGGGCGGTGGCACTTCGGGCCTGCTCGCCAACGCACTGGCCAAGGCTGCCAAGGAGCGCGGTATTAACCTCGAAACCGCTGCCGAGGCCTATGGCAACCACGTCGACATGCTCCCCGACTTTGACCTAGTCGTCCTGGCCCCGCAGGCCGCAAGCTACCTGGCCGACCTGCAGAAAGACTGCGAACGCGTGGGCAACAAGTGCGTCGCCTGCCGCGGCAAGCAGTACATCGAGCTCTCCCAGAACGGCGACAAGTCTCTCGCCTTCGTCTCCGAGCAACTATCGAAGTAAGTAACGCCCAGGGCCAGCCGACTATCCAAGACCGGCTGGCCCTTCGATTTAAACGATTGGATCATCATGTCCGTTAATCCCGCCAGCGTCACCAACCCGCCCGCACAGTTTCCCGAGGACTTTGTCTTTGGCGGTGCCACCGCTGCCTACCAGGTAGAGGGCGAGACCCGCACCCACGGTAAGGGCAAGGTTGCCTGGGACGACTTCCTGGAGGCCCAGGGGCGCTTTTCCCCCGATCCCGCTTCGGACTTCTATAACCAGTACCCCGTCGACCTGGAGCTGTGCGAGGAATTCGGCATCAACGGCATTCGCCTCTCCATTGCCTGGAGCCGCATCTTCCCCAACGGCACCGGCGAGATCAACCCCGAGGGTGTCCAGTTCTACCACGACCTTTTCGCCGAGTGCCACAAGCACCACGTTGAGCCGTTTGTCACGCTGCATCACTTTGATACGCCGCTTCCCCTCTTTGAGAAGGGCGATTTCCTCAACCGCGAGACCATCGACGCCTTTGTGGACTTTGCCACCTTCTGCTTTAAGGAGTACGCCGACCAGGTGACCTATTGGTTCACCTTTAACGAGATCTGGGCGGACGCCTCCAACACCTACATCGAGGGCACCTTCCCCGGCGGCGTCAAGGCGCATCTGGCCGAGGCCTTCCAGTGCGAGCACAACATGATGCTCGCCCACGCCAAGGCCGTGCTGGCCTTCCACAACGGCGGCTTTAAGGGCAAGATCGGCGTCATCCAGTCGCTGGAGTTCAAGTACCCGCTCAACGAGAACGACCCCGCCGACATCAAGGCCGCCAACAACGAGCACGTGCTGCAAAACCAGTTTTTGCTCGACGCTACCTTCCGCGGCGACTACGCGCCCGACACCCTCGAGTGCGCCAACCGCTTGGCCGCCATCTCGGGCGGCACCATCGAGATCCTGGACGAGGACCTCGAGATTATGCGCGAAGCAGCGCTCTACAACGACTACCTGGGCGTTAACAACTACCAGTGCCGTTTTTTGAAGGCTTACGATGGCGAGAACGACCTGCACCACAACGGTACGGGCGAGAAGGGCACCGGTCGCTGGCGCGTCAAGGGCATTGGCGAGCATGTGAACAAGCCCGGCATCCCCACCACCGACTGGGACTGGATCATCTATCCCGAGGGTCTGTTCGATCTGCTCGTCTACATTAAGCAGCGCTACCCCAACTACAAGCAGATCTTCATCACCGAGAACGGCATGGGCTACAAGGACCCCTACAAGGACGGTTTTGTGGATGACCAGCCGCGCATCGACTACATCGAGCAGCACCTGCGCTGGTTGCTCAAGGCCATGGAGGTGGGCGTCAACGTGGGCGGCTACTTCCTGTGGAGCCTGCAGGATCAGTTCTCTTGGACCAACGGCTACAACAAGCGCTATGGCTTCTTCTACGTAGACTTTGAAACCCAGAAGCGCACGCCCAAGGCAAGCGCCTACTGGTACAAGCACGTGGCGCAGACCCGTCGTCTGGACTAGCGGCTTGCGACGAGCGGAACTGCCCCGCTCACACAACCTGTCCCCATTTCTCAGCCGGGGGGCGGCACGTCACACGGCGCGCCGCCCCCGGTCTTTTTGTTTTTGGGCTGGTCAGGAGCCGTTTGTTTCGATCTGTAACATCTAGCCGAGTTTTTTGGTCCTAGCTGTTACAGATTGAGACGAACAGGATTGCTCTTTCCGAAGAATCTAAATCTGTAACACGTAGCCCGCTTTTGACCGTCTACCTGTTACAAATCGAGACAAACGGAGTAGGACCTAACCCCGTATGTCCCTAACAGTCGAGCGTTCGACCAGCGTACTCGGCACATGAATCGCCTCGATAGACGAGCTCTCTCCAATCGCCGCCTCAAACGCAAGCTTACCGACACCGCGCAAATCAAATCGCAGCGTCGTCAGTCGATTGTGAGGAACAAGTCCCTCGAGTGCGTCGTCGATACCAACCACGCTCACGTCGTCGGGCACGGACAGGCCCGCGTTCTCGAGCGCGGCGATAACGCCCAGCGCCATCTGGTCATTTGCCGCAAGCACGGCAGTCGGCGCCTGCGACCCGCCGGCAAGCACCTCGGCCGCAATCCGCTCGCCCATGGCGTACCCACTGTCCGCACTCCAATCGCCACGCAGCATCGGAGCGGCATCGACATGAGCACGACCCAGCGTATCGCGCCAACCGGCCTCACGAAAACGCGAGGAAATCGAGTTTTCCGGACCCGCCACAAACCGCATATTCGAGTGACCATGTTCCAGCAGATAATTGGTCAACAGCTCGCACGAACCATACTGGTCGGAGTCGATCGTCGTGCAGCGCGGATGCGCATACATGGACAGGATGACCGTTCGCACTCCCGGCTGGGGAACAAACTCCTCAAAATCGGGAGCCATGCGGTTCATGTTGAGAATCATGCCGTCGACGGGTCGCTCGACCATGCGGCGCGAGGCATCGGCAAGTGCATAGGGCTTGTCGCCGCCCATCTCGATCATAGTGACGGCAAAATCGTGCTCGCGCGCCGCTTGCATGATACCCTCGAGCGTCGCCAGGTTACCGACACGTGTGATGTTGTACATGCACAGGCCAATAGAACGATACGACCCGCCGCGCAACGCCGCTCCAGCAAAATTGGGACGAAAGCCCAGCTCTTCCATGGCGGCCAGCACACGCTTGCGCGTCTTTTCCGTCACGTTGGGCATACCGTTGACCACGCGAGACACAGTCTGGCGGCTCACGCCAGCGAGCGCCGCAACCTCTGCCGCGCTCGCCGAACGACCATTCCTTGTCTGCTGATCCATGCCTTCCACGCTAACCTGCTTCCCAACTATTCCCCGCGCCCATGGCGCATCGTACATACATTGATAACGTGCTCATGATACCCGAGCCATATACCACAACATGAAAACTTCTGTCAATCAAAACCGCTTGCCGAACAAATACAACCGTTCGCGGCTGTTTGAAGTTGTTTTGTTTCTATACATCCCAGCCGGATGTTAACGTGCTCATTGTCAAATGTTCACGTGCTTATTTTGGTTCTAATCATTTTAAGATAGTGTTTATCGGGCTTTTTCACCGCTGAACGCTAATCAGGGAGCCTCCTGAGCGCAAACGCACAATATCGAACAGCGAGACGAGAGGGTGTATGCATATGTCTTTGCTAAACCGCGTACAGCAGCTGCCGAAGGGCTTTGTTTGGGGCGCCGCAACCGCCGCGTACCAAACGGAAGGTTCCACGAAGGTGGCAGGCAAGGGTAAGACCATGTGGGACGATTACCTTGTCGCCCAGGGTCGCTTTTTGCCCGACCCGGCCAGTGATTTCTACAACCGCTACGAGGAGGATATCCGCCTTTCTGCCGAGCATGGACTCAACGCCATTCGTGTGTCCATCGCCTGGACCCGCATCTTCCCCAACGGCGACGATGCCGAACCCCTCGCCGAGGGCGTTAAGCACTACCACGAGCTGTTCGCCTGCTGCAAAAAGTATGGCGTCGAGCCCTATGTGTCCCTGCATCACTTTGACTCCCCCGCCGCCCTGTTCAACCAGGGCGACTGGCTCAACCGCAAGACCGTCGACGCCTATGTGCGCTATGCCGAGTTCTGCTTCCGCGAGTTCCGCGAGGTCAAAAATTGGTTCACCATCAACGAGCTCATCAGCCTCTCGCACTCCCAATACATCCAAGGCAACTTCCCGCCCAACCATCACTTTGATGTGACGAGCGGCATCCAGAGCCAGCACAACGAGCTCGTTGCCCACGCCCGCGCCGTCAACCTGTATAAGGATCTTGACGAGACCGAGCACCTGGGCGGACGCATTGGCATGGTCAACGTCCTGACGCCGGCATATCCTGCCACCGACTCGCCCGCCGACCAGCACGCCGCCGACCTGTACAACGCCTTCTACACCGACTTCATCATGGACGGCGCCTTCCTGGGTCACTACTCCGCGCGCACCCTCTCACTCATCAACGAGATTCTGCGTGCCAACAACGCCACACTTACGGTTGAGGACAGCGACATGGAGGAGCTCGCCAAGGCGGCGCCCCGCAACGATATGTTCGGCCTCAACTACTATCAGTCGGCGTTTATCGCCGCCTACGATGGCGAGTCAACCAACAGCTTTAACGGCACCGGAGACAAGGGCACCTCGTGCTTTAAGTTTAAGGGCGTCGGGCAGCAGGTCGATATGCCGGGTATCCCCACCACCGACTGGGATTGGCTCATCTACCCGCAAGGCCTCTACGACACGCTCAAGCACATCAGCGCCACCTATCCCAACCTCCCCGTCATCTATATCACCGAAAACGGCCTGGGCCACAAGGACCCCGAGCCCGACGCAAACGACATCGTCGCCGATCCCGAGCGCATCGACTTTGTCGACCAGCACATGGAGAAGGTGCTCCAGGCGCGCGCCGAGGGCGTCGACGTCCAGGGCTACTTTATCTGGAGCCTGCAGGACCAGTTCTCGTGGGCCAATGGCTATAACAAGCGCTACGGCCTGTTCTACATCGACTTCGACACGCAAAAACGCTACATCAAGCAGTCGGCACTCTGGTACAAGGAGCTCGCCGACACTATGGCGGACGCGCAGTAGCGCATCGCCTCGCTTTCCCCCGAGAAGGGAGCGGCCCTATGCGATACAAACCCAGCCGCTCCCCTCTCTCCCCCTGGGACCGACCCCGCCTGCACCCGGGCTTTTAGCAAGCGGGAGACCATATAGGTTTTCAACGTCCATGCCATTAAGATTTCATGCAAAGAGGAGCGTGAACTATGGAATCGATCGTTAAGTTCTTGGAGAAAGGTCAGCCGTACTTCGACAAGGTCTCTAAGAACATCTACCTTCAGGCCATTAAAGACGGCTTTTTGGCAGCAATGCCCATCATCCTGTCTTCTTCTGTCTTCCTGCTTATTTCGACCCTGCCGGGCGTTGTCGCCACGGTCGGCGGCTTTACGCTGCCCGACTGGTGGAACGTCGACGTCGTGAACTTCTGCAACAAGGTTTACAACTTCACGATGGGCGTCGTGGGCATCATGGTCGCCGGCACCACCGCAAGCGCGCTGACCGGCTCCAAGAACCGCCGCATGCCTGCCGGCAAGGCCATCAACGCCACGAGCACCATGGTCGCCGCCATGTGCGCTATGCTCATCTTGGCCGTTACCCAGACGAGTGCCAAGATCGACGGCGCCGATGTCTCGGTGTTCTTTACCGACAACATGGGCACCAAGGGCCTGCTGAGCTCCTTTGTCGCCGCATTTGCCACGGTCAACATCTATGCCTTCTGCATTAAGCGAGACATCACCATCAAGCTGCCCAAAGAAGTCCCCGGCGCCATCGCCCAGAACTTCCGCGACATCTTCGCCTTCAGCTTCTCCATCCTGTTTGTCGCCGTCATCGACGTTATCTGCCGCACCTGCTTGGCCGTCCCGTTTGCCAACGTCATCTCCACGCTGGTGAGCCCGCTGTTCGCCGCTGCCGATTCCTACGCCGGCCTCGCCCTCATCTGGTTCATGATCCCGCTGTTCTGGTTCATGGGCATCCACGGCCCCTCGGTCGTTAAGCCTGCCCTCAACGCCGCGCTGTTTGGCAACATCACCACCAACCTCGCCACGCTGCAGGCCGGCGGTCACCCCGCCCTCGCCCTGACCGAAAACTTCGGTAACTACATCGGCGAACTCGGCGGCACCGGCGCCACGTTCATTGTCCCGATCATCTTCCTGCTCTTTATGCGCTCCAAGCAGCTCAAGGCCGTCGGCAAAGCCTCTGTCGTGCCCGTGATGTTCGCCGTCAACGAGCCGCTGCTGTTCGCCGCGCCCATCATCCTCAACCCGTACTTCCTGATCCCGTTCCTGTTTGCCCCCGTGGCCAACGTCCTCATTGGTAAGTTCTTCATCGACTTTTTGGGCATGAACGGCTTTATCTATGCCATGCCGTGGGCACTCCCCGGACCGATCGGCACCTTCATCGACACCAACTTCCAGCCGATCTCTCTGGTCCTGGTTGTCGTCCTGCTGGTCGTTGACTTCTTGATCTACTACCCGTTCTGCAAGGCCTACGACAACGTCCTGTGCAAGCAGGAGGCCGAGACCCTGGCCGAAGAAGAGGCCGAGGAGACCAAGGCCGTCAAGACCGCTGCCGCCCCCGCCGTTGAGGCTCCTGTTGTCGAGACCGCTTCTGCCACCGAGGCCTCCGCAGCTCCGTCCGCCCTTAAGGGCAAGGATCTGAGGGTTCTGGTTCTGTGCGCTGGCGCCGGCACCTCTGCACTGCTCGCCAACGCGCTTAAGGAAGGCGCCGACGAGCTGGGCATCGACATTACCGCCAACGCCGGTGCCTACGGCAGCCACTACGCCATCATGGACCAGTACAACGTCATCGTCCTGGCTCCGCAGGTTCGCACCTATTACAACGAGATGAAGGCCGACACCGACCGCCTGGGCATCACGCTGCTGTCGCCCAAGGGCAAACAGTACATCGACCTCACTAAGGATCCCAAGGGTGCCGTCGCCTGGATCGAGGAAAACCTCGAGGCATAAGACGCTGACACCACCTGCCGCTCGCAGACAATAAATGGCCCGTGCATCGATGTGTGATGCGCGGGCCATTTTGTTTAGACCGCACCCGTCCTCCTGTTCATCTCAATCTGTAACATCTAGCCGAGTTTTTCGGTCCAAGCTGTTACAGATTTAGACGAACGGGCGGCCCGGGCCGAACAATCTCGATCTGTAACATGTAGACCACTTTTGACCGTCTAGTTGTTACAGATCGAGACAAACGGAATAAGCTGGACCGAATTGTCTAAATCTGTAACATCTAGCTGAGATTTTCGGCCCTACCTATTACAGATTTAGACGAACAGGCCGAGCACGTCTACGCCCGCAGGTCCTTTACGCTGGAACGCTCGATCAGCACGCCCGAGACGAGCGTGCGGCTTCTGGAACTCGGGGCTTCCAGGCCTGCGACGACCTCGTTAAGCGCACGGATGCCCAGCTCGCGATGGCGAAACTTCACCGACGTCAGAATCGAGTTGGGAATCGTCTTGTAGAGCTCATCGTCGAAGCCAATCACGGACACGTCATTGGGCACACTGAGCCCTTTGTCACGTAGAGCCATCATCACGCCGTTTGCCATGCAGTCGTTAGCGGCGAGGACCGCCGTGCAATCGGGTTTATCGGCAAGCACAAGGCCCGCGGCGTAGCCACTATCCGCATTCCAATCGCCTTGTAGAGGCTCAGGCGGCTCAATGCCACGCGCCTCGAGCGCCGCTCGCCAGCCTTTCATTCGGCACTGGCTCGACAGTGACTCTTTTTTACCAGAAACGAAGTACACGTTCTTGTGCCCGTGATTCAAGAAGTACTCGCATGCCATGCGCGCGCCGTCCTCTTGATCGTCACTGACGGTGGAGCAGGTAGGATGCTCCATCGGCGTAATAATCACCGTCTTGAGGTCTTTCGGCGCCTCAAAGGTATCAAAGTCATCGACCATCTGACGCAGGTTGAAAATCATGCCGTCGACGGGAAGCTGCGACATCCTGCGCGCCGCATCGGCAAGGGTCATCTTCTCCCCCGCCCGCTTTTTGATCATCGTGAGCGCAAAGCCTCGCTCTTCGGCGGCATCGGCGATACCGTCAATCATGTCCACGGCGCCGCCCGACAAGTGGAACAGCACCACGCCGATGCACCCGTAACGGCCCAACTTGAGCGAACGCGCGGCAAAGTTGGTTCGAAACCCGAGCGTCTCCATTGCGGAATGGACCTTATCGCGTGTCGACTCGCGCACGCTATCGGGCTCGTTGATCACGCGCGACACCGTCTTGAGAGAAACGCCCGCGGCAACTGCCACATCGTTCATTGAGACATTTTTCTTGTCCATCGTTGCCACTACTTCTCCAGTCGGTTTTGCATCGCTTTTTTGCGTTCTAGCATACACTACCTGCCCGACCGACAAATCAGCCGTTTATCGGACAATATCGACCGTTCACCCGTAAATCCTTGTTGCTCTTCCCAAAATGTCTTACGTTGTCATTAACGAAATGACAACGTTGTCATTTCGCAATGCCTTCCTTAAGCAGGAAGGTTTCCGGGCAGTCCTGACCATCCATCGACGACCAGTTCCATCCACATGCATCGCGCATCGAGCAGCAAAGGAGCTCTATGGACGCCATCGTAAAGATGCTCGAAAAGCATCAGCCGTTCTTTGAGAAGATCTCGAGGAACATCTACCTCCAGGCCATTAAGGACGGATTCCTTGGGTGCATGCCCATCGTCCTCACCTCTTCGATCTTTCTGTTGATCGCCACCCTTCCTGGCGTAGTTGGCATCACGCTGCCCCAGCCGCTCATCGACTGGTGCAATAAGCTGTACAACTTCACCATGGGCGTCATGGGCATCATGGTTGCCGGCACCACCGCCAAGAACTTTACGGCTTCCATGAACCGTCGCATGCCCGCCGGCAAGGTGCTCAACGACGGCTCCACCATGGTGGCCGCCCAGTGCAGCATGCTGCTGCTCGCCGTTACGCAGTTCACCACCAAGTTCAACGGCTCCGAACTTTCGGTCTTCGATTGCACCAGCATGGGTACGCGCGGTCTGTTCTCGGCCTATATCGCCGCGTTCATTACCGTGTGGGTCTATAAGTTCTGCGTCTCGCGCGATCTGACCATTAAGCTGCCCAAGGAGGTCCCGGGCGCCATCGCTCAGAACTTCCGCGACATCATCCCCTTTGGCGGCGCCGTCATCATCTGCGGCATCATCGATGTCGTCGTGCGCAACCTCATGGGCGTTCCGTTCTCCGAGCTGCTTATCAAACTGCTCTCCCCGCTCTTTACCGCTGCAGAAACCTATCCCGGCCTTATCCTTATCCAGGCAGCCACCGCGTTCTTCTGGTTCATCGGCGTCCACGGCCCCTCGATCGTCCAGCCGGGCATCGACCCCATCCGTCTTGCCAACCAGGCCGAGAACCTGCAGGTTCTGCTGGCAGGCGGCCACCCCGCCCACTCCCTCACCTTTAACATGTCGCTCGTGGGTGAGTTCGGCGGCACCGGCGCCACCTTCATCGTGCCGCTTCTGCTGATTCTCTTTATGAAGTCCAAGCAGCTCAAAGCCGTCGGTAAGGCCTCGATTGTTCCTGTTGCCTTCGCCGTCAACGAACCGCTGCTCTTTGGCGCGCCGATGATCCTTAACCCCTACATGCTCATCCCCTTTGTTGCCGCCGGTTGCGTCAACGTGAGTGTTGCCAAGTTCTTTATCGATAACGTGGGCATGAACGGCTTCTCCTTCGTGGTGCCTTGGGCCACCCCCGCCCCCATCGGTATTTTCATCACCACGAACTTCCAGCTTATCGCTCTGGTATTTGTCGCAATCATCATCTTGCTGGACGCCATCATCTATCTGCCGTTCTTGAAGGCATACGATAAGCTGCTCTGCGACCAGGAGGCAGAGCGCGCCGCCGAGCTGGGCCTCGAGTCCAATGGCGCCGCTGCCATCGCCGCCAACGCCCCTGCACCCGCTGTCGAGCAGACTACCGCTTCCGT
>UQOQ01000003.1:0-143643 GCA_900542715.1 uncultured Collinsella sp.
TAGGTGAGGCCCGAGCCCCCGCCCTCGATCTCCACTGTGCCCGGATCCGCGGCGAGTGCCGCACGGGCCATTTCCGTCGCGTCCTCGAGCCGCGTGCCATCGAGGTCTGTCATCAGCACGTATCCGTCCTTATTCAGGATGAGGTAGCGGTACGCCGTCGGCACGTCCTGCTGTCCGCAGACGCCGTCGCGTGCCAGGCCCTCCGCGACCTCGCGCACATTGGCCGGCCCCCAGCTTGCCTCGTAGACGAAGCCCGCGTTGATCGCCGCGGAGAGCGCCATGAACGAGGCGAGCCACGCCGTGGCGACCGCCGCGAACGCGTAGGCGAAGTAGCGCGCGATGAAGAAGGAGAGCGGCATGCCCCCGCGACCTCGCGCCCCGGTCCTTAGAGCTGCCACTTGTACCCCATCCCCCAGACGGTCGCGTCGTCGGCGTCGCTCTCCCAGCCGAGCACCGCCTCGCGGATCTGCGCGCGGCTCATGACCTGCCCGGGGTGGCGGGCGAGGTACTCGCAGATGGCGTACTCGGTAGGCGTGAGCGGCACGGCCTCGCCGCCCACGGCGAGGCCGCGCGCCCCGAGGTCGATCCGCACCTCCCCGAAGGAGAGGGCGTGCGAGCGCGGCCGGCGCTCACGGCGTAGATGGGCCGCGACCTTGGCGCGCAGTTCCGCGGCCCCGAAGGGCTTGCGGACGTAGTCGTCGGCGCCCAGGCCGTAGCCGGCCACGGCATCCTCCTCGGCCACGCGCGCGGTCAGGAAGACGATGGGCCCGTCGAAGTCCGGACGGATCTGCCGCACGAGCTCGAAGCCGTCGAGCCCCGGCATCATGACGTCGCAGAGCACGAGGTCGAAGCGCGAGAGGTCCATCCCCGGGACCGCCGTCGGGTCCGCCGCCCTGACGACCTCATGGCCGTCGCGGCCGAGGACGCGCGCGAGCGCGTCGAGGATCGCCCGTTCATCATCCACTGCCAGTATCCTCGCCATGTTGACCTCCTGAAACTCTCGTCGGAATTGTACTAGCGCCGCACTCAGCGGTCCAGAGCCCCGCGCGCAGCCTCGGGCGCCTCGGCCGCGTCGCACGCGCGGTAGCGCACGCCCGAGCCGCCGCGCGCCTCGATCTCGAGCCAGCCCTCGCCGTCCGACTCCCGCCCGAAGAAGATGAGCTGGAGCTCTCGGACATTGCCCCTGTCATCCGCCGCGTCCACCAGGTAGACGTAGTTTGCCCCCGCCCCGGTGGCATCGGCGTAGGAGCTCAAGTGGCTGCCGGGCTCGGGCGCGGGCGCCCACATGGCGATCTCAGGGTTGGGCAGCACGCGGTCGGCGATCGAGCGCAGCGCCGACCCCCAGCCGGCGTCGAGCAGGGCATTCCCGCCCAGGACGAGCGCTGCGGAGAGGAGGACGAGCATGGCGGCGAGCGGCTTTCTACGCATCTGCCCTCCCGTCCTCGAAGCGGCAGAACCAGGCGAGAAGGACGGCGTCGGCTGCCAGGGTGAGCACGAGGCCAGCGAGCGCAGTCGTGAGGAGTGGGCCCGCCGCGCGTGCGGCGTCGATGAAGGCCTCAACCCCGAGAGACCCCAGGCGCGCGGGCCAGGCGAGCGGCACCCAGCACAGGGGCGTCGCCAGGGCACCGGAGAGCTCGCCGGTCATGAGGCCGTGCGCAAGTCCGCCCACCGAGAAGAACGCGAGGAGCAGCGCCGGCGCCGATGGCGGCGTTGCGGCCGAGGCGCAGGGCCACGCCGAGCCACAGCGCGTAGAGGGGCAGGCTGCCCAGCACGATGCCCGCCCACGCGGCCGCAAACGGAGCGGGCCCGAGCGGCAGACGCCCGGCGACGGCGAGCACGGCCCCGAACACGCCGAGCGCCACGGCCAGCGCGGCGGCGCCGAGCGCCGCAAGGGCGAGCAGCTTCGCCGCGACGGCGCGCCCGCGCGAGGGGACCGCCATGAGGTTGGCGAGGCGCCCGGCAGCGCGCTCCTCGTCCACGGCAAGTCCGCAGACGATGGCGGACATGAGCGGCATGAGGGCGCCGAGGAACTGGACGTAGGCGTCCGCGCCCAACGCCGGGTCCCATCGGGCTACGGAGAAGTACTCGCCGCAGGCAAGACCGGCCGCCAGGCCGCAGACGAGGTGCACCGCCGTGAGCGGGGAGCGCGCCAGGCGCAGGGCCTCGGAGAGCAGGGCCCGCGAGAGGGTCATGCGCGGCGTCGGGTCGGAGATTCGTGACATGGCCATCACCTCTCCTCGGAGCGCGCGAACCAGGCCGCACCCGCCGCCGTGAGCGCGGCGAACGCGAGCGCGCTGACCGCAAGGCCCGCCAGCGTGAGCATGCCGTCCGCCGCGAGCGCCCCGCCGAGCGCCATGTCCGCCGCGAGTGGCTCGCCGCTCGGCAGCACGGGGATGAAGCTCGTGGGGATGACCATGCTCGCCGACGGCGGAAAGAGCTGCGGCAACGGCACCAACGACCAGGCGAACCCACCCACGAGCTGCGCGACGAGCGGGCAGAAGATGCCCGCGAGCATGCCGAGCCGCGCCGTGAGGAAGAGCCCTGCGGGGATCATCCACGCCGCGGTCACCGTGTTGACGAGCGCGCAGAGGAGCATCGTGAGCGTGCCCGCGGCCGTGAGGCCCTGCGAGGAGAACGCCGATCCCGCGAGGTAGATGCCGAAGACCACGAGGTTCGAGAGCGTGCAGAGCGCGAGGCACCAGAGCGCCTTGGCCCACCAGGCGCGCCCGAGCGGGAAGCCCAGGCCCAGAAGCCCCCGCATCCGCGTGCGAGCGTCCGCCCGCGCGACGCACGCCACCACGAGCGAGAGACACACGGGCAGGAAGAGCGCGTACCAGTAGTTCCACGCGCTGAAGATCTGCACGCCCCGGTAGGGCATCGCGCCGAGCAGCGGCATCGGCAGCGCCATGAGCACGGCCAGGCGAACCGGTGCCGCGTGGCGCGACTTCAGGGCCTCGGCGCGCAGGGCCGCGAGCAGGCCGCCTTTCTCACCCGTCATGCCGCCACCTCCCCGCGCGCTCGTCGCCCTTCCCGACAGAAGCTCATGAAGAGTTCCTCGAGGTCCTGCCCGGGCCGAAGCGCATCCTCGTAGGCGAGGCGCCCCCCGCAGATGATGCCGATGGTGTCCGCCATCTGCTGCACCTCGGAGAGGATGTGGCTCGAGACGATTACCGTCGTACCCGCCGCCGCGAAGCCGCGGATCTGGTCGCGCAGCTCCTCGATGCCGATGGGGTCGAGCCCGTTGGTGGGCTCGTCGAGCACGAGCAGGCGTGGCCGGGCGATCAGCGCCAGCGCGAGCCCCAGGCGCTGCCGCATCCCCATCGAGAAGCGCCCGGCGCGCTTCTTCCCGGTGTCCGCGAGGTCCACGGCGGCGAGCACCTCATCTATGCGGCTCTCGGGAAGGCCCAGCAGCGTGGTGCGCACGCGCAGGTTCTCGCGCGCGGTGAGGTTGGGGTAGAGCGGCGCCTCCTCGATGAGGCTGCCGATTGCGTAGAGGTCCTCGCGGCGCCAGGCGTGCCCGGCAAAGAGGATCTCCCCGGCCGTCGGCCGCAGCATCCCGCAGATCATCTTGAGCGTTGTCGACTTGCCGGCGCCGTTGGGACCGAGCAGCCCGTACACCTCGCCCTCGCGGATATGAAGGCTCACGTCGGCCACGGCGTCCTGCGCCTGGTCGCCGCGGCCGAAGCGCTTGGTGAGCCCGCGCGTCTCGAGCATGTAACCCATGGGTTCATCCTTTCTCTTCCGGGAGCGCGGGCCGAGTCACCGTGCCCGCGCGCCTTACCTTTCGGGTTCACCATCCATGGTGGGGCGTGTTTCTAACGAAGCCGTAACGGCCGTTGGGCTCTTTTGGCGCCAACCCTTCTCGACCCGCACATCATGATTAATTTGCTTAAGGCAACAACTTTCCCGATCGATGTAATCACCGAATCAAAACGTGTACATCAGCCATCAAAGATGCCGAAAAATGTCATATTTGGAGGCTGATGTACACAAATGCAGAATGCCGCACAACCCAGTAGCATCCTCCATATGTCTGGACTCTCTATGCTTACGCTGGATAGACATCGCCGGAACGGGTATAGTATCGAAAGTTTTGTCGTTAACCAGCGGGGGAGTCCTGTGGGCATCAAAAAGAAGATCAAAAAGGAGCTTATCGGCACTTCCGATTACCCGTCGAATAAGATCTTTACGATCTCCAATTTCATCACCTTTACGCGCCTGATCCTCACCCTGGTATTTCTGTACCTGTTTGTGACGGATAACAACCGCGTCATCGCCATCGTTATCTACGCCGTTGCCGCCTCCACCGACTGGATGGACGGTCAGATCGCCCGCATGACCAAGACGGTCTCGTGGCTCGGCAAGGTCATGGATCCCATCTGCGACCGTGCGCTGCTGTTCACCGGCGTACTTGGGCTGGTGGTTCGCGGAGAGCTGCCAATCTGGGTCTGCGTGCTCATTATTGGCCGCGACATCTATCTGGGCATCGGCACGCTTATCGTGCGTCATTATCACCGTCGCCCCATCGATGTCGTCTTTCCCGGAAAGATTGCCACTGCACTGCTCATGACCGGCTTCTCGCTCATGCTGCTCGGGTTCCCCGTTATTGACGGCCTGCATCTTTTACCTTCAACCCTTACGGCCTTCCCGGGCCTCAACGGAAGCTCGGTGCCCCTCGGCATCTTCTTTGTGTACGGCGGCGTGATCTTCTCCATGCTCACGGCTGTCATCTATTCCATTAAGGGCGGAGTGGCCATTAAACAGGCTCTCGCGCATCCCGAGGACGAGGACATCGACTTTCTGAACCCTGAAATCGAAGACTGATTCGTTGGGGTATGATTACGTACGGTTCATTATTTGCGGCACGTCCGCGATAAGTTAGGGGTTGTCATGGACAACATGGTAAACAATATGGCTCAGAATGATAAGACTGCTGACGCTACCTGCGTATTCCGCGTGCCTTCAAGCGACGTCACCGTTCCCGACCTCATGGCCAACGTGCGCATCACCGCCCCCGTTCTGTCCATCGTCAAGGGTCCGCAGACTGGTGCCGCCTTTGAGCTCGAGGACGACGTGACCACCATCGGCCGCGATCCTGCGAACGGCATCTTCCTCAATGACATGACCGTATCGCGCAGCCACGCGCGCATTATCCGCGAGGGCCTCGGCGCTCGCATCGAGGACTTGGGCTCGCTCAATGGCACCTGGGTCGACGGTGCCATCGTCAATGCAGCCCCGCTGCACGACGGTTCTTCCGTCCAGATCGGTACGTTTACGCTCATCTACCACGAGAGCACGCCGGAGCGCATCGAAACCGGTGAGTAGGGCATGGCCGAACGCAACTATCTGAGTATCGGCCAAGTCGTCAACCTACTTCGAGGCGCATACCCCGATCTTTCGAACTCAAAAATTAGATTTCTAGAAGATGAGGGGCTCATTACCCCTCATCGTACGCCTAAGGGATACCGTCAGTACTCTAAGGAGGACGTTGATCGCCTGGAGGTCATCTTGCACTTGCAGAAGACCCGCTACATGCCGCTCAACGTGATTAAGCAGCGCTTGGAAAACGCCACGGACCTGTCCACTTTGGCTTACGAGGTGGGTCTTCTGTCCGATGTTCCGCTTAAGACGGAGCCCAAGGAGACCAAGCAAAAGCTGCATCCCATCGAGACGATCCCCGACATGCTCGGTGTTGAGATTTCGTTTATCCGCTCCCTTGCCGAGAACGATCTTATCCGCATCATCAAGAGCCCGCAGAACCGTGAGCTCGTCGATGGCCGAGATTTCCCGATTATCCGTTACTGCTCGGAGCTGTCGCGCTTCCACATTGAGCCGCGCAACCTGCGTCAGTACGTATCGTCGGCAAACCGCGAATCTTCGATGTTTGAGCAGGTTCTCGTGAGCATGCTCGGCATGGATACCTCCGATGACGAGCGCGACGCCAAGCTCGAGCGCGCTTTTAAGAAACTGCACGACCTCACCGAGGGTGTGCATACCGCGCTACTTAAGAACCGTGTCTTTGAGTCGCTCAACGCCGTGGTCGAGGACGCTGACATCGATGCCCTCGATGAAGAGATTGCGCGTTCCGAATCGACCAAGGCTAAAAGCGATGCGACAAGCGTCCCCGCGGTTGCCGCGCACGACGAGTCGCTCGTGCAGCCGTCCAAAGTCGTCGTCCCCTCGCAGAGCTCGTCTGCTAACACGGGCAAATAACCGCCGTTCACCCGGCAATCCATGAAAGGTCACCCATGTACGACTTCGAATCTCATATCGTCGATATCCCCGACTATCCCGAGCCCGGAGTCGTCTTTAAGGACATCACGCCGCTCTTTGGAAATCCCGAGGCCCTGAAGGCCATGGTGGATGCCCTGGCCGAGCATTTTGCCGACATGGGCATTACCAAGGTCGTAGGACCCGAGGCCCGTGGCTTTATGGTCGGTGTGCCCGTGGCCGTCGCCCTGGGTGCCGGCTTTATTCCCGCACGTAAGCCGGGCAAATTGCCGCGCAAGACGGTCAGCGAGAGCTACGAGCTCGAGTATGGAACGGATTCTATCGAGATCCACGCCGATGCCATCAGCTCTAAAGATACCGTGTTGATTCTGGACGACTTGGTCGCGACGGGCGGAACTGTCGAGGCAACAGGTAAACTGGTGCGAGATATGGGCGCAAAGCTTGTAGGTTACGGTTGTATCCTTGAGCTTGCGTTTCTCAACCCGCGCAAGAAGCTCACGCCTTCTAACGACGACGTTGAGCTCTTTAGCCTGGTAACGGTGGACTAGCCGCTACCCTTAGATACCGGAAAGGAAGCTCCATGCGCACAGCAAACACGCACAGAAACATGGCACGCTGCGCTGCTACGGCAACCCTCGCTTGTGTTTTGGGCCTGGGCCTCTCGGCTCCTGCCTATGCCGATACCGCATCCGACCTTGCCGCTGCCCGTACCAAGCTCGAGCAGATTGGCACGCAAACCCAGCAGATTTACGATGA
The DNA here is from genome assembly GCA_900542715.1 of uncultured Collinsella sp. GTDB lineage: Bacteria > Actinomycetota > Coriobacteriia > Coriobacteriales > Coriobacteriaceae > Collinsella. The sequence goes on from UQOQ01000003.1 coordinate 6,988, forward strand.
GCTTGCCACGCAGACGCAGGCGCTCGATCAGACTGCCGGCGAGATCACGCAAAAGCAGCAGGAGATCGCCGATGGTCAGGCCAAGCTCTCGACCTATGTCGCCGGCGAGTACAAAACCGGCGGTCTGAGCCTGCTTCAGGTTTTGACGGGTGTCGATGATCTGAGCGATATGCTCAACCGTCTGTTCTACTACGGCAAAGTTTCCGATAAGCAAGCTCAGACCATTCAAGAGGTCAAGGAGCTTAAGCAGCAGCTCACCGATAAGCAGGCCGAGCAGGAGAAGAACGTCGCCGCGACGCAAAAGAAGGTCGACGAGCTCAATGCCCAGCAGGCTGAGGCTCAGAGTGTCGTGAACTCCCTGGATTCGCAGCTGCAGGCCGAGCTCGCTGCCGAGGCCGAGGCCAACGCTGCGCTGCAGGCTGGCATTAATGCTAGCACCGCCGAAAAGGCCACGGTGAGCAACGACACCGCCGGTACGACCGAGAACACCAACAATGGCGGCCAGACCAACAATAACAACAACCAGGGCGGCAACACGCCGGCTCCCGCACCGCAGCCTGCCCCCACGCCCGCTCCGGCTCCCACGCCTTCGGCACCGAGTCAGTCTGTTGATGGTGGCTCCGTTGTTTCGCGCGCCTACAGCAAGCTCGGCTATGCGTATTCTTGGGGCGGCATTGGACCGAACAGCTTTGACTGCTCCGGTTTTGTAAGCTATTGCCTCACGGGACGCTACTGCCGTCTGGGCACCACGGTCGACTTCATGGGTTGGACCCGTGTGTCCGATCCGCAACCCGGCGATGTTGTGGTTAACTCCTACCATACCGGCATTTATATCGGTAATGGTCAGATGATCCATGCTTCCGACTACAAAACGGGCGTCATCATCAGCTCCGTTGCCGCCGGCATGAACAACAACTATATCTTCGTGCGCTACTAAGTCATCTTACACAGCGTGTGAATGTGGACCTCGTGGCTTAAAGTCGCGAGGTCTATTCTTTTGTCTCTAATCTTGTACGGCTATCTAGTATTCAAAACTAGATAGCCGTACATTCGGTTTGCAAGAAGGCTATAATTGTTGAGGAACAATTAGAAAGGACCCTCTATGAGCTGGGCACTTATCTCAGATTCAAGCTGTAACCTCCGCGATTGGCAACCGACCGCGCCCCATACCACCTTTGCATTTGCGCCCCTCAAAATTCGAGTGGGGGAGCGTGAATTCGTCGATGACCTTTCGCTTGATGTACATGAGCTCAACTGCGCTGTTCAGGCGGAGACGAACGCTTCTTCGAGCGCTTGTCCCAGCGTAGGGGAGTGGGCCGAGCTCTTCAAATTGGCCGACAAGACCATCTGCATGCCGATCTCTGAGGGCGTGTCGGGCAGCTACAACGCGGCAGCCACGGCTCGCGATATGGTTCTTGCCGAGGAGCCCGACCGACAGATTCATCTAGTCAATTCACGCGCAGCTGGCGGCAAAATGGATCTCATTTTCTTGCTGTTCGACCGCTATCTTGTAAGCAACCCGGATGTCTCATTCGAGGATGCTTGCGCATACTTCGATAGCCTTGAACAGAACAGCAAAATCCTCTTCAGTTTGTGCAATTACGAAAACCTCGCCAAAGCCGGACGTATCCCTAAGGCAGCCGGCGTCATTGCCAACAAGCTCAATATCCGCATTTTGGGCACGGCGAGCGAGGCCGGTAAAATCGAACTCGTCGGGCACACGCGTGGCGAAAAGAAGATGCTCAACAAGATCATCGACACCATGGAAGCCGAGGGTTTTACGGGCGGCGAGGTCATCATCGATCACGTTGAGAACGAAGCTGGAGCCCAGGCGCTTACTGACCGCATAGTCGAGCATTGGCCCGGCTCCAAGACCATCATCATGCCCTGCAACGGCCTGGATTCCTATTACGCCGAGATGCACGGCCTCATCATCGGCTACGGCATGGGCGTAGCTTCGGGCAAGTAAAGTCCAACCAAGCAAAAATATGGGCGGGACAAAGCGACAGATGGCTCTTTGCCCCGCCCGTTTTACACGTCGGCTAGCTATTAAACCCATTAAACTTTAGATAGCTCATCAGGTACGCCTTCGAAACGAAGGATGAAACTGCACTGCGCACAAGCAGCGACTCACGCGTTACCTGATGCGCCGTATCGGGAACCGGCGTCTGCTCAACGGAAAACGCCGAACGAATCGATGCCTCGAGCTGATCGACCACATAATCGAAGGCAGTCGGGGCATCGTAGCTCAAACGCTGAATGTTGAAGAGTGCCTGCACCGCAGCAATAGGTAGCACCTGTTTAAAGAGGCAGATAGCGATCAGGCGGGCAATCTGCTCGCGGCCATATTGCTTTTTGACCGGAGCAGGCACCAGGCCGACCTTAACGTAGTTATTGATCATCGATGGCGTAATGACAGGGTGCTCAACGCAAATGGACAGCGGCTCCATCCACAGCGCAACATACTCAATGACCTGGTCGCGGTAGAGCGTCACATTGGGCAACTGGTCATAGCGCGACAGACTCAACGTATTGAGTTTGCACACGATTTCGGACTGAATAAATGCATCGGGCAGCACAGTGGGCTGAATATCCTCAGGCTTAATACTGACCGACGAATCGGACATCGGAATAACGTGTTTAACGTGGTTCATAAAGGTCCTCCGTTCATTTTCTATATTGTATTCTAGGTTATCTAGTTTTGCATACCACATAGCCGGCAAGTAAAAGTGGTTGGACAACACATTGATGCATCGTCCAACCACTTTGTTTGAATATAGCAACCTTACATAAGATATATTATCGTACTTATCCGCGTAGAAAAGCGTATGCGCCGGTTGCCGCTATGGCTCCGTCAGAAACGGCAGTCACAACCTGGCGTAAACGCTTGGAACGGATATCGCCAGCTGCGAATAAGCCGGGCGTACGGGTGGCCATCGAATCATCGGTAACAATACCGCCGTCGGGAGCCAGATCGACTAGATGCTCAACAAGCTCGGTATGTGGCTGCGTCCCCGTAAAGACAAAGATGCCAAACGAGCCGGGCTCAAATGACTCGGCATGAGTTTCCCCAGATGCATTGTCCTTAAAGGTAATCGTCGTTGGCATGGCTTCGCCCGATAGCTCCACAATACTAGTTTGGTACCTAACTGTAATATTGTCCTTTGCGAGTACTTTCTGAACAACACCATCGGGCGCACGGAACTGGTCGCGGCGCAGCACGATGGTCACACTGCTGGCAATGTCGGACAGGAACAGCGCCTCTTCGCATGCCGAATTGCCACCACCGATTACAAAAACCTGCTTGCCGCGGAAAAACATGCCGTCACATGTTGCGCAATATGAAACGCCACGACCGCGATACGTATCCTCGCCTGCGAAACCTGCCGGACGCGGCGTGGCACCCATGCAAGCGATAACGCTCGAGGCCAGCGTATCGCCCATATCGTGATGCACCGTAAACAACGCTGCATCGGCATCGTAATCGATACCCGTAACCATGCTCCATGTAACCTGTGCTCCCAGGCCCTCTGCATGCTGCTGAAAACGCTCGCCGAGTTCGGCGCCACTCAGGAGCGGGAAACCCGGATAGTTCTCGACCTCATTGGTTGTGGCGATCTGCCCTCCCGACATGCCCTGCTCAATCACGGTCGTCGTCAGGTTGGCACGCGCAGCATAAATGGCGGCAGCATAGCCCGCGGGGCCGCCACCGATAATCGCAACATCGATCGGCTTATCGGTAGTCATGAAGCGTCCTTTCGTCGAAACGTTGTCGTTCTTTGCGCTCGTACCCAAATTTACGTGAACGTGACACTCATGCACTACAATGATAAATCCGTATTACAAAGCTGAAGGGGAGTTATCGATGGACCAGGCGCAGACGAGTGACGACGCTCCCCTGCTCACGCACAGCACTCCCCAATCGGAGCAAACCACGCTCCTGGCTCAGCAAAAACCTCTCGTGACCATCGTGCATGCCTCCGTTGGCTCGGGCCACAAGGCCGCCGCAAATGCGATAGCGCAGGCATTCGACCTCATCCGCGGCACCAATGGCATCCCCGAGGATATTGAGATTGAAGTGCTCGATATCCTTGATTTTGGACGTATTAAATTCGACGGCAATAAGACCGCGGCTTCTTTTACGGGAGCCACGCGCCCCATTTACGACCTGACCTGGCGATATACGCTTACGGGACATCTTCTCTGGGGTGGCGGAACGGCATGGTCGCGAATTATGTTCCCCGCCTTCAACGAATATATTCGTAGCCGCAGGCCCATAGCCGTGGTTGCAACGCACATCACAGCAGCCAATGTTGCCGTGGGCGCCCGCGTAATTACGGGTATCGATTATCCGGTCATCTGCGTACCGACCGACTACGAAGTCGAGGGATGGTGGCCCCACAAGGACACCGATTTATTCTGTGTTGCCAACGAATTTATGGCCGAAACGCTGCGTCCGCGCAAGGTGCTCGAGACAAAGATTCGCATTACCGGCATTCCTATTCGCGCCGGATTCGACACGGATTACGATCGCGAGGAAGAGCTAGCTAAGTTCAACCTCCCCACCGAGAAGACCGTCGTGCTGGTAATGGCCGGTGCCAGTTTGCCTCAACCGTACGTTCGCTTTCGCGCGGAGATGGACCGCACCCTCCCCTTCCTACGCAGCTTCGAAGACATGCACTTTGTCTTTTTGCCGGGCAAAGACACCGAATATGCCACCCGCCTCAAAACGCTCTTCGACGCCATGAAGCTCGAAAACGTCACGGTTCTGGACTATGTCGATGATATGGCAGCGCTTATGCACGGCTGCGACCTGGCAATTCTCAAATCGGGCGGACTCACGGTCACCGAGTGCCTATGCGCACATCTGCCGATGATTCTGCTGGGCAAGTCCTATGGCCAGGAAAAGGCCAACACCACCATGCTCACCGGCATGGGCGCCAGCATGCATGTCACCACCGCACGAGAGCTCATCGTTACCCTACGTCACTTGCACGACCATCCCGAATCACTCAAAGCCCTACTCATCAACGGCGAAGTACTACGCCGCCCCCACGCAGCCGAAGACATAGCCATCGCAACCATGGAGCTCGTAGGCAAACCCCAAAAGCGCAAACGAGCCTTCTGCCGCTTCTACTGGGGCGGAAAACCCGCGCATATCCGCTAGCGTCTTTATGTCCGCTTACCTGCGGGAGGCCCCTATATATCATCCCATGCTCAAACATTCTCGCTTCGCTGCGAAACTGCGCGTGGGACGATATATAGGGGCCTCCCGCAGGTAAGCTGCGTTTACGTACTAGCAGCTATACCAGATTCCCCTCCAGTAGAATCTGCAAAGGGGAACCAGAAAATATAAATACAGTAAGTCGATGCGACAAAGGAGGCGTCCTTTTATCGCATCGACTTACTAGAAAAGTAAATATTGTTTCAAGCGAGTAACCGCCCGCCTGCCTCTCACACATATCGTTCCACGCGCAGTTTCGCAGCGAGCGAAGCGACGCGAGAATGTTTGAGCATGGAATGATATAGGTAAGCCCCGGGCGGGAGGGATACGAGCGCCCTAGGCGATGCCGCTGGAGCCGAAGCCTCCTTTGCCTCGGTCGGTTTCGTCTAGTTCGTCTACCTCTATGAGGTTGACCGTGGGGACTTCTTGGATGACGAGTTGGGCTATGCGGTCGCCTTTTTTGATTTGGATGTTGTTCGTGGGGTCTAGGTTAATGAGGATGACCTTGAGTTCTCCTCGGTAGTGGGCGTCGATGAGGCCAGGCGTGTTGACTATAGAAAGTCCCTGCTTAATAGCTAGGCCGCTGCGAGGCTGGACGAAGCCGGCGTAGCCATCGGGCAGGGCGATGGCCAGCCCCGTAGAGACCAGACAGCGTTCGAAGGGCTTCAGGACGCAGTCCTCGTTGGAGCATAGATCCAAGCCGGCATCGGAGGGATGGGCGTATTTGGGAAGCTCGACGGTGGGGTCGAGACGCTTTATGTTGACGGTAATGTTAGACATGGAATCACCTTAGCTTGTCGAGCTCTTGCAGAAACTCATCGACGTCTTTGAAATCGCGGTAGACCGAGGCAAAGCGAATGTAGGCCACCTTGTCGATCTTGGCCAAGCGCTTGAGCACCATGTCACCCAACTCATGGGACGTGACGGCCGTCAGTGTGCGAGAGCGCAGCTCGACCTCGATGTCGTCGATAATCTCATTGAGCTTCTTAGTGTCGATATCGCGCTTGATGGTGGCGCGCATCAAGCCGACGAGCAGTTTATTGCGATCGAACCGCTGCTTGGTTCCGTCTGACTTAATGACCTCGATTGGGTCTTCACATCGCTCAAACGTTGTAAAGCGGTAGTTACACGAGCAACATTCGCGACGACGCTTAATGGTGTTATTTGACTCCTGCATACGGGAATCAACGACGCGGGTATGTGCCTTGCCGCATTTGGGACAGCGCATGGTACCTCCTCTTAAACGATAACAAGGGTACCATGCGCAGCGCGATAATGATTACGAACGAGCGGGAACCTTAAGATGCGCACCGGCGGCGAGCGAACCATGCTCCAGATGATTGACGTTACGGATCATATCGGAAGTCTCTTGCGTGGAAAGGCCTTCGATTGGATATTCCTCGGCAAGCGACCAAAGAGAATCGCCAGGCTGAACGCGAATAGTCTCGTAGGTAATGTTGGAAACGGACTCGGCATACGCAGCGTGACGAGCGTTAAAGACCGACGTAGCGAGGACAAAGAAGAGCGTAAACGCAACGGCAACGGCGACAATCGTCGAAACCTTCAGGGCAGCGCGGGCCGGCGCGACTACAGCCTGCTGATTGCGAGCAGGCTTTACGGTCAAAGGCTGAATGCCGGAGCGGCCACCCTGAACAACCGTAAATGTGGGTTCTGCAGGCGTCTCGAGCTTAAGGGCGAGGTTACCCTGGACCATATTCGTTGCGTTCATCATGTTCTCCTCTCGCGTGTTTTGCTGAGAACAGTTTTATCAAGCCGCGCGGACAAAAATATCTAGCGCGAGAACGAATGTTCGGTTATTATTATCTTCGAACAGTTGTTCCTGTCAAGCAAAATTCGAACATTTGTTTGGCATGGGTAGAGAGGATGCCCTGATGGCTCGCAAAATTACCAAGCGTCAGCAGCAAATTTACGACTTCATCAAGGAATATCAGCAGGAGAAGGGTTATCCGCCCAGCGTGCGCGAAATGGCTTCTGCCGTGGGCCTTTCCTCCCCCAGCACCGTGCACGCCCATCTCTCTGCCCTGGAGGCGCGCGGGCTACTCAAGCGCGATGCCACCAAACCGCGCGCCCTGGAACTCTTTAACGAAGACGGTTCCTCTGTCTCAATTTCTAAATCTGACGAGCCCACCGCACCTCGCGGAACGGTCTCGCTACCGCTCGTTGGTCGCGTCGCGGCTGGGATTCCCATTCTGGCCGAGCAGAATATCGAAGACACGTTTACTATCCCGACCGAAATCGCCACTGATCAGGGTTCCTTTATCCTTGAGGTGCATGGGAGCTCAATGATCAATGTCGGCATCTTCAATGGCGATTACATCATCGTCCGTGAACAAAAGAGTGCCATGAACGGCGAAATTGTCGTGGCCATGATTGATGGTTCGGCGACCGTCAAGACGTTCTACAAGGAGCAGGGGCGTGTGCGCTTGCAGCCCGAGAACGACACCATGGAACCTATCTATGCAACGAATCCCGTTGTCCTGGGCAAAGTCGTCGGCTTGATGCGCCGGTTCTCGTAATGCAAAAACGCATAACCATATTTGATACCGTCCGCGGGTTTACGATGATTTCTATGGCAGGTTTTCACGCTTGCTATGATCTCGCCTACCTGTACGGCTGGGATATGCCCTGGTTTACCCAGTCAGTCTTTCAAGACATCTGGCGCGCCAGCATCAGCTGGGTATTTTTGTTTATCGCCGGTTGGATGTGCACCCTTTCGCGCAACAATATCAAACGTGCCGCCAAATACGCCTTAGCAGCACTCGTTGTCTGGTTGGCAACAACACTTGTCTCAGTCGACGATTCGGTTAATTTTGGCATCATCTACTGCATGGCCGCATGCACCGGCATCGTAGCGTTGACCGATCCCGTCCTTAAGAAGATAACGGCGAGATGGGGCATGCCCCTATGCCTTATGTTGTTCGCAATCACCTGGAGCATCCCCAAAACGATCTACCCTGTCCCCTACCTGGCGTGGCTGGGATTTCCGAGCCCTGGGTTTATCTCAGGTGATTACTACCCCATCATCCCGTTTATCTTTATGTATCTTGCAGGATACTTCGCCGCACACATAGCGCAGGGAATCGATAAGACCGTCCCTAGCTGGGCCTACGCCAACCCCCTGCCGGCGCTCGCCAGCCTTGGACGCCATGCACTCCCCTTTTATCTACTGCATCAGCCCATCATTCTGGGCATTTTGAAGCTCATCTACTCGGTACGATAACGCTCAAGCCGCGGTGCAATACGAGCCGGCAGTTTCGCCACAATGCGAACGCCGTCCTCGAGATATTCCTCATGCAGAAGGGTTCCCTGCTCATGCACCAGCGTGATGAGAGCGCCCTCGCGATACGGAATATCAGCGGAGAGCAACACATCGGTGGCAGCTGCCTCGCGAGCAATACGGTCGACGAGATCGTCGAGTCCCTCACCCGTCTGGGCCGAGAACAGAACGGCTTCGGGATAACGACGACGGAAACTCAATCGATCGACGCTATCGAGAAGATCGATTTTATTGAATACGGTCAGCGTTAAACGCTCTCCGGCGCCGATCTCATCAAGCACGCGGTCGACAGCCTCCAGCTGCCGCTCATAGTCCTCGTCAGACGCATCTACGACTTTGAGAATTAGATCGGCACCCAACACCTCGGACAGCGTCGATTTAAAGGCATCGACCAGACCATGCGGCAGCTTTTGAATAAAGCCGACGGTATCGGTAATCGTCATGCCGCGACCGCCGGGCAGGCGATACGAACGCGTCGTAGGGTCGAGCGTAGCAAACAGCTTGTCCTGCGAAAGTACCGTAGAGCCGGTCAGACGATTAAGCAACGTCGATTTACCGGCATTGGTATAACCGGCTAACGCGACGCGAAACGCCGGTGACTCAATGCGGCTCTTGGATTGAACATCGCGACGCTGTTCAACCTGCTTGAGCTCACGACGAAGCGCAGCGATCTTATTACGAATGAGGCGACGGTCGACCTCGAGCTGACTTTCGCCCTGACCAAAACGTGAGCCGATGCCGCCGCGCGTCTGCTCCTTGGCGAGATGGCTCCACATGCCACGCAAGCGAGGCAACAAATATTGAAGCTGTGCCAGCTGTACCTGCAGGCGTCCCTCACGCGTCTGAGCATGCAGGCCAAAGATATCCAGGATCAGTGCTGTACGATCGATAATCTTTACCGGCTCGCCCACGGCTTTCTCCAAATAGGATTGCTGCGAGGGGGTCAGGTCGTCGTCAAAAATAACGACATCGGCATCCATGCGATGCACCAGGCCGCACAGCTCTTCAACCTTACCGGAACCGATAAACGATTTAGGATACGGCTTTACCAAACGCTGCGACAAGCGTGCCACGCTCTGGGCACCAGCTGTGTGGGCAAGACGCTCCAGCTCATCAAGCGAGCGATCGAGCGGCCATGCATTGTCGCGCCACTCAACACCAACTAAAATGGCACACTCGGGCTCGGGTGCCGTGGGAACAAGGGGGAAACGGGCCATTAGGCAGCCTCAATACGATGCAGGATATCCTCAACGACCTCATCGATCGTACATTCATCCATATCAAACCACACGATACGGTCATCGCGCTTAAACCACGAAAGCTGACGCTTGGCATAACGACGCGAACGCATCTTAATGAGTTCGCGAGCCTCATCCATGCTCATCACGCCATTGAAAGCATCGATGATCTCTTTATAGCCAATTGCCTGCATCGACGTCAGGGCATCACCCAGCCCCTGGTCCATAAGACCGCGGACCTCATCGACAAGACCCTGCTCAAACATCAGATCGACGCGCAGATTAATGCGCTCGTAGAGCACCTCGCGATTACGCGTCAGACCAAACCATAGGGCATGATAATGCTCGCGCGGAACACTAAACTGCGACTTTTGCTGCGCATAGGAGACGCCATCATCATGCATCTCGAGCGCACGAATCACACGGCGCACGTTATGGGGATGAATAACAGCAGCCGATTCTGGATCGCGCTCGGCAAGCAAGGCATGCAGTTCTTCCTCGCCAATACGCTCGGCAAGCTCCTGATAGCCCGCACGGCGATCGTCCTCAAGTTCACCCGAGGGAAAGTCCATCTCATCGAGGGCGGCCTTGAGATACAGCCCCGTACCTCCGCAAAAAACCGGCAGGCAACCCGAACCAAGGAGACGTTCAACATGCGCGCGAGCGTCAGCCTGATAAAGCGCAGCAGAATATGCCACACCCGGCTCTACAATGTCGACGAGACGCAGCGGCGCCGTGCACTCATCGGGCGCCATCTTTGCGGTACCGATGTCCATGCCACGATAGATTTGCATCGCATCGCACGACAGCACTTCGGACGAAAGACGAACTGCCAAACGGTCGGCAACATCACTCTTACCAACCGCCGTCGGACCGACAATCGCAACGGCGGAAAGACCTGCCCCGGGAGAAACCATTAGCGCGGCTCGCCCACAACGGAGCCGGACAAATACCAGGTCTTGGCAACGTCAACGTCAACATCAACGATCTTACCAACAAGCTGATCGATGCTGTAACCCTCGGGGATAGGCGCATGCACGGTCTGATTCTTGGGACTCTTGCCCAGCAGGACCGCGTCGTTCTTTTTACTCGTTCCCTCAATGAGCGCCGGAACCACAGTATGAAGCTCACCCTGGTTATACTCGTGTGCCGTGGTCTCGATAACCTTAACCAGACGGTTGAAACGCTCGAGAATAACCTCATGCGGCGTAGGATCGTCAATCTCGGCGGCCGGGGTACCGGCGCGCTTGGAATAGATGAAGGTATAGGCCTGAGCATAGCGGACCGTCTCGGCAAGTGAGAGCGTCTGCTCAAAGTCTTCTTCAGTCTCACCCGGGAAGCCAACGATAATGTCGGTCGAGAGCGCGATATCGGGCATGCGGTTGCGAATGCGATCGACAAGGCCCAGATAGTACTCGCGTGTATAACGGCGATTCATCTCTTTGAGAATCCGCGTCGAACCTGACTGGACGGCCAAGTGCAGCTGCGGCATAACGGCAGGCGTCTCGGCCATGGCGTCGATGGTCTCGGGCAACAGGTCCTTGGGATGCGAAGACGTAAAGAAGATGCGCTCCACGCCCGTATCGCCCACGGCACGCAGCAGATCGGCAAAACGCGGCTTGCCAAACAGATCGCGACCATATGAGTTAACGTTTTGGCCCAGCAGCGTAATCTCACGCACGCCCTGGCGCACCAAACCGGTCACCTCGTCGACAATCTCCTCGAAGGGGCGGCTCTTTTCGCGACCGCGCACGTACGGCACGATGCAATAGGTGCAGAAATTATTGCAGCCCGTCATGATGGGCACCCAGGCGTGATACTGAGTCTCGCGATGCCACGGCATGCTCATGGCATCCGTATCCTCATGCTCATTGGTGCGGATATGACGCTTACCATCAAGAAACGCCTCGGCAATGAGCTCGGCCACATGTGCAATGGAATGCGTGCCAAAGATGACATTGACGTTATCGACGTTGGTGAGCAGGCCCTCGCCATCGCGCTGCGCGATGCAACCGCCAACGGCAACCACGCGCTTGCCCGAAGGCGAAGGCGGCAGGCTTTTGCAGGAATTGCACTGACCGTACAGGCGAGTATCGGCGGCCTCGCGCACGCAGCACGTCATGAAGACAACGATATCGGCATGCGCGGGATCGAGCGCCATGAGGCAGCCATACGAATCAAGCAGACCGCTCACACGCTCGGAGTCGTGCTGATTCATCTGGCAGCCAAATGTGCGGATAAAGTAGGTTTTACCGGCAAGAATATCGCGTACGGAACGCTGGTCCATGTGCATAAGTCCTAACGATGGGGAGCGAAACAAGGCAAGCAGAAGCTATGCCACAGGCTTAACATCATCCATGACGACGTTATCCATAGCAGCTCGATTGATCTGGTGAACGTAGATAGAAAGGCGGATGGCCGTGCGCGACTCCCCGTTAATGAGGATGTCGGAGAACACGGGCGCGCAGGAAATATCAAAACCGGTTGAAATCAAAAAACCGCGCGCGATAGCAACGGCCTTAATAGCCTGGTTGACGGCACCGGCGCCGACACACTGGATGTTGACGGGTACACCATCCTTGACCATGCCGGCGATGGCGCCGGCAACGGACGCGGGCGATGATTTGCTTGATACCTTCAGGCAATCCATGAAGAAACTCCTGCATTTAAAAGTACGTTTTAACTGCAATAACTGTATCGTACCGAGTGGACTCGGTAAAGGCACTATTCCTCTTTGGCAAGATCAAAGGTCACGGTGATTCGATCACGCGAAACACGGATCTTTGGGTCGCCGCAAAGGTTGAAATAGTACCGGGTGGCAAGGTCATTAAAGTCGCGTTCCACAGCGCGCGAAAACTGTGCCATGTCATCCTTGGCAATACGTAGCCCGCGACGATCCTTCGCGAGATCGACAGGAGCCGGCGCATGCGAGGACGAATCGCGCTCGCGCAGCAGACGCGCGGTCACACCGCGAACGGGCTTAATCTGCCCTGCCAAAATGCGATGGGCCGTGCGCTCGGACATCTCAAGACCCAAACCCGAACAAATACGGATAAAGTCCTCGGCATCAGAAGCAAGGCCTAAACGATCGACAACCGGAAGCTCGCTCTCGTCATCAATGAACAGGAGACGAGACGTATCGAGCCGACTTGACGCTTGAGCATAAAGGGTCGCGGCAATCTCAGACGGAGAACCGAGATAGACATCGCAACCACGCAACTCCTCGAGCGCAAACTCACAAGCAGCGCGAATAATATTATGTGGACCGCGAGCGCAGACATAACGTCCGTCCTCATCCTTGACGGCCTGGGGCCAGCTGGACTGATCGGCACGCTCACTGAGGCGGTCGGCCGCAACGCTCACCTTGAAGGCTGAACCAAGATCGACGCCGGACGTGACCACACGGGCCTCGTCGGTGTTCTGCTTAATCGAAAACAATGCCATGCCACGACCGTGAACGCCCCAACGGTCCATCTTCATGCTCTCGAGCTTGGAGGTAACGCGGGCATCAAAGATTCGCTCTTGCATATCCTGCGGAACGCCAGAACCGTTATCCAGAAAGACAAGCGTGCGGACGCCATCTTCCTTGGTCGTGGCGAGATAGACCTTGTCGGCGCCGGCATCGCGAGCATTACGGAGCATTTCGATGACGATGTCCTCGACATGCTGAATGTCGTGCTTAGCCTGGCGCCGCTCGGCCTCCGAAACGCGGAGGCGGACATACCCCTCGCCAAGGTTCTCCTCGACGCGAAGGTTGCCCTCCCCCGACATCGACGCGATAAATGAGATGAGCTCGTTCGCGTCGCTCATGTTATTTAGCGATATCGACAGCGCGGCTCTCGCGAATCACGATGACGCGCACCTGACCGGGATACTCCATCTCTTCCTCGATCTGATGGGCGATATCGTGAGCCAGGACCGTGGACTGGGCATCGGAGATCTTGTCCGGCTGGACCATGACGTGGACCTCGCGACCGGCCTGCATGGCATAGGTACGTTCGACGCCGTCATGGGAGTTGGCGATCTCCTCGAGCTTCTCAAGACGCTTGATGTAGTTCTCGGCAGACTCGCGACGGGCACCGGGGCGAGAGGCAGAGACAGCATCGGCGGCCTGCACCAGGACATCGAGCACCGTGTTGGGGTCGACATCGGCATGGTGAGCCTCAATAGCGTGGACGATAACGGGCTTCTCGCCATAACGGCGGGCAAGCTCGGCGCCGATGACGGCATGCGGGCCCTCGACGTCGTGGTCGATTGCCTTGCCCAGGTCATGAAGCAGGCCGGCGCGCTTGGCGGTCACAACGTCCAGGCCAAGCTCGGAAGCCATCACGCCGCACAGATCAGAGACCTCGAGGGAATGCTGAAGCACGTTCTGACCAAACGAGGTACGGTAGCGCAGGGCACCAAGGGTCTTGACGATCTCGGGGTGCAGATCGTGGATGCCGGTATCGAAGGCAGCCTGCTCGCCAGCCTCGCGCACGCGCTGCTGAACCAGGTCGGCGGCCTTGTGATACATCTCCTCGATACGGGCAGGGTGAATGCGGCCGTCGGCGATGAGGTTCTCGAGGGCGACACGGGCGGTCTCACGACGGACCGGGTCGAAGCTCGAAAGAACGACGGTCTCGGGCGTGTCGTCGATCACGAGGTTGACGCCGGAAACCTGCTCGAAGGTCCGGATGTTGCGACCCTCGCGACCGATGATACGGCCCTTGAGGTCATCAGAGGGAATGTGCACGGAGGTAACGGTAACCTCGGCAGTGTGGTCGGCAGCGCAGCGCTGAATCGCCAGAGACAGAATCTCCTGGGCGGTCTTGTGGCACTCGGCGCGAACCTGCTGCTCGGACTCGCGAATGATCGTGGCGGCCTCGTGGGTGACCTCGCCGCGAACCTTATCGAGGAGCTCCTTGTGGGCGTCCTCGCGGGTAAGGTCGGCGATACGCTCGAGCTCGGAGGTCTGCTTTGCACAGAGCTCCTCGAGCTCACGGGAGCGCTTCTCGACCTGACCGGCCTGGCTGGACAGCTGATGCTCGCGCTTGTCGAGAGCGTCGTTGCGGCGATCAAGGGATTCCTCGCGCTGCATCACGCGGTTCTCGAGCGTACGAATCTCGTTCTTACGCTGCTTGTCCTCGGCCTCGGCGGCCTGCTTGTTCTTGATGATCTCCTCTTTAGCCTCGAGCAGAGCCTCTTTTTTGAGGGTCTCGGCCTGACGCTTAGCATCACCGATCAGGGACTCAGCCTGTGCGTGTGCCGACTGGATTTTTTCGTCGGCCTCGTGAAGACTACCCTGCTTGGCGGTGCGCATGTAGGCAATGGCGGCGATGGCACCCAAAACGATGCCAACGAGCGCTGCGATGATAGGCATGCTCACTCCTTTTTATGGATTCGTTACACAACAAAGCGAACCGTCCTTACGAACGGCTCGCGACATTTGAGTAATATGGGCGCAGCTTATGCGGGTCGGATACAGATAAACATATAAACAAACTCATCACAGATGAGCACATATCACAAAGCAAATGACGCTGTTTATCGTACGTTGAACCACAACAACTGTCAAATAAATGCCCCCAACACGGCGGCTAAAACACGGTGAGCGGCAGGGCCACAAAACGCATACGCCTAAACCGCACATTCCTCGCGTTCGGCATCGAGACGTGCCTTAACGGCATCGGCGGCGATATGATACGAGAAGCCCTTGCCCATCAAAAACCGAACCAGTTTTTCGAATCCGCGCGTCTCTGGAACACGCCGCTTGGCGAGCAGGGCTGACGCACGCGCCAAATCGTCTTCGACGGCAAAATAATCCTCGGGATAACCGGGAATGTCATCGAGCACGACATGACGGCGCTTGAGCTCGGTCTCGATTTTGCGCTGTCCCCAACCGCGCCGCTTGCGCTCCTCGATAAAGTACGAGCAAAAGCGGTTCTCGTCTAAAAAGCGATACTCGGTGGCGCGCTCGACGGCGAAATCGATTGCGGTCTGGTGAAAGCCGTAGCGAGCCAGCTTGTCACGGACCTCGCCCGTCGCATGGTCGCGGCGCGATAACATCTCGGTCACCATGGTAAGTGCACATTTACGCTCGACGAGCTGCACCGCCTCACGAAAGTTGTCCCAATCACAGGGAAGATCGGGGCGGTTTTTGACATACAGGCGCGCGACCCGCACGGGAATCCAAATGGACCGCTCAAAACCGCCCTCAAGCTCACAATCGATATGTGCGCAAGGCTTTTTGGACGCATACCCGCTCGAGAACGAGGAGGCCGCCTTCTTATCGGGAAAGACGACCGTGGCCTCGGTCACCGTATACGACATGAGCGCAACCGCTACTCGTCGTCATCATCGAGCATGGCGGAACCATCGATGGCGTAAAGCTCGTCAAACTCCTCAGGCGCAGGCTGATCGGTCAGCTCGACCTCGGATGGAGCATCGTCGTCAAACTCAAGCCCGCAGGCAAGGCGGACCTTATGCTCAATCTCGTCGGCGCAATCAGGGTGTTCGCGCAGGAACGCCTTGGCGGCCTCGCGACCGTTGCCGAGCTTGTCCTCGCCATAGGCAAACCAGGAGCCCATCTTCTTGCAGATGCCGCACTCGACAGCCATGTCCAGAATCGAGCCCTCCTTAGAGATGCCCGTACCGTACATGATGTCGAACTCAGCAGAACGGAACGGAGCTGCCACCTTGTTCTTAACGACCTTGGCGCGCACGCGGTTACCGATAACCTCATCCTTAAGCTTAATGCTGTCGATGCGGCGAATGTCGATACGCACCGAAGAGAAGAACTTAAGGGCGCGGCCGCCCGTCGTGGTCTCGGGGTTGCCGAACATGACGCCGATCTTCTCTCGCAGCTGGTTAATGAAGATGCATGTCGTGTTGGACTTGGACAGCGAGCCGGCGAGCTTGCGGAGCGCCTGACTCATCAGGCGAGCTTGCAAACCGACCGTGGTATCGCCGATCTCTCCCTCGATCTCGGCACGCGGGGTCAGCGCGGCGACGGAGTCGACGACGATGGCATCGATGGCGCCGGAACGCACGAGCATGTCAACAATCTCGAGCGCCTGCTCACCCGTATCAGGCTGGGAAATCAGTACCTCGTCGATATCCACGCCAATGCGCGCGGCATACGTGGGATCGAGCGCGTGCTCGGCATCGATAAATGCCACCACGCCACCCATTGCCTGGGCCTCGGCCAGGATCTCAAGCGAAAGCGTCGTCTTACCGGAGGACTCAGGACCGTAAATCTCGACGATACGGCCGCGCGGCACACCGCCGATACCCAGAGCGGCATCGAGTGCCAGAGCGCCCGTGGGGATGGCCTCAACCTCAAGCTCGGGGCCGCCGTCACCATACCTCATGATGGAACCCTGGCCGAATTTCTTCTCGATCTCGGCCTTGGTGGTGGCGATCATCTCATCGCGCTCTTTACCCGTCGTGCGAGCATGAACGGTACGTACGGGACCTGAATTCTTGGCCATGAAAAGCCCTCCTCTTAACAACCTGCATCGATAATAAACGAACGGCTGTTCGTGGTCAACCGTTCAGATAAATCATATGCAGGCAGTCTTTCCAAAACCCAACCAAACGCCGACCAAATACTGACCAAATGCTTGACCACATAGGGCCAAATATAAGCAAGGAAGGCGAAAATAAACCTATGACCAGCAAAAACGCTGAATTTGTCAGAGGTCCCTATCTCCACAATTAAGGGGCCCTAAGGCCCCTTAAAACACGTCTATTCCATAGAGTTGAGCAAAAGGGCAATGCGTCCCAATGCCTCCGCGACCGCATGGGCACGAACACACGAACGGTCGCCCTCATAGTGGCAGCGCACAGAGTCCACGACCGGCACTTCCCCATCAGCCGCGCGATACGCCCAGCCAATATAGAAAGTGCCAGCCGGATCGTCCTCAGTGCCGCCGCCGGGGCCGGCATAACCCGTTGCGCTCACTGCAATATCGCTCTGGTACAGCTCCAGCGAACCCGCCGCCATCTCGCGCGCGGTCTGATGCGACACCGCGGTATAGCGGTCGAGCGTCTCCTGATCAACGCCCAAAACGCGATGCTTGATCTCATCGCAGTAGGTCACCGCACCGCCACGCAGCACCGCCGAGGCGCCCGGGATATCGGCAATCGTCGAGGCAATCATACCTGCTGTCAGCGACTCAGCCGTCGAAACCGTCACGCCCCGAGCGCTCGCGCGCTCGACAATATGACGCGCCAGCTCCTCGTTATGTGCGGAAATCTGCTCAAAAGAGTCCGTCATACCCACCAGGACCTAGACCGAAAAGACGATCTTGCGGCAGTTCCAGAAGTACTGGGCGCCCGAGATAACGGTCAGGACAACGGCAACGGCGTACAGGAAGCGCGACACCGAGTAGATGCCGAGCGTCAGCGCCAGCGGGCCAAGGTGCAAGCCGGCCATCGCAAAGACGCACAGGTAACCGCAGATGGAGACCATCGTGGTCGCCGTCTTGTACTTGCCAAGCTTATCGGCGGCAACGACCACGCCGGCGGCACTCGCGACCATGCGAAGGGCGCTCACCAGAAGCTCACGGAACAGGATAATGAACACGGACCACACGGTCACAGCGCCAAAATCCAAGAACAGCAGCAGAGCCGAGAACACCAGCAGCTTATCGGCGATGGGGTCCAAGAACTTACCGAAATCGGTAATCTCGTTGCGCGAGCGCGCCAGATAACCGTCGACCTTATCGGTGCACGACAGGATCACATACAGAATGAAGGCAGCGGCGGCGAGCGGGCCGTCGAAGGTGCTCCAATCTGTACCGGCAACACTCGTGTGAGAAAGCGCCGACACGATCATGAACACCGGGATAAAGACGATGCGAACGCACGTCACGATGTTGGCGGGCGTCCAAACACTCGTCAGTTCCTTATTGCTCTCGTTTGCCACGATGCTCTCCTACTCCACAACATGGCCGATAAGCTCATAGCAGAAGCTATCGGTAAACTCGACCGTCAGAATATCGCCCACGGACGCCTCGCTGGCGTCCAAGTGCACCGCGCCATCGGAATCGGGCGCCTGGAACCAAGCGTGGCCGATCAGCTCGGCGCCGTCCTCGGTCTCCTCGATGCCGTCGACAATCACCTGGGCGCGCTCGCCCACATGTGCGGCGGTGGCGGCAAAACCGAGCGACTCGGCCAGGTCCATGGCCTCCTGGGCGCGCTCGAGCTTGACCTCCTCATCGACCTGACCCTCCATCTTAGCGGCCAGGCTGCCCTCCTCCTGCGAGTAGGCAAAGACGCTCGTGTAGTCAAAGCCGACGGTGTCCATAAAGTCGATAAGGTCGCGGAACTCATCGTCGGTCTCGGTCGGGAAGCCGACCATGGCCGTGGAACGGATCACAATGCCGGGGATACGCTCACGCAGATCACGGAACAGGTCCTCGAGCTCCTGGCGCGAACCAGAACGGCGCATAGCCTTGAGGATGCGCGCGTCGCAGTGCTGCACGGGGATATCGATATAAGGCAGTACCTCGGGCGTATCGCGAATCGTCTCGATAAGCTCGTCGGACATGCCCTCAGGCTGCAGGTAGAGAACACGGACCCAGACGTTCTGCGGACGCACGGCCTCGGCTACGGCGCGCAGCAGCTGCGCCAGATTGCGCGGCGAGCCCTCGGCGACGTCACCATCCGCAAAGTCGGTGCCCCAGATGCCCGTGTCCTGGCCGATCAGCACGATCTCTCGCACGCCACCGGCAACCAAGTCGCGCACCTCGGAAATAATGCTCTCGGCATTGCGCGAGTGATAACGACCGCGGATATACGGGATCATGCAGAAGCTACAGAAGCGGTTGCAGCCATCGGAGATCTTGACGTAGGCGACAGCGCCCTCGACGGTGCGCTTGACCTGCGGAATATAGGCGGCAATCTCGCGCTCGACGCCCAGCACGCCATCGATGACCGCCACGATGCCATCCTCCTCGTCGGCCTTCACAAAGGCAGCGACCTCGGGCAGCTCATCGGGCAGATCGTCGCCATAGCGCGACGGCACACAGCCGCACATGACGATGGGGCAAGAACGAACGCCGTCCTGAACCTCGTTGGCGAGCTCGAGCGTGGTCTCGATGCTCTCGGACGTTGCGGAGGCGAGGAACGAGCATGTATTGACGATGGCGATATCGGCATCCTGTGGGTCGAATGCCTCCTCGTAGCCCGCGGCGGTCAAAAGAGAACGCATGCGGTCGGTGTCAACCTCGTTCTTAGCGCACCCGAGGGTGATGTAGAGCACGGAGCCCAACGGTGTATCCATGTTGAAGAGCAGTCCTTTCGAATGATATTAGCGGTAGTTGGTGAACTGCAGCGGCTGGCCGTAGTCCTGGTCGCGCAGGAACTGGATCACGGTCTGCAACGCGTCCTTCGAAGCAGAGGAAACACGCAGCTTGTCGGCCTCGATAGTCACCTTGACCTTGAGCTTTTGGTCCTTGATGTCCTTGTTGATCTTCTTGGCGGTCGCCTGGTCGATACCCTCGACGATATGGCCGAGCACGCGAACGGTGCCGCCCGATGCCGCCTGCGGAGCATCCCACGAGACAGCCTTGAGGTCGATGCCGCGCTTGATGAGCTTGGAGCTCAGCACGTCGATAATCTGCTTGGAGACAAAGTCGGCCGGGGCGTTGATCGTAAAGAGCTTGTCGCCCTTCGAAAGCTCGATCGTGGCGCCGGAATCCTTCAGGTCATAGCGCTGGGAAATCTCGCGCGTGGTTTGCTGGAAGGCGTTGTCGACCTCTTGCATGTTGACCTCGGACACGACGTCGAAGCTGGAATCTTTAGCCATGATGTTTCCTTTCGCGTACGAGCGGCTTAGTAGCTATCGTACGAATAGTCGGTAGAATCGGTGGGCGTCTGGCCGTCAGTTGCGGTATCGGCGCCATCCGTGGACTGGGCATCGGTGCCGTCGGTGGTGTCGGTACCATCGGTGGTGTCGGTACCATCAGAACTTTCACCATTCTCGGAACCAGTCGTCTCCTTCTTGGGAACGGTGATCGTCACGCGCGCCACGCCCGAGGTCTTGGTATCGTAACGGACCTTTTCGCCGTTCTTGGTAACGGTGACATCGGAAGGCTTAGACGTGGTGATCTCGATCGAGGACTCGGGCGTGTACTCCTGCTCAAAGGGGCCAGTCGCCTGAGCGCCATAAACCGACTTTCCGTCGACCTTGACCTCAATCCACGCGGTCTTTCCCTTGGCAACGGAGACCTTAACCTTTGTGACCTCGTTCTCTTCCTTCTTGGCCGTCGTCTTGGCGGCGTCCGAATCAGTCGACTCGTCAGTCGGCTCATCGGTGTCTTCGTCCTCGTCGACCGTTTCGGTCTTCTTAGAAGACTTCTTGGTCGTCGTCTTGGTAACAGCGGGCGTCTCGGGCGTGGTTTCGGGCGTCGAAGATGCGCAGCCGCGCAGAAGTACCACGATGAGCACGATCAGCAGCAACGCCACGGCACCGATGCCAGCGTAGACGATACGCGGATCGAGCCCGTTGTTTTGAGGAGTACGAGATCCGCCGCGTCCACGACTGGAACTGCTGCGGCCACCTCCCTGAGGCATACGACCACAATTGCTATCGGAACGGCCACGATAGCCACCCTGGCCCTGAAGGCCGCGCTGACCCGAGCGGGGCGCAAGTTCACCGCGGCCTTGATAGCCACGCTGGCCCGAACGCGGAGCCGAAGGGCGCTGGCCACACGGCTGAGATTGAGAGCGAAGACGCGGCGTCACCTGCGTGGTATCGGCATCCGCATAGCCACCGCGAGAGCGTCCCGTAGAGGCACAACGGTAACCGCGATCGGAATAGCCGCCGTCGCCGTAGCCGGCACGAGGGTCACGCGCCACGCCGCGGGCAGCGGGAAGTGCACGGTCCTCGGGCATCGGCGTACTGCGGAACCGGTCACGCTGCGAGCGAATCTCCTCGCCCGAACCCGTCTCGGTAATATAACCGGCCTGCTGAGGACGCTGTCCATAGCGAGTCGAACGACCGCCCTGAACCATCAGGAAGCGCCCGTTATCGACCGAGGAACGCGAATTGACGTAGCCGGCGGCGTCCTGGAAACGACCGCCCTGCTGCGACGTCTCGCGTTCGTATGCCATCAGTTCGTCAAAGTAGGCATTGACGACCTCGCGCGGATTGAGGCCCAAAAAACGAGCATAGCTCGAAATCATGCCCTGCGCATAGCCGCGCGGCGGCATCGAAGCAAAGTTACCGGTCTCGAAAAACTCGATGATCTGCGGCCTGATTTTGATGGTGTTGGCGACCTGCTGAATGGAAAGGCCCATTCGGCGACGCTGCTCGAGCAGCATGTCACCAAAGCGTGCAGCCATCAGAATCCTCCAAACTCACGATCTTCACGTGCCATCTCGGCGTCGACAGATTCCAGCGCGGCAAGCCCCTCCTCGTCCAACAGGACCTCGCGCGGCTTGGAACCGTCGGGCGGGCCGACGACACCCTTTTCTTCCAGCATGTCCATAATACGCCCGGCACGCGCATAGCCAACCTTCAGGCGGCGTTGCAGGCCAGATGTGGAGCCCAGCTGCGATTCCACCACAATATGGGCGGCTTCCCAAATGAGCGGATCATCGTCTTGCGGCTCGGCGACTCCGGTGCGGACAATGCCGCCACCAGCCATGGACATGGAAGCGGGCGCCACGGCGGACAGAATCTCCTCGTGGTAGTCGGGCTCGCTCTGCGACTTAACGAACTCGACAATCTCGTTGATTTCGTCGTCCGAGACAAAGCAGCCCTGGATACGGCGGGGCTTGCCCCAGTCGACCTTGGAGAACAGCATGTCGCCCAAACCGGTGAGCTTCTCGGCACCCATCTGGTCGATGATGACGCGCGAGTCGATGCCCGTGGCGACGTTAAAGGCGATGCGGTTGGTGATGTTGGCCTTGATAAGGCCCGTCACCACGTTGGAGCTGGGGCGCTGCGTGGCAACGATCAGGTGAATACCGGCGGCGCGGCCCAGCTGGGCGATACGCACGATCGAGGCCTCGACATCCTTACCGGCAACCATCATCAGGTCAGAGAGCTCGTCAATGATAATGACGAGGTAGGGCATCTTTTGCGGCGGGTTGTCGTAATGCTCAAACTCGCCGGCGGCCTGCTTTTCGTTATAGGTCGAAATCTTACGGACGTTGAGGCGTTCGAATACCTTCAGGCGGCGCTCCATTTCGGACACGGCCCACTGCAGGGCGCTCGCGGCCTGCTTGGGCTCGGTCACCACGGGCACATAGAGATGCGGCAGACCGTTATAGCCCGCAAGCTCGACGCGCTTGGGGTCGACCATGATCAGGCGAACGTCCTCGGGAAGGGCGCGCATGAGCAAGGTCGTGATGATGGAATTGATCATCACCGACTTACCAGAACCGGTCGTACCGGCGATCAACAGGTGAGGCATCTTGGCGAGGTCGGCGACGACCGGCGTGCCCTCGGCGTCGCGGCCGATGGCAAGCTCGAGCGGACCGCCCTTCACATAGGGCAGCACGTCGCCCAGATTGACGTTCTGGCGCTTGCGGTTGGGAATCTCGATGCCCACGAGCGAGGTGCCGGGGATCGGGGCAAAGATACGAACCGACTGGGCGGCGAGCGAAAGCGCAATATCGTCCTCGAGGCTCGAAATCTTGCTCACGCGCTCGCCCTCGCCAGGTTGCAGCTTAAAGGTCGTCACCGTGGGGCCGGCGATCCAGCCGACCACGCGGGCACTGCGGCCAAACTCAAGCAAGGTGGATTGCAGTGACTCAGCGGTCTGCTCCAGCTCCTTATCCGAAGACGCGGCAGAAGCCGACTGCGGGTTGGCATGTAGGATTTCGAGCGGCGGAAGCTTGAGGCCGTCCTCTTCTTCGCCCTCGTTATCTGCGGCGCCGTCGTCCACTCCCCCATCACGAGCCGCAGCCGATTCGACAGCACTCGTGGCAGGCGCATCGGCAACCTTGGGATGCTTCAGGAAGTCGGGAATCTGAGGTGCGGCCGAGACGGGATTCACGGCAAACGGCGGCTCGGACTCGTCGATCTTGTCCGGATCGTCCTCCATCGAAAGCTGTCCAGTGACCTGCCCGCGCTTGGCGTGGCGACGCGGCAGCAAGGTTGTCTTGGCGGTCTCGAGCGGAGCCTCGTCGTCCTCGTCGTCACCCTCGGTGAGCTCAATCTCGCTATCGGACCAAGACGGGTCGGGCTCGCTTGTGTTGAGCTTGGGCGCAGCCTTGCCCTTCTTGGCATGGCGGCGCGGCAGCAGCGTGGTCTTGGCGCGCTCGGCTTCAACCGACTCGGATACGTCGACAAATGGGTCATCGTCCTCGTCGTCATCGTCCAAAACCGGGTCCACATCGTTGCCCATGACCGTGGTCACGGCAGCATCGGAGCCCTTTTGACGAAGAATGCTCAGGTGCGGACGGGCAACGCCGGGCACCGACAGGGCTTCGTCGTCACCCCACGGGCTGGCGTTGACATCGGCACGACGGCGTTCGGCAAAATCTGCCGCACGATCGCGGGCAGAGCGCAGCACACCGCCCACCGAAAAGCCAATGATGACAAAACCAACGACGGCCAGACCCAACAGGACCACCATCGCGACAGGCTTACCCAGGGCATTCTGCAGCGCACTCGCAATAAACGCACCAATGTAGCCACCCGACACGGAAAGGTTCTGCGGCGTAAACATAAGGTCGCACGAATCGCTCGTGCCCGGCACCATCAGCGAAAGAATGGAGACGACGGCGATAAAGACCACGGCACCGCCCGCAACAGAGCGCACGTTGAGCGGCGAGTCCTCACCCAAAAAGAGCGTGGCGGCAAACAGCAAGATGACGATCGGCAGCACGTAGGCGCCCAGGCCAAAGCCCAGGTGATAGAACCCGGCAACAGCAGCCGTCACGGGCGCTGTTGCCGGTGAGATCACGGCAATGAAGGAAGCGATCGCCAAAACGGCAATGACCACGCCGGCGATATCGCGATTGGCCGAAGGCTCGACCAAGGGCTCAAAATCGTCGAAGTCTGCCTCATGGCCCTTATTGGCACGCAGATGGGAACCGGCACCCTTAGCAGATGCCGGTTGGTTATTGGCCTTATTGCCTTTGGCGTTTTGTGCAGATCCGCGCGCCAAACTAAACCTCCATGACGACCGGGATGATCATCGGACGGGTGCGCGTACGGCTCCAGATAAAGTTAGAGAGCGAATCGCGCACGGCCTTGCGAATGGCATCGGAACCGCTGCTGGTAAAGCTAAACTTACCCTTCTCGATCGTCTTCATAATGGACGCGGAGGCATCCTCGGAGAACTGGTCGTCGATGGCAAACGAGACGCCGCGGCCCGAGAACTCGATGGCCTCGATCTTCTTGTGTTTGAGGGAGACGATGGCAACGGCCGTGACCATACCGTCGTTGGCGAGCTTCTGGCGATCGCGCAGGACGATGGGGTCGGTATCGCCGATACGCAGGCCGTCGACGTAAACGACACCGGACTCGACGGGCGTACCGCGCTTGACGATACCACCGCGCATCTCGAGCGTGTCGCCGTTATCGAGGATAAAGATATGATCGTCCTTGATGCCCATCTTGCGGGCCAGCTGGGCATGGGCGCGCAGATGCACGGCCTCACCGTGAACCGGCATAAAGTACGTGGGCTTGGCCATGGCCATCAGGAGCTTGAGCTCCTCCTGGCTACCGTGACCCGAGACGTGGACGAGAGCGCGGTTCTTATCCCACACGTCGCAGCCGAGCTTGGCCAGGCTGTTGACGACCTGCTGGACGGCCTTCTCGTTGCCAGGAACGGGAGTTGCCGAAAGGATAACGGTATCGCCCTCGTGGATGGAGAGCGTCTTGTGCTCGCCATTGGCCATGCGGGACAGGGCCGACAGCGGCTCGCCCTGCGAACCAGTGCACATGACGACGATCTTGTCGTCAGGCAGGTTATCAATATCGAAGGCATCGATGATATCGGCATCATCGATGTTGAGATAACCGAGCTCGCGCGCCACGCGGGTGTTCGTGAGCATGGAGCGACCGGTCACAACGACCTTACGGCCGCACTTGCGGGCGGCATCGCAGATCTGCTGCAAACGATGGATGTGGCTCGAGAACGATGCGACGAACACGCGACCCGGGGCGTTCTTGATGGCGTGCAGCAGGTTGGGACCAACCTCGGCCTCGGACTTGGTAAAGCCGGGAACCGTGGCATTAGTGGAGTCGGAAAGCAGCAGGTCGATGCCCTGCTTGGCAAAGCGGCTGATAGCGGCATAGTCGGGCGTGACGCCATCGATGGGCGTCTGGTCGAGCTTAAAGTCGCCGGTGTGCATAACGGTGCCCTGATTGGTGCGGATGAACACGCCCAGAGCGCCGGGGATGGAGTGCGTCATCGAGAAGAAGTCGAGCGAGATGCCGCCGAGGTTGACATGACTGCCGCCCTTGACCTCGCGGAACTTGGGTGCGCGGATGCGGAACTCAGAAAGCTTGCCCTCGATAAAACCGAGCGTCAGCTTGCTCGAGAAGATGGGCACCTTGTTGTTGAGGTCCTGCAGCAGGTACGGAAGCGAACCGGTGTGGTCCTCGTGGCCGTGAGTAACGATGATACCGCGGAGCTTCTCCTCGTTCTCCAGAACATAGGTGTAGTCGGGAAGCACCAGGTCGATACCGGGCTGGGAGTCATCCGGGAACATAAGACCGGCGTCGACGAGCACCATGTCGTCGCCGCACTCGAAGACCGTCATGTTCTTGCCGATGCCATCAAGGCCGCCGAGCGGGATGATCTTCAAGGGAGATGATTTTTTAGCTGCCATAGGTTAGTGTGGTTTCCTTTCTTCGAAACGGGTCTGGAACAACCGACGGGGCGCTTCTGGCAAACCGACCGTCGGGAACGTACAAACATGCATCGCAGAGTCGATGCAATAACTACAGTATGATACCCATTTGCACAACAACAGACCACCCATGCATCAAAGCCCCATCTGAACTGGTCTATCCCGCCGGTTTCCCGTGGGGCGGGCACTGATGAAGTTTCCTGCTCTACAGTCCTGCTCACGACGGAGGCCACATTAAGTGGCCTCCTGTTCGTGCGGAACTCGCGATAAACTTCATCAGTGCCCGCCCCACGGGAAACCGGCCAATAAGGGACAGGTTTATTTTGGTCGATTTTATCTGGGGAAATGCTGCAGCGTCTATCTACAAATCCGAAATCTGACTACTGAATAGACTGTCTAACTAAATTGCGAGCGGCACTAACCAGTCCTTTTGCTTGCGCCCGGGAGGGCCGCATATGAAGTTTATCGCGAGTTCCGCACGCAAAGGAAAGCACTTAATGTGCTTTCCGTCTTGCGCAGGACTGTAGAGCAGGAAATTTCATATGCGGCCCTCCCGGGCGCAAGCAAAAGGGCGACCCCTGTCCGGAGTCGCCCTTGCGGTGCTGCTTATGTACGGCTGTTACTCGGCGTCGTGGTGACGGCGGGGCTTGCGGCCTCCGTTGTCGCCGGGACGGCGCGGACGGTCGCTGCGCTCGGAGCGCTCGCGACGCGGACGCTCACGACGCTGGAAGTGCTCGCCGTCGCCCTCGGAGGTACCCTCGGCGCGAGCCGGAGCCTCGGGCTTGTCAAGACGATCGAGCGAGATCTTGCCGCGATCGTCGACCTCGATGACGACGACCTTGACCTCGTCGCCCACGTTAAGGACATCCTCGACCTTCTCCACGCGGCCCTTGGCGACGCGGGAGATGTGCAGCAGGCCGTCCTTGCCGGGCAGCAGGTTGACGAAGGCGCCGAAGGGCTGGATGGAGACCACACGACCGGTGTACTCCTCGCCCGGCTCGGGAACCTTGATGATGAGCTTGATACGCTCGACAGCCTGATCGACGGACTCGCCGGTGCCGCCGACAAAGACGGTGCCGTCCTCCTGGATGTCGACCGAAGCGCCGGTCTCGTCCTGGATGCCACGGATGACCTTACCGCCGGAACCGATAACGTCGCGGATCTTGTCGGTCGGGACCTGGATGGAAACGATGCGCGGGGCGGTGCTGCGCGTGGTGTGGCGCGGCTCGGGAATCACGTCGAGCATCTTCTGCAGGATGAAGGCGCGACCCTCCTTGGCCTGCTGCAGGGCGCGGGCCAAGATGTCGAAGGTAAGACCGGTGGCCTTGTTGTCCATCTGCAGGGCGGTGATACCCTCGGTGGTGCCGGTGACCTTAAAGTCCATATCGCCCAGGAAGTCCTCGAGACCCTGGATATCGGACAGGACCACGGTCTTGCCCTCCTCCTGGATCAGGCCCATGGCGATACCGGAGACCGGGCGCTTAATGGGCACGCCGCCGTCCATAAGGGCGAGCGTGGAGCCGCAGGTCGAGGCCATCGAAGAGGAGCCGTTGGACTCCATGACCTCGGAGACGACACGGATGGCGTAGGGGAACTCGTTCTCGTCGGGGAGCACCGGAAGCAGGGCGCGCTCGGCCAGGTTGCCATGGCCGATCTCGCGACGCTTGGGGCTGCCCATACGGCCGGTCTCGCCGGTGCAGAACGGCGGGAAGTTGTAGTGGTGCATGTAGCGCTTGCCCTCGGTGGGCTCGATGGTATCCAGACGCTGACCCTCGTTGAGCATGCCGAGCGACAGGACGGAAAGCACCTGGGTCTGGCCACGCTGGAACAGGCCGGAGCCGTGAACGAGCGGGAGATAGTTGTCCTTCACCATGATGGGGCGAATCTCATCGGCGGCACGACCGTCGACGCGCTCGCCGGTCTCGACGACCATGGTACGCATGGCCTTCTTCTCGAGCTTCTTGAGCGCCACGGGGATCTCGCGCTCCCAAGCGGCCTGCTCCTCATCGGTGAACTCGGCGCGGATGGACTCCTTCAGAGCCTCGACCTTACCGATACGGGAGAGCTTGTCGGCGTCGCGAAGGGCGGCAGCCATCTCGTCGTAGTGGGCGAAGATGCGCTCCTGGACCTCCTCGACGGGCTGGTCAAGCGGGTACTCCTTCTTGACGATGGGGCCGTTGACCTGCTCCCACTCGGCGACGAACTCGTCCTGGGCCTGGCAGAAGGCGGCAAGGGCCTCCTGGCCAAACTTCATGGCGGCGAGCATGTCGTCCTCGGAGATCTCCTCGGCGCCGGCCTCGACCATCGAGATGAAGTCGGCAGAGCCGCCCAGCTCCAGGTCCAGATCGGAGTTCTCGCGCTCCTCATAGGTGGGGTTGACGATAAACTCGCCGGTCTCCACGTTACGGCCGATACGCACGCAGGCAAGCGGGCCCTCGAAGGGCACGCCGCCGAGCGTCATGGCCAGGGAAGCGCCCATGACGTTGATGACGTCGAAGGGGTTGACCTGGTCGGCGACGAGCGAGGTGGCGACGATGTGGACCTCGTTGCGGAGGCCGTCCGGGAAGCTCGGGCGAATCGGACGGTCAATCATGCGCGCGGTGAGCGTGGCCTTCTCGCTGGGACGGCCCTCACGCTTGAGGTAACCACCCGGGATGCGGCCGGCTGCGTACATCTTCTCGTTGAAGTCGACGGTCAGCGGGAAGAAGTCGTAGTTCTTGCGCTCCTTGGAGACGACCACGGTGTCGAGCATCGTGGTGTCGCCCTGCTTGACCAGGCAGGCGCCGGTGGCCTGCTTGGCAAGCTCGCCGGACTCAAAGGTGTAGGTCTTGCCGTACAGCTCAAAGGTCTTGGATACGAGTGTCATTGTTCTCCTTTACCCCACAGGCCCCTTGCCTGCGGGCTTCTCATGTGACGCGGGCCCCCTGCCCCCGCCACGCTTCAGAGCGTGATTGTTCGCGCCCTTACACAAAAAGAGCGCCCCGCTGCGCAGGACGCTCTTAGCATGTACAAATCCTTACTGGATGTTGTCGCGGATGCCCAGAGCCTTGATGAGCTCACGGTACTCGACGATGTCGTTCTTCTTGATGTAGGAGAGAAGACGACGACGACGGCCGACGAGCATGAGCAGGCCACGACGGGTGTGGAAGTCCTTCTGGTGGGACTTCATGTGCTCGGTCAGCTCCTTGATGCGCTCGGACAGGATGGCGACCTGAACCTTGGGGTTGCCGGTGTCAACCGGGGTGTTACCGAACTGGGCAGTCAGCTCCGCCTTGCGCTCTTTGGAAACAGTCATTGTTTCACCTTTCGTTTCTTGTCGCCCGCGGGCGACGCGATTCGCCTCGGACTGGGAAGCCGCCGGTGGAGCGAGCATCCAAGGTCGAGGTACCAACAGGTCGGTATGTTATCACAAGCGGCGCGAGCCTGCGCATCATCACCGACCCAACATGAATTCCATCGCACGGAGGCGCTGGTCGGTATGCGTCGCCGCCCACACATGCGAAAGCCCGAGCAAGAACGCCGCCGTATGCGGGTCAATTCGCTCGGCCATGAGTGCATCGAACGTCATGGACATGAGGGCGCGAAGCCATGCAACCTCGCCGGTTGAGACCAACTCAGCGCCCGGAACGCTCGACGCACAAGAGCCGCACATGAGGCCGCCCGCCTGGGCCGAAAAATACGACAGCATGGGGTCTCCGCACAGCACGCAGGCCGAGAAATCGGGTCGGTAACCAACGTGCGACAGCAATTTAAAGACAAAGGCCGCCACGAGCAAATCCATATGTGCCGAGTCGAGCCCGCTGCCGACAAGCGCGAGCGCACGCTGCGTGATGGCAAAGGTAAATGGATCCTCGGCATCCTCGAACGAGCACACGCGCGCAACCTCGGCAATCGCGCTGGCGGCACAGGTCGTCTCGTAATCGGGCGCGGCGCCGAGCGGCGCCTCCATAAGCTCCGCCTGAGAAACCACGTCGAGCGACCGCCCATGCGCGAGCAGCATATCGACGGTACAAAAGAGCTCGCAGCGGGCCGCAAGGCGACCGCCAGGCTTACGCGCGCCCTTAGCCACGGCACGCACCTGCCGTCCCTGTTCGTCGAGCATCGTCAAGATCAGGTCGGTTTCCTTGAGCTTCGTCTTGTCGAGGACGAGCACCTTTGTGCGATATGTGCGAGAGCCTGCCATGAACGCCGAGGCTTAATCTTCGGCATTGTAGCCAAAGCGGCGGATCTGCGCCTCGTCATCGCGCCAGCCAGCCTTGACCTTCACGTCGAGCTCCAAAAAGACCTGAGTGCCAAAGATACGCTCAAGATCGCGACGGGCGTCGATGCCGATATGTTTGATCATCTCGCCGCCCTTGCCGATGATGATGCCCTTTTGGCCCTCACGCTCGACGTAAATGGTGGCGTGCACGCGCAGCACCTTCTTAGTCTGCTCGAGCGCGTCACAGATGACGCCCACGGAGTGAGGAATCTCGTCGCGGGTGCGACGCAGGACCTTCTCGCGCACAAACTCGGCCACGAGGGTCTCGTCGGACGCGTCGGTGCCCATGTCCTCGGGGAACCAGCGCGGGCCCTCGGGCAAAAAGCGAGCGACGGTCTCGATGAAGGCATCGACGTTGAAGTTCTTGACCGACGACGTCACGATCTCGTCGTCATATTCCATAAGCTCATGGGCGGCCTTAAGCTGCTCCATGACCTGTGCGGGGTCGGCTTCATCGGCCTTGGTGAGCACCAGGACCTTCTTGGAACGGGCATTCTTGACACGCTCGGCAACCCAGGCGTCTCCCCTGCCGATCGGTTTAGTGGCATCAATCAAAAACGCGACAACATCGACATCGTTCAGCTCGAACAGCGCGCTCTTGTTGAGCTCGGACCCTAGACCGTCCTTGGGCTTGTGGATACCCGGGGTATCGACAAAGACCAGCTGGTAGCCGGGGCGGTTGACGACGGCGCGCATGCGACGGCGGGTCGTCTGGGCCACCGGCGAGGTGATGGCGACCTTTTTGCCATAGCAGGCGTTGAGCAGCGTTGACTTACCGGCGTTGGGGCGGCCGACCAAGGCCACGAAGCCGCTGCGGAAACCGGGCTCAACGTCGCCAAAGCCCGCGAGGCTGTCGTCCTCGTCGCACAGGGCGTCGAGTTCCTCGTCGCTCATGCCCTCAAACGGGTCGAACTCCTCGACTTCCTCATAGGCCTCGGTCGCCTTAGCATCCGGGGACTCGTCGTCCAAAATTTCATCGATAGGCTGCATATTGTCGGACATGGGAATCCCTTTCTAAATAAAGCCGAGCGCGTGGGCAAATACCAGCAAGCCCACAATCGCGGCGGTGATTGAAAGTACGTATACCGAGGCGGCGGCGATGTCCTTGGCGCGTTTTGCCAGCGGATGGAGCTCCTGGGTCGCCAGATCGACAATGGCCTCCATGGCGGTATTGCACAGCTCGCCGTGAATCACCAGGCCGCAGCAGATGATAATCGTGGCCCACTCGGCAATGTCGAGCCCCACGATGCAGCCGGCAATGATGGTGCACACGCCCGCTACGAGCATAACCTTAATGTTGCGCTCGGTCTTGACGGCGGTGACGAAGCCCTCCATGGCGTAGGAGAACGACTTTAAAAAGGACGGATGGTCCTTGTTCGATCCGGGAATCATAAGCGGCTCCTAGTCGTGGGCATGATTGGTGATGGGGCCGACGTGAACGAGTTTGGGGTCCTCGCCGCGCTCGAGCGCCAGATCGCGCAGGATAGCGTCCTCGCGGGCCTCCATGACCTCGGCCTCGTCGTCCTCGATATGGTCATACCCCAGCAGGTGTAGCATGCCGTGTACGAGCATCAGGCGGCACTCGTCGGCAGGGCTATTGCCAAAGCCGGGGGCCTGACGGGCAATGACCTGCGGGGCCAAGATGATATCGCCGAGCTCGAGCGTCTCGTCGGCGGGAATATCCTCGTCAAAGGCCGAGTCGCATTCAAACGAGAGCACATCGGTGGTGCGGTCGATGCCACGCCACTCGTGGTTGAGCTCGTGCATCTCGTCCTCGTCGACATACGAAAGGGAAATCTCGACTTCACGTTCAACGCCCTCGGCGGCAAGCACAACCTCGCAGATGTGCTCCACCTCCTGCGCGTCGAGCAGCGTATCGAGCTCGGCATCGTTGCTGATCAATACACTCAACGGGACTCCTTTCGGTCGCGCGAGCGCTGCTCACGCACGTCATCATAAGCATCGTATGCCTCGACGATACGACCCACCAAGGCATGGCGCACCACGTCGGCACGCTCGAGGTGAGAAAATGCGACATCGTCGACACGCCCCAAAATCTGCTCAACGTCGGCAAGACCGCCACGACGACCCACCAGGTCGCGCTGGCTCAAGTCGCCGGTAATCACGAACTTGGAGTTGAATCCAAGTCGTGTCAGGAACATCTTCATCTGCTCGGGCGTGGTATTTTGCGCTTCGTCGAGCACCACGAAGGCATCGCTCAGCGTACGACCGCGCATATAGGCAAGCGGGGCGATCTCGATCACGCCGCGCTCCATAAGCTCATCGGTGCGCTCGCGATCCATCATGTCAAAAAGGGCGTCGTAGAGCGGACGCATGTACGGATCGATCTTTTCCTCGAGGGTGCCGGGCAAAAAGCCCAGGTTCTCCCCTGCTTCGACAACCGGACGCGTCAAGATCAAACGGCCCACCTCGTGGCGCTTGAGCGCGGCAACGGCGAGCGCCATGGCCAGATAAGTCTTACCGGTACCGGCTGGACCCAGGCCAAACGTGATGGTATGCGAGCGGATGGCATCCACATAGCGCTTTTGCCCGAACGTCTTGGGGCGGATAACGCGACCGCGATACGAAAGCAGCACGTCATCGCGAAGCGACGTAGCCTCGTGCTCACCGTCGCGCAAGACGGCCAGGCAGCGAGAGACATCGTCGGCAGACAGGGTACGACCGGCCGCCGCCTCGCGAAAAGCGTGTTCGAAAAAACGCGCCACGAGTTCGACCTCGTCCGGGTCACCGCTCACGGCGATGCTATCGCCACGGGCGACCACGTGAGCGCGAACCAAACTCTCGAGCGCACGAAGGACGCCGTCGCCGGCGCCCAAAACACGCGAGGGATCAACTCCCTCGGGAACGGTAAGTCTAATCTTCGAGGCTTCCATGGACCTCCCTGCGCGCATGGACCAAGCCGGAATCATCGACTCCGATGATAGCAACATCGAGCAGGCACGGGGCTGTAAGTCCACAGGTATCGTCAAGACGGGCATGATGGAACGAACCGAGCGTCAGGTTGTCACCATACTCGAGCACGGCACGCTCGACAGTGCCCACGCGACGACGAGCATCGGCAATAGCGAGCTCCTGCGCCGTGTCTCGCATACGACGGCTGCGCTCGGCCATAACCTCGGGCGGCACCTGGTCGGGCATGTCGGCAGCAAGGGTACCGGGACGCTTGCTGTAGCGGAACACGTGCATACGCGAGAAACCCACACGGCGGCACAGCGCCAGCGACTCCTCGAACTCCTCGTCCGTCTCACCAGGAAAACCGACGATGACATCGCACGAAAGAGACGCCTGGGGCAAGTTGGCGCGAATCATACGCACCGTGTCCTCAAAGGCCTCCGCGCTATAGGGACGACCCATGCGATGCAGGGTCGCCGTACAGCCGGACTGCACGGGCAGGTGCAAAAACGGGGCGATACGCTGCGGATAGCGCGCCATAACCTTAAGCAGGCGCTCAGAGATATCCATGGGCTCGACCGAGGAAATGCGCACATGCGCAATAGTCGTGCGCTCCATGATGGCCTCGAGCAGCTCATCGATTTCGACATGCTCGTCGGTCGCGCTCTTGCCATCGTAGGCACCCAGGTTCACACCGGTCAGCACCACCTCGGGCACGCCGGCCTCCTGGGCCTCGCGAACTTGTTCAAGCACGGACTCGACGGGCACGGAGCGCTCGGGGCCGCGCGCCTTCCACACAATGCAATAGGTGCAGCGATGGTTGCAGCCGTCCTGGATCTTCACGCCCAGGCGAGAGCGACCGAGCGCATCGACCACCTCGCCATCGCTGCAGGCGGGAACGCTATCGGACTCAACGCCCAGCACCTCGCAGACACGTTCGGCGACATCAATCTTGGACGGCTCGGCGATCACGCGATCCGAGAGCTCCAACAGCTCCTCGGGATGCAAATTGACCACGCAACCGGTCACGAGCACATAAGGCTCGTTTGGATGGGCCAGCGCATGACGGACGGCCTTGCGGGTCTTAGCCTCGGCCTCGCCCGTCACGGCACAGGTATTGATTACGATCAGATCGGCATCCTGGGGCTCTACCATAGCAAAGCCCAGGCGCATAAGATCGGCAGTGATACGGTCAGACTCAACCCGGTTGACACGGCAACCGAGGTTGACGACGGAAATATGGGGTGCGAGCACACGGGCTCCTTAATCGAGGATGTCGTCGAGGGCACTCTTGATACGGTCGGTCACCGACTTCTTACCGGATGCGACGTCATCGCCCATCTCGTCGGCGAAGGCGCGAAGCAGCTCGCGCTGCTTGTTAGAGAGATTGGTGGGGACGACCACGCGCAGCTGCACGACCAGACGACCGCGCGAACCGCCACCGCCGATACGCGGCATGCCGTAATTATTGACGCTCACGGTGTCGCCGTACTGGGCGCCGGCGGGAACCGTCACCTTAACGACCTCGTCGGGCATAATGCCCTCGACCTCGATCTCGCAGCCAAGCGCAGCCTGCGCAATCGAGATATCGCTCACCAGGTACAGGTCGTCACTGTTGCGCTTAAAGCGCTCATGGTCGGCAACGCGCACGTTGACAATCAGGTCGCCCGAAGGCTCGCCGCGAAGGCCGGCCTCGCCAAAGCCGCTCACACGCAGCTGGCGACCGGTCGAAACGCCGGCGGGAATATCGATGTCGATCTTTTCGTGCGAAGGCGTGCGGCCCTGACCGTCGCAGGTCTCGCAGGGATGGTCGATAACCGTGCCCTCGCCATGGCAGTCGGGGCAAGGCGAGGAAGACTGAACCTGGCCCAAAAACGATCGCTGAACCGTCGTGACGTAGCCCGTACCGTGGCAGCGACTGCACTGCTTTTCCTGTGCACCCTCGGCCCTACCGGTACCGTTGCAGTCCTCGCAGGGAGCAAGGCGATCATAGCTGATCGTCTTTTTGCAACCGAGCGCCGCCTCCTCGAGCGTCACCGAAAGGGAGATGGCCATGTCACGTCCGCGACGACGCTCACGACGGCTGCGGGCGCCACCACCGGCGCCACCGCCAAAGAACGACGAGAACAGGTCGTCCATGCCCATGCCACCAAAGATATCGTTGATGTCGACATAGCCCGAACCACCAGGACCGTCGGCAGTGCCGTAACGGTCGTAGTTAGCACGCTTCTGCTCATCGGAAAGAACGGAATAGGCCTCGTTGAGCTCCTTGAACTTGGCCTCGGCCTCGGGATCGTCCGAAACATCCGGATGTACGGTACGGGCCTTCTTTAAAAACGCACGCTTAATCGTCCGCGCGTCGGCATCCCTGTCGACGCCAAGCACCTCGTAGTAATCCCTATTTTCCGACACGACCGAATCCTTCCGACTTTCATTATTGTCACAGTGCGTCCTATACCCAAGCTGGGCCGACCGCAAACAAAGGGTTTGATGTTATTGCATTTGATACGGCGAAAGCATGGCCCGTTGCGAGCAGCTCGCGAACCAAACCGACACGAGCGCGAACATGAAGCCGTTGGCAAAACCGTTGGCAAACTGCATCGCACCGCGCTTCCACCACAGCAGGCTGCGATGAAGCACACCGTCCGAAAGCACCATGAACAGGCCCATGGTAAACGGAATAAAGCACATCACGGCAAAGGCCGAGAACACTCCCGAGATGGCCGACAGCACCAAAAACGGCGCCACAATGCCCATCAGGTAAAAGCCAGTACGAGCTTTGCCTTCCAAGCGCTCGGCCTCAACATGGGCGCGGCCGACCAGGTCGCCGCCCGCGGCACCGTTAGTGCCAGCATGGCCCATGCCGCTAATGCGGACCTCGTCGCCATCGTGCGTGCCGGCAGGAAACTCAATCGTCTGCTCGGAGGTCACACGGGTTCGCCCGCTGCCACCGCAATCGGGGCAGGGGTCGGCCACGACCTTACCGGAACCGCCGCACTCGGGGCAGACCGACTGGAACGTGCCCGCACCAAACAGGAAGGACAGGTCGACGTCGATGTGGCCGCGGCCACCGCAGCTCGGGCAGGTATGGGCATGCTCAGACGAAACGGAGCCCGAGCCGCCGCAGTTGCTACAGGTATCGAAGCGCGTGTAGCGGACGGTCTTGCGGGCACCGCCCTTGGCCTCCTTGGCGTCGAGTTTGATATCGACGACCACGTTGGCGCCGTTCTCGGGATTGTAGGCAGCCTGGCCGCGACGCTGCTGGCCCCAGGCGCCACCAAAGGGAAAGCCGCCCTCAAAGGGATTGCCATAGCCCGTGCTGCCGGCGTAGCCGCCACCATAGGGCGAAGCCGTAGGAGCACCGGCAAAGGGATTGCCAGAACGCATGGCGTCGTAGCGCGCACGTTTTTGCTCATCCGAAAGCACGGCGTAGGCCTCGGAAACCTCTTTAAACTTTTCCTCGGCATCCGGCTCTTTATTGACGTCCGGATGGAGCTTACGAGCCTTTTGCTGGAAGGCCTTTTGAATATCACGCGAGGTGGCGTCCTTGGAGACACCCAGAATCTCGTAGTAATCTTTTTCGTTCATCGTCGCCATGCGCGGCAACCTCCTGCTCACAGCAGCGTATATATTCCGGTAATTCTACCCGAGCGGCTTAAGCTAGATCCCAAAACAGCTCGAACAGAACATTTCCATCGAGCCAGCCCAGATGGGTCGGCGCCAGACGAGCTCGAACATGGCCCGCGACGACATCTGCCGAAGTAAAGGGTCCCTCATGACCCCAGAGCGTCTCGGGCACCCAAGTGGCAAGACCCAATTCGAGCGCGCGATCGCAGGCAGCTGCCAGCTCGCCCGTTGGGATGACGCAAGCTGCACGAGCCAACAGGTCGGACGCAACACCGCGCGTCATGCGACAAGCGAGCATCAAGTCTTCGGCGACAGCCTCACGCTGCGACAGATATTCGGCCTCGTACGCCGTCGCGTCATCGTCACGTTGCACCAGACGCACGCGGTGCGCATCGCCTCGAGAAGACACGCCGGGGAACAAACCTGCAAGACGGTCGAAATCCTCGTCGTCGAGCATGCCCGCGGCAGAACGACCCAGACCCAGGTAGCCCTGTCCGGTCCAGTAGGCAATGTTATGGGCGCACTCATGGCCGTCGAGCGCGTAGCTCGCCACCTCATACGGATGATAGCCGGCCGCACCCAGGCGCTCACGCGCCGCGTCCATGCACGAAGCCTGAAAATCCTCATCGGGCTCGAGCGACTCGTCACGGCACGCCATGCGGTAAAGGGGCGTCCCCTCCTCGAGCGTGAGCGGGTAGACCGACACATGATGAGGCGCCGCCGCCAACACGCCATCGAGCGTGCTCCGCCAGCTTGCGGCCGTCTGCCCGGGAAGGCCGCACATCAGGTCGCACGACACATCGAGGCCAGCGTCCTTCACCGTCGCGATAGCCGCAAGTGCGCGATTAGCATCGTGAATGCGGCCAATAGCAGCCAGCTCGGTATTGTCGAGGGTTTGCACGCCCAGAGAGATGCGCGTGACACCCGCCTCGGCAAGCGCGGTGGCGAGCTCAGCGGTCAGGGACTCAGGATTGGCTTCGCAAGTAAATTCAAAGGGTTTGCACCACATGGAGATACGCCGGGCAAGTTCCACCAGGCGCTCCCCTGCCAGCGATGGCGTGCCGCCGCCAGTATAGACCGTGCAGACCTGCGCAAGCGCCCCGGCGTCGCCAAAGGAATCGAGGCGCGCATACAACTGCTCAAAATAGGAATCAAGCGCGGCATCCAAATCATACGCAGCAAAGCTGCGCGAGTCAAAGTCGCAGTACCGGCACTTTTGAGCGCAAAACGGCACGTGCACGTACAGCGCGGTAACGGCCACCGTTAGGCCTCCAGCGGATGAGCAGGCACCGACTCGCCGGCGGCAAGCGCGGCCTCGCAGGCCACCACGTCGCGCTCGATATCATCGACCAGCGCCATAAACTCCTCGTACGTAGAGCAACGCACCACCTGAGCGCGCCAGGCGGCGGCATGGGGCATACCCTTTAAGTACCAGCTTGCGTACGTGCGAGCACGCGACATGAGCGGCAGAAGCTCGTGCGTCAACGTCAGGTGCTCGCGCAGAGCCTCCAGGCGCTCGACCGAGGAGCGAGAAGGAACCGGCGTGCCATCGAGTGCAAGGGCTCGGGCATCGCCGAACACCCACGGATTGCCGTAGATGCCGCGCGCGATAAACACCGCGCTGGCACCCGAGCCGTGCAGATGCTCAGCAGCGTCCTCGGCCGAGAACACATCGCCCGAACCAATCACGGGAATCTCGACAGCGTCGGCAACCTCATCGACGACAGACCAATCGGCCTGGCCCGTGTAGAGCTGCGTGGCGCAACGACCATGCACGGCGACTGCGGCAGCCCCTGCACTCTCAAGCATCTGGGCAAATGTCGCGGCATTGCGGTCCTCGGCATAAAAGCCCTTGCGAATCTTGACGGTCACGGGCACGTGCGCCGCGCCCACCGTGGCCTCGACGATCTTCTCGGCCAGGTCGGGCGTGCGCATGAGCGCCGAGCCCTCGCCCTTGGTAACGACCTTGCGGGCGGGACATGCCATGTTGATATCGATGAGCGACAGGCGATCGCCCACACGTTCCTCGACGGCAGCGACGGCGCTCGCAAACTGATCGGGTTTGGAGCCAAAGAGCTGCACGCAAATCTGCTGCTCCTCGTCGGCCGGTAGCACCAGGCGCCACGTCTTATTGCTGGCATAGGCAAGGCCCGCCACGCTCACCATCTCGCTGTAGGCAAGGTTGGCACCGCGGCGGCGGCACATGATGCGGTAGGCAGGGTCGGTCACGCCCGCCATGGGAGCCATAAGGAACGGCTGCTCGGCATAGGCGCCCAGCAGCCGCTTGCTGTATTCAGAAAGCGCCATAGACCTACTCGTCCACCTTGAGGATCGCCATAAAGGCCTCCTGCGGGACCTCGACCGATCCGATGGCCTTCATGCGCTTCTTGCCCTCTTTCTGCTTCTCGAGCAGCTTGCGCTTACGCGAGATATCGCCGCCGTAGCACTTAGCAAGAACGTCCTTGCGACGCGCCTTGACGGTGGAACGGGCGATGATCTTGTTGCCGATAGCACCCTGGATGGGCACCTCGAACAGCTGACGCGGGATGATCTCCTTGAGCTTGTCGCACAGGCCACGGGCCAGGCCATATGCCTTGTCCTTATGGACGATAAACGAAAGCGCGTCCACCTCGTCGCCCGAAAGCAGGATGTCGAGCTTGACGAGCTCAGAGGGGCGATATTCGTTGAACTCATAGTCGAGCGAGGCGTAACCCTTGGTGCGGCTCTTGAGCTGATCGAAGAAGTCCAAGATGAGCTCAGCGAGCGGCATATCGAAGCGCATCTCGACCGATTTGCTCGTCAGGTGGATCATGTCGGTTGTGACGCCGCGGTGCTCGATGGCGAGCTGCATGACGGCACCCGTGTACTCAGGCGGGCAGATGATCTTTGCCTTGAGGTAGGGTTCCTCGATACGTTCGATGCGCGTGGCCTCGGGAAGGTCCTGCGGACTGCGGACATCGATCATTTCGCCGTCGGTCTTGTAGACGTGATAGTCGACCGAGGGACTCGTGGCAATGAGGTCCAGGTTGAACTCGCGCTCCAGGCGTTCCTTGACGACTTCCATGTGCAGCAGGCCCAGGAAGCCCACGCGGAAGCCGAAACCGAGCGCCACCGACGTCTCGGGCTCCCACACCAACGACGGGTCGTTGACGTGCAGCTTATCGAGGGCGTCACGCAGGTTCTCGTAGTCCTTGTTGTCGATCGGGAACAGGCCCGTGTAGACCATGGGCTTGGCCTCGCAGTAGCCCGGCAGAGGCTCGGGGCAGGGGTTCGAAGCCCACGTAAGGGTATCGCCCACGCGCACAGCCTCGGGGTCCTTCAGACCCGTGACCACATAGCCAACCTCGCCGACGGTCAGCGCGTCGACCGGGGTCTCGGCAGGACGCTTGACGCCCACGCCGTCGACCAAAAAGTCACCCTTGGCCTGCATCATAAGCAGAGTATCGCCCTTTTTGATGGAACCATCGAAGACGCGCACCGTAGCCACCACACCGCGATACTCGTCAAAGTACGAATCCAAAATGAGCGCTTTGAGCGGAGCGTTTGCATCGCCCTTAGGCGGCGAAATCAAAAAGACGATGGACTCCAGCAGATCGTGAATGCCCTCGCCGGTCTTGCCCGAGACGCACACGGCATCATCGGCGGGAATCGCCAGGTCGTCCTCGATCTCGGTCTTAACCTCGTCGGGATGGGCCGAGGGCAGGTCGATCTTGTTGATGGCGGGCACAATGTCCAGATTGGCGTTCATGGCGAGCGTCGCGTTGGAAACGGTCTGCGCCTCGACGCCCTGCGTGGCGTCGACAACGAGTACCGCGCCCTCACAGGCTGCCAGCGAGCGCGAGACCTCATAGGTAAAGTCAACGTGGCCCGGCGTATCGATCAGATTGAACTGATACGTCTCACCATCGTCGGCGTCATAGGAAACGCGGAC
Source organism: uncultured Collinsella sp. (assembly GCA_900542715.1). GTDB lineage: Bacteria > Actinomycetota > Coriobacteriia > Coriobacteriales > Coriobacteriaceae > Collinsella. The sequence continues at coordinate 48,283 of UQOQ01000003.1, forward strand.
GGCATTGGACTTGATCGTAATGCCGCGCTCGCGCTCGATATCCATGGTGTCGAGCAGCTGCGACTCCATGTCGCGTTCGTCGACGGTATGGGTGAGCTCGAGGATGCGGTCGCTGATCGTGGACTTGCCATGGTCGATATGCGCAACGATCGAGAAGTTGCGGATGTGGGAAATGTCAATTGAAGTATTCATGCGGACTATCTTACCCGAGCGGTACAAAAAATGGAGCCTGTTCCATAAAACAGGCTCCATTTATGCGCGTAATCTGTGTGGTGTGAAATTTACAACTTAGGCGTTGATGCTGTTCACGAGCTTGGCAAGACCGGACTTGCGGTTGGAAGCCTGGTTCTTGTGGATAACATGCTTGGCGGCAGCCATGTCGAGACGCTTGGTGACGGTCTTGAGGGCAGCCTGGGCCTTCTCGGCGTCGCCCTCGGCGACGGCGGACTGGACGTGCTTGGTCAGCGTCTTGAGCTCGGACTTGACAGCCTTGTTACGCATGCGAGCTGCCTCATTGGTGCGGATACGCTTCTTCTGAGACTTGATGTTTGCCACTTCTGGAGTTCCTTTCGAGTTCCTTGCAAAAAATGTATGACACCTCTGAGACACGGTGAGGTCATGCAAGCGCCTACTATAGCACGCTCCCTCTCAAAGGGATAGAACGAATTTGTCAAATAGGCAGGTATCATCACGATTTTCTCAAGATGTTCGTAATCCAGAGCAAAAGCGCCGTCTGAGAATCGGCCGAACCCTTGAGCGCGAGCTCCACATCGACCGCACCCTCGAGCGCTGCGATGAGCTCTGCCATCGAAAAGCGACATGCCCAGGTCAGGTGATTCTTGACCTGCCAGGACTGGAGCTTGAGCGTTGCGGCCAGCTCGCGACCCTGCCCACGCGCGTCGAGCGCCTTGGCGACGATAAGCTCGCGAATGCGACCGCACAGCAATGTGTAAGTCCACACGTAGCTCTTGGAGGGCAGGAGCTTAAAGAGCTCGAGCGAACGCCGCATATCGCGAGCCGAGACGGCGTTGAGGAAGTCCCAGGGTTGGACCTCGGCCGTACGAACAATCCAGCGCTCAACATCGGCAAGTTCAATCTGAGGCGACTCGACCATCTGGGCAAGCTTAGCCAAGTCGTTATCGAGCATGCGCGTGTTTTCGCCCGAACGCGAGACGAGCTCCTCGGCGGCCGCCGTCGAAATCGACTTACCGCGCTGCGTCGCCATCTGCTGAACACGGCGCGGCAGTTCCCAGCGCTTGGTACCCGAGCAATCGACGATAGCCTTCTTGTCGATCTTGGCGATTGCCTTATACAGGCGCGTATTCTTGGCAAGTGAGTCGGCGATGATGAGGCAGACCGTTGTGGGGCTGGGACTCGCCAGATACCCAACGAGCGGCTCCGAGACCGCCTTGGCGAGCTTTGAGCAGCCATCGAGGATTACCAGACGAAACTCACTGCCCATCGGAAAGGTGTTAAGCGATCCGATAATGGACTCGATATCGGGGTCCTTGGTCATGTCTCGCTCGTCGAGGTTGAACTCGACCATACCCGATTTTTCCAGACGCGCTTTCATACGCGAGACGGCGTGGTCGCGCTTAACTCCGTCGGTACCGACGATCAGATATGCCGGCAGCAAACCGGTTTCGGACATTGCGCCCCCCTCCCGCAGGCCTTCGTATTCGTTCCGTGCCATTCTAGCCCAGAGGCCCACCACACGCCAACGACGTCGTCACGGTCGCTGGCATCGCATCGCAAAGCAATTCGCAGTCGGTGTGACGGTAATGTCGCCGTGTTCGATGGTACACGCGAACACACCACCCGCTTCCTTAACGGCATCGATACAGGCATCGGACGGATGGCCGTATCGATTCCCCTCACCGGCGCTTGCGAGGGAAAGCTCGGGCTTCAGGACGTCCAGCAACTCGCCATCGACTGAAACCTTGGAGCCGTGATGCCCAAGTTTAAGGACATCGATATCCCCCACCTCCTGCACGAATTCCCGCTCTTGGTCGAGCTCGGCATCACCGGTGAGAAGTATTCGCAGGCCCTTGCCTTCCTGAACATAAGAGAGCAGCAGGACAAGCGAGTCCTCATTTCCCTCGCCATCCACGAACTCGAATGGCCACATCACGCGAGCGCAAAATAAGCCGATGTCGACCGTATCCCCACGGCGCACCTGCCGATACTCCACGCCAGGTCGGTTCAATACCTCGGCAGGAGCATCCTCCAGCGCATCCGCCGCCACGGCAATCGTTCCGACCGAAAACTGTTCGAGCACGGCAGGCAAACCACCCCAGTGGTCCTCATCCCAATGCGTCACAAAAACGGCATCGATATGGTGCACGTTATTGCGAACCAACGCCGCAACCACACGCTCGTCGAGCCCGCAGTCGACGAGAGCTACTGCGCCGCCTTGGCGGATAAGAATCGCATCGGCCTGGCCCACATCGAGCACCGTCACCGAAGGCGGAGCGAATCGATCCCAATAGACGTACGGAATCGCAGCCAAGAGCATCAGGCATGCAAGCCCCGCCGCCATAGGACGTGCACGGGGACGCGGCCACCAGACCAGCAGAACCGCCAGAAAACACGGCACTAGGTAAATCCACATGCTATCGGGCGGCACGCTCACGTATGCACCCGGCACGGCGGCAAACAGCTGCTCGAAGAACAGCGCGCAACGGGCGGCAATCATGGGCACAACGAGCGCCCAAGTCCGCAACGGTCCCACGAGCGAAAAGGGAGCCAGCACGATCGACACAGCGAGCAGTACGCTCACCACCGGACCGATGACCGCATTTGCCAACGGAGCAATGAGCGAGAATGTACCGAAGGCAGGAATGGTAATGGGAAGTGTCGCCAGTTGTGAGCACAGCGTGACGGAAAGCACGCTGGCAAAGCCTGATGGCACACCTAGCTCACCCAAAGCGTAGGTCGCATAGGGACAAAAGCACAGAATGGCTAAGACGCTGGCACACGAGAGTTGAAAGCCCATCTCGAACAGCACCGTCGGCCGCAGTAGCACAAAGATGGACATGGTTACGAAGAGTGCCGAAAGGCCGTGCCGACGACGCCCCGCGCCGTTTACGACAAGCGTCACGAACACCATGCAGCACGCACGCACGGCCGAGGGAGACGCCCCCGTAAAGGCAGCATAGCCGACAAGCGTTATCGCCAATATCGCCCGCTGAAGACCACGTGAGCACCGAGTCTTTTGCAATACACCCTCGATTACAAACCCCACGATAGCCAAATGGCTGCCCGAGACGGCGATAAGATGCGCCGTTCCCGTCACCGAAAACCAGTCGCCCGCCGGCTGGGCGCGCAGCTCGGCCGAACGACCGCAGGCGACACCGGCTATGAGCGCCCGCGCCGGGTCGGTCGCAGGCGCGATGGACGCAAGCAGCCCATTTCTCAGCCGAAGCAGCGGCACCGGAGAGCCCTCATCGACCGACACGACTCGAACGGCTTTAGCCTTGCGCACCTCGCCTCGGAGCACGCGCGATCGTCCATATGCATCGTTCTCAAAACGTGAAACGCGACCGATAACACGCACGTGCGCCCCGACCTTGAGCTCACGATCACACGATAGGCGAACCGTTGCCAAGTTCTTACCGTCCGCGCGTGCCTCGCAGGTATAGGAATACACGTCGTCGTTTATGGATGGATCACCCTGCACGACAAACTCGAGGCCGCTTGCCGCTCGACCGTCGAGCGCCCTCGAGGCGCTGAGCGCACCCACAGCCCACCACGCCGAGACGACCGCTCCCGCCACGAGACCGACGGACGCGGCATACAGCCACCGCTTCAAAGGGGCAAGCCTCGCACAAGAGTGAGCCAGCACAACGAAAACCGCTGCCGCAACGGGAATGGCCCATAGCGGCCCGACCGCCGTCGCCCGCTCCCTCAGCAGCGCATCAGCGGCTATGCTGAGCACCAAGGCGCAGCTCACGCACATGCCGGCACACAGGGCCATCGTCCACGGAATCAGGGGCCGCGGAGGTATCACGTGCTCTCGCTCGGTCGCACTCATACGCAGATGCAATCTTTGATTTTGGCAAGCTTCTTCTCGCCGATTCCCGACACGCGCATCAGATCGTCAACCGAAGCAAAAGCACCGTTCTTTGTCCGCTCATCGATAATCGACTGTGCCATTGAGGGACCGATTCCCGAGAGCGTCTGCAGCTCTGCCGAGCTTGCCGTATTAATGTTTACTAGGCCTGTTGCGCCACCGACGCCTGATGATGCGGAAGCCCCACCATCAACACCGGCTTCCGCAATGGACACCTGCTGCTCCCCTACCGTTGGAACGTGAATTTTTTGTCCATCAGTGACCTTGGATGCACGATTAAGCCCCGTAACGTCTGCTTCGGGCGCCAGCCCGCCGGCGGCATCAATCGCCTGAGCCACCCGCGCCCCGTCTTTGAGGCGATATACACCGGGTGACACCACGGCGCCATCAACATCGACATAGACCTCTGCCGCGGCAGACGCCTTAGGCGAAGAGCCTTCGGATGTCTTTCCGCTCGAAGCATCGCCGGATCCCGGCACCACTAACGTGCCCGAACCATCAGTGCGCTCAAACGACACACCGCCGGCACCGCCGCCAAGGTTCGCCATCGCCAGCCCACTCGCCATCGCAATGACGACCAGTATCGCCATCACCACTGCCTTATGACCGAGCAGCTTGCCCGCCCAGCGGTCCATCTTTTTGACTCGTTCGTGTTGTTCGCGCTGCGCCATAGCAAAACCTCCCAACACAATCGTGTCAGGAAAGGAGCGCCGCGACCACCGCACTTCCACATCGGTTATCGCAGTCAAACCAAAAGCTGACCAAAACCTTGCGGGAAATTGTCCATTTATTCAGGCACACGTCGGCAAATGAACCGTTTGCACCAAATGCCCAGTTAGAAAAAGACCGACGATGCAAAAACACCGTCGGTCTATACACAAATTTACTCGTGATCTTGGTAAATCTCACGCGGAGCAAGCTCCGAATGTTTGCGTTTTAAGGTCTTAGGGGCCTTATACGTGTTGCTCTCGAAGTCGATGTACTCGGTCTGCTTGAGCAGGCGCTCGATCATCTCCTCATGATCGAGCAACTCCCAGGCCTCATGCACGGCATCGAGCTTAGCGTGCGTCTCGGGACGGCGCGGCATAAACAGCGTGCAGCAGTCGGGAGCGGCCTCAGTCGAGATATCGAACGTACCGATCTCCTCGGCACGCGCGATGATCTCCTGCTTGTCCGAACCGATGAGCGGACGGAACACGGGAATCTTCACGGCCTCGTTGACGGCCATGATGTTCTCAAGCGTTTGGGAGGCAACCTGCCCAAGCGATTCGCCCGTAACGATGGCCTTGGCGCCCTCGATGTGCGCAATGCGCTCGGCAACCGAATACATAATGCGACGATACATGATCACACGCAGGTTGCTGGGGCAGGTGACCGAAATCTCACGCTGGCAGTCGCCAAACGGAACCACGTACAGACGACCGATCTGGACACCCGGCTCAATCGCACGGATGATGTCCTGCACCAAATACTCGCTCGTATCGGGCGTCTGCGGACGACCGGAGAAATGCACCGGCACGCACACCGCGCCGCGACGCGCGAGCATCCAGGTCGCCACCGGAGAATCGATACCCGACGACAGCAGCGTCACGACCTTGCCGGCAGAACCCACCGGAAGGCCGCCAACGCCGCGCTCGGAGCGCGCATACACGTAGACACTGCCCTGAACCACCAGAACGTGCACCATCGCGTCGGGGTCGTGCATCTGGACCTTTTTATCGGGAAACGCCTCACACAGCACCTCGCCAACCTGTCGATTGATATCGATCGAGGTGAGCTCATAGTCAGTATTGGAGCGCTTGGCGTGCACCTTAAACGAATCGAAGGAACCAAACTCGCGCAGCGCCTTCACAGCGGCGGCGCAGTACTCCTGCGGGTCGCGGTTGGTGTGATACGCCAGGGACACACGGGCAACGCCGGGGACGGTGCGAATGACACGCGCCGCCTCGTCGGCCTGATGCTCGTTAAAGGTCACGAGGATATAACCGGAAATTCGAGACACGGCGTTCACGGAAAAGGCGGCCAAGGCCGCCTTGATGTTATCCATGAGGATATGCTCAAAATGTGCGCGGTTCTTGCCCTTCAGTCCAACCTCGTGATAGTGGACCAGGCAGACGCGAGCTGCCATTTAGGCTTCAGCAACCTTGTGGCCGAGCGCCTTCTCGTAACGGGCCTCGTCGTAAGAGATGTCGCCGTCGACAATCTCGTCCATAGCCATCGAGATGGTATCGGCACCGGAAAGCCCGATGGTGATGTCATCGACATCCTGGACGGCAAGCACGCGGTTGTGCTGGCCACGCAGCATGCTATTGATGTCGCAGGCGCGCTTGGAGGCAAGCGAAGCGAGCAGGAAGCGGTTGTGATCGGTCTTCTCCAGAAGATCGTCAATGCAAGGCTTTACAACGGACACGGACCTCAGATCCTTTCATGCATATCGAGAACGCGAACGAGCTCATCGGTCGCGCGGTCGAGATCGTCATTCACCACGACGTCGTCGTAGCGGTCGGCAAGGGCAAGCTCATCGGCGGCGTTTGCCATACGCAGCTCAATCGTCTCGGGCGTCTCGGTACCGCGACCGACTAGACGCTCGCGGAGCACCTCAAGCGAAGGCGGCTTGATAAAGATCAGCACGGCCTCGGGGAAACGCTCCTTCACCTGCAGGGCGCCCTGGACATCGATCTCCAAAATCAGAGACGAGCCCGAGGCGAGCTTGGATGTGACCTCGCTCACCAACGTGCCGTAGCAGTTACCGTGGACCTCGGCCCACTCAACAAACTCACCGTTTGCCACGCGGCGGTCGAACTCCTCGCGCGTCAGAAAAAAGTAGTTGACGCCGTCGACCTCACCTTTGCGTGGTGCTCGCGTGGTAGCCGAAACCGTCAGGCCCAGGTTCGAGCGGCGCTCGCGCACACGAGTGACGAGCGTACCCTTGCCTGCGCCTGACGGTCCAGAAATCACAAAGAGCTTGGAATCCTGAGCGCTCACTTATTTGGTCAGCTGCTCAAGGAGCTGCTCGCGCTGACGGACACCGAGGCCCTGGACGCGACGAGTAGCGGAGATACCGAGCTCCTCCATGATCTTGGCGGCCTTGGCCTTGCCATAACCGGGGAGAGACTCGATGAGGGTGGAAACCTTCATGCGGGAAGCGATGGGGTCATCGGAGTTGAGCACGGACTCGAGGGACTTCTCGCCCTTCTTGATCTGCTCGCGAAGCTCAGCGCGGGCGTGACGTGCGGCAGCAGCCTTCTCAAGAGCCTGCTTGCGCTGCTCGTCGGTAAGCTGAGGGAGTGCCATTCGTACCTCCAAATAGTTGGGTTATATCTGATTCAATAATTGGCATTTTAGCACGTAGAACGCACAAAAAGCCTAATCGCGGCTCCATAGGTTAGACGATACCCGCAAAAAGTGCAATATACTGCGCCCAAAGTTAAGCCCCTGACCTGCGATTCCACACAAAGGATGGGAAAGTTTACGCAGGCACAGGGGCTATTTTGTGCTAATGAGACCCAAAAGTGGTGACTTAGGGGAATCTTTTACGCGACGTTTTCGACCAGCTCGGCGACGATGGCGTCAAAGGCGGCAACCGGATCGTCGGCACCGGTGATGGGACGGCCCACCACAATGTGGCTTGCGCCACGCTCGATAGCCTGGGAAGGCGTCGCCACGCGGGACTGGTCACCAAGGGCGGCACCCAGCGGACGCACACCCGGAGTCACGATCAGGGCATCAGGACCCAGCAGCTCACGCATGTCGTGAGCCTCCATCGGTGAGCACACGATGCCATCGATGCCATTGGCCTGAGCAAGCTTTGCCAAGCGGGCGGCCTCCTCGGCCACGGGAGACTCGACGCCGATCTCGCTCAAGGCATCCTGATTCATGCTCGTGAGCACGGTGATGGCGACGAGCTTGGCGCGGTCCTCACGCGCCTCCTCGGCACCCTCGCGGCAGGCAGCGAGCATAGTACCCGAGCCCAGGCCGTGGACCGAAAGCAGGTCGGCACCGGCAAGCGAGGCCGAGCGGGCAGCGCCGCGCACCTGATGCGGAATGTCATGGAACTTAAGGTCGAGGAAGACCTTAAAGCCAAGGTCCTTAAAGGTCTTGACGATCTGGGGACCCTCAGCGTAATAGAGCGTCATGCCGACCTTGAGCCAGGCGGCATGGCCCGAAAGCTCGTGGGCGAGCTCGAGCGCGCGCTCACGGTCGCAGTCGAGGGCGACGATAACACGGTCGCGGGCATCATTCTCTAGCATTCGAAAGCACCCACCAGCTCGTTGATGTCCTTTACGCCCTGGGACTCGGCCCAGGCCTCGAGCTCATGCGCGATCTTAAGCGAAGCGCACGGATCGACGAAGTTGGCCATGCCGACCGACACGCAGGTGGCGCCGGCCAGGATAAACTCAGCCGCATCCTCGCCAGTCATGACACCGCCGACACCGTTGATGGGGATATCGACGGCCTGGGCAACCTCCCAGACCATGCGCACGGCGATGTGGTGGCACAGCGGGCCCGAAAGGCCGCCCTTGGGCTTGGCCACGCGGGACTTGCGGGTATGGACGTCGATGGCCATGCCCTGGATGGAGTTGATGACCGAAAGGCCGTCGGCGCCGGCAGCCTCGAGGGCCTTGGCGATCTCGGCGACGTTGACCGGCGCCATCTTCACGAACAGCGGCTTATCGGTCACCTTGCGGCAAGCAGCCATAACGGAAGAGGCGCCCTCGGGCGTGGAGCCCATGGCGGCACCGCCGGCGGCGATGTTGGGGCAGCTCACGTTGATCTCGTAGCCGGCAGCCCAGGGGCATAGCTCGACATACATCTCGAGTGCGCGGACAAACTCGTCAACGGAGTGACCGGCAACCTGACAGATGACCTGGCAGCCGTCCTTGGACAGCTGTTCGAGCCACGGACCGGACTCGCGGGCAAAGGCGGCCACGCCGGGGTTCTGAAGACCCACGGAGTTGATCATACCGCCGGGAATTTCGGCCATGCGGGGCGCGGGATTGCCGGGCCAGGGCTCGGCAGCGCAACCCTTGGTGGTGATGGCGCCCAGCTGGGAAACATCAAAGAAGTTCTGGAACTGCCAACCGTAGCCAAAGGTACCGGCTGCGGTGTTAATGGGGTTCTGCATCTTGACGCCGCCGAAATCGACGGCCATGTTCACGGTACCCACTAGAAGACCACCACCTTGGAAGCATCGAACACGGGGCCGCACATACAAGCACCCTTCATACCGTCAACCGTCTCGACATTGCAGGTGTTGCAGGCGCCAAAGCCACAGCTCATCATGCGCTCGAGCGACACCTCGCAGTACACACCGGCCTCGGCGGCAGCGGCGGCGACCTTCTTCATCATGACGGCGGGGCCGCAGCTGGCGACGTAGTCGTAGCCGCCCTCTCCAAGCAGCTCGGCTGCCGGATCGGTGCAAAAACCGTGCGTGCCGAGCGAACCGTCGTCGGTGCACACGTTAACCGTGGCGCCCAGCGCACGGAACTCATCGACACCCACGACTTTGGAAGCGGTGCCAAAGCCCAGGCACACGTCCACATCAACACCCTGCTCGGCAAGCATGCCGGCAAGACACAGCACAGGCGGAACGCCGATGCCACCGGCGACGAGCAGTGCCTTCCTGGTGCCCTCGGGTACCATCCAGCCACGGCCACCGGGGCCCAACAGGTTAGAGGTGGAGCCAGGGCCCATCTGAGACAAACGGCGGGTATCGTCGCCCACGACGGCGTACCACAGCTCGACGGTGCCGGCCTCGGCGTCGGCGCGATAGAAGCTCAGGGGCACGCGAAGCAGCGAGGAGGCATCGCCGGGCACGGCAATGTTCACAAACTGACCGGGCTTGAGCGCACTTGCAAGCTTGGGGGCCGAGATTACGAGCGAGAAGATGCCGTCGGCGATCTCCCGGTTCGAGACGACCTCGAAGTCGTGCATGCGTGCAGTGGAAGGTGTGGGCATAGACGCTCCAATCCCCCATGCGGTTGCATGGTCTAAACGAACAGAAAGCGCGGCACCGCAAGGGCGCCGCGCACAAAAGCGATAAGGCTATGCTAGCAGATGCAGCCGTCGGCGAGCGTCTGCTTGCCACCGACAAATACATCGGTGGCACGACCGGTGAGCGTGCGGCCGGCAAAACCGGAGTTCTCGGCGCGCGACTCGTAACCGTCCTCGCCAACCGTCCAGGTTGCGGAGGGGTCGAACACGGTCAGGTCGGCGACAGAGCCCGCCTTGACCTGAACCTGATCGAGGCCCAGAATCTCACGCGGCTTGATGGCCATGAGCTCGACCATGCGGCTCACGCTCATCTTGCCCGTGTTGACCAGCTCGGTGAGCACGAGCGACAGCGAGGTCTCGAGGCCGATCATGCCGAAGGGCGCGAGCTCGAACTCGCGGGCCTTCTCCCACGGGGTGTGGGGAGCGTGGTCGGTAACGATAGCGTCGACGGTACCGTCGATGACACCCTGACGGATGGCCTCGGCATCCTCGTCGGTGCGCAGCGGCGGATTGACCTTGAGCGAGGTGTTGTAGGTCTCGTCCAGGTCGTTCTCGGTCAGGAACATGTGGTGCGGGGTGGCCTCGCAGGTCACCTGGACACCGGCAGACTTACCGGCACGCACGAGCTCCAGGCCATGAGCGGTGGAGATGTGCTGGATGTGCAGCTTGGCACCGGTCAGCTTGGCAATCTCGATGTCGCGGGCAATCTGAAGCTCCTCGCCGGCGGCCGGCCAACCCTCGAGGGCCAGACGGGTCGAGACCTTGCCCTCGTTGATCTGGCCGTGGCCGACCAGATCTTCGTCCTGGCAGTGGCTCATAAAGACCTTGCCGAACATCTTGCCGTAGTCCATGCAGCGACGGAGCATGCCCGCGCCCTGCACGCCGCGACCATCGTCGGTGAAGGCGACGGCGCCGTGGGCGACCATATCGCCCATCTCGGACATGGCCTCGCCCTTAAGACCGCGGGTCATGGCGCCCGACGGATAGACGCGGCAGTGGCCGACCTCGGCAGCGCGGGACTTGACGAACTCCACGACGGTGCCGTTATCGGTGACGGGATCGGTGTTGGGCATGGCGCACACGCCGGTGAAGCCGCCCTTGGCAGCAGCGCGGGTGCCGCTCTCGATGTCCTCTTTGACCTCGTAGCCAGGCTCGCGCAGATGCACGTGCATATCCACCAGGCCGGGGACGAGATACTTGCCGGAAAGGTCGCGGACCTCGGCTCCCTCGGCGGCGAGGTTCTCGCCGACCTCGGCGATCTTGTCACCGTCGATCAGGACGTCGACGACACCGTCAAGCTCGACGGACGGATCGACGACGTGGGCATTCTTAAGAAGCAAGGCCATTATCGGCACCTCCAAGCAGCAGATACAGGATAGCCATACGCACGCAGATACCGGCGTAGACCTGCTCCAGGATGACGGAGCGTTGCGGGTGGTCGGCCATATAGGAGTCGAACTCAACGCCGCGGTTGATGGGGCCCGGGTGGCAGATAATCGCATCGGGCTTCATGAGCTTCTCGCGGTCCTTGGTCAGACCGAAGAGCTTGTGGTACTCACGAATCGTGGGGAACGGTGCGCCCTCGAGGCGCTCCTGCTGCACGCGCAACATGTAGACGACGTCCAGCTCGGGCAGGACGGAATCGAGGTCGCTCGTCACGTGGTCGCAGCCCAGGACCTCGGGCGCCGGCGGCAGCAGCGTGCCGGGGGCGACGGCGTAGGTCTCGCAGCCCATGATCTTAAGTGCGGGGATCAGCGAGCCGCACACGCGGGAGTGCGCGATATCGCCGACGACGGCGACCTTCAGACCGTGGAAGTCACCCTTGTGCTCCCAGATGGTGTACAGGTCGAGCAGGGCCTGCGTGGGGTGGTTGTGCTTGCCGTCGCCGGCGCAGATGACGCTCGCGGGCGAGTTCTGCGTGACGATGTAGGGAGCACCGGCGTGCTTATCGCGAACGACGATGCAATCAATCTTGTAGGCGTTGAGGGTCTCGACGGTGTCGACGAGGCTCTCGCCCTTGACCGTGGAGGTCGAGGAGCCGCCAAAGTTGAGGCTGTCGGCCGAAAGACGCTTCTCGGCGAGTTCGAAGGAGCTGCGGGTGCGCGTCGAGGGCTCGTTGAACATGTTGACGATGGTCTTGCCCTTGAGCGTGGGGACCTTCTTGATCGCACGCTCGTTGACCTCAGAGAACGCCTTGGCGGTCTCGAGGATGAGCTTGATGTCCTCTTCGGAGTACTCGGTAATGTCGATCAGGTGCTTATGGTTGAACGCCACGGTACTACTCACCTCCCAGCGGCGCGGAGCCCACGTGGGAACCCGGCGCGACGTCGTTAATCTCGACGGCGGTGTGGCCGTCGACTTCCTTCATATATAGGTGCACGTTCTCCTCATGCGACGAGGGAACGTTCTTGCCGACAAAGTCCGGCGAGATGGGGAGCTCACGGTGACCGCGGTCAACGAGAACTGCCAGCTCGATGCGGCTCGGACGGCCCAGGTCCATGACGGCATCCAGAGCGGCGCGGATAGTACGGCCCGTATACAGGATGTCGTCCACCAGCACGACGCGCTTGCCGTCGACGCTGAAGGGAATGTTGGTAGCGTGGATCGCGGGAGCGAAATTGGTCGCATAGTCATCGCGATAGAAGCTGATGTCCAGGCTGCCGAGCGGAACGTCGACGCCCTCGATCTCCTTGATCTCCTCGGCGAGCTTCTTTGCCAGAAGGTCGCCGCGCGTGACGATGCCGACCAGAGCGAGGTCTTCACAGCCCTCGTTGCGCTCGAGAATCTCGTGCGCGATGCGGGTCATCGCTCGATTGACGGCGGTCTCGTCCATGATGACCGCCTTGGGGGAAGTCGTGCCCATCGATCTCCTTCCTCACATGTCTTGACTGCTGACACAGTCAAAAAAATAGATGCCCGACCGCTTAAAGCGGACCAGACACCCACAGGAAGGGCTGCTCTTTGGCAGCTATGTAATTCCATGTGGGTATCTCGTACCCCTTTAATGGTCAAGGGATAGTGTAGCCAACCTCGAGCTTAATTGCGAGCATAAATACAGAACAATCCGTAAACGGAGCCCAATGCTCCATAAACCTATATATATTTGTGGGACGAGCTTGAAAACGCACGCACGAGCTGGCATAATCCCCTCTGCTGCACGCAAATCGGATCTACGTCCAGGGCCGTGGCGTGAGCACTATCGCCAAAAGAGGAATATCTCTGTGTAGATTACGCACAGGGAGCTGCTTCTGTGCTATAGTTCAGGCTTGTTTGTTAACGCGACATGTTCGTTTGTCGCCCAAGGAGGGTCAGTTATGTCCAAAGTTTGCGAAGTTTGCGGTAAGCACCCCGTTGCCGGTCGCTCCATCAGCCACTCTCACCGCGTCACCAACCGTAAGTTCCGCCCCAACATCCAGCGCGTTTACGTCGTCGTCGATGGTCACCGTCGCAAGATGAACGTTTGCTCCACCTGCCTCAAGTCCGGCAAGGTTGCGCGCTCCTAAATAAGGTCTTACCAACAAGTACCTCGGACTCTCCGGGTCAAAGACCTCGCGTTCATATAGAACTTACCAAAGGCGTCCTCCCCCACGGAGGGCGCCTTTTTTGCACTCATTGGGGACAGACTTACATGAGTGTTTTCACGCATTGGGGACAGACATGACGCACGCATGCGGCGTCCCGATCGGCTCCGGCCCCTATCTCACGCTGCATCCTTCCAGCCTGCAGTAGCCTTGGTCACGCTTGTGGCGCCGATACCGGTGATACGGGCAATTTGCTTGACCGTGAGATGTGCCCGCCTGAGCCTCAGCAGGCAGGCATCGCGTTCGGGGCGTGGCAGGGCCTTGAGCAACGCAGGATCTATGCTCGTCAGGACTTCGCGCGCAACGAAAAGGGCCTCCTCATCGGGGATCCGCCGGCGCGGAAGAACCTCCACTGACCAGATGCGCCCGGCAACTTTCTTGAGATGCTCGCAATAGCGACGGGAGCCTCCGACAACATCAAGCATAGGGGCCGCATCACAGATGTCAAAGGGATCATAGCCCAGCTGATACGCCTTATAGCTTGACCAGCGGTACGCCTCGAGCGAGTCAAACGCACCCTTCACGGGATTGAGATGAATATAGTCGAGCAGCTGCACTGCCTGCGTGTCCGACTCAACCGCGACCCGCGAATAGCGATTGTCAAACAGATGGCCCGTTCTTCCCGTTTTCCCATTGAAATACTTGGCATACGCCGTCAGCGCGCACTGCATTGCCTTTGAAAGGTTGTCATATGGGTCATCAACCATCAAATGGAAGTGGTTGTCCATAAGACACCAGGCCAACACCGCCACGTCATGGCACGCAAACCTGTCCGATATGTCCGATAGGAAACGATAGCGGTCGGAATCATCTTCAAAAATGATCTGTTTGGAGTTACCGCGGTCAAAGACGTGGTAATAGCCGGTGAGCGAAATTTCGCGGGCGCATCGGGGCATGGTCTCTCCTTTCAAAGCCGTACAGGCAACACCTAAAAGGAGAGAAGGAACGCGAAATGCTGAGCCTGTGACCTATTTATATCCAATCAGCAACAAAAACAGGCCCAAAACGACAAAATCGCAAATCGATGTCTGTCCCAAATGAGTGAAACCACTCATGTAAGTCTGTCCCCAATGAGCGGGGCGATGCACTGGCAGATAGTTTTAGTTAAAACGCTTCAGTTTATTGAAGCGTTTTAGTGTGCCTTTTACGGGAATCTTGCCGTTTACCGAATTATTTATTGCTATCATGCAAGACGTAGGGTAAATCTCCGATCGCAAGGAGACACAAATGGTGAAAAAGTCACCGGAAAACACTACTCCCGCAATTGTGGACAACGTAGAGGCGCTTGAGGCTAAGCTCGCTCAGATGCGAGAGGCCCAGGCGCTTTTTGCTACGTACACGCAGGAGCAGGTCGACAAGATCTTCTATGAGGCCGCCATGGCCGCCAACAAGGCTCGTATCCCGTTGGCGAAGATGGCCATCGAGGAGACCGGCCGCGGCGTTCTTGAGGACAAGGTCATCAAGAACCACTACGCCGCAGAGTACATCTACAACGCTTACAAGAACACCAAGACCTGTGGTGTCCTGGAGCGCGACGAGGCTTATGGCATCACCAAGATCGCCGAGCCCATCGGTATCGTGGGCGCCGTCATCCCGACGACCAACCCCACCTCCACTGCGATCTTCAAGACGCTGATCAGCCTGAAGACCCGCAACGCCATCATCATCTCCCCGCACCCGGCTGCCGCCAAGTGCACCATCGCCGCCGCCAAGCTCGTGCTCGACGCCGCCGTCAAGGCCGGCGCCCCCGAGGGTATCATCGGCTGGGTCGATGTCCCCTCCATCGAGCTGACCAACATGGTCATGCGCGACGTCGACATCATCCTCGCCACCGGTGGCCCGGGCATGGTCAAGGCCGCCTACTCCTCGGGCAAGCCCGCCCTGGGCGTTGGCGCCGGTAACACCCCGGTCGTCATCGACGACACCGCCGACGTGCTGCTCGCCGTCAACTCCATCATCCACTCCAAGACCTTCGACAACGGCATGATCTGCGCTTCCGAGCAGTCCGTGACCGTCATCGACACCATCTATGACCAGGTTAAGGCCGAGTTCCAGAAGCGCGGCTGCTACTTCGTCAAGCAGGGTGCCGAGATGGAGGCCCTGCGTGCCGCCATGTTCAAGAACGGCGCCCTCGATCACCGCATTCCCGGCATGGCTGCCGCCAAGATCGCCGAGCTCGCAGGCATCGAGGTTCCCGCCAAGACCAAGATCCTGATCGCCGAGGTCACCTCCACCGACCCCGCCAAGGAGGAGTTCTCCCACGAGAAGCTCTCCCCGGTCCTGGCCATGTACCACGCCAAGAACTTCCAGGAGGCCGTCGACAAGGCCGAGCACCTGGTGCTCGCCGGTGGCCCGGGCCACACCGCCTCTCTGTACGTGCACCCCGCCCAGGCCGAGAAGATCAGCCTGTTCGAGCACGTCATGAAGGCCTGCCGTATCGTCATCAATACCCCGTCCTCGCACGGCGGCATCGGTGATCTGTACAACTTTGGCATGAAGCCGTCTCTGACCCTGGGCTGCGGCTCCTGGGGCGGCAACTCCGTCTCCGAGAACGTTGGGGTGAAGCACTTGATCAACGTTAAGACTGTGGCCGAGCGCCGTGAGAACATGCTGTGGTTCCGCGCTCCTGAGAAGGTCTACTTCAAGAAGGGTTCCACGCCCGTCGCCCTCGACGAGCTCGGTACCGTCATGGGCAAGAAGCGCGCCTTCATCGTCACCGACCAGTTCCTCTTCAAGAATGGCAACACCCGCGCCATCGAGGCCAAGCTCGACGAGATGGGCATCGCCCACGACTGCTTCTACGACGTCGAGCCCGATCCGTCGCTGCAGTGCGCACGTCGCGGCGCCAAGCAGATGGCTCTCTTTGAGCCGGACGTCATCATCGCCGTCGGCGGTGGCTCCGCTATGGACGCCGGCAAGATCATGTGGATGATGTACGAGCACCCCGAGTGCAAGTTTGAGGACATGGCCATGGACTTCATGGACATCCGCAAGCGTATCTTCACTTTCCCCGAGATGGGCAAGAAAGCCTACTTCGTCGCCGTCCCGACCTCTTCGGGTACCGGTTCCGAGTGCACGCCGTTCGCCATCATCACCGACAAGGAGACCGGCATCAAGTGGCCGCTCGCCGACTACGCGCTGCTCCCCAACATGGCTATCGTCGACGCCGACAACTGCATGACCGCCCCGCGCGGCCTGACCGCTGCCTCCGGCATCGACGTCATGACCCACGCCATCGAGTCCTACGTCTCCATCATGGCTTCCGACTACACCAAGGGCCTCTCGGAGCGCGCTGCTAAGCTCGTCTTCGAGAACCTGCCCTCCAGCTTCACGAACGGCGCCAAGGACCCGCATGCCCGCGAGGAGATGCACAACGCCTCCTGCATGGCCGGTATGGCCTTCGCCAACGCCTTCCTGGGCCTCAACCACTCCATGGCCCACAAGCTCGGCGCCTTCCATCACCTGCCTCACGGCCTCGCCAACGCCGTCATCCTGACCCGCGTCATGCGCTACAACGCCGCCGAGGCTCCCGTCAAGATGGGTACCTTCTCCCAGTATCCTTACCCCAACGCACTGCACAACTACGCCGAGATGGCCAAGTACTGCGGCATCGAGGGCAAGGACGACAAGGAGGTCTTCGAGAACTTCATCACGAAGCTCGAGGAGCTCAAGGACTTCATCGGCGTCAAGAAGACCATCGCCGACTACGGTGTCGACGAGCAGTACTTCCTCGACACCCTCGACGAGATGACCGAGCAGGCATTCAACGACCAGTGCACCGGCGCTAACCCGCGCTACCCGCTCATGAGCGAGATCAAGGAGCTCTACCTGGACGCCTACTACGGCCGCGAGCCTCAGGACTACGCCGTCTGCTAGTTTTAGCACGGTTTTTAACGGCGGGGGTGCACGGGTGTTTCACACACCCCCGCCGTCGCTTCTATCGCATCGTTGAAAGGATGCAACCATGCTGCTACCCGATTCCAAGACCGAGCTCGTCCGCCGTGGCAACAAGGTCGTTTACGACCTGGGCGACAAGATCGTCAAGGTCTTTAACGAGACCAAGCCTGTCTCCGACGTGTTCAACGAGGCTTTGAATCTTGCCCGCATCAATGAGTGCGGCATCCGCAGCCCCAAGGCTCTCGAGGTTTCCCAGCTCGAGAACGCCAACGGCTGGGCACTCGTGACCGAGAAGGTTCCGGGCACCACCCTTGCCGAGAAGATGACTGCCGAGCCCCAGCGCTTTGGTGAGTATCTCGAGATGTTCGTCGACCTCCAGATCGAGATCCACGGCTACACCTCCCCGCTGCTCAACCGTCAGCGCGACAAGTTCGCCCGCATGATCGACAGCCTTGATCAGCTCAATGCCACCACGCGCTACAACCTTCAGGAGCGTCTGGACGGCATGACCAAGGAGTTCAAGGTCTGCCACGGCGACTTCAACCCCTCCAACATCATCGTCGGCGACGACGGCCAGCTCTATGTGTGCGACTGGGCACACGCCACCCAGGGCTCCCCTGCTGCCGACGTTGCCACCACCTACCTGCTCTTCGCCCTCAACAGCAAGGATCAGGCTGAGGCCTACCTGGAGCTCTACTGCGACCGCGCCGACATGCCCATGCAGGTCGTGCGTCAGTGGACGAGCATCGTCGCCGCTTCCGAGCTCGCTCGTAAGCGCAACGTGAACGATGAGTTCCTGAAGAACTGGATCGACGTCGTCGATTATCAGTAAAATCTGAGCGATTCACTTCGCATCGGAGGCACAAAGGGAAACCCCACAGCTCATATGGGCTGTGGGGTTTTCTCTTACCCGTCGAACTAATCCCTACAACAAAAAATGACTGCCCCGCATCTCATCCTAAGAGAGATACGGGGCAGTCTCGCAATTGCGTCAAATAGCAGAAACGTCGATTAGCGACGGGCAGCCTTCACAAGCTCGGCGACCTTATCGACGACCTCGTCGATCGCCACGTCCTCACGCTCGCCGGTAGCACGGTCCTTGAGCTCCACCGTGCCATTCTTGAGGCCACGCTTGCCCAGAACGACCTGATACGGGAAGCCCATAAGGTCGTTGTCGGCAAACTTAAAGCCGGGACGCTCATCGCGATCGTCGACGACGACCTCAATACCCTCGGCGCACAAGCCCTCGACGATTTGGTCGCAGACGGTTGCGCACTCCTCCTTCTTGGGATCGAGCGGAATCACAGCGACCTCGTACGGGGCAACGGAAACCGGCCAGACGATACCGTGCTCGTCGTTGTGCTGCTCCACGACGGCAGCAAGCGAGCGGGACACGCCCACGCCGTAGCAACCCATGATAAGCGGCTTCTCCTTGCCGTCCTCGTCCATAAAGGTGGCGCCCATGGCCTCGGAATACTTGGTACCCAGCTGGAAGACCTGCGAGACCTCGATGCCGCGAGCAGCAGAGAGCGGCTTGCCGCAGTGCGGGCAGGGATCGCCGGCAACGACGGTGACCAGATCTGCCCACTCATCGACGGTAAAGTCGCGCTCGGGGCAGGCACCGGTAAAGTGATAATCGACCTCGTTGGCACCGCAGGCCCACTGCTTGGACTCGCGCAGGCTCTCGTCGCACACCAGACGGATGCCCTCGGGCAGGTTAACAGGTCCGATAAAGCCCTTGTGCAGACCGTAGGTCTGGAGCTCCTCGTCCGTCATCATGCGATAACCCTTGCCAAAGACATGCTCGGCCTTGCAGTCATTGAGCTCATGATCGCCCGGGACGATGGCCACGACGGGCTTGCCCTCGGCATCGATGAGCGCCAGGGACTTGCGCGTGCCGTTCTCGGGGAACCCAAAGAACTTAGCAACGGCCTCAATGGTGCCCATGCCCGGAGTCTCGACCTTGGTAAGCGTACCGTCACCGGGACCCTCAGTCACGACGACCTTGGTGCTTGCAGCCTCATCATCGGCGGCAAAACCGCAGTCATCGCAATAGACGAGAGAAGCCTCGCCGGCGTCGGCCAAAGCCATGTACTCGACGGAGGTATCGCCACCGATCTCGCCAGAGTCGGCAACGACGGGCAAGGCCTTGATGTAGCAGCGCTCGCAAATGTTAGCGTAGGCCTGCTTCATCTTGTCATACTCCTCCTGCAAGCTCTCCTGCGTGGCGGAGAAGCTGTAGGCATCCTTCATGATGAACTCGCGACCGCGCATCAGGCCAAAACGGGGACGGAACTCGTCGCGGAACTTATCCTGGATGTGATAGAGGTTCACTGGCAGCTGCTTATAGGAGCGCAGCTCGTTGCGCACCAGGGCCGTGACGGTCTCCTCGTGCGTGGGGCCCAGCACGAACTCGCGACCATGACGGTCGTCAAAGCGCACAAGCTCCTTGCCATAGGCATCGATACGGCCGGACTCACGCCACAACTCGGCATCGACCATGATAGGCATCATAAGCTCCTGGGCGCCGGCGGCGTCCATCTCGTCGCGCACGATGTTCTCAATCTTGCGAATCGAGCGCCATGCGAGCGGCAGGTAGGAATACAGACCGGCGGCCTCCTTGCGGATCATGCCGGCACGGAGCAGCAGGCGGTGGCTGGCGAGCTCAGCGTCCGCCGGATCCTCTTTAAGCGTCGGCGCATAGAGCTTAGACATATACATTGCTCGGGTCATTTATTTCTCCTCAATAAGCTTGTCGACCTCTGCCATAAGCGCGTCGACAATTTGGTCCTCAGCTACTTTACCAATGATCTGGCCATGCGAAAAGAGCAAGGCCTGACCACGTCCGCAAGCAACGCCCAGGTCGGCATCAGAAGCCTCGCCGGGGCCATTAACGGCACATCCCATGACGGCAATCGAAAGCGGCGCGGAATAGTTCTTAAGCCGCTCGGTGACCTCCTCGGCGATGGGAATGAGGTTAACCTGGCAGCGGGCGCACGTGGGGCACGAGACAATCTCGGGACCACGGCGACGCAGGCCCAGCGACTGTAGAATTCCCCAGGCGACCGGCGGCTCCTCAACCGGATCGGCCGTGAGCGACACACGCATGGTGTCGCCGATGCCTTCGGAAAGCAAGATACCCAAGCCTACAGAGCTCTTGATGGTGCCCTGAAGCTTGGTCCCCGCCTCCGTCACGCCCAGGTGAAGCGGAACGTGGGGAATCTCACGTGACAGGGCTCGATAGGTATCGAGCGTCGTTTGCACGCTATGGGCCTTGGCCGAAAGCACAATGTTCGTAAAGCCGCGATCCTCAAAGTGCTTGACGAAGCGCTCGCTCGACATCACGAGCTTTTCGGGCTGCGTGAGGTCGTCGCGCTCGGCAATATCTTGCTCAAGCGAGCCCGCGTTCACGCCAATGCGAATCGCACAGCCCGCGGCACCCGCAGCATCGATCACCGCGTCAACCTTGGCCCAATCGCCGATATTGCCGGGATTGATGCGCAGCTTGGCGGCACCGGCCTCAACGGCACCAATGGCGAGCTTATGGTTAAAGTGGATATCGGCGACAATGGGCACCGGAGACTCGGCACAGATGGTGCGGAAGCCCTCAAGCGCGGCCTCGGAGGGCACGCTCACGCGCACGATATCGCAGCAAGCCTGCGCCAACGCGCACACTTGCGCAAGCGTTGCCTGGGCATCAGCGGTATCGGTGCAGGTCATAGATTGGACCACCACCGGCGCGCCGCCACCGATCTGCACGCCGCCCACATGCACGGGGCGCGTCAGCTCGCGAGGCAAAGGATGGGATAAAGACAATCCAAACACTCCCCTACAAAATAAATCGAAGGATGTCGGAACGAAGCATATAGACAAACAGCAGCGCAAAGAGCGCGATGCCCACATAGCTCACAATCGTCTGGACCTTGAGCGGAAGCTCGCGGCCCGCAATCTTCTGAATGATCTCGATGACTAGCTTGCCGCCATCGAGTGGCGGGATGGGCAGCAGGTTCATAAAGCCAAGCGAGAATGAAATGAGGGCGGCAAACGAAAGGAACGTGGCAGGGCCGGCAGCAGCAGCCTGTGAGGACATAACGCTAATACCCACGATCGAAGAGGACTGATCGAGAATCTCCATCGTATGCTGCGGCTGGAGCAGGCGCATCACGCCCTCCGCTGTCTGCACAACATAGGAGAACGACAGGCGAGCCGACGTGATGGGGTCTAAACGGACCACCTGCGTAGAGGCATACACACCTAGGCGATCGTCCTCTTTGAGCGCAACCGTGGTCGAATGCTGCTTGCCGTCACGCTCGTACTCAATGGCGATATCGTCCTTACCGGCAGCCTTGCCGATGGCATCGTAAACGTCCATCCAGGTAGAGCACGATACTCCGTCGACCGAAAGAATCGCGTCGCCGCCCTCGATTCCCGCCGAGGCGGCAATCGAGCCTTCGTCAACCTGGCCAATCACATTGGTATCCACCGGCACGGTGACACCTGCGATGGAATAGATGCTCATAAGGAGCAAAAAACCCGTCAGGATATTGACGATAATGCCCGCAAGCAGCATAAAGGCACGCTTGACAAAGCCCTGGCCCAAATAGGTGTGCGAGCGCTCGCGCGCAAGGAATTCGGCCTCGTCGCACGGCAGTTCCCATACATCGCCCTCGGCAGTCGCATGCCCGCAATCGAACCGACGGCCGTCAAAGGTGGTATAACCCGCCGCGTCACGCGGCAGAGTCTGGTACTTGGTGGGATAGTAGCTCGGCGAGGGCTTCTCCCCTTCCTCATACCAGGGCGCGATGGAGCCCCAGCCCAGCAAAAGGGCGCATGCCTCGAGCACATCCTCCTCGGAAAGTTCGAGCTCGACAGCAAGGTCGGCCACGGTCACGCGACCATGACGATAGATAGCCGCGAGCACGCGATCGGCGCACGAAACATCGGTCGGATCCATACCGCAGATGGCAGCGTAGCCACCCAGCAGCAGCGGGGTCACGCCAAACTTGGTTCCAATGCGACGCGACGTGTAATGGATGTCAAAGCGGCACGGCAGACCCAAAAAGAACTCGGTCACACGGACGCCGCAAGCACGCGCCGCCAAAAAGTGGCCGCCCTCGTGCAAAAACACGAGGACGGAAAGCATCAGCAGGCCCCAAAAGACCGATGAGAGAACGCTCAGAACAGTATCCATAAAACGAAAAAGCAATCCTTATGGGTTAGGAACGGGTTGCGGCGAGCACCTGCGCAGCCTTTTCACGCGCCCACGCATCGATGTCGCGAAGCTGCTCAAACGAATCGACCACCTGCATATCGTGGGCGTCCATGCAGGATTCCACAATGCGATCGACATCGGTAAAGCTGCAGCCATCGTGCAGGAAGGCATCGACGGCGACCTCGTTGGCGGCATTGAGCACGCACGGCATGGTGCCACCCGTCTTGCCAGCACGCTCGGCCAGTGCCAGACAGCGGAAGGTATCCATGTCGGCAGCATCAAACGTGAGCTGCCCCAGCTCGCGGAAATCGATACGAGGCGCCGGAGTATCCCAACGCTCGGGATACGAGAACGCGAACTGGATGGGAATACGCATGTCGGATGCACCGAGATGCGCCATCACGGAGCCGTCGACGAACTCGACCATAGAGTGAATCTTGGACTGACGCTGCACGACCACGTTAATGAAATCGAGGTCGCAGTTAAACAGATGCATGGCCTCAATGCGCTCCAGGCCCTTGTTCATGAGGGTGGCGGAGTCAATGGTAATCTTGGCACCCATGGCCCACGTGGGATGCGCGAGGGCATCGGCACGCGTCACGCGATCGAGCTCGTCGCGCGTGCGGCCAAAGAACGGACCGCCCGAGCAGGTGAGCCAAATGCAGTGGGCCTCGCGCGGGTTCTCCCCCAGATAGCACTGGTAGATGGCGGAATGCTCAGAGTCGACCGGAATAAGCTGGCCCGGTTGTGCCAACGGCATAAGCAAGTCGCCACCGACGACGAGGGACTCCTTGTTGGCAAGGGCAAGGCGCTTATTCGAGGTCAAGGCCGCATGGCTCGCCTCGAGACCGGCGGCGCCCACAATAGCGACGAGCACGCAGTCGACATCGTCGCGACGCGCGAGCTCGCAAACCGCCTGCGCGCCAACGCCGAGCTGTGTGCCCTCGGGCAACTCCTGCAGCACGGCGTCATCGCCATGAGCGACATCGGCAACGGCAACCGCCGGAACCGAGAACTCGCGGGCAGCGGCAACGAGCTCCGAGGTGCTGGAATTAACGGACAGCGCCGTCACCTGCAGGCGATCGGCATGCTGGCGGCACACATCGAGCGCCTGGGTGCCGATAGAGCCCGTACAACCCAGGATGGCAACGCGAAGGCGTCCATCGGGGCCATACGTCGTCTGGAAGGACATTACAGCACGCCTCCGATCATCAGCAACAGCTGTGCGGTGATGCAACCGAAGATAAGCGAATCGCTACGATCGAGCATTCCGCCGTGGCCCGGGATAAGGTTGCCGGAATCCTTGACGCCCACACCGCGCTTGATGCGCGACTCGATAAGGTCGCCGATAACGCCCAGAATGGACACGACCACGCCGCACAGCAGCGCATAGGGCAGGCTGAGCTTGTAGAAGTGCGTCGCCCACAGGATGAGCCAAATCAAAACCGAGCCCAAGATGCCGCCGGCAAACCCCTCCCAGCTCTTTTTGGGGGAGATCTTGGGAACCATCTTGTGCTTGCCGATACGGCTGCCCACGATGTAGGCAAACGAATCGGAGACCCAAAGGGACGCGCAAACGCCCACTGAAAGCAGGGCGCCGGCAAAACCGGGCACGGCATCGCGCAGCAGCACGATAGCCGACAGCATAAAGCCAGTGTAGATGGGACCCATGAGCGTCACGGCAACATCAGAGATGCGAGTGCGCGGAGACCAGACATACCAGATACCAACCGCAAGCATCAAAGCGAACAGCAGGGCGTTCAACAGCAGCGAATCGCCCAGTGCCGACAGCGGAAAGAGTACGGCGGCAGCGATACCCATGCGCTCGTTAGCCATCTTGCCATCGAGCCTTGTCATACGGAAAAACTCATAGCAGCACAGACCGCTCATGACAGAAACAAAGATGGCCGTGGGCACGATACCCAAAACCAGGCACAGGATAAAGACAACGGCGTAGACGATACCGGCGGCGGCACGGGTAATAAAGCCCGCCAGCCACGAACCGGTGCCGCTCTTCGCTGCAGGCGCTCCCGCAGTGGCAGCCTTGCGCGCAGGCGCCGCGGAAACTGGCGTCTTGGGAGCAGATGCCTTGGGACGATCGGACACGATTAAGCCTCCTCGGTCTTGCTCAGTCCACCAAACCTACGGTCACGGCCCTGATAGGCCAAAATGGCGTCGACAAGGCCCCAACGATCAAAGTCGGGCCAATAGGTATCGGTGACGTAGAATTCGGAATAAGCCACCTGCCACAGCAGATAGTTCGAAAGGCGCAGCTCACCAGAGGTGCGAATCACAAGTTCGGGATCGGGAAGACCGGCGGTATAGAGGTGGGAAGCCACCATGTCGTCATCAATTGCGGCAGGATCGATCTTACCGGCGGCAGCGTCGGATGCGATCTGACGGACAGCGCGGGTAATCTCGGCACGCGCGCCGTAGTTGACGGCAAGCGCCAGCGTCATACCGGTGTGATCGGCGCACTCGGCAAGACCGCGCTCAAAAACGTCGCGAGTCTTCTTGGGCAGCGCGGAAATGTCACCCAAAAAGACTACGCGCACATTTTCGCGCTTCAGAAGCGGCAGCTCGTCGATAAACGTCTTGGCAAACAGGTGCATCAGAACGTTGACTTCGTGCTGCGGTCGATTCCAGTTTTCGGTCGAAAATGCATAGGCCGAAAGCACGTCGACGCCCAGGCGCACGCAGGCGGTAATGATCTCGCGCAGCGAGACGATACCCGCCTTGTGGCCCTCGGTGCGTGCAAGACCGCGCGACGTGGCCCAACGACCGTTGCCGTCCATGATGCACGAGATATGGTGCGGAATGTTATTGAGGTCAAGGTCGGAAAAACCGACGCCCGCAGGGGCGTCGGCAAAGTACTCGACCAGTTTATGCTCGTCGTATTGCACCTTAGATCTCCATGACCTCGGCTTCTTTTTCCTTCAGAAGCTCCTCGACCTTGGCGACATACTCATCGGTATGCTTCTGGACCTTGGCCTGCTCGCGACGTACGTCGTCCTCGGTGAGCTCCTCATCGCGCTCGAGCTTGTTGTTGAAGTCGCGACGGATGTTACGGATAGACACCTTGGCCTGCTCGGCGTACTCGCGGCACTCCTTGACGAGCTCGCGACGGCGCTCCTCAGTGGGAGCCGGGAACGGAAGACGAACGACGGTGCCATCGGAGTTGGGGGTAATACCCAGATCGGAAGCGCCGATGGCCTTGACGATAGCATTGATGAGCGCCTTATCCCACGGCTCGATGAGCAGCATGTGAGCCTCGGGGGTCTTGACGGCGGCAACCTGCGTGACCGGCGTGGGGACACCGTAATAATCGACGGTGATGTCGGACAGAATGTTGGCGTTGGCACGACCGGTACGAACCTTGGAGAAGTTATGCTTGAGGGACTCGAGCGACTTGTCCATATGGGCGGTGATGTTCTCTGCCATGCTTAATCCTCCTGATAGACGAGCGTGCCGACGGGCTCACCCGCGAGCGCGCGCTTGACGGTGTCCTCGCCATCGATGTTGAGGACCAAAATAGGCATACGGTTATCCTGGCACAGGGCCGTAGCTGTGGAATCCATAACCTGCAGACCGCGAACGAGAACCTCGTGATAGGTAATCTTGTCAAAACGGACGGCATCGGCGCACTTGACGGGATCCTTGTCGTAGATGCCGTCAACCTTGGTGGCTTTAATCAGAATCTCGGCGCCGATCTCGCACGCACGAAGAGCCGCGGCGGTGTCGGTCGTAAAGTACGGATTGCCCGAACCGGCGGCAAAAATAACGACGTTGCCCTTGGAAAGGTGGTTGATGGCGCGACGGCGAATATAGGGCTCGCAGATCTCGTTCATCTGGATAGCGCTCATCACACGGCAGGGAACGTCGTTATGCTCGAAAGCATCCTGCAGGGCGAGCGCGTTCATAACGGTCGCGAGCATGCCCATGTAGTCGGCCTGAGCACGCTCCATGCCACCGGCAGCGCCTGCCATGCCGCGGAAAATATTGCCGCCGCCGACAACGACGCCGACCTCATGGCCAACGGCGAGCAGCTCCTTGACCTGCTTGGCAAGATGATCGGTAACCTTGGGGTCGATGCCATATTGGCCGTCGCCCATCAGCGCTTCGCCGGAAAGCTTAAGAAGCACTCGTTTATATCGGATGTCGGACAAAGCGATCCTCCTTTAATTAGACTCTCAATATGATATCAAAGGCTCTGATAAGAGCCATGAAAAAGCAGGCTGTGAGTAAAACCCACAGCCTGCTCATTACCAGCTACAAGAGCTTATTTACTCGCCACGGACCAGACGGTCAAAGGCAACGACGGTAATGGTGTCGCCGAGCTCCTTGGAGACCTGCTCAGCGTACTTCTTGATGGTGAGGGAGCTGTCCTTGATGAACTCCTGCTCGGTGAGCACGGACTGCTTGTAGAACTTCTCCAGACGGCCAACAGCCATCTTCTCCTGGATAGCCTCGGGCTTGCCGGACTCGGCAGCCTGGGCCATGTAGATCTGCTTCTCGTGCTCGACGGTCTCGGCCGGAACCTGATCGCGGGTAGCGCAGATCGGGGCGACGGCGGCAACCTGAAGGGCAACGTCGTGAGCGAAGGTCTTGAAGGACTCAGCCTGAGCGGTCTCGGCCTTCTCGAAGGCGAACTCGACGAGGACGCCGATCTTACCACCCATGTGGATGTAAGAAGCGAGCGCGCCGTTCTCGGCCTTGCGGGCAGCGAAGCGGGAGATCTTCATGTTCTCGCCCATGATGTGAATCATCTCGGTGAGCTCGGAGGAAACGGTCTCCTCGCCCATCGGCTTCTCGAGCAGAGCGTCGACGTCAGCAGGCTCGGTGGTAGCGACAACCTCAGCGACCTTAGAAGCAAAGCCGGTGAACTTGGCGTTGGAGCCAACGAAGTCGGTCTCGCAGGAGAGCTCGAGCAGAGCGCCGGTCTTGCCATCCTCGGAGACGAACGCGGCGACAGCGCCCTCGTTGGTCTCACGGCCAGCCTTCTTGGCAGCCTTGGCAAGGCCGTTCTTACGCAGAACGTCGACAGCGGCGTCCATGTCGCCGTCAGCCTCGACGAGAGCCTTCTTGCACTCCATCATCGGGGAGTCGGTCATCTCGCGGAGCTGCTTGACCATAGCGGCGGTAATCTGGGCCATTGTGGTTCCTTTCAAAGAGATGAAAAAGAATTAACTAAGACTGATTTACTCGGCCTTGGGCTCAGCGGCCATCTCGGCCTCGGAGACCTGCTCCTTACCGGAGCCAGCGAGGCAGGCGTCAGCCATGAGCTCGCACATAAGGGTGACAGCGGAGATAGCGTCATCGTTGCAGGGGATGCCGTACTCGACCTCGTCGGGATCGGAGTTGGTGTCGATCAGAGCGACGACGGGGATGTTCAGGCGCTGAGCCTCCTTGATGGCGTTCTCCTCGCGCTTAGTGTCGATGACGAAGAGAGCCTGGGGCAGACCCTTCATGTCGCGGGCGCCACCGAGGTTGGTCTGGAGCTTGGTGAGCTCCTTGCCGAGCACAGCCTGCTCCTTCTTGGGGAGCACTGCCATGCGGCCGTCCTCGACCATGGCCTCGAGCTCCTCCATGCGGTTGATGCGGGAGCGGATGGTGACGAAGTTGGTCAGCATACCGCCGAGCCAACGCTGGTTGATGTAGGGCATATTAGCGCGCTCAGCAGCGTTCTTGACGGCCTCCTGAGCCTGCTTCTTGGTGCCGACGAACAGCACGTTGCCACCCTTGGCGACGTTCTTGACGAAGGTGTAGGCCTGGTCGGCGTCGAGGATGGTCTGCTTGAGGTCGAGGATGTAGATGCCGTTGCGCTCACCGAAGATGAACGGCTTCATCTTGGGGTTCCAGCGACGGGTCTGGTGACCGAAGTGGCAGCCGGCCTCGAGCAGGGTGCGGATATTAATCTTGGTAGCCATGTTAAACCTCCTGTGGTTTGCCTCCGCGCGGGGTCATCCTCCAAAACCAACCCGGACATGTGCTACCAAAGCCCGGGCACCACGGTATGAAGTAGCCGCGCGTGCGTGATAAAAACATGTTGCCGTGAAGCAACCCGATGAATGATAGCAGGAATGCATCTTCGTGCCAACCCGCAATCAAAACCACACACCTGAGTGCGGCGCGGGACGTCCCAGCCACTATTCGCCTCGGGGATGGGCTTGAGCCACGGCACGTTTGAGCCGATCGGGCGTGAGGTGCGTGTAGATCTGCGTCGTGGACAGGCTCGCATGACCCAGCAGCTCTTGAACCGAGCGCAGGTCCGCACCGCCCTCGAGCAAGTCGGTCGCAAAGGTATGGCGCATCGCATGCGGGGCGATGTCGGCCGGAATGCCGGCGAGTGTCGCCAGAGTATGGAACCGCCGCCTGAGTATGGCGGCACTCATGCGATTACCGCGCGCCGATATAAGCAGCGGATGCGGCCCGGTAGTGGGGTCACGGCGCTTTGCCTGAGCGAGCAACTCCGGCCGCCCCTCCTCAATATAGAGACGCGTCGCCTCGAGCGCGCGACGATACAGAGGGACGATACGTTCTTTGCTCCCCTTGCCCCACAGGCGCAGCGTGCGTTCGGACCACACAATGGACTCCACATTGAGTGCTGCGAGCTCAGAGATACGGGCGCCCGAGGCATAGAGCAGCTCGAGCATCGCCGCATCGCGCAGTCCCACGGGTGTTGAGGTATCAGGCGTCTTGAGCAGCGCCTCCACCTGTTGGGTCGTCAGCACACCGGGTAGATCGCGCGGGAGCTTGGGCGAGGAAATTGCCGAGACCACATCGCCCTCCACGACCCCCTCGGCAGCCATCCACCGATAGAGCGAGCGAATGGCAGACAGGTGTGCCGCAAGCGTTCGGGGAGCCACCTGCTCACGCGAAAGTTCGGCAAGATAGCGACGAATGGTGCGCACGTCGGCAGCGAAAGCATCTATATCCTCACGCTCGCACCAGGCAGCAAAACGCTCCAGCCTCGAGCCATAGGCCGTCACCGTGTTGGGAGAAAGTCCCTCGACACGTGAGATATAGGCGATAAACGAGTCGACGGTGTCGTACAGGTCAAAGGCTATGACCGGTCGCCTCCAAACAAATCGGGGCGAGTGGCCAGATAGGCATCAAGGGCCTCGAGCGCACGGTCCGCATAGGCCTGGTAGCGGTCGCGCTTGCTGCGGCGCTTACCATCCTCGAGTGGCGGCACCAGGCCAAAGTTGACATGCATAGGCTGATAGCCCACGGTGGCAGGATCGGTCGCATAGCCCACGAGCGCACCCAGGGCGCCCACACGCGGCAGCTCGACGCCCGCGGCCCCGATAGCCTCGGCATAGGTGTTGAGCGCCGCGAGCAGACCCGTCGCCACGGCTTCCATGTACCCCTCGGTGCCGGTGATCTGACCGGCCAGGCGCACGCCGGTGCCGGGCACGGCAAAGGTGCCATCGAGCACGTGCGGGGCGTCGACAAAGGTATTACGGTGCATGACACCGTAGCGGAAGAACTCAGCGTTCTCCAGGCCCGGCACCATATGGAAGACGCGCTTCTGCTCGCCAAAGGTCAAGTTGGTCTGGAAGCCCACCAGGTTATAGGCGGTCTTCTCCTTATTCTCGGCACGCAGCTGAATCGCCGCCCAGGGACGACGACCGGTTCGCGGATCGGTGAGGCCGACAGGCTTCATGGCGCCAAAGCGAATGGCGTCCTTGCCGGTGCGCGCAACTTCCTCGGCAGGCTGGCAGGCCTGGAACAGATCGCCGCCCTCAAAGTCCTTGAGCACCACGCGGTCGGCCGTGGTAAGCGCCTCGATAAAGGCCTCGTACTCCTCCTTATTGAGCGGAGCGTTGAGATAGTCGCCGCTCCCCTGCTCCTCGTAGCGCGACTGCGAGAACAGCACGTCCATATCGAGCGTGGAGGCATCGACGATCGGCGCCGCGGCATCGAAGAACGCAAGGGCGTCGCCACCGACGAGCTTCATGACCTCTTCGCTCAGCGCCGGTGAACACAGCGGGCCCGCGGCAATGACCACGTGGCCCTCGGGAATCTGCGTGACCTCGCCGTGCGCGACCTCGATATTGGGACGGGCGGCAACCTCGGCCTCGACAAGCTCGGAAAACTTGACGCGGTCGACCGCCAGGGCACCGCCGGCGGGAACAGCCGCGCGATGGGCGCAATCGAGCAGGACTGAACCCATGCGCTCAAGCTCGGCCTTCAGCAATCCAGCCGCGGAATCCGGACGGGTCGACTTAAACGAATTGGAACAGACGAGCTCTGCCAGGTGATCGGTATGGTGGGCCGGGGAGCTAACCTGGGGGCGCATCTCGCACAGCCTTACGGCGAACCCGCGATCTGCCAGCTGAATCGCGCACTCCGAACCCGCCAGACCGCCACCGATAACCGTCACCTGATCAAACAGCATCTGCAAACACCTTTCTAATTGACATGTTTTCCATTGTGACCGAAGGGTGTCTGAGCGTGAAGGGCAAACTTGGAGGGCGCATACCTTCCATCCATCATGCGCTCGATAAGACCCTCGAGCTCAAGCGAACCCAGGAGTTTGAGTACGCCGACGGCATCGAGCGAGACGAGCGCCGCGATGTCGTCGACCTTGAGCGGAGAGGCGATGAGCGCATGCATCACGGTCTGCTGTGTTTGATCCAGGTCGGCAATGCCGGGAGCATCGGGGCGCGAGTAGCGCAGGGTGCCGTAGATGCGTGAAATAGCCATCTCGATAGATTCCTCGTCGATGATGCAGCAGGCACCGTTCGCAATGAGGTAATTCGTGCCACGCGACTCGGGCGATAGGATCGACCCTGGCACGGCAAGAAGTTCTCGCCCCAAATCCATAGCAGCCTCGGCTGTAGAAAACGTCCCGGAAGGCATACCCGCCTCGGATACAAAGAGGGCTTGCGACAGGGCCGCGATTACGCGATTGCGGCGCGGAAAGGCAAACTTGCGCGGACCCATGCCCCACGGAGAGATCGACACGACCGCGCCACCCGTATCGAGCGTGCGCGTAATAAGCCCCGCGCTCGAACGCGGGTAGACCACGTCGGCGCCCGTCCCCAGCACCACGACGTGTTTGCCGCCGGCATTGACCGCAGCCCAACCCGAGGCCTGGTCACAACCGACCGCGCCGCCCGAAACTACCGTCACGCCCGCCTCGACCGCAACCTTTGCCGCAAGCTCTGCCACGGCAAGACCATACGGAGAGGCCTTGCGCGCGCCGATGATGGAGAGCGCGGGCGTCGAAAGCACCTCGGGGTTGCCGCGCACATAGAGTGTCTGGGGTACATCAGAAAGCTCCAAAACGGTCTCGGGATACAACGCGTCACCTGGATGCAGCTCGTAGGTCCCCTCGGCCATCATTGGTCCCTCCTTCCCTGGTACATCGCCGCCTCGAGCACGTGGTCCTGCGTCACTTGCTCGCTCTCGGCGACGTCGGCGATGGTACGCGCGATACGCACCAGGCGCACGATGCCGCGGCCCGTGAGATGCGTGCGCTTCGACAGGCCGAGCACACACTTCTCCGCCGCATCATCGAGCTCAAAGGTCGAAACGACGCCGTCAATGGACCGTGTCTCGTCATCCTCGGCCTCGGCATCAGCATCGTCCATACGGGATTCGCGCCAAGCGCGAAAAGCGCGACCGCGCACAACGTAGTCACGTAACTCAGCTGACGACATACCCTCCGCGCCCTCGATAATCACCTGAGGGTCGGGACGGGTCACATCGATCATCATGTCGATACGGTCGGCCAAAGGACCGCGCAGTTTAGACCGATAGCGCTCGACCATCGCCGCCGAGCAGCGACACGGTACCTCACGATCGCCCAAAAAGCCGCAGGGGCAGGGATTGCTCGCAGCCAGCAGCTGAAAGCGCGACGGGAAGGTAAAAGCCCCGTCGACGCGTACGATCCTGACGTAGCCGCGTTCGATGGGCTGACGCAGCGTCTGCAGCACACCCGTGGGAAACTCAGCAAGCTCGTCCAAAAAGAGCACGCCGCCATGAGCAAGGCTGATCTCACCCGGGTGCACCGGGCGCCCACCGCCGATAAGACCTGCGGTCGAAATACTGTGATGGGGACTGCGGAAGGGCCGGTGCCCTGCCAACAAGCCATCAATGTTCTCACCCAAAACCGAATGGATGCACAGCGCCTCCTGTTGATCCTCAACGGAAAGCTCGGGCAGGATGCCGGTCATACGACGCGCGAGCATCGTCTTGCCCGATCCCGGGGACCCGATCATAAGCAAACCGAGCTCACCCGCTGCCGCCAGCGCCATGCCGCGCTTGGCGACCTCCTGACCCAGTACGTCGGCATAGTCGAGTTCGGGCTCAAAGGTCGCCTCGAGCACTTCAGAATCCAAGTAGTGCCGCGCGGCATCGCCCATGCCATGGGCAAGCTGAGACAAATGATCGATAAATCCGCAATCCACGCCCGCAAGCGGCACATGCTGATCGGACCTGCCGGCGATAAAGGACAGCCCCATATCACGCGCCAATAGCTGAAACGCCACCTCGCCCTTGACGGGAAGCACCGTACCGTCCAAGCCGAGCTCGCCGGCGATAAGGCAGCGATCGAGGTTGTCACGGGGAATCTGCCCATCGGCCGCCAGAACCGCGATGGCGATGGGCAGATCAAAGCCGCTACCGGTCTTGCGAATATCGCCAGGCGCCAGATTGACCGTAATGCCCGAGCGCGGGATTTCGAACCCGGCGGAGCGCATCGCGCAGCGAATACGACCGCGTGACTCCATCACCTCCATACTCGGAATGCCGAGCATCTGAATGCCCGGAACGCCGCCGGCAAGCGAGACCTCGACCGTGACGTGAATCGCCTCGACGC
Source organism: uncultured Collinsella sp. (assembly GCA_900542715.1). Lineage (GTDB taxonomy): Bacteria > Actinomycetota > Coriobacteriia > Coriobacteriales > Coriobacteriaceae > Collinsella. The sequence goes on from UQOQ01000003.1 coordinate 81,867, forward strand.
CACGGATGCAGGCCGCGTGAACGGCAAACGTCTCGAACGCCATCACGACACCTGCCAATCGAACGCGTTGTACTGATGCTCGATCTCAGCGATATGCCCGCCGCGAATGGTGACACCCACGGCATCGAAGCGAATCGCCTTGAGCGGATAATGTTCCATGAGATAGCAACTTGCGATGCGGCGGTAGCGGCGTTGCTTTTGGGCGTCCACGGCCTCCTCGGGAAAGACCCGCGTGCTGCAATCCAGTGCGACGCGTCTGGTCTTGACCTCGGCCATCACCACGACATCGTCGAGCTCATCGAGCAGCACCAGATCGGCCTCGCCCTCGGTGCAACGATAACCCTGCTCCAGCAAGGTGTAGCCGCGCTCGTTAAAGTAGTCGATGGTGATCAGCTCGCCCAGCATGCCCAGCTCGCGGGGACTGAGCCCCTTGATAAACTCGGGCGTCATCGCCCCGCAGTCGAGCTCGCCGTTTTCCCAACGCTCCTTGAGCTGCTGCGTCTTGCTCTTTTTGCTTGCGGCACTCATGGGGTCTCCTTTCCCGCACGCTGCATTGCCCCGATGATGAGGGCACCTTTCATGCGGGTAAGTACCGGAAGCAAACCAAAAGCTGACCAAATGCCGTCAAAAAACGGGCCGTACGCAGCAATGGTGTTGCATACGGCCCGCTACCAGCAGGTTTATAAAACCCCTGAGGTCCCTGTCTCCACAATTGACCTAGAAAAGGCGCTCAGTCTGCAGAAAGTTTCCGCAAAAGCTCACGCGGTGCAGTGGACAAAGTCCATGTTTGCGAATGGCCTCGATATGCTCGGGGCTTGCATAGCCCTTTGACTCGGCCAGATGGTACTCGGGATACTCGGCGTCGTACTCGACCATCATCTCGTCACGCGTGACCTTGGCCATGATGGACGCCGCGGCGATGCAGGCGATTTTGGCATCACCCTTCACCACATCGCGCTCGTTAGGAACGGCGCCCAAGGGGTTGCCATCCATGAGGACGCAGTCGGGTTCAAGTCCCGTATCGGCCACGGCGCCCGCAACGGCAGTACGGATAGCACGGGCCATGCCCATCTCATCGATATCCGCAGGAGCGATATGGCAAAAGCCGATGGCAGTCGCCACCTCGGCTATCTTCACCGAGAGCAGCTCGCGGCGCGCGGGCGTGAGCTTTTTGGAATCGTTGATGCCCCAGATGCGCGGCTCCATCGGAAGACACACGGCACACACGGTCAAGGGACCCGCTACCGAGCCACGGCCCACCTCGTCGACGCCCACGACCACACCATCACCGCCGAGCTCATGCATAAGCTGATACATGCCGTTGACGCGCTCGCGCTCGGCAAGCTCTTTGGCATGGCGTTTGAGGGCACGCTCGCAAGCCTTGATCACCTGCTGGCGCGGATCCTCGCGATAATGCTCCACGAGGGCAGGAATCTCCTCAAACGTAGCGCTCGCCAACTCACCGGCAACCTGCGATGCCGAAACCGAGCTCGTCATGTTGGCCATACCAGGCCCTCCTTGCATGCAAATCAGATAAAAAGAAGGGCCACCCGAAGGTGACCCTTGTGTCCAAACGAGTGGACAGACGCTGCGATCTTCTTAGCGCTTCTCGGGGATGCGAGCAGCCTTGCCCACCTTGTCGCGGAGGTAGTACAGCTTGGCGCGACGGACGCGACCATGACGAACGACCTCGAGCTTGGCGATCTTGGGGCTGTGAAGCGGGAAGGTACGCTCAACACCGACACCGAAGGACATCTTGCGGACGGTGAAGGTCTCGCGGGCACCGGCGCCGGCCATGCGGATGACGTCGCCCTGGAAGACCTGGATGCGCTCGCGGTCGCCTTCCTTAATGCGGTAGTGAACCTTGACGTTGTCGGCGACGCGAACCTGAGGAATGTCCTCGCGGATCTGCTGACGCTCGATTGCGCGGATGTAATCCATGTGCAATTCCTTACTCTTCTAGAGGTGCCGTACCACCTTGGCCGGCACGTAGTTGAACAAACGTATTCGAGTATACACGCGCGGGTTTCTGCTGCAAGAACATTTTTTTACGCAGACAAAAAGACAAAACCCGCACATGATAACCGCCCGTCTCACAATGAGACGGGCGGCATGAAGGGGGCTACGCTAGGCGTCTAAACCCAAAACGTTAGGCGGAACGCTTGGCCTCGAGCTTGGCCTGGGCGGCAGCCAGGCGCGCGAGGGGCACGCGATAGGGCGAGCAGGACACGTAGTCCACGTCGGCCACGTTAAACAGGCCCTTGATGGACTTGGGGTCGCCGCCGTGCTCGCCGCACACGCCAAAGTGCATATCGGGATTGGTGGCGCGGCCCTTCTCGACGGCCAAGCGCACGAGCTCCAGCACCGCCGTGTCGATGGTCTCGAAGGGGTTGTCCTTCAGGATCTTCTTGTGCAGGTACAGCGGGATGAACTTGGCCTCGGCGTCATCGCGCGAGAAACCAAAGGTCGTCTGGGTGAGGTCGTTGGTGCCAAAGCAGAAGAAGTCGGCATGATGGGCGATCTCGTCAGCGACCATGCAGGCACGCGGCAGCTCGAGCATCGTGCCCACGGGAATATTGAGCTCGACGCCTTCCTCGGCGGAAACCTCGGCGATCACGCGCTCGATAACCTCGCGGGTCTGGACATGCTCGGCCGTGATGGAAACGAGCGGAACCATGATCTCGGGGCGCGGGTCGACACCCTCCTTGATAAGGCGGGCAGCAGCCGTGGCGACGGCGCGAACCTGCATGAGCGGCAGATCGCCAAAGACGACGGACAGGCGCACGCCGCGCAAGCCCAGCATGGGGTTGGACTCGACCATGCCGTCAATGCGACGCAGGCGGGCGCGCAGGACAGTGAGCTCCTCCTCGGGAGCGCCGGCGGCCTCCTTCTTGGTGATGGCGATCTCGAGCTCGCGAGGATTATCCAGGAACTCATGAAGCGGCGGATCGAGCAGGCGGACGACCACATCGCGACCGGACATGGTCTTGAACATCGCCAGGAAGTCCTCGGTCTGAACCTTGAGCAAGTCGGCCAGGGCCTGCTGCTTCACGGCCTCATCGTCAGACAGGATAAAGCTCTGGATGATGTTCTTGCGATCGCCCAGGAACATGTGCTCGGTGCGGCACAGACCGATGGCCTCGGCGCCAAACTCGAGCGCGAGTGCAGCATCCTCGGGGTTGTCGGCGTTGACGCGCACGTGGTTGGCGTGACCGTCGGTCTCGTCCAAACGGATCTCATCGGCCCAAGACAGGATGGTGTCCAGGTCGCCGGTGAGCTCTGCAGAGACCAGGTCGACCGCGCCGTCGACAACGATACCCTGGGTGCCGTCGATGGAGATGACATCGCCCTCGCGCAGCACGCGGTCGCTGCCCTCGATGCGCACGACCTTCTCTGCCGCGTCAATGTGGAAGCGCTCAACGCCGCAAACGCAGGGCGTACCCATGCCGCGGGCGATAACGGCGGCATGGCTCGTCTTGCCACCGTGGCTGGTCAGGATGCCCTCGGCGGCGACCATGCCCTTCAGGTCGTCGGGGTTGGTCTCCCAGCGGACCAGAATGACCTTGTGGCCCTCGTTGGCGCGCGCGACGGCGTCATCACTCGAGAACACGACCTCGCCCACTGCGGCACCAGGGCTGGCGTTAAGGCCGCTGGCCAGGGCCTCGTACTTCTTGGAGGCGTCGAACTGCGGGTGCAGGAGCTGGTCGAGCTGCGCGGGATCGATGCGGCTCACAGCCTCCTCGCGGGTGATGAGGCCCTCCTCGACCATTTCGATAGCAATGCGCAGGGCGGCAGTGGCGGTGCGCTTGCCCACGCGGGTCTGGAGCATCCAGAGCTTGCCCTGCTCGATGGTAAACTCGATATCGCACATATCGCGGTAATGATCCTCGAGCGTCAGGAACACGCGCTCGAGCTCCTCGCCTGCGGACTCGAGGCCCGAGGTGGTCTTGAGGTCGGCGATGGGCTCGGTGTTGCGGATGCCGGCGACGACGTCCTCGCCCTGGGCATTCACCAAAAAGTCGCCATAGAACTCCTTGGTGCCGTCGGCCGGGTTGCGCGTAAAGGCGACGCCGGTCGCAGAGGTCTCGCCCTTGTTGCCAAAGGCCATGGCCTGGACGTTGACGGCGGTGCCGAGCTCGTCGGAAATGCCGTGCTGCTTGCGGTAGATGCAGGCGCGCTCGTTCATCCAGCTGCCAAAGACGGCCTGGATGGCAAGGCGCAGCTGGAGCTCCGGATCGTGCGGGAAAACGGGCTTACCGTCGGCGACCTCGAGCTCGGGATACAGGGTCGCCTCGACGTTCTCGGAGAAGATGCCCTTAAAGGTCTCGACGAGCTCCTGCAGGTCCTCGGCCGAAAGCTCGGAATCGACACGAACGCCGGCGACCAGGCGGGCCTGGGTCAGGGCGTTCTCGAATAGGTCGGCGTCGACGCCCATGACGACGTTGGAGAACATCTGGATAAAGCGACGGTAGCTGTCCCAGGCAAAGCGCGGGTTCTGCGTCTGCGCGATAAGGCCCTGGACGGAATCGTCGTTGAGGCCCAGGTTGAGGACCGTGTCCATCATGCCGGGCATGGAGAACGGAGCGCCCGAGCGAACCGACACGAGCAGCGGATCGGAGGCATCGCCGAGTTTCTTGCCGCAACGGGCCTCGAGGTCCGCCTCGGCGGCAACGATCTCATCGAGTGCGCCTTCGGGCCAGACGTTGCCGGCACCGGAGTACTCGACACAGGTCTGGCAGGTAATGGTAAAGCCACCGGGAACCGGCAGACCGATGCGGCTCATCTCGGCAAGGTTTGCGCCTTTGCCGCCAAGCACGAAGTTCATGGATTTGTCGCCCTCAGTGACACAGGTGCCCTGGGCGTCGGTTCCAAAACGGTAAACCCTCTTGCAATCGCTCACGATACTTCCCCTTCCATGCGCTTACGCGCACGACCGTGGTAACGAATCGACCCGCCGGATGCGGGCCGTGAGGGAACTATACGGCGGGTTTTGGACAGGCTTGAGCAGAGGGTGCGCGGTTTGGTAAACGTGCTAAAACCGGCGGTAAACGGTAGGTAAAGGTGGCTACCTTATGAAGATACCACTACAAGGAAAGTGCAGGTCGGATGCGATGTTTTTGCTAAATCGCTTTACCATTTATCAGCATTATTTCCAAGTATTCTCTTTGGTTAGCTAAAAGAGCCCCGTCCCAAATTAGCTACCCAAACAACCTTGTCCCAAGTGAGCTACTTTTGTTGAGCGCGGCGGGCGGCACGGCGGGCTCTTGCCTCTTGAATCTCTTCGAGGTGAGCAATGATCTCGGCAGCGCTTTCCTCGATGGCTTTGCCGTCGGTACGCACAACAAAGCAGCCTAAGCGCTTCATGAGGGCACGAGCTTCCTCAAGCTCGCTGCGCACGCTCTCAGGCTCGGCATAGGAGCCGGCAACGGCACGGGCGTAGTCATCGCCCAAGCGGCTATCGCGAATCTCAGAAATAACGTCGACGGTCGAAATCAGGCCGAACAGGTGCATCGGGTCAACCTCGTAAATCGACTTGGGCGGCTCCATGCCATGCGCCAGTGGGACATTGGCGACCTTGTAGCCCTGATAGGCTAAATACATCGACAGCGGCGTCTTGGATGTACGCGACACACCCAGCAGCACGATATCGGCACCCGACAGATCGTCGCAACCACGACCGTCATCGTGCTCAACGAAATACTCCATGGCCTCGATACGATGGAAATAGCGGTCATCGGTCTTGTGAATCACGCCCGCAACGCACTTGGGCGGCACACCGATGAGCGACGACAGCACGGCAAGCGTCGGGCCGATCAGGTCGACCGAACGGATATGCAGCATACCCAGGTAATCGAGCACGCGGGCGCGAAGCGCCGGATCGACAATGGTATGGAACACGGCGACATCGCGATGGTCGGCATCGACGCGCGGCCCCACAAATGACTTGACCTGCTCCACGGAGGTCACCTTGGGCAGGCGCAAAACGCGAAAAGCCCCTTCATCAAATTGCCCGGACGCCGCAAGCACCACCTCACAAGCGGTATCGCCGAGCGAGTCGGAGATAACGATAACGGTGGGACGAGCGGTGACCGGGCAATCCATGCGGGGCTCCTTTTGCGCTTATGCGCAGGCTGGCTTACTTTTTGCGGGCAAGCTCACCGATGTTGGCAATGCCGGAGAAAACGGCCTCGAAGCGGTTGAGCAGCTTAAGGCGATTATCGCGAAGCTGCTCGTCCTTGTCCATGACCATGACCTCATCGAAGAAACGGTCGATGGGCGCGCGCAGGGCGGCGAGGGCGGCAAATGCGGCCGGGTAGTCCTCGGCAGCAAGGGCGGCATCGACGGCGGTCTGAGCAGCCTCGGAGGCGTCGGCGAGCGCAAGCTCGACCTCGCCCATCAGGCTGCGGTCATACTCCGCACCCAGCTCGGGCTTGGAGATATGCGCGGCGCGGGCATAGGCGGTCGCCAGGTTGTCGAACGTCTCAGCGTCGTTCTTGCGGGCCTCGTCGAGGGCGGCGCAGCGGGCGAAGAAGACGGACGGGGCGATGATGTGCACCGCGGAGACGGCGGCGACGGTATCGGCCGGAATCTTTTCGTCGCGGGCCATGCTCACCAGGCGGCCATGGAAGAAGTCACGAACCTGCTGGGCGACCTCGGCGGCGTCGAACTCAATGCCCTGCTCACTGTAGAGTTCGAGGGCAAAGTCGATGAGCGACGTGGGGTCGATCGGCAGACGGTCGCGCAGGATGTTGATAATGCCGATAGCGGCACGACGCAGCGCGTAGGGGTCGGAGGAGCCGGTCGGGGGCTCGCCGATGGCAAAGATACCGGCGATGGTATCGAGCTTGTCGGCGCAGGCCACGATGCAGCCAGCGGTGCCCTCGGGCAGCTCGTCACCGGCAAAACGGGGACGATAGTGATCGCGAATAGCATGGGCGACCTCGTCGTTCTCCCCCATCGCGGTCGCGTAATAACCGCCCATCACGCCCTGCTGGCTCGTGAACTCGACGACGGCGTTGGACACCAGGTCTGCCTTGCACAGGTGTGCGGCGCGAGCAGCGTCGGCGGCAAGATGGGCGCCCAGGTGAGCCTCGCGGGCGATAGCGAGCGCGAGCTGCTCGATGCGCTCGGACTTGGCGAGCACGCTACCGAGCTTCTCCTGGAAGGCAACCTTGGACAGACGCTCACGGAACTCGTCGAGGGAGATCTTCAGGTCCTCCTCGTAGAAGAACTTAGCGTCGTCCAGACGGGCGCGCACGACGCGCTCGTTACCGTCGATCACTCGCTCGGCGTTCTCGGGCTTGCTGTTGGAGACGACCACGAACTCACGCGTCAGCTTGCCCTCGCCGTCATAGATCGGGAAGTAGCGCTGGTTGGTGAGCATGGACTCGCAGATAATCTCGTGCGGGACCTTGAGGAATTCCTCGTCGAAAGTACCGACGAGCACCGTCGGCCACTCGCAGAGGTTGATGACCTCCTCAAAGACCTTCTTGGGCGTGTCGACATGGCAGCCGGGGCGAGCGGCCTCGACCCCGGCGATACCGGCAAGGATGACCTCACGACGACGCTCGGCAGAGAGCACGCCGGCGTCCTCGAGCACCTGCTCGTAGACGGCGGGGCTGGCGACAACATGGTCACCAGGGCCCAGAACGCGATGACCACGCGTGGTGTTGCCGCTCGTCACGTCGGCAAACGACACGGGCACGACGTCTTCACCCAGAAGGCAGCAGATCCAACGGACCGGACGCACAAACGTAGCGTGCTCGTGGCCCCAGCGCTGGCTGCGGTAGTTGGACCACTGCAGGCCGGCGATGGTCTTCTCGCACAGGGCCGTCAGGATCGGGGTAGCCGGCGCGGAAGGAATGTTCTTCTCGGCGAACACATACTCGCGACCGTCGGTGTCCTCGCGACGAACCAGGTCCTCGGCAGCCACACCGCACTTGCGGGCAAAGCCCTGGGCGGCCTTGGTGGCGTTGCCGTCGGCATCAAAGGCAATGTTGGCCGCGGGGCCGCGCTTGACCTCATGGACCTCATCGGTCGCGGTGGCGACGTCGGCAACGAGTGCAGCCAGACGACGCGGGCTCGAGATCACGCGGACCTCGCCGTGGGCCAGACCGGCCTCGTCGAGACCCTTGGCGATCATGGTGCCAAGCTGCTTGACGGCATTGTTCAGCGGTGCGGAGGGCATTTCCTCCGTACCGATCTCAAACAGGAAATCCTTAGCGTCTGCCATGGCTTACGCCACCTCGCCTTCCTGGTCGGCATTCTCGTTGACTCCGGCGACCTCGGCCATATAGGCCTCGCAGCACGCCTTGGCGACGGCGCGGACGCGCAGGATGTAGTTGGCACGCTCGACCGCGGACAGCGCGCCGCGGGCATCGAGCAGGTTGAAGGCATGGCTGCACTTCATGACGCAGTCGTATGCGGGCAGCGGCAGCTTGCGCTCAAGGCAGGAGTGGCACTCGGCCTCGTAGTCGTCAAACTTCTGACGCATCATCTCGACGTTAGCGACCTCAAAGTTGTAGGCGCTAAACTCGCGCTCGTTCTCCAGGAACACGTCGCCATAGGTCATGGGCGTGCCATCGGGCAGATAGCTCCACACCAGGTCGTAGACGGAGTTGACGCCCTGGGCGTACATGGCGATACGCTCCAGACCATAGGTGATCTCGACAGGCACAGGGTCGACCTCGATGCCGCCCACCTGCTGGAAGTACGTAAACTGCGTGACCTCCATGCCGTTGAGCCAGACCTCCCAGCCAAGACCCCAGGCGCCGAGCGTCGGGCTCTCCCAGTCGTCCTCGACAAAACGAACGTCATGGTCGTTGGGGTCCAGACCAATGGCTGCCAGAGAACCCAGGTAAAGCTCCTGGGCGTTGACCGGAGACGGCTTGATGAGCACCTGGAACTGATAGTAGTGCTGCATGCGGTTGGGATTCTCGCCGTAGCGGCCGTCGGCAGGACGGCGGCAAGGCTGCGCATAGCAGGTGCGCCACTCGGCGGGACCGAGCGAGCGCAGCGTGGTCGCGGTGTGGAAGGTACCGGCACCGACCTCGGAGTCATAGGGCTGCATAATGACGCAGCCCTGCTCGCCCCAGTACTGCTGGAGGCGCAGGATGATGTCTTGGAAGGAAAGCGATGAAGCGTTCATGCCTCTAATATCCCCTCGTCGAAACGATTACACGGTTAGGTACTGTACTATAGCGGTTTTTAGTCGATAGCGCCGATGCGGTTGAGCGGCCAGTAGCGCACAAGCGCCACGGCGATCAAATCAGAGCGATCAACGGGACCAAAGTAGCGCGAGTCGGCAGAGTTTTCGCGGTTGTCGCCCATCACCCACACGCACCCGTCGGGAACGGTGTAGGGATAGCTTACCTGAGCGCCGGGAGCTTGGACCGAAAGCGGCCAGCTCATGCCGGTCGTGTAGTCCTCGTCGAGCGCCTGGCCGTCAACGACCACCTTGCCGTCCTGAAGGTCGACCGTCTGGCCGGCCGTGGCAATAACACGCTTGACGAGAACATCGTGCTCGGAGGTACCATCGGGGTTGTGGAACACCACGATATCGCCTTGGTTGACGGGCTGGCCGAGCTCGAGGCTCACTTTTTGCGCCAGGATCTGGTCGCCGATCTCGATCGTGGACTCCATGGAACCGGTAGGCACCACAAAGGGTTCGACCACAAACGAGCGAATCAAGAAGGTAGCGACCAGTGCGATCGCGACGACCACGATCCACTCAAACGCACCCTTTAGCACGGAATGCTGCGATGGAACCATTCTCACTCCTCGCTTAGCGAATACGACGCGTCCAGAATCTCCTGCGCGTATGCGCGCTCCTCGGGCGTAAGCCGCGCCGTCTCAATCAGGTCGGGACGCCAACGGCAGGTGCGCTCGATGGCATTCTTGCGGCGCCAGGCGTCAACCTTGGCATGGTCGCCGCTCACGAGCACCGGCGGCACGCCCTCACCGTTGAACTCGGCGGGACGGGTGTACTGCGCGTACTCGAGCAGGCCACCGTCCTCGGCAGTCGAGAACGACTCATCGACGTTGCTCATCTCGTCACCAAGGGCGCCGGGAATCAGACGTACGACGGCGTCGGCAACGACCATGGCGGGCAGCTCGCCGCCCGTAAGCACGTAGTCGCCGATCGACAGGCGCTCGTCGGCATACGCATACGCGCGCTCATCGACGCCCTCATAGCGACTGCACACAAACAACAGGCGCTCGCTTTTGAGCAGGCGCTCGGCCACATGCTGCGTAAAGGGCTCGCCGCAGGGCGTAAAGAACACCACGGTGGGCTTGGGACCCTCGGAGCCAATAGCCTCGATGGCCTCGGCGATGGGCTCGACCTTCATGAGCATGCCCTGCCCGCCGCCGTACGGCTCGTCATCAACGGTACGATGACGGTCGTGCGTCCAGTCACGCAGGTTATAGGCCTTAAAATCAAAAAGGCCGGCCTTGCGGGCGCGGCCCAAGATCGATGTGGACATGACGGGCTCAAACATCTCGGGAAAGACCGAAAGGGTCTCGATCAGCATGTTTTCCTCCCTACTTGTCCATATCGATCAGGCCGTCCATAACGTGGACGGAAATTGTTCCTGTGTCGGGAAGATCAAGCACAACCTGCTCGATCACGGGAATCAGCACCTCGCCGTACCGATCACCCTCGACAACCCAAACATCGTTAGCGGGCGTCGACATGATCTCGACGATCGTGCCGAGTGAACCGAAGCGCTCGTCGACCACCTCGCGACCCATCAGGTCGGTATAGGCGGCGTCGAGTGAATCGAGCTCAAAATCGTCACGATTTGCCAACACATAGCATCCCGTGATGCCCTCGGCGGCCGTCAAGTCGTCAATGCCCTCAAACGAGACCAGATCGCCATCGCCCGTATCGGTGACGGACACGACCGTGCAAAAGCGGTCGCGCTTGAGCGCCGGCGGCGTCAGGGCGACGCGCATACCCGGCTCTAATACAGAAGGAAGCCCCCGCAGCGGCTGCGCGAGGACCTCCCCCTTCCTTCCGTGCGGCTTGACCACACGGGCGATGTTTTTGTACTGGGACCTCAAGGTCCTAGCCCAGAACCTCTACCTCGACAGCAGTGTCGAGGCGAGCGGCCAGTGCACGGGCGAGCGTGCGAATGGCCTTGATGGTACGGCCACGACGGCCGATGACCTTAGCGACGTCATCCTCGGCGACAGAAACCTCGATCGTAGAGGCGTCGTCACCATCGATGACCTCAAGGCTCACGGAATCCGGGTCGTCGACGATCTGAACAACGAGATATTCGACGAGATCGGCGATGCGATCTGAGAGCATTGCCTCACCCTCGAGCTGTGCAGCGTCAACCTCAGGCACGATTTACTCCTCGGCGCCCTCAGCGGCCTCAGCGGCAGCCTTAGCGGCCTCGGCCTCTTTGGCGAGCTGCTTCTTGGACTTCTTGACGACGGTCTCGGTCTTCTCGCCCTCGTTGGCGGCCTTGACCAGAGCAGCGACAGCGTCGGTGAGCTGAGCGCCCTTGGACTGCCAGTCAGCGATCTTCTCGAGATCGAGGTTGATGGTCTTGGGGGCGGTCATCGGGTTGTAGCGGCCAACCTCCTCGATGATACGACCGTCACGCGGGGCGCGGGAATCGGCGACGACGACACGGTAGTACGGACGCTTCTTAGCGCCGTGACGAGCAAGGCGAATCTTGACTGCCAAAGGAAACTCCTCCAACCAAGCAGCTTTAGGCTGCAACTACAAACAAACAGTTGAACATAATACGCCATCGACGCGGGCAGGTGAAGTCCGTGAGACCAACTTCTTCGGTGTAGTCGAGGGCAAATCCATATCTTAGACAAGAATTCGCGATTTGCAAGCACATCCACGCACCCCACATGAGCTGCGCGGTATACTCATGACATGGAAAGACGCGAACATACATACGGTTATGAGGATGCCATGGGCGTCACACCGCCTCCCTGGACGGGTCCGGCGGTGGGCCTCATGGACCTCGATGCGTTTTTTGCGAGCGTGGAGATGCTCGATCATCCCGAATGGCGCGGAAAGCCGCTCATCGTGGGCGGAGACGCCGATTCGCGTGGCGTCGTGTCCACCTGTTCTTACGAGGCGCGTCGCTTTGGCGTGCACTCTGCCATGGCCTCGGCCGAGGCGCGGCGCTTGTGCCCGCAAGCCATTTGGACGCACGGGCACTTTGATCGCTACCGCGAGGTGAGCGCGCAGGTCATGGCGATTCTCGCCGACGAGACCCCGCGCGTTGAGCGCGTATCCATCGACGAAGCCTTTATCGATATCACACCGGGTCGCTTTGCGCCCGAAGACCCGCTGCTGGTTGCGCGGCGTATAAGCGACCGCGTGACAGCGCTGGGATTGACGTGCTCCATTGGTGTGGGCTGCAACAAGACGGTCGCAAAGATCGCAAGCGAGCGGGATAAGCCGTTTGGGTTGACCATCGTGCGCCCCGGAACCGAGCAGCGCTTTTTGGCCGCGCTGCCGGTATCTGCCATGAGCGGCATCGGGCGCTCGGCCGAGGAGCGACTGCGCCGCATGCGCATCTACACCCTCGGCGAGCTATCACGTGCACCGGAATCCACCTTGGCCTCTATTTTTGGCGTCAACGGCGAACGCATGCGCCAGCGTGCGCTGGGACTCGAAATATCCGAAGTCACGAGTCTCGATGAAGAGCGCGAGGTCAAGTCGGTGAGCAATGAACGCACCTTTGCAAAAGATTTAACTGAGCGTGGGGACATCGAAGCGGCGATTGCGCTGTTGGGCGAGTCAGTGGGACGCCGCCTGCGCCGTCAGGGACTAACGGGCGCCACGGTGACGCTCAAGCTCAAGTATTCGTACGGTAGCGGACGCACGGCACAGCGCCGACTTCCCCACCCCACCGACGACGAGAATATCTTTGTGGCGGTTGCGCTCGAACTGCTCGACAACATCTGGCAAGAAGGCATGCATGTTCGCTTAGCAGGCATCGGCATGAGCGACTTTGACCATCAGGGCGGCATCCAGACCGACTTGTTCTGCGAAGTCGACGACCGCGGAGCCCAATCCAGCGAACGCCGCGAGCTCTCCGTCGCGATCGACGCCGTCCGAGACAAATTCGGCGACACCGCCCTATCCTTCGGCCGCCAATCCCGCTTCAACGATTAATCGCCTTTGGGCAAAAAGAAAGCCGGGCAGGTACGGAAAACCGCAACCGCCCGGCGAAATGCGCGAGGCTAGCTAAAAAGCCCCGTATCAAATGAGCTGCTAGAGGAGGTCGAGGGGAAGCTGGGGGGCGTCACCCCAGAGCTTTTCTAGGCGGTAGAATTCGCGCGCCTCGGGAGTAAAGACATGGACGACGACCGAGCCGTAGTCCATGAGCATCCAGGTCTTCTGCTCGCGGCCCTCGATGGAGAACGGATGCTCGCCGCAAGCCTCGGCGACCTTCTCCTCGATCTCATCGACGATCGAATCGACCTGGCGGTTGTTGGTACCGGTGGCAATCACAAAGTAGTCGCACACATCGGAAAGCTCGGTCAGGTCGAGCACCTGCACGTCCTCGCCCTTCTTGTCGTAGGCGGCCTGCGCGGCGGCGCGGGCGACATCCTCGGCGGCGACACCGCTCGCGGACAGCGAGGCGGCGGTACGGTCGGACGTGGCGGCGAAGCTCTTGTGCTCCACACCTTCAAGAATCTGCTCGTCAGTCATGGTCTCGTCGGCCATGGAATACCTCTTTCTGGACACACCCGAGCTAGCGCAACTGGGCGTAATGGTTGTAAATCGTAATAGCCGTGGGATAAAGATAGCGCCCGGACTGGATCACATAGACCAGACCCTGCGCAAAACAGGAGAAGAACAAGTCGTCGAGCGAGGACTTCCCCACCATCTTGCGCAGCGCATGGGCATAGTCGCCGTGGCGGTTGGGCTCGATGGCATCGGCCACAAAGACCACCATATCGAGCGGCGTCATGTCGCAGGCACCCACGGTGTGACGGTCGACAGCCTGGAAAACGGCCGGCGACAGCTCGGGGAAAAGTTGCGGAAGCTCATAGGCGGCAACAGGGCCATGCAAAAGCGGCGTCGCGGCGGAAGGAGAGCCGGCAACCTTGATGCCATAGTGAAGCGCGCGGGCCACGAGCTCGTCATCGGAAAGCACCTTGTCCCAGTCGTGAATTAAGCCGGCGGCAGCGGCATCAAAGCGGTCAACGCCGTAGACCTCGGCCAGATGAAGTGCGGTCTCGGCAACACCCAGCGAATGCACATAGCGCTTGCGCTTATCTTTCATGCGAACATCAAGCAGCTCTTGAATGCGCTTGAGCAGCGCGCGCTCATCGCCCTCAAACTGATCCTCTACCGACAACGTAGCCCCCATCACTCAAAATCTTCTTGACCCAGATCGACATACAAACTGCGCTTGCGAATGTAGCCGAGCACAGACTCGCTCGTAAGATAGCGCACGCTCATGCCGCGGGCAACTCGCTTACGAATGTTCGTCGAGCTGATCGCCAGCGCCGGAATCTGAATATAGCGCACATCGAACGGCAGCCCCGACTCTTTGATTCGGGCACGCGCCGTATCGATATCAAAACCCGGTCGCGTCGCCGCAATAAAGGTAGCAAGCTCAGCGATTCGCTCGGCATCATGCCAGGTCACAATATCGATAATCGCGTCGGCGCCCGTAATAAAGTAGAGCTTTACCTGCGGCGGGTAAAAGTCGCGAAGGGCATGAAGCGTATCGGCCGTATAGGTTACGCCCGGACGGTCAATCTCGAACCGGCTCGCCAAAAAGGCCGGGTTCGCGGCGGTGGCGAGGACCGTCATGGCATAACGGTCCTCGGCAGGCGTCACCGGCTTGTCAAGCTTAAAGGCAGGAGAGCCCGCCGGCATAAAGAGCACAGCGTCCAAGTCGAGCGACTCGCGCGCCTGCTCGGCAGTCACCAGGTGCCCGTAATGAATCGGGTCGAATGTGCCGCCCATAATGCCAAGCCGAAACTCTTTGCCCTCTTTTATGGGCAGCTCGGGCAAACCGATTCCACCGCGCAGCGACATGGCTTACTCGCCCTCCGAGGTCTCGGCATCGTCCGCGGCATCCGCCGCATCGACAACCTCGACGCCCTCATCCGCAGCGTCGGCCACGTCAATGGCCTCAACGGCAACGTCCTCGCCAGCGTCCTCGAGCTCCTCGTACTCCGAGAAGTCCTCAGCGCCCTCAAAGTCAAAGGCGCGCTGGCAAATGCGGACCTCGTCGCCCGCATGGCAACCGGCCTTCTCGAGCGCGTCGTCAACACCCATACGCGCAAACTTGTGCTGCAGGTAGATGACGGCTTCCTCGTTTTCCCAGTCGGTCTGGATGACCATGCGCTCGATGGCACGACCGACCACACGGAAGGCACCGGGCTCTTCCTGGACAATGCGGAAACGCTTCTCGCGCTGCAGACGGCGGCGCTCCCACTCCTCGTCGCGAAGATCGACAGGCTCATCGGAGACCGCCAGCTCGGCGCGCAGCTTAGCCACCTGCTCGCCCACGGCAAGCATCAGCGTGTTGAGGCCGGCGCCCGTCACGGCGGACACGGCAAAGAACATATGTCCATCGTCGAGCGCGGCGCGCTTAAGGTCGGCAATCTTGTCGGCCGTGCCCGGCGCATCGCACTTGTTGGCGACAACGACCTGCGGACGCTCCGAAAGCTCGGCGCCATACTGCTCGAGCTCGCGGTTGATGATGTGGTAATCCTCAACCGGATCGCGATCCTCAAAACCGCCCGTCATGTCGACGACATGCATAATCAGGGCCGTACGCTCAATGTGGCGCAGGAACTGGTGACCCAGGCCCTTGCCCTCGCTCGCACCCTCGATGAGACCGGGGACATCGGCAACAACGTAAGAATACTCGCCGGCACGCACCATGCCCAGATTGGGCACGAGTGTGGTAAACGGATAGTCAGCGATCTTGGGACGGGCGGCACTCATGCGCGCAATGAGCGAGGACTTACCCACCGAGGGAAAGCCCACGAGTGCGGCATCAGCCATGAGCTTCATCTCAAGCTCAATCCAGTGCTCCTCGGCCGGTTCGCCCAGCTGAGCGAACGCGGGCGCGCGGCGCACCGACGTCACAAAGTGCGTGTTGCCCAGGCCACCGGCACCGCCGGGCGCCACGACAACGCGCTCGCCATCGTGCACCAGGTCAGCAATCTCGAACATCGGGGTCTGCGTCTCGGGGTCGAGCTCGCGCACCACGGTGCCCATGGGAACCTTCAGGATCAGGTCCTCGCCGCTCTTGCCGTTACGACGGGCACCCTGCCCGTGCGTGCCGCGTTCGGCGCGGAAGTGATGCTTAAAGCGGTAATCGATCAGCGAAGACAGCTGAGCATCAGCCTGGATGACGACATTGCCGCCACGACCGCCGTCGCCGCCATCGGGGCCGCCCTTGGGGACAAATGCCTCGCGCCTAAACGACATGCATCCGGCTCCGCCGTCGCCGCCGCACACGTTAATGCGGCTGATATCGGTGAACTGTGACAACAGAATCGCCTCCTACAAAAAGAGGGAGACCCTTGAATCCTAAAACTCAAGTGCCTCCCACATATGTGCTCTATGAAGGGTGAATTACGCGTTCGCGAGCGGGCGTACGCTGACCCTGTGCTTGATACCCTTGTGGAACTCAACGGTACCGTCGACCAGCGCGAACAGCGTATCGTCCTTGCCACGGCCAACGTTCTCACCCGGGTGGATGTGAGTGCCGTGCTGACGGACGAGAATCGTGCCCGTGGTTACCGTCTGGCCGGCATAGCGCTTCGTGCCAAGGCGCTGACCGCGGGAGTCACGGCCATTACGGGAGGAACCGAGTCCTTTTTTGTGTGCCATTGTGTATACCTACTCTTTCGTTACGAGTGTAATCTACTCGGCGACGGGAGCCTCGGCAACAGCCTCGGCCTCTGCCTTGACAGCCTTCTTGGCGCGGGACGTAGCCTGGACCTTCACGATCTTCAGCTTGGTGAGCTGCTGACGGTGACCCTTCAGACGACGATAGCGCTTACGCTTGTGGAACTTGAAGACCAGCTGCTTCTCGCCCTTGAACTGCTCAACGATCTGAGCGGTAACCTTGGCCTTGGCCAGCTTGTCGGGATCGGTGACGATCTTCTTACCATCGTTGAGGAAGATGACCGGCAGGGTGACCTTGTCGCCCTCATTGCCCTCGATCTTCTCGACGGTGATGACATCGTCGGTGGCGACCTTGTACTGCTTGCCGCCCGTGTTAACGATTGCGTACATGTTTACTTGCCCTTCATGCATCAGTTAGTGCAACAGCCGAATATAGTAGCAGGCGAAAATACCCCCGTCAACGAGTATGTGGAGCAAATCCACAAGTTCGCACAGGTATGGGGCTGACGAGTCGGCCCTCGTCGTCCTCGCATGCTTGATTCTGACGCTCGACATCGTAGGAGCAGATGGTCACGAGGTCTTGCATACCGGTGGAAACAATAGGTGCATCCACGCCCGGGGTCAAGCCCTGCAACAAAACATCAGCAGCGGAAAGCAAAATTTCCGGACGCATGGAGCCCTCGTTGTCGGCATGGGTGTCGAGCATGAGCACCAGATGGTCCGGACGCTCCCCAGCCGTGAGCTCATAGCCCACGAGCGTGTGATCCAAATCCAAGCGCTTGCTCTTTTTGCCGCGCGCGTAGTCGATGCCATGGTCGGCGCGCAGCGTGTCGATCGCACGACGCACCTCGTCGGCGCTTACGGGCGCCTCGGGATCCAAGTGCAGGTCGATGCGATACGACAGACGCGTGAGCTGCGCCGTCAACGCCGGCGTGCGCACGTCGATATACGCCGCCTCGATGGGCGCCAGATCGGCCGGTGACGCCGCAGCCAGGCGCCCAAACGCCTCGTCGAGCGCCACGAACTCGGTCATAAACAGGTCATACCACTCGCAGGTCGACGACGTACCCACCGGTAGCGCCGAAGAGAAGCCCACGCGCATGTGCGGAGAGAAGCCCTGCGTGACGGCATAGGGAAGTCCCGCACGGCGCACGATGCGCTCAATGGTATGGATTACTTCGAGATGGCCCAGGTACTTAAGGCGATCGCGCTTGCCATAGCGAACACGAAGCCTAAAGAGCGTGGGGTTGTCGGTCAGGCGCTCACTCATGCGCGATCACCCATCAATACATTCTTGACGTGGAGCGTGGGGCAGATTCCGCAGCCGGTGCACGACGTGCGGGTGCAGTCGGGAGTCGTGACACCCTCGAGCGAGCGACGGTACTCGCGCTCGAGGAAGCCACGCGTGCAGCCGGGGCTCACATGCTCCCACGGCAGGCGCCAGTCCAACTCGTAGGGCAGGTGCACGAGCTCATTGAGGTCGATGCCGTTTTTGGCAGCAGCCTCCTTCCAGTTATCGAGCGAGAAATGCTCTACCCAGGCGTCAAAGCGAGAGCCCGAGCGCCAAGCGTCGATGATGACGGGCGTCATGTCACGACCGGCGCGGGACAGCGCGGCCTCGATGAGCGAGGTCTCGGCATCGTGGTAATGAACGCGGACGGCACGGTTGCGAACGCTCGTGATGAGCAGCTTCTGGCGACGCTTGACGTCGTCGTAGTCGAGCTGCGGGCACCACTGGAACGGCGTGGCAGCCTTGGGGATAAAGACCGAAACCGAGATCGACACCGAGATCGAGCCGCGACGAGCCTTGGGCACCACGGAACGACCGAGCTCCAGCACGTGATCGGCCAGATTGGCGATGGCCACGATGTCCTCGTCGCGCTCGCCGGGAAGGCCCATCATAAAGTAGAGCTTCATGCGGTTCCAGCCGGCCTCGAAGGCCGCCTTGGCCGCACGGTCCAGGTCCTCCTCGGTCACGTTCTTGTTAATGATGTCGCGCATGCGCTGGCTGCCGGCCTCGGGCGCGAACGTCAGGCCGCCCTTCTTTTCGCCGGCGACCGACTCGGCCATATCCACGCCAAACGAATCCAAGCGCTGCGACGGAATAGACACGCGAATACCCGTATCTTCCAGGCGACGGTTGAGCCTGTCAAGCACGTCACGAATGCAGGAGTGGTCGGTCGTGGAGAGCGAGGTCAGCGACACCTCGTCATAGCCGGTCTTTTCCAGACCCTGAATCACCGACGAGACGATCTGGTCGGCCGAACGCTCACGCACCGGGCGATACGTCATGCCGGCCTGGCAAAAACGACAGCCGCGAGCGCAGCCGCGCAGAATCTCGATAGACAGGCGGTCGTGAACCAGCTGCGCATAGGGCACGCACGACTGCGACAGCGGATTCGTGGCGCCGAAATCCTCGACGACGCGTTTGTAGACCACGGTCGGCGCATCCTTGCCCTCGCGCGGCACGGTGTAGCCGTGCGGCGAGCAGGGCTCGTCGTGACGAACCTCATAGAGCGACGGCACGTAGTTGCCGGCAATGGATGCAAGCTGCTCAACAATCTGCGCGCGCGGGACTCCTTCGTCGCGCAGGCGCCGATGCAGCTGGCAGGTCTCGAGCAGCGATTCCTCGCCCTCGCCGATGAGGATGGCATCGAAGAAGGCCGCGTACGGCTCGGGGTTGTACACCGAGGGGCCGCCGGCGATGATGATGGGGTCGTCTTCACCTCGGTCGGCCGCTAACAGCGGAATGCCAGCGAGATCGAGTGCCTCGAGGAAGTTCGTCACCGCCATCTCGTGCGGCACATGCAGACCGACGATATCAAACGAAGCAACGGGGGCAGCACCTTCGAGCGACAGCAGCGGAATGCCCGCCTCGCGCATGGCGTCACCCATATCGGGCCACGGCACATAGCCACGCTCGCAGGAGATGCCCTCGGCCTGGTTAAGGATGTTGTAGAGGATGGCGATGCCCTGGTTGGGCAAACCAACCTCGTACACATCCGGGTAGATCAGGCAGCAACGGTAGTCGGCATCGGCCTTGGAAAGCGTGCCCCACTCGTGATCGATATAGCGGCTCGGCTTTTCGACCTTGGCGAGCAGCGGCTCAATTAAATGAAAGCAGTCTTGATACGGAACGCGCAACAGAAAACCCCTAAGCAGCGAGATCGGATGCGTCTTGGTAGGACGCCATAGGACGGGTAGCGCCCGCGACCGTGGTCACCAGATCGCGAACGCGGGAGAACGTGGCAGTGACCACCTCGTTGGCACGGCTGTAGTCGACATCGCGCTCGTAGAGCGAAACAAGCGCACGGCCCATGCCATAGGTGCCCGCGGCAGCAGTGAGCGCCTTAACGGCAAACCCAATATGCGGCGTCTGCTTGACGAGCGCGCGGGTGACCGCGCGGATCACAAGACCGCCGGCAAGCACGCCCGCGACCTCGTAGCCGCGCTCAGGCTTAATGCCGCGTCCAAAGACGGCAGCGAGCTCAAAGAGCATGCCCACCTGCGCCAGCGCCATAACGGGATAATCGGCGCCCGGCAAAAACACCAGCGCACCGGTCGCCATATTGGTGAGCGCGCACGAGGTGATGATACGATTAGCTGCCGCGATGCGCATAAAGGCAAAGTTCGCCGCAAAAGCCGTTTCCTTGTCGGTGCGATCGAGAATCCAGCGGGCAAGCGTCTCGAGCAGATACGTCTTATCGGTTGCCGCCACCACGCCGAGCATGGGCGTGGACTCCTCGATAAACGGCACCTCCACAGCAGACTCGGCAAGCACGCACACGGGCGCGCCGGCGATCACGAGCTCCTGCACGGCACTCTCCAGGCGGTCGGAACCACACGAGAGCACCAGTACCACATCGGTATCGGTCTTTGGAGCAATTCGCTCCTCCCCCAGACGCTCGACGCGCACAATGCCCGAGGTCGTCTGCGGCACAAAGGCGTCACGCACCGTCTCAGCAAGAAAGCGCGAGGCGGACGAATCCAGATAGACCGAGACGCGCACCGGCGTATCGGAATCCTTCTTAACGGACGCGCCCATCTTAAAAGCGCGGGTCAGCTTATCTACGGGAATTTTCATAGCAAACCCCTCCAGCGGTTACGCGGCGCCCGAACGATGCCGCCATATGGATTGTACGATACCCACCGTCAGCAGCTGAATCATCATCGAAGACGAACCGAAGCTAATAAACGGTAGCGGAATACCGGTAATCGGCATCATGCCGATGCACATGCCGATGTTTTCGAAGGTCTGGAACGCCCACATGCCAACGATGCCCACACACGATAGGCGCAAGAACAGCGACTCACACTTAAAGGCGACGCGAATCGTCGAAAAGATCAGCAGCACGTAGAGGCATAGGAGCAAAAAGGAACCGCAAAAGCCAAAGGTCTCGGACAGGAAGGCGAAGACGAAGTCGGTGTGGAACTCAGGCAGAAAGCCGCCGGCCGACTGCGTCGCATGGCCCAAACCCTTACCAAAGAAGCCACCCGAGCCAACGGCGATAAGCGACTGCTGCAGGTTGTAGGCATCGTCCGAATCGGCATTATCGGGGTCGATAAAGACCGTCAGGCGGTTCATCTGATACTGCTTGATGAGCACATCGTGGCCGAGCAACGAATCAAAGACCGAATCGAGCGCCAGGACGAGGGCCACCAGGCCCACGAGCAGGGCCAGGGTCGACAGCACCCATTCGCGGCGTGCACCGCTCATGCAGATGACGATGGCGCCCGAGACCAGCACGACCAGGCCCGAGCCCAGGTCGCCCATGGCGACGACGGCCAAAAACGGAATGGACAGCATGCCGCAGAGCTTGACGTAGTCGCGAACGGTATCGATGCGGCCGTTATACTGCGAGCCAAGCGTGGCGATAAAGAAGATGGTGATGAGCTTGGCAAGCTCAACCGGCTGGAATGTCAAGCCGATACCGGGAATCTTGATCCAGCCCGTCATGCCCAGACCGCCCGTATAGGACAGGCCCGGAATCTTGGGCGAGAAAATCACAATAAGGTCAATGACGAGCAGCGCCGTCGAGAAGTTAGAGATGCCGCGCAGATCGGTACGCCAGACGAGCACCGCAAGCACCGCGCCAATGCCAATGCCCAGCAGGTGGCGCGAGAATGAGGCGTCGGCCTTAAACTGTGACGCCGACCAAATAATGATGGCGCCATAGGCAACGAGCGCGACGGTAGCCAGCAGCACACCGATATGCACCTTTTGGCGAAACGTACCGCGCGAGGCCGAAAGTTGCTTGTTGACGCGGTCCAGGCTGCTGCGAGAGCCGGTCTTGGTTGAACGGAACAGATCCGCCGGAGAAAAATCCATCGCAACCTCCTATCGAACCGAAGAATCGCCCGAGGCCGAAGAGGTATCGGGCTCGTCATAAATCGCGCCGAGCACGTCGCGCACGACATGCATCGCGGTATCTGAGCCACCGCCGCCCTGCTCCAGGACAGTAGCGATGACATACTTGGGATCATCGGCCGGCGCATAGGCGCAGAACCACGCGTATTCGTCCTCGCCGCTTTTCTCGCCCGTGCCCGACTTGCCGTATACCTGCGGCGTCAGGGTGCCAAAGTGAGCCGCCAGGGACGTCGATGCCGTGTAAATCACGTCGTGCATGCCGTTGCGAACAAGAGCCAAATCCGAATCGCTGTTGATCTTGGCCTCCAAGCGCTTCTTCTTGCCTTTGCCGTTGTACTTATAGGCATCGCCGTCGCCATCGCGCGACACGGCAGACAAAAACACGTGAGGCACGTACTGCTTACCGCCGTTGGCAAGGCCCATGTAGGCGCATGCCATCTGCAGAGGCGTCACCAAAATGTCGCCCTGGCCGATGGCAATGTTGGTCATATCGCCGGCATTCCACTTGCGGTCCTCGGCAGAGGCGTCGGTAAAGTACGACTCTTTCCACTCGGCATCGGGAATACGGCCCGCGCCCTCACTCGGCAAATCGATACCGCAGGTCTTGCCTAGGCCCCAGCGACGAAAGACCTCCTGCAGGCCCTCGGAATGTTGCTCGTCATAAAAGAACGCCTTGCCCATATCGTAGAAGACGGGGTCGCACGAGTTGGCAATACCCGACTGCAGCGTCATGGTGCCGTGTCCAGACGTCAGCCAGCAGCGCTTGCCCCAAGCCTTGCCCAAGCCCGTCCAATAGCCCGTGCAGTTGGTTGTCTGCGTTGAAGTGTAGGTTCCAAACTCAAGACCGGCCAGTGCCGAGAGCGGCTTGATGGTCGAGGCCGACATGTACTGTCCGCTAATGGCGCGGTTGAGCAGCGGGTGCGAACCCTTGTCATCATTGAGCTCGGTCCACACGTCATTTGAGACGCCGCCGATAAAGACGGACGGATCGAACTTGGGCTCGCTCGCCATGCCCAGGATCTCGCCGTTGTTGGGATCGAGACACACCACAGCGCCGTTGCCGGCATTGCTGTAGCCAGTGGTCTTGGCAAGCTCGATGGCGCTCGCCAGCGCCGTCTCACAGGCCTGTTGGATCTTGAGGTCGAGCGTGAGCTTAATGTCGGAGCCGGCCTTGGCGGGCACGGCGCCGGCCTGACCGGTCACATTGCCCGAGGCATCGACCTTGACGGTCTGCTCGCCACGAATACCCTGCAGCAGGTTTTCGTAGTAGCTCTCAACACCCGCCTGGCCCACGATATCGCCCGACTGGTACGTAATCCGGCCAGCAGAAGCATCATCGTCGCCAGAGGTTTTCTTATTCTGGGCCTCAAGCTGCTCGGAGGTAATGGTGCCGGTATAGCCCAAAATGTGACAGGCCGTCTCGCCGTACGGGTACTGGCGCTCGGTACGCTCGGCAATCTTGACGCCCGGGAACTCGCCGGCGTGCTCCTTGATATAGGCAACCGTGGAGCGACGGACGTCCGTCGCGATGGTATGCAGGCTCTGGGCGCCCTCGGAATTGTCCTGAATATTGCGCAGAACCGCCACGTAGGGCATACCGAGCACGTTGGCAAGATGGCGAACCAGAACCTCATCCTCGGCAAGGTCGCGGTAGGCCACGACAGCAAGTGAGGGACGGTTCTGGACAAGTGCCACGCCATTGCGGTCGAGGATGCGGCCGCGCACAGCGGGTGTGGTAACGGTGCGCGTCTGATTACTATTAGCCTGCTTTTCATAATAGTCCGACGAGACCATCTGCATGCCCCACAGCTTGACGGCAAGCGCCGCGAACATCGCGCCCACACCCGTGGTGAGGATGGAGAAGCGGCCCTTAAAGGCGGTCGCCGCGGTATTGCCCTCGCCCTCGGTGGCGCGCGGGGCCGTTCCATGCTGCGTATCGTAGGTAAAACGGGAATCGCCGCGACGCATGATGACCAGTGCGACCACGATGGCCACAACCAGCACGATACCGGCGATAATAACCGTCATCTGGGAAGACATCTACGAGCCTCCCCTATTTGAGCTTACGGGTCTTGGGCTTAAAGCGCATGCCCGTCTGGCGTCCGCCACGTGCGGAGAATCCATAACCGGACTGCGGCACGACGCCGGACATCAAAAACGGAATGGCAACCAAACCCGTCAGGATCGAAGACGGCAGCGCATGGCCGAAGATCGCCACGACAAAGCTCGTCTCCAAACCCATAAACAGCAAGATGATGCTGTAGATCACATTAATGACGAGCGCGAAGGCACCCACAGTGATGCCGCGCGCACTCGGGGTACCGCCCGTCTGACCGGCGGCGCTATGCACCAGGGCAAAAGAACCCACGGTCAGCAGGAGCGACATAACGCCCACCGGCACGGCAGCGGAAAGGTCATAGAACAAGCCGCTGCAAAAACCGCACACGACGGCACGGGTCGGGTCGCCCGAGAACACGCTTATGCACACCAGGATAATCATAAAGTTGACGCGACCGCCCGCAATGGAGATCTGCGGTGCCAGGCCTGCCTGCAGCAGCACGCACACGATGGCGGCGATTACAAACGTGCGGGAGCTCATCCCCTGCTCGTGTAGATCCATGGACATGCCCCCTATTCGCTCGAGCCGGAATCGGTCGTCTCGGACGTATCGGAACCGTCATCCGAGCTCTCGTCCTTCGTCTTGGTCGCAGCATCGCGCGACGTTCCCTGCGGCGTGCTATTAGCGGTGCTCACGTCCTCATCCGAGGCCGACTGTTCGTCGGTCAGCGAGGTGATGACCAGCACTTCCTCGTTGTTCTCGGCCGTCGTCTGGGCGCGTACCACAATGGTGTAGTACACGTCGTTTGCCGATTTCTCAACCGACGAGACGGTGCCGAGCGGTAGACCCTTGGGGAACACACCGCCAATGCCCGAGGTCACGATGATGTCGCCAACCTTAACGTCGGAGTCGACGCTCACGTACTCAAGACGCAGCGTGCCGTCAGCCTGACCCTGCAGCATGCCCTGGGCGCGCGTGTCCTGCACCATAGCGGACACGCCCGAGTTCTCATCGCCGATCAGACGCACGGTGGACGTCTTGGCCGAGACTTCGATGATCTGTCCGATAACACCAGCCGAACTCGTCACAGGCATGTTGATGGTAAGCCCGTCGGCAGAACCTTTATCGATGGTAACGGTCGAGGTCCAGGCATCGCCCGAAGCGCCGACGATACGAGCTGCAGTGGACTTGAGGTTGTAGGTCGACTGCAGACCGACCAGCCCCTCCAGTCGCTCGGCGGTCTTTTGAGCCTCGGAGAGCTCGGCAACCTTGGAGGTCAGCTCCTCATTTTGCTTCTTAAGCTCGTCAAGCGTGTCCTGTGACGCCGTAAGGTTAGAGAACACGTTACCGATCGCATTGAAGGGAGCCGCCACAGTCGAGCCCAGAAAACGCACCGGCGAGGTAATCGTCGTCACGCCCGAACGAACGGCATGAATCGGCCCCGTCTCGCCCTCACGAATATAAAACGTGAGCAGCAACACCGAAATCAGGCTGAAAACAATCAACGGGCGCATACCCGTTGATTGTCGCTTGGTATTCAGATTTGTGGAGAAACCCGAAGATCGTGCCAAATGGAATCCACCTTTTGGAAATTAAGCATTGGTCTGGACGAAGCCGCCATCAAACGCATTGGCCTCGAGCACGCGGGCACAGCCGTTAACAACGTTATCGAGCGCCGTGGGGCTGACGTTGACCGAAACGCCGGTCTCATCGCGCAGGCGCACGTCGAGACCGCGCAGCAGCGCGCCGCCACCGGTCAGCAAAATGCCGTAGTACATAAGGTCCGAGGCAAGATCGGGAGGCGTAGCGTCGAGTGCGTCCTTGACGGCCTTGGCCATCTCGTCGAGCGGCTTGTTGAGCGCGCGACGAATCTCCTCGCTCTCGATGCGCACGGTCTTGGGCAGACCGGTGATCACGTCGCGGCCGTTGACCTCGACGTCGAGCTCATCCTTGAGCGGCACGGCGGAGCCGACCTTGATCTTGATGTCCTCTGCCGTACGCTCGCCGATGGCCAGGTTGTAGGCATCGCGAACGTGCGTGAGGATGGCCTGATCGAACTCGTCACCGGCAATACGAATGGACTGCGAAACGACGATGCCGCCCATAGCGATAACGGCAACCTCGGTGGTACCGCCGCCGATGTCGATGACCATGGAGCCGGTGGGTTCCTCGACGGGCAGGTCGGCGCCGATAGCAGCTGCCATAGGCTCTTCGATCAGATAGGCCTGGCGGGCGCCGGCCTGGATCGTGGCCTCAAAGACAGCGCGCTTCTCGACCGACGTGACACCGGAGGGAACGCAGACGACAACACGCGGACGCGGAGTCCACGGATAGCGCTTCTCGGACGCCTTGTCGATAAAGTAGCGAAGCATGGCCTCGGTAACATCGAAGTCGGCGATGACGCCGTCCTTCAGGGGACGAACGGCCACGATGTTGCCGGGCGTACGGCCGAGCATGCGCTTTGCCTCGATACCGACCGCCAGGATGCGCTCGTCGTTCTTGTCGATGGCAACAACAGAGGGCTCGCGAATAACGATGCCCTTGCCGCGCACGGAGACAAGCGTATTTGCGGTGCCGAGGTCGATGGCAAGATCGCCCGCATAGCTACCGAAGAACATATCCATCAAAGAAAACAACGCAACTCCTGATGTGTTGGATGATTGCTGGAAAACTACTAGCTCATCATACTAGCGCAAGCCCGGCACCTCACTTGCGGTGAAGCGCCGGGCAAAGCTAAATCCCATAAGGTCACTACTGGTTGTCAGCAGCCGAGAAATCCATATCGAGCGAAGAAACGGCCCAGCCGATATGGTTGTCGGAGCGCACGAATTTGACGGTGTACTCCTGCACGCCGCCCTTGGACAGCGATGCCTTCACCTTGGCGGTCGTCTCGGTCATGGACTGATCCATGCCCTCGACGGACACGGTGGCACCCTGCGGAATCGAGGAGATGATCATCGACTTAGCGTCCTCGGACAGGCTCGAGGCCAGGCAAGACTCGGCCTTTGCGGCGTCACCGTCGCCGGCAGCCTGGAACAGATCGGTAACGACAGACTCCTGAGACGGGAAGCCAAAGCCGCGCGTGTAGGCAAAGCCCAGACCGCCCGCGGCGATCAAAATGAGCAGAAGCAGCACGATGAAGACTTTGAGACCCGTATGGCGATGGCGACGACGGACCTTGGCCTGCTTGCGATCCTGACGGTCCTGCTGGACCATCTCGGACTCGGACAGCGTAAAGAAGCCGGTGTCCGAGGGATCAGGCATAAACTGACCGGTCGCGCCCGTAGGATCGAGCGGATCGACGGCAGGAGCGTCCATCGCGGGCGCCGGAGCCGTGGCCATAGCCGTCTGGGCAGACAGCGCGGCAAGCGAATCCTGCACGCGGGCAAGCTCATCGGCCTGCTCGGAGGTGAGCTGGTAGATGCCATCGGCAGTAGCGGCATTAAAGGCGTCGAGTGCGTCGGAGGGACGGCCGGCGGCAGAAAGCGCCTGACCCATGCCGGCGTTGAGCGCACGCGTGTCGTCGCGGGGGCCGGCAAAGTCGATAGCCGTGCGATAAGTCTCCACGGCATCCGCCGGACGGCCGAGCTTAATGAAGCAACGACCGAGCTCGCCGAGCGCGGCGGCAGGAGCCGGATTGGCGCCGTCGATGGCAGCCTGACGGAAGGCGGTTCCCGCGTTGGCATAGTCGCCCGACTGGAACAGCGCATTGCCCAGGCCCAGATAGGCCTTGAACGGCGTGGCATAGGAAGCATCCTGCGTAGCAGCTGAGAACGCCTGGGCGGCCGTCGTGTAGTCGCCCACGGCGGCGAGCGCCTTGCCGCGGTTGGTGAGCAGCGCGCCGCGCTTGCCGTAGGTGCCGTCGTTGAGGGCGGCGGCATAGGCCTCGGCGGCCTCGGCATACATGCCCAGGTGCATCAAGGCGTTGCCACGAAGGTGATCGGCCTCGCCCATAATCTCATCGGGAGTCTTTGCCGCCCCAAGCATCTGGGCTGCAGCAGAAAAATCACCCGCGCGGTAAGCGGCGCGGCCCTGTTGGATCAGCTGGCTATTCAAGGAAGTCCCCTTTACTCGTGAACGATCTCGACATGGACGATCTCGTCGCCGGCACGCAGCTGCGAAATCACATCGAGACCCTCGACCGTGGTACCAAAGACGGTGTAACCAGAATCGAGGTTATGCTGGGCACCCAGGCAGAAGTAGAACTGCGAACCCGCGGAATCGGGATCCATGGAGCGTGCCATGGCAAGGGCGCCATCGACATGGCTGTTGCGCGGATTGGTGGCAAACTCGCCCTTGATGCAGTAGCCGGGGCCACCGGTACCGGGCATACCGTCGGGGCCCTCAAGACCGGCAGCGACGTCGGCGCCGGACATGTCGCGGGTATTGGGGTCGCCGCCCTGGATAACAAAACCGGGCACATAGCGATGGAACTTAAGGCCATCATAGAAGCCCATCGTGGAAAGCTCGCAGAAGTTAGCGACATGAATGGGAGCGCCCTCGCCGTCAAACTTGACCTTGATGGTACCCTTCGACGTCTCGATTACGGCGCACTCGTCGCCGACAAGCTGATACTCGGGCGTGTAGAGCTCTTTCTTAAAACCAAACATGTGGTTCCTTCCTCGTGCGTTTAAAGCATATTTGTACGAATTGTAGCAATAAGCACGGGCTTACATCAATTGCGCACGTAGGTTATGCCGACTATGGCGAACTAATTTTAGGAACACTGCTGCGGCTTCCAGGAACCCACATTGGCGTCGTACTGGTTCAGCGCGCTGTTGCCACCCTGCGCGATGGGCGCCAGGATCTCGCTTTGGTGGGAACTCATCGACTCGCCATCGGGAATGGCCAGCGAGATATCCCAGCTCTGGCAGATCACGTCAACGCGCTCATACATCCACTCGGCAAGCTGCTTTAAGTGGGCGATGTCGTCCGCATAGACCGTATCGTCCTGATACTTAAGATTGTTGAGCTCATCTTGCGTCTTTTTGATCTGGTCGCGCAGGGCGTAGGCACTCTGCGACAGCTCCTGACGGGTGGACAGCGGCGTTCGGAGATAACCGTTGTTAAAGGAATCGATGACCTCGCCGATCTGGTCCTCGTCAGCGTAGGACACGATGGTCTGATACAGACCGTCGAGCCTGGTATAGAGCTGATCATCGGTGAGCACGGTTTCTTCCTGAACCACCTCGGCAGAATCGCCCTGCTTGGTATCGTCCTCAGTCGCCTCGCCCTTTTGACGCGTGGGGAAGGTGGTTTGTGCAGCTTGGCCAAACTGGTCGTAGAAGCCAGGCATAACACCCATGGGATCGGTCGTCACGAACCAATAGGCACCACCGCACACGACGGCAAGGACCGCGATGATAATGAGCGGCTTGGGAATATGACGCTTATGCTTGTGATAGGCGTCCTCGTCGGGGTGCACCTTGCGCTTGGGTTTTTGAGCATCGTCATGCAGGGAAACGGGCGTGGGAATATCGACCTTGGGGATACCGAAATCCTTATCGAAAGCCGGCAGCACGCAGGTCTCATTGGGGTCAGCGGCGTCCGAAAGCACCGCAGCGGCAGAGGCCGGCGCATGCGGCACCTCGGTATCGATCTGCTCTTGCGTTAGGCGCGGAAAGCCCGCCGTGCGGCCCGCTGCCAGGTCGGATGCGGCCGCGTCCTTGGAGAGGATACCCGGAGCGGGGCGTCCGCATTTGGGGCACGTACGATCATGCGGAGAAAGACGGGCACCGCAGCCCTCACAGAACACGAACTCGGTGTGCTCGGGACCATCGCCCGGACCCACATAGGCGTTGCAGTAGGGGCAGAACGAGGCGCCGTCCTCGATGGTCTTTAGGCAATGCGGGCAGATCACGGCATCCTCTTTCCGAAGCAATTCAAACAATCGAGGTTAGAGCATAACATCGCCACGGCCCTACAGGAGCAAGGCACCAATTCAACATCGCCAGGGCGCGTAGTTACTTCTTCTTTTTGCTCGGCATCGAGACTTTGATGCCTTGAGCGGACTTGGTTACGCGAGAGCGCTTGGCTCCGCTACCCTTCTTTTTCTTGGGCTGGGCCTGGGCCACGCCCTCGAGTGCGCGGGCCTCGGCCTCGCGAGCGGTGCGATCTTCGCGGCGCTGCGCCATGTCGGCGGCGACGCGCTTGGCAAAACGCTCGGCCGTCGAACCCGTCGAGCTCACCTTGCCGCCACCGCGACCCAGGTGGACGCGCACACCGCGGCCAAAACCAGTTGCGGCATGACGACGACGCGGCTTGAGCGAATCAATCATCGTGGCGAGCTTAAAGAACACCGAGCAGGTAAAGACCACGATGACAGCCAAGATTACCATCTGGCCCATCGACAGGTTGGCAATAGACAGCAGCTCCGGGAATCCGATAACGCCCACCAGGATGCCGGCGACAACAAACACGAAGAGCACCACACGTAAGGGCGTGAGAGGCTGCGAGATGCGCCAGATCAGGCTGACGCTCACCGCGCACGACGAAAGCAGGCACATCGTAGACAGCGTGAGCTGGCTAAAGCCAAACACGCGCGCCACAAAGATATCGAGCGCCGCGGCCAAAATGACCGCAATCGACGCCGGCAGTGCCCGCTTGAGCACGTTCGTCAGGAACGACCCCTTCACGCGAGCATTGTTGGGCTCCAGGCCCAACACAAAGCCCGGCGCGCCAATGCAGAAGAAGTTGATGAGCGTCATCTGAATCGGCTCGAAAGGGTACGGCGGCAGTGCGATGCACAGCGCCGCCAGGCCCATCGAGAACAGCGTCTTGGTCAAGAACAGCGAAGCCGAACGCTGCAGGTTGTTGATGGAGCGACGGCCCTCGGCCACCACAGCAGGCATCGAGGCAAAGTCGTTGTCGACGAGCACGATCTCGGCCACGTTGCGCGCGGCATCGGAGCCGGCCGCCATGGCGACGGAGCAGTCGGCCTCCTTGAGCGCCAGCACGTCGTTGACGCCGTCGCCCGTCATGGCCACGGTGTGCTCGCGGCGCTTGAGTGCCTGCACGAGCTCGCGCTTCTGCTGCGGGGTCACACGACCAAAAACATGGTAGCGGTCCACTGCGGCATCGAGCTTGGCCGGCGTATCGAGCGTCGTGGCGTCCACATAAGCGTCCGCCCCCGGCACGCCCACCACGCGCGCGATCGACGACACCGTACGCGGGTCGTCGCCACTGATCACGTTAAGGGTCACGCCCTGCTCGTTAAAGTAGCCGATGGTCTCGGCCGCCGAGGTACGAATCTCGTCGCTGATGGTCACAAAGCCCACGGGCTCGGCCTCGCCCACCATATCGCCATCGGGCGTAAAGCCGTCCACGCGCGCCACCACGAGCACGCGGCAGGTATCGGCAAGCTCGGCGACACGGTTCTCGACCTGGGCAAACGCACGATCAGAGAGCACAAACTGCGCCGCACCCATCACATAGGAGCCCTGCGCAAACGAGGCACCACTCCACTTTTTGGAGGACGAGAACGGAATGACCGACAGCGGCTCAGACACCTCGACCGGGCGATCGGCGTAATAGTTGAGCAGCGCCTGGCAGGTCTCGTTGGCATCGGCCGAGGTCGCACGCGCCACGTTAGCCAGCGCAAAATCGAGCACCGTGCTATCGACGGGAACGGCGGCGTCGCTCTCCCCCACACCCATACCCTCGACCGGTAGCGGATAGGTACCCTCGACCTCCATGCGACCCGACGTGATGGTGCCCGTCTTGTCCAGGCACAGCACGTCGACGCGAGCGAGCGTCTCGATGCAGTAAAGCTGCTGCGCCAGCACCTTGCGGCGGGCCAGGCGCACCGTGGCGATGGCGAGCACCGACGAGGTCAGCAGCACCAGGCCTTGCGGGATCATGCCCAGCAGGGCGCCCACCGTGGACAGCAGCGCCGACGAAGGCACATGACCAGCCAACAGCTCGGAGAAGCACCACGAAAGCGCGCTATCGCCCGGGGTTCCCGCGGCATCCCACAGCTCGCTCACACTCGAGGCAAACAACGCCAAACCGAGCGGGATCATGATGATGCTCGCAAAGCGCACGATGGCGTTAAGCGCGTTCATGATCTCGGAATTGACCTTTTTGACGTACTTCGCCTCGTTATTAATTTTGGCCACGTAGTTGTCGGCGCCGACATGGATCACGCGGGCGCGCAGCAAGCCCGAGTCGATAAAGCTGCCGCTCATGAGCTCGGAACCGGGCTGTTTCTTAATGAGGTCGCTCTCACCCGTCAGCAGGCTCTCGTTCACGAGCGCCTCGCCCGAAACCACCACGGCGTCAGCGGGAATCTGGTCGCCGCGCCCCAGGCGGATGATATCGTCGAGCACGATCTGGTCCAGGTCGAGCTCCACCTCGGCGCCGTCGCGCACCGCAATGGCCTTCTTGGAGGTCAGCAGCGTGAGCTTATCGACCATCTTCTTGGAACGCATGGACTGGATGACGCCAATAGCAGTATTGAGGAACACTACGAACAGGAACGTCAGATTCTTAAACGAACCGGTCAAAATGACTAGGAACGCCAAAATCACGTTGATCAAATTGAACAGCGTGCAGAGGTTCTCGATGATGAGCTCTTTAACCGACTTGGTCTTGAGCTCCATGTTGCGGTTGATCTTACCGGCGGCGATGCGCTCCTCGACCTCGGCGGTCGAGAGTCCGCGCTCGATATCCGTTGCTGCCATACCACGTCCCATCACGTCGCGTCGGTATAAGAAAAACCGCCCGGACCATGCGAGGTTCGGACGGTCTCACGTTCGATGGTGCCCCGTCTGCCTAGATTCTAGAACCGAGATCTGCGCCGTTGGGACCGTCGTGCTGCTCAGGATACCACGGGCGGCGTAGCAACACCTTTTCTCGAGAAAAAACCCGCCCGGGATAACCCGAGCGGGCCGCGGCTAGCGCCCGTTGATGCTCACGAGGCACAGGCCGATTGTCGCCACGGTGCCGCCGAAGAGCGCGCCGAGGACGAAAGCCAGCGCGATCATGCTAGTACGGGTTGCCGTCGGTGACGCAGACTTGGAGTCGGTCGAGCGGCTCGCCGTAGAAACCGGCGTAGTCGTCGCCGCCGTAGGTGGAGCCGTCGTCGCACACGGTGTCGAGCCATCCGGCGCGCGCGGTGGTCTGCGAGCGATACCACGCCTGCTTGTACTCCTCGCCGCCCGGGGTCACGTAGTACATGCGTACACCGTCGATGGTGTGGCCGGCGATGCCGGCGCAACCGTTCACGGTATCGTTGCGGTCGCCCTTGGAAACATAGTCAAGCCAGCCGTCCTCGATGGTGTGGACCTGATACTTGAGCGTGCCGCGATCGACTCGGGCGCAAAGGAGGTCGTGCTGTCGGCACGGGTAGCCCGCGAAGCCGTTGTCCCCGGCGCCGAAGTCGGTCACCTCGTCCAGCCAGCCGCCGCCCTTGAGGTGGAGGGAGTAGTGGACGGGGATGCGCTTGCCAGATGCCTTCGTGAAGCCGCTGGATGCCGCCTGAGAGGGCTTTGCCGCGGCAGGCTTAGCGGCGGTGGAGGGGGCGGGTGCCTTGCCGCCCTTCATCGCGTCATACCACGCCTGAGCGCGCTGCATGTAATGGTCGCGCTGGGAGCCCGCAAGCTCGCCGGGGCAGGCCGTGGCGCTCCAGTAGCGGTGCGGGAACACGTTCTTGCACCACTCGGGGCGACCGAGGCCGTAGTACAGGCACAGGGCCGCGACAAGGTGAGCGCCGCTCTCGATTGCCTTCTCGTGGACGGTCCACGGGTTGCTGCCGCTGTTGGCGTGCTCAATCGAGATGGTCGTGTCGTTACCGCGTCCGGTGCCGATCCCGTCGCCGCAGGCGTAGGCGCGGTCGGTGTCGTTGACGTGCTGCACGATGTGGCCGTTGCGGTCGACCGAGTAGTGGGCAGAACAGCCGTTGGCACCCCAGATGCCGTTGCACTGGCCGGCGTTGAGGTCGCCGGCCATGTGGTGGATGGTCACGCCCTTGATGCCGAACGGGCGGCCTGCGGAGAAGTTGCGCCCCAGAAGCTTGTACTCGTCCGGCTGGACGTTCGCGAAGTCTGCCATGTTAGTCCTCCTTGATGTCGCCGAGCGCCAGCAGGGCGTCCAGCCATTTGTCCGTGATGCCGACCGATTTGAAGGCCGCGTAGGCCACCTGCACGCCGCCGACAGCGGCGAAGATGGACGTGACCCACGCCGAGGGTTCGGTCGGGACGCCGCCCGACATGGCCGTGAGGGCGCCGCATCCCGCCGAGACGGCGATGGCCGTCCAGCGGGCGACGTTGCCCGTCATCGCCTTCGTCTTGATGGCCTGCACGATGTACGGCACGACCAGGACCGTGCACACCGTGAGGCCCGCCTGGATCTCATTCATTCGATTGCTCCTATCTGTCGGATTCCTTGCTGTAGATAAGGTCGACGCGGTCGCAGATGTGGTCGACCTTCTCGGCCATCCCCTGGCTCCTCGCCTGGCTGTGCGCCAAGTCCGCGTGCAAGACCTCGTTGGACGCCACGACGGACTCCATGAGCGTCTTCATCGCCTCCATGAGGCTGTTGCTGCGCTCCATCTGCGCGGCGATGCGGCCCTCCATCTGCGAGCGCTCGCGGTCCCGCTGCGCGCGCCCGTCGACTTCGGCCTGCTTGCGCTCCTCGCGCTTGAGGTCGAGCTCGCCCTTCCGCTGGTTTTGGCGTTTGTACTCCTCAAGAAATTGTTTCCCGAAGTAGAACGCAACGAGCGTCAGGAGCACGCCGCCAAGCCAAGCCGGTCCGTAAGGCGCAAAAAGTTTGAGCACTTCCATCCTGGGCGCCCTCCTTCCGCCTATTCGGCCGTGTACTCCTCGCCGGTGATCTCCTTGTACTCGTCGGCGGTGATCCACTTGCACTCGACGGCCTTGTGTACTCGCACCTTACTCCAAAGAGGTCGGTCGTAGTACTTCTTGACGAGCGCGAAGTGCTTGGAATGCTCGTCGGTTTTCTTCGTTGGCATTACTGGTCACCTCCGACCGTCATGAGCAGGTAGTCGATGTTCGCCGTGTTCTGTTCGGTCTGCGTCGGCTGCGACGCCCGCTCGCGCATCTGGTCGATCAGCGCCGACACGTCGAGCGTCTCGCCACTGTCGTAGGCGGCGAGCGCCGCGGTGTAGGCGAGCTTTCGCGCCTTCCGCTCAGCGTACTCGTCATCGTCGATAACGCCCGCGTCGTGCGCCGCGTCGGGGTCGCCGATCTGCGACAGCAGATCGCGCAGGGCGTTGACCTCGGCCATGGTGCCATCTTGAAGATCGTTGGGGCGCGGCGTGTCTTCCTCAGTGTCCATGCGGACTCCTCTCTTGTCGGGGAATGTGCCGCCATCGTATTAGCGCCGTGAGATTGCCGAGCCGCTTTGATGGGCGCAAAGGAAGAAGGCGCGCCGCAGCACGCCTTCGATGTTTCTGTTATTTCGCAGCCGCTTCGCTTAGGCCGCTGCTTTGAGTTGCCGGTTCTCCGCTATTGCGAGGGCTTGCTTCCGCTTGAATCGTCCCTCTGGTTGGCCTGCATTGAGCACCCCCCCCCTGCGCGAGATTTCCGAACAGGCTTCGGTACAGCGCGTCCATGGCCCGCACGCTGCGGTGCGCGTCCAGCCGCTTCATGCCTCCGCGCCAGCTCTGGTAGCTCTGCTCCACCTGCTCGGGGGTCATGATGCCATCGGCGACCATGCGGGCCATCTTCTTGAGCTTGCGGCGCTCCCGCGTTATGGAGTCTCGGCACGGCTTCACGACTATGCGGCCCGTGTCCGTGTAGAAGATGCGCTTCTTCAGCCACGTGAACCCGCGCGTGAGCTTCACCACGCGGGTCTTGCGCGGGTTCAGCTCGATGCCCAGCTCGGCGCATTTGCGCCCTATCAGCAGCAGGCACACCTGCAGGTAGTCCTTGGACTCGTGTATCAGGTAGAAGTCGTCCATATATCGACCGTAGGCCTCGGGGCGCAGCATCTCGATTGCGTAGTGGTCGATGCGGTTGGGGTGCGCCACCGCGCATATCTGGTTCGGCTCGCTGCCCAGGCCCAGGCCGACCTCGCCCTGCGCGTCTATCAGGCGGTGCTCAAGGGCGACCACGCGCGGGTCGAGCAGCGCGTCGGCCACCTGCCGCTTGACCGGCTCGTGGGCAATGCGCGCGAAGTAGTCGGAGAAGTCGCCCAGCAGTATGTAGCCCTCGCGCCCATGCCGCCGCCAGTGGTCGGCCAGGTGGCGCTTGAGCAGCTTAAGGGCGTAGTCGGTGCCGCGCCCCTTGATGTTGGCGGAGTTCGCGGATACGAGCGTGGGGACTATCGCGGGCACGAGGGCGTTCTGGGACAGCGACTTCTGCACCACGCGCTCGGGGAAGTGCACGGCGCTGATATGCCTCAGCTTGCCGCGCTCCCATAGGTCGAACCGTATGAAGCCCCGGCATATGTCGCGGCCCTCCAAAAGGTCGCGGCGGGACAGGACGGCGTTGCGCAGGTAGCTTCTCATGTACCTCTGCGTGGACGACTTCCACATGACGCCCCGCGCGGCCTGCTTTGAAGCCTTGCACAGGCTGTTGAGGTCGGCCACGGTCTCAAGCGTGCACGCCTTGACGCGCTCGGCCTTTGCCTTGGCCCGCTTCTCCTCGCGGCGCTTGCGGCGTGCGGCCCTTCTTTGCTCTGAGTTCATAGAGAGCACCACGCACGGCTTGCAATGTGGCTCTGACAGCCGCTTGAGGTATGGCCATGAAACGCGGCGAAGCCACGGAGCGCCGCGCCATGCAAGCAGCGTCCGGCCACCCTCGCGGGGTGCGTATTTACGGGCGCATGCCCGATGGTCGCGCCTTCCTTCCTCTCCGCGCTCTGCTTTCGGCCCTGGGGCCTACTCGGTCTGGCAGTAAGGGAATCCGGGGCGGGGGCGAACCCAGACGTTCGTCGCCGAATTGTAGTTGGCATTGCCGTTGTTGTTGAC
The DNA here is from genome assembly GCA_900542715.1 of uncultured Collinsella sp. GTDB lineage: Bacteria > Actinomycetota > Coriobacteriia > Coriobacteriales > Coriobacteriaceae > Collinsella. Next base: position 119,089 of record UQOQ01000003.1, read on the forward strand.
GTAGCACACGTTGGACGAGGAGCCACCCATGACGGAACGCAACCACCAATTGTACCGATAAACAAGGCGCGACCGCCGCCCATTATAGCGAACGCAGGCGCTCTAGCTCGGCCTCGGCCTCGGCTATGCGCTCCTCGGTGGACTTCTTGCCCGTCACGCGCACGTTCTTGCGTGCGCCCTTCAGCAGCCTGATCTCCTCCTCGACCATGGCCGCCAGCTCCTCGAAGCGGTTGGCGTTCACCGGCAGGCCGATATCCATGAGGCACTGCATGTCCAGCATCAGCTGCTCGCAGTCCGCTATGGCCAGCGTCAGGTAGCGTTTCCTCTCCAGCGCGTTGAACGAGCTGTTGGGATAGAAGCAGTCGGCGCGGTTGACGTTGTACACGATGCTGCGCGCCGTCTCCACGGTCGGCACCGCGTTCAGCAGCCTGTAGGCCTTGGGCACTACTGAGGAGGACGCCATCAGCTTATTAACCTCCACGCGGATGGCGATGGCCTGTGTGAAGAACTTGTACTCGGACACCTCGCGGTTGCGCTGGTAGACGCCGCTCACGTGCACCTCCTGGGGAAACTGGCGGAAAAAAACGGCCCGCTTCGCGGGCAGGAGGCGACCGCGCAAGGCGGTCGCCTAAAAGCAGAGTATAGAGCACTCGGCTGGCTAGCCGACGAGGAAGCCGGGGCGGGGGCGAACCCAGACGCCCGTCGCCGAAGCGCAGTTGGCAGCGCCGTTGCCGCTGACGCAGCACACGTCGGACGAGGAGCCCGACGCAACGGAACGCAGCCACCAACTGCACCGACTTCCGTTGATTCGGTGCGCCGTGTCCCTGAACAGGTCCCACTGGCAGTCAAAGCCGACGCTGTAGCCCTTGGTGCCCCACACTGGGCAGCCGTACACCTCCATCTCGGACAGCGAGAACACCTTGCCGATATCCTGCCAGCTCCACGAGTTGGAGTCGTTGAGCGCGCCGCTGGCGCTGTAACGCTCCTCAAGCAGCACGCGCTGGGTAAGAAGGTACTTGGTCAGCCCCTCGGGCAGGCACGCCTCGAAGGCCGTCTCCCACGCCTTGAGGTTGCTGTTGGGGTAGGGGCATTTCTGGTCGGCGGTGCCCTGGTTCGTGTTGGTGGTGTTCCACATCAGGAAGCTGTCGTTTGCCACGCCGGTCACGGTCTTGGCCACGGCGATGGGCGCGGAGGCCACGAAGGCGATGTGGTGGCCTTTGGAGCTGTCGCCGCAGCAGTAGTACGGGTCGAAGTGCGCCAGGAGGAAGCGCACGGACTGCTGGGCCGCCACGCCCGACGCGCTCACCAGCGGCACGTCGATGTAGTCCCCCACGCGCAGGCCCGCGAAGTTGCCGTTGGCGGCTCGCCTGTGCAGCGCGTCGTACACGCTGCCGCTGCCGATCTCTCCCGCCAGGATGGTGGCGATGTTCTGCCCGCCGTACTTGCCGATTTGGCCCTGGCGGTTGTACTCGGCGTTGTTGAGCGCCGTCTGCGCGTTGCTGCGCGCGGTATCGTCGATGACGTTGAGCGGCTGGCCGCCTACGACCAGCGTCTTTGCATTTGCCATTTATCCTCCTTAGGAAAGGGTTACCGTGCTGCCCGATACCGAGCACGTGCTGCCGAACGTCACCGTGTCCCCGGATACCGACGCCTTGCCGGCAGGGCAGTAGACCGTGCCGTCCATGTAGATGAACTTGTCTGTCGCGTCGGCGAGCATCGTCGCGAGCTGGCCGTTCTGGCGGCGCAGCTCGGCGATGTCGGACTCGCCGGCGGCGCCCTGCGCCGCCGCGTTCGCGATCTGCAATGCCGCGCTTGCCGCCGCATCGGCCCTCGACGCCGCACCGCTAGCGGCGGATGCCGCATCGAACGCGGATTGACCGAGCCGAGATAGCTCAGTGCTCCACTTCCTGTAGAGCTCGTCGAGCTCCTGGTCGTAGCTGACGGCAGGCCCTGTTGTCCCGTCCACATTTCCCAGGATGACGAGCGCGAAGTCCTCGGTAGTCTCGGAGGCCCCGTTGGCGTAGAACTCGAAGTAGGCCAGGCGGCATTTGCCGGTGCCGTTGACGGCCTCCGGCGCCAGCGTGGCGCTCACCGAGGCCGTGCCCACGGTCGCCGAGCAGCGCGCCCACGTGCCGTCGGCGTGGAGCACGCACAGGCGCGCGAGCTGGCACGTCGGGGTGTACGTCGCGCCGTCCACGGTGAGCGACGCCGTTATCTTCTGGGTCTGCGTCTCGCCCCTGCGCACGGTGACGCGCTGCGGGACTGTGCCCGGGCGCTTGCGCATGTCGAGCGCTATAGCGTGGTTGATCATTTGGCCTCCAGCGCCTTCAGGGCGGCGAGCGCGGCCCTGAATGCCTCGACCGGGTCGACGGCCTCGGTTCCCTCCCCCGTCTCGTCCGCCGTGGCCGGCTGAGGGTCGACGATGGCCGAGAGCGCGTCGAACACGGCGACCGTGGCGGCGGTGCGCTCATCGACGTACCCGGCGGTCGCCAGCGGGATGCCGTTGACCGTGGGGTCAGGCTTGCGGACGTCCGCGGCCTTGACGACCTCGCGCGTGCCGTCGTCGTACTGGGCGACAAATATGAGTCCGGCGTCCTCGGCGCGCCGGAGCGCCTCCGGATCGTACTCCGTCAAGCACTGTTCGTTGTTTCCAATGATGTCGTGGACGGCGTAGCCCACGACGATTTTCTTGCTTGCTTCCATTCCTTCTTGTCCTTTCATCTCTTATCCGCTCCACCCGGACGGCATTGTCGACACACCGATCAGCAGGCCGTTCTTGAACTCGAGCACCGACGATGTCTGGGACTGGTCGTTGAAATATTTCTTGCCGTTCTCCGTGTAAAGCGGGTGGTATGCCACTCCGACCTTGGTTGACAGGCCTGACCACGTCGTGACGCTCGTGTCGGCACTGCCGCTCACGCTGAGCCTCGGGGTCGAGACTCGCACGATGCCCTGTCCCTGCAGCTGCAGTCCGTGGTAGATAATCGACGGATTGTCGATGTCATGTGACGTTGAGGAGCATTCGATGTATCCGTACTGCGTGCCGTCCTTGAATCCCGCCAACTTCCCGCTCGAGTCGAGCTCCATGGCGTACCCGCTGCTGCGGTTTCCACCGGTGAAGCTTCCGGTCGCCGTGATGTTCTTCGCCGTCATGTAGTTGGTCGTCAGCACGCCTTCCTTGAGGTTCCACGAGTTGCGCCCCTTTGCGTCCGCGAGAGTCCCGGTTGCGATGTATGTCGCGTTGACGTAGACTCTGTTGTTGCTCATGTAGAGCCCCTGGTCTGCGCCGCCGTTCGTCAGGCGGTCGAAGATGGCCTTCTGGTCCATCTGCTCGTCGTAGGCGCTCAGGATGCCGTCGGCGTAGTCCGATGCGTTCTTCTGCTCGATGGCATGTCGCGCCCCGGTCGCGGCCTCGGCATAGTCCCTCACGGCGGTCGAGTATGCGCCGTAGGCCGCGTCGTACTCGTCCATTGCAACCTTGAGCTCCTCGGCGGTCTTGCACTTGATCACCTTGTCGACCTTGTCGGCGTAGGCGCCGTACGCGCCGCCCTCGTCGGTCGTGCCGAAGGCCTTGGTGTAGCGGGGGCCGAGGACGGTCGAGAGGAACTTGGCACTGAGGTCCTTGTTCGACTTCAGCGCGTTGTACTGGCTCGTGAGCTCCTCGCGCTCCTTTTCGACGTCCTGCTTGGCCTTCTTGACCGCCGCCTTCTCCGCTTCGGTCACCACACCGTCTTTGGCGAGGTCCTGCACCGTCGTGTCGAGGCCATTGAGCGAACCCGTGAGGTCGTGCGCGCTCTGGTAGGCCTTGTTGTACGCGGCCTCCAGCACCGGCGCCGTGTGGGTGACGCTGCCGTCGCCGTATGTGACGCGTTCCATCGACCAGACGAAATATCCGTTCGACCATTGCGGGAGGTCCTCGGACCATCCCAGCTCTGGGTTCTGCGCATTAATCGGCGGCACGCTGTCCGACTGGTTCCTCGCGTAGAGCTTTACGCGCGCCGCGATGGCGCTGCCGGCCATCTGGTTGGAGCCGTTGATGGCCTTGGCGAGGCACGGCGCGGTGTAGGTGACCGAGCCGTCCGTCCACGCGATCTTGCTGCGCGTCCAGATGTACTTGCCCTTCGCCCACGCGGGCTGGGCCTCCGACCAGCTGCCGCCGGACTGCGCCGTGGAGCTCGTGGAGAGGTAGTACTGCTCGACGATGCCGCGCACGCCGGTACCGGTCGAGCCCTTGTCGCCCTTGGCGCCATCGATGCCGCTGATGCACACGGGCTCGCTGTACTCGATGTCGCCGGACTGCATGGTGGTCTTGGTGCGCGTCCAGATGTACTTGCCCGACACCCATTGCGGCGCCGTGGTCTGCCATCCGCCCTGCGGCTCGGTGACGCGCGACGTTCCCTGGGCGTACTCGACGTCCACCGACGCTATCACGGCATCGGCGACGGCGATGTCCTTGCCGTCGAGCTTGGCGCCGGGGCCTAGATTGACCTCGCTCTCGTCGAGGTTCCAGTAGTTCTTGCCGCTCCTGTCTTGGATGGTTCCGGCCTTGATCAGGTCGCCCATGAGCGTGCCGACCGTGATGAGGTCGGCCGTGAAGCCCGCGCCGGTGCCGAAGGTGCGCCAGTCCCACGAGCCGTCGGCTTTGCAGCCGGAGGCGATGCGGAATCCCTGGGAGCACAGCTGCATGGCCATGCCGTCGCCGGTCGTCGAGCGGCCGTCCGCGTCGAGGGGCACGGAGCCGAAGATCAGACCGCGCTCGAAGCTCGTATGGACGTAGCTGTTGCCCGCGAGGTTGAACTGCGTATTCATGCTGTCCATGACCTGCTGGAGGTATGCGGGCGGCGTGGATGCCGCCACGTCCCAGTTGGACGAGCGCTTCGACAGGCTGGACACTTTCTGCTGCTGAGCCAGCAACATGTCCGTGATTGTCTCGGTCACGTTCCCGAGCGTCACGCGCATGGAGCCGCCAAGCTCGTCGGTCACGAGCTTGGTCACGCGGCCCTCGCAGCGCAGCGCCGGGGAGAAGCACGTGTCGACGATCTGGACGTCGTCGCCCACGGCGACGCCCTCCCACTCGCGCCCGAACTGCACGAGGTCGACGACGTCGGCCTCGTAGGTCATTCCCGGCTCCTTGCGGGAGTCGAGGTACGCGCGGGTCTCGGCGAGCAGGGTTGCCGCGTCCTCGCAATTTGAATTTTCATATTGTCCGAACACGTGCGCGCGCCCGCCCCTGCCGTCGGGTCGCCCGTACAGCCTGAGCGCGGTCGCGTCCTCCACGTAGTTCCTGCCGTTGTTGATGTCACCGAAGGTCAGCTTGCGGCCATAGCCGCCCGTGTCGGTCTCGATACCCTTGCCGTAGCCGTAGCAGGCAGTGATCGCCCCGTAGTGCTCGGTGCGTGATACCGATGTCAGGTCCTTGGTGTAGGTGAACCGGCGGTGGCCGCCCTTCGCGCCTCGGTGCGAGCGGATGCCCACCCTGCGAGATGTCACCCTGCCGCCGGATACGGTGATTTCAGTCTCAAGCTCACCGCCGCATTTCAAGATTGACTGGAGCGCCTCGCGCGCCGAGGTGTGGTAGAAGGTCAGGCCCTTGTCGACGGTGCCGGTCTGGTCGACCGTTCCGGCGGTCCAGCGGGTCGGCCCAAGGCAGACATTCAGCGCCTGCAAGAAGCCGTAGCCGTAGGGGCGCTTGTCCTCGATATAGTCGCCGTACGTCTCGCAGATTGAGTTGATCGCCGTGTCCGTGTAGACCGTATCGCCTCCGGCGTGGAGGCCCTTGGGGTCTTGGCAGACGTGCTCGTGGACCTTGCCGAGGCGGTCGACCCACACGAGGCGGTAGCCCTGCTTGAGCGCGAAGGTCGTGACGATGTCCACGCTGTCCTCGCCGTTGAGCTCGTCGGTATGGGTGAGGGAGAGCAGCTCCTCGGGGCCGATTGTCGATACGTAGGCGTCCTGCCACGTGTGTACGTCAATTCGCACCTAGAGCCACCTCTCCTCCCATTCGAGCGTCGCGGTGCCGCCGCTCGTCTTGATCTGCTGCACGCCGTCGAGCGAGAAGAAGTCACTCGCGACGGTCACGGGCCAGTCCGCGCCGTTGACCGTGCAGCGCTCCGCACGCATGTCCAGCACGACGGTCTGTGCGCCCGTGAACGACGCCTCGACGCGGACGAACCGCCCGGTCGAGACGTTGGTGATTGTCCAGCTCGAGCCTGCCGGGGGCTTACACGTGACCGTAGGGTAGGCCCTGTAGTTGCCCCCGGCGGCGACGGCGCGCTGGGATGCCGTCACCTGCTCGGAGCGCCGCTGCCCGTAGGCGGCGGGGTCTGCACAGTAGAACGCGAGCGTGAGATTCGGCATGTGTGCGTTGCGCCCCTGCTCCGCCCCTCCCCTGTAGCGCGCAAGCATGTAGCGCTCGGGAGCGTCGTCGAGCACGAGGGCCTTCTCGCCGCCGGACAGCGCCGAGGCGAGCACGGCCCTTGCCTCGGCGACCTCGTCGAGGGAGCCGCCGACGATGTTGCAGTCGACCGCTATCTCGACGGGCTCGAGGCCCGTGGCGCGGATATGCGAGCCGTCCATGCCCGGGACCTCGGTCTCATCGAGCCGCACCTTGGGGACAATCGGTCTCGTGACCTTGGTCACCAGCAGGTACGGCGTGAGGTCGATTCCGCCGAATATCATGCGAACCCCCTTGCGGCGAGCGTGTGCCTGCCGCGCATCGCGATGGCGGAGGAGACGCGCTCCGAGTCGATGTACAGGTTTCCGTCCTTGTCCCGGATCTGCTCGAGGACGGACAGGATGCCGGCGAGGGCGTCGTCGGAATCCTCCTCGGGACGCGCCGGAGTGTAGACCGCGGACGGAGCGACGGTCAGGCCCGTCGAGAGCATCCCCTGCGCGGTGTCCATGGCGCCGCTGATGGCGGAGACCACGGTGCCGGTGCCGGAGCCGATGCCCTGCGCCCAGCCCTGCATGAGGGCCTTGCCCGAGAAGGTCGTGTAGCCGTGCCCGGAGAAGGGGCCGACCTTTGCCGGCGAGAACGGGAAGAAGGAGCGGATTCTGGATACTGCGCCGGAGACCGCCGAGGTCACCGAGCCGATAGCGGACATGATGCCGTCCTTCAGGCCGTTGAGTATCGACTTGCCGGAGTTGAAGAGCCAGTTGCGCGCACCCGAGAAGAACCCGGTGATCTTGCCCTTGATGCTCGTGACGGTCCTGTAGACGGAGTTGATTCCGTTGGACGCCGCGCTCTTGATGCCCTCCCAGATGGACGAGCAGGCGCTCTTGATGCTCCCCCACATGCTCGACCACGTGGAGCTGATGCTGTTGAGCACGGAGCTGATCACGCCGCTGACCTGATTTATCGCCGAGTTGACGGCAAACTTGATGCGTCCCCAGACCACCTCGGCGAAGTCGCGGACGGTGTCCCACACGCTTGACCAAATCGAGCTGATTCCATCGAGCGTGGACGTTATCACGGACTCGACGACCCCGATGGCCGCTCGCACGGCGAACTCTATCTGAGACCAGACGAGCTCGGCTACCGACTTGATGGTGTTCCAGACCGTATCCCAGTCTCCGCTTATCGCGGCGGTGACCGTGGAGATGACTGTCTGCACCACGGCCATCGCGACCTGGACGGCAGTGGAGATTGCATCCATCACGCCGGTCAGGACAGCGGAGATCACCGGCCAGACTGCGTTCCAGACGGCGGAGATGATGCCCATCGCCACCTGAATCGCGCCCTGGATGAGCGGCATCGCAGCCAGCACCGCCGACAGCACGGACTGCACGGCGGGCATGGCGATGGCGACGAGCTGCGAGACGGTCGTCATCACGTCAGCGATGACGGTGACCAGGAAGCCGATGACCGGCGACAGCGCCTGCACGATGCCGAGCACCACCTGTATGCCGGTTGAGAGCACCGGCAGCACGGCCTGCGCGATGTTGAGCAGCGCCGTGCCGATTGGCGCGATGAGCGGCGCGATGAACCCGATTGCCGCCTTGATGCCGTTACCGACGGACGTGGCCACGCCAAGGATGGCCTGAAGCGCCGAGCAGATCTGCGAGGAGTCCACCTTCGGCAGCTTGATCCCGATGCCGGCGAGCGCCCCGACGGCGATGTTCCACGCCGTGGCGAGCGCCTCGGACACGATGGGTGTGAGCACCGACGCGATGCCGGAGAGCGCCGCGGGGAGCGCATTGATGATGCCCTGCCCGATCTGGGCGACGCGCGGCGCGATGTTCTTGGCGACCGCGCCGACGGACGTGAGCAGCTGCTCGGTGAGCTGCGAGAAGTCCACGTCGTCTCGGCCAAGGCCGGTGAGGAAGTTCTCCCATGATGCCTTGGCCATGCCGATGGAGCCGGAGATGGTCGTCGCGGCCTCCTTGGAGGTCGTGCCGGTGATGCCCATCTCGGACTGCACGGTGTGGATGGCCTCGACCACGTCGGCGTAGCTGTCGATGGTGAGGTCGGCGGTCTTGCCCTGCGCCGCGCGCAGCTTGTTGGCGTCCGCGATGAGTCGCTCCATCTCGGACTTCGTGCCGCCGTAGCCCAGCTTCAGGTTGTCCAGCATCGTGTAGTTTTGCTTGGCAAAACCTTGGTAGGCGTTCTGGACGTCGGCCATGTCCGAGCCCATCTTGTTGACGTTGTCCGCCATGTCGCCCATCGCTGTGTTGGCGGACTCGGCGGCCTTCGCCACGTCGCCGCCGCACGAGCTCACGAGCGATGCGGCGAAGCTGGTCGCCTGGGTCATGTATTGGTTTGCGCTCATGCCGCACGTCTTGTACGCATCCGCGGCGTATCCCTGCAGTTTGCCGGACGCGGAGCCGAAGAGCGTATCGACGCCGCCGACCAGCTGCTCGTAGTCGGCGTATGCGGATACCGCAGCGCCGCCGATTGCGGTCACCGCCGTGGTGAGCGCGCCCATGCCAGCCGCGGCGACGGTGCCCACGCCCCTTGCGACGGTGCCGAGCCCGTTCAGCAGCCCGCCCGAGCGCTTGACCCCGCCGTCCACGCCGGAGGTCATCGAGTCGCCGAATGACTTTCCGGCCTTGGAGCCCGTGTCGCCGAACTCCGAGCAGATGCTGCCGGCGAAGCCCTTCATGGACGGCATGAGCGTGATGCATGCCGAGCCTACGCTAGTCGCCATCCCGTCCTCCTAATCCTAGAATCTCGTCGATTTCCGCCCTGTTCGCGAGGGCGTTGCGCTGGTGCCTCTTGAGCTCCGCGAGCTGCCCGGGCGTCTTGAGCGGCTGCGGCTCCTGCGGCGGCCGGTGCTTCTTGTCGCTCAGTCCCCAAGCGAGGCTCCTGAGCTGGTGCTCGATGCGCCAGAGCATGTACGTCTCCTCGCTCCATTTGAGCTCCGGGTACATGCGGCGCGCGCACCTCGACTCCTTCGGCAGCTGCTCCCACAGGAGGGCGGCGCGCCGGAGGTCGTCCGGTCCGCCCTCGAGCGGGAGGTCGATGCCGTAGTACTGGCGGAAGTCCGCTACGACTTCTGCGCGGTGCCCTTCGAGCTCGAGGACAAATCCTGGGAGTTTTTTGCCTTCGCCGCCTCGAATGCGGCCTGCATGAGCACGCCGGTGAACTCGACGGAGCCGCCCAGGCGCTCCATGTACTCCTCGTCATGTCCGGCAAACACGCGCTCGAATGCATCGAACATGCCGGCGGGCTCGGTCTCGCTCTTGGCGAACTGCTTGTTGGTCTTGTAGGAGGTGAGCTCGTCGTAGTCAGCGGTGAACTCCCCCTCGATGCCCGTGATGGTGAATGTGAGCTCGGTCATTACTTGTCCTCCGCGGTCTCGGCGGCCTTGGCGGCAGCGGTCTCAGTGGACTGGATGTAGTCGTAGCAGGTGTTGCCGGCATCGTCCGTGAGGTACTTGATCGTGAGGGCGCGCGCGGCGAGCTCGCCGACGGCGAGGGTGAGGTCGTCCAGCTCGGAGGACTGGGCGTTGGGGACGACCTTGCGCCAGCGTCGTCCGTCCTTGAGCACGAACTCGAGCACGGCCGGCCACGTCTCGTCGGAGTTGCCGTTGTGCTTGACCGTGATCATGCCCTCCTCGTCCTTGACGTTGTCGGAGCCGTACATGACCTTGAGGGTGGCGGCCTTGATCTCGGCGAGCGTGAGCTGTGCGCTCTCGACACGGGAGGTCTGCGGCGAGGCCATGAGGTCGCCGTTCATGTCCTTGATGTCCTCGGAGTCGGTGTCGAGCGTCTCGACGTAGCCGTCCTCGCTGATGTAGCCGAGGCATTTCCACGCAGCGGGCAGCGCGGTCTTGTAGTCGGTCGGCAGCGCCGTTCCGGCGGGCGCGGTGAAGATGTAACCGCCCTTTACTCCCTTGGCGCTGGAGACGTTGGCGACGTTGTTTTTGTTGCTTTCTGCCATGATTGCTCCTTATTCGCAGATGGTCAGGTTGATGTTCGTCTGGTATCTGGGAGCCCCCGTGTCGGGGTCGTCCCATCGGTACGTGCCGTCGGGAACGGCCGAGAACACGTTCGGCTCGTCCTCGATGGCGGCGCACGCCCGCTCGACGGCCTCGGCGATCTCGCGTGCGCGCCTGCGGGTCTTCGCCCACGACGTGGCGAGCACGCGCGGGGACTGGATGAACCGTGTCGCGCTCGTGGCGGCAAGGGTGACCTGGACGAACTCATCGGGTCTCTCGCGCGGCACGTCCGGCACGCACTTGATGCCGGTCGCGTCCATGAGCCGCTTGGCGACCACCCTCTCGATGTCCATCAGTCACCTCCGAATGCCGATTGCAGCCGGTTATGCCTGCGCTCGCTCACGTTGGCATGCTTGCTGTCCGTGTAGACGACGCGGCCCCTCGCAAGCGAGCCGCCTATGGTCGCGGTGCTGTAACCGCTCTCGCCGTACTTCGGCGTGAACGTGGAGTTGCATGCGGCAGCGGCGGCGCTTGCCTTCTGGTCGAGCATGGCCTGCACGCCCCAGCCGTTCATGACCTCGGCGTATCCGCCGCGGTTCCAGCCCTTCCACTTGATCTTGACCTCGCACTTCGCCTTAGCCATCGGTTCGGGTCACCTCGCAGGTGAGGTCCCAGGGGCCGGGCGTATTGGCCGCGGTGTATCGCTTGGGGTCGCCGACCACCTTGTAGTCGGTGCCGCGCACCGTGACCGTCGCGTCCTTGAGGTCAACGTCTGCGCCCTTCGGGAAGCAGAGCGTATAGGCGACCGTCACGCCGTTCGGGCGCGTCGAGTCGAGGTCGGCGGTCGCGCCGGGGCACACGACGACGTTGTCGACCGCCTCCTCGGACACCGTCTCGCCGGCAGGCTCGCCAAGCTCGTCGTATGACTGGGCCGCATTGCGCACGGTCACGGTCTCGCCGGAGATGAGGCACATCATTCGGTCACCCCTCCCCTCTCCAGCGGCGTGAGCGACCCGAGCGCCTGACCGGTGAGGCCGAGGCGCCTGAGGTCGCTCTTACCTAGGTACATATCGCCGAGCGCCGAGCCGTAGGTCACCGATGCCGTATAGATGCCCGCCCCCTGGCTGTACTGCGTGGCGCCGGCCATCGCGGACGGTGCCGAGAGCACGCGGTTGACGAGCAGGCAGCACACGGCGGGGGCCGCTCGGTCGAATGCCGGGCACGCCCCCTCGGTGTACTCGCCGATTCGGTCCTCGAATGCCGCGAGCATCAGGTCTGATGCGTCCTGCAGCAGCACCTCGGTGCGCGCCGAGTCCGCGGGCTCGCCGTAGCGGGCCTTGTAGTCGTCGACGCTGGCGAGCGCGGCCATCGCTACTCGGCCTCCATGATCCCGGCGTCGACGAGGGCCTGCACGACCTTCGCGACGGTCGGGCTGGCGCCGGGGTTGGCGACCTTCTTTGGCACGACGAGCGGCTTGCCGTCGGGCGAGACGAGCGCCACGTGCTGCGGGAGGATGCTGGACGCCTTGCCCACGTCCTCCACGATGAATTTCTGGACTAGCTGAGCCATCTCGGTACCCCCTAGGCGCTCTTGAGGACGGCGAAGGCCTTCGGGTCGAGTACCGCGTATGCCAGGACGGCCTCGGTGCGGTAGGCGATCTGGTTGTAGCCCTTCAGGTCCTGACCGGTGTTGTCGGGGTCGCCGTACTCGATGACCTCGGCGGTGATGTCGCGGACCATGCCCCACTTGATTGCGGAGAAGTCGCCCATGATCGCGGAGACCTTGGTCGGGGTCTTGGCGAGACGGCCGTTCACGGTGCCGGACACGGAGGCGGGGATGCCGTCGAGGTTGCCCACGTTGAGGGAAAGCGGCACCTCGGGGTACAGGCGCTGCCCGGTGGCGGGCACGCGCAGCTTGCGCAGCTCGGAGGCGAACTGGCGGCTCATGGCGATGCCGTTGATGCCGTAGTCGAGCAGGGCGTCGGAGAGGGAGTCGATGTCGTCGACCGGGGAGTCGGTCTTGGCGACGCTGTGGACGTCCTTGTCAGCGGTCAGGGCGGTGTAGCCCGTGAGGCCGAGGCCGGTCTTGGGGTTGATGGCGTGGTAGACGATGTAGTCGAGCGCGCGGCCCGCGGCGGCGGTCTGGTCGGCGATGATGTTGGAGATGATCTCCAGCTGGTTGTCCTCGTCGGCCCACTTCAGCTCGTCGGAGACGCGCGTGGTCGTGACGATCTTGGCGCGCTTTGCGACCACGGGGTCGGTGGAGATCTCGGAGCCGGACTTCTTGCCGCCCTCGGCGACGACCTCGGCCTCTGCGGTCGGGTTGAACACGAGGTAGGTCGTGTCCGCGAACTTCTGCGGGGTGATGGGGCTCAGCGTGGCGATGGTGGAGGTGTCCTTCACCTTGCCGATGATGGTGGATACCACGCTGGACGGCAGTTTGATTTTCTGGGTGTCGTTTGCAGCCATTTCTGTGCCTTTCTTCGGGTTTGGCTTACTTCAGGAGGCGCTTGGCGAAGTCTCGCAGCGCCTCGTCCCCGCCCTTGCCGCCCTTGTCGAAGCTGCCGGGCTTCTCCACTCGCGGCGCGGGCTTTGTCTTGAATGCGGCGAACATCTTGTCGCACCATGCGGCCATGCTCTCCTCGTCCTCGCCGACGATGAGCTCGGCGGGGACTCCCTTCTCCTGCGCGACCTTGGCGGCGGTCTTGGCTCGTGCCTCGGCCTTCTCCTTGGCGTCGAGTCGCTTCTCGAGCTCCGCGACCTTCTCGTCGGCGGTCTTCTTCGCCTGGTTGGCCTCGTCGAGTGCGCTTGCCGCGCTCTTGTTGGCCTTGGCCTGCTTCTCCCACTTGCGGGAGTGCGCCTTCTCGGCCTCGTAGAGCGCCTTGTAGTCGGGCTCCTCGCCCCCGGTCGGCTCCGTACCGCCCGTGGGCTCCGTGTTGGTCTCTGCTGCCATGTCGCGTCCTTTCCCGGACCGTGCGGCCCGTCGGGCCAGCCGTGCGGCCGAGCCCCTTAGATGTGCGTTTCGGGCCGTGCGGCCCTGTCGCGCGGCAGTGTCCTACGGGCGTGAGATTTGGCCTGTTTGGCGTTTTTCGGCATGAAAAAAGCCGCCCGTGGGCGGCCATGCGGTATGATGGGGTTAGGCGGAAGCTGTTTGACTCACCTATTGAGACATGCAGCTCCCGCCTATTTTTTTATCGTTTGGAGCGACCCGTCGTGCCCCAGCATCCGCACCTCAGAGATTCCGTACCTCTTCATGTACTTGCGTATCCACGCTTCGGCTTGGCTGTCGGTGACCGACTTGTTCTCGCTGACGTCGAAGACGGCGAACCGCACCCCGCTCTTGTTGGCCACGGACTTCATGTGCGACTTGAACGTGTTCTCCGATTTCGACGTGTACACGGTCTTGATTTCGATGCCTGTGAACAGGTCGGCGCGGCTTACGGTCGTTTTTCCCTGCGCGTTCTCGCTCTTCAGGTGCACCTCGTCTTCCCAGAACTCAGTCTTGTAGCCCAGAGTCGCTAACTTCTCTGCGGTTCTCCTCTCTCCGGGGTCTACCCTCCACCTCTTTACCTTGTCGCGCCTCACCGCATCGTCCGTGAACGTTATGCCCTTATGCTCGCCGCCGGCGTACCAGGACGGGTCGCGTAGCTCTATCTCGGATGCGACGCGGTTGTTGAGGTAGGCGGTGTACGCCTTCCCCTCCTTGTTGCCGTGGCGCCTCACGAGCGCTTCGCGTTCGTCCTCCGGCATTGCGTACCAGTCGGAGGCGATGCCGTCGCGGCCTCCGAGCGCGGCCAGGCAGTCGTTATACCTCTCGTACATCCCGTCAGGGTCGTATCCCTTGACTGTGGTCACCCCGTCGAAGCCGGGAACGATTCGGCAGTCGCAGTGCGCGTGCGAGTGCTCCGCCGCCGCCTCGGTCTTGGCGTAGAAGCCGAACGACGCGAGCATGAGGCAGAACCCGCACGTCTCGCCACGGGGAACGCGGGCGTACCACGGCTTCGCCGGGTCTTTGCGCGCGTTGTGGGCGACGCACCTGTTGGCGGCGCGCCTGATCTCCTCGTCGACCCTCGTGACGCACCGCGAGACAAAGACCTCGGGGGCGCCCTCGACGACCTTGCCGATGAAATATCTAACCGCGCCGAGCGTGGCGTCCGGGTCTCGCATGGACTCGGCGACCGCCCGATACTTCCCGGGGAAGCCCTGCGACGCCCTGACCGCGTCGTAGTATTCTGCGGCCCTCGCGGCGGCGCACGTGTCGGCGTAGTACCCGAGCACCGCCTCGATCGTCTCGTAGGCCCTCTCGCGGAGAGAGGCGACATCGCCGCCACCTCCGCGCTCCCAGCTCGACAGCAGGGACTCGAGCGCCGGCCTCACCTTCGCCTGGGCGTCTGCCGACAGCGCGTTCACCTCATCGGTCAGCTCGTCCAGCAGGCTAGTCGGCACCGCCGCCATTCTCGCCCTCCTTCGGCTCGAACAGCGATGCGATAGCCGCGCCCGCCTGCGCCTTCTTGGCATCCGACTCGATGCGCTGGATCTGCTCGTCCGTGTAGTCGAGCATCTCGTAGGCCACCGTGGAGTTGGCGAGCTTCGGGAGCGCCTGCACCTGCTTGAGCAGCGCGTCGGACAGGCTCACCGTGGACGGGTACGCCGGGGACAGGAATCGCGGGTTGATCTCATGCCCCGCGTCGCGCTCGGTGGCGAAATCGGTGCCGTTCGCCACGGCGAGCGCCATGTAGGCCACGTTGCGCAGCGCCGTGCCGTTGTCGCGGTTGAGGTTCTTGGCGTCGATGACCAAGGGCTCCAGGGACGCGGCGATAGCGTCCGAGGAGGACGGGTTGTCGTTGGACACGCCGAAGAAGCTCACCGGCACGTTGGTCACGGCCGACATCTGGCAGGCGAGCTGGCGCAGGTACTCCGTGAGCGGTGCCATCTGGAGCTGCGCGGACTGCCAGACCGTGGGCTTGTCGCCGTCCGGGTCTTTCGTGATCTCGTTGACCGCGCCCATCGAGGCGTCGTACTTGTTGCCGTCGTTGAGCATCTTCTTGTAGGTGCCCAGTAGCCAAGTCTGCGGCAGGGTCGCGGCCTCGGCGGCGACCTCCATTCGGGCGCGCTGCCGGATGGCGTCGTCGGTGATGCTCATCACGGAGCGGCTTATGCGCGAGGTGCCGAAGGGGCGCTCGAGCGTCGCGCCGTGTGCCATCGGCTCCATGAGGCAGCGCCCCATCGAGTGCTCGCGGTACTCGGCTACCCACGAGCCGCCGTCGCGCGTGAGCACCACGAGGCTGTCGTCGGTGAGCAGGTGCACCACGGTCGGCACGCGCTCGGTGTCGCCGGGCATCTTCTTGGACTCAGCCACGACGAGTCCCGCCCTGATGGCCTTGCGAGCGTCGTCCCAGAGCGCCGCCGCCGCGGTGGCGGGGTACGCCGAGATGACCGGGTAGCCGCCGCCGTCTGTCACGGTCCAGAAGCCGCAGCAGTGCTTCAGCTCGCCGATGAGGTTCTTGCGGTAGAGGCGCTCTAGCTGGTTCGACTCGCAGATGGCGCGGAGGGCCTTGCTCGTCTGCTCATCCGCGCACGTATAACCGTTGAAGATGGAGCGGTCGGCGAGTGCGTGCACGGCCTTGCGGGGCCAGTCCACGCGCGGGTTGATCTTCTTGGCGAGGCTCGCCGGCATGGCGATGCCGAGGTCCTTCACCGACACGTGCCCGAGGTAGTAGTCCTCGCGCTCGAGGTTGCTGGCTCGATGCTCGCGCCAGACGGTCATGAGCTCGCGGACGAGCGCCGCGTCGCCCGGCTCCAAGCCTGCGGCGGATGCTACCTGCCCCGCCAGTTCCATGTTCACTGCTGCCATCAGAAGCTGGCCTCCTGTTCCCTTCGCGGGTCTCGTTTCGTGGTTCTCGCCGCCCAGAGGGCGAGCGATGCGGACTCGATGGGGGCGGCGATGGAGTCGGGGCCGTCCGCGAAGCCCCATCCGTCCCTGCCTATGTCGCGCTTGAGCGACTTGCGCGCCGAGTCGTCGAGCGCCGGCGACTCGATGTGAGACAGCGTGCCCGAGTCGACCTCGTCCTTGAGCATCGACGCCGCAGCCTGCACGATTGCGGGCGTGCCCATCACGAGCGCGCACTTGCTGAAGCCGCCGTCGAGCATCCGCCGCTTGAGCGCGTCCGCTCCGGACTTGCCGTCGATGCAGGCGCACGCGATCTCATCTCGGTTGCGCAGGAGCATGTCCGAGATCGCGACCGTTCCGCCCGAAGCGCCCATCACGTCGTACAGCTCGACGTAGGACGGTCCGTCCCTGTCGGCGAGCGCCCAGGACACCGCGGCGTTGGAGCCGTCTGCGGAGAACTTCACGCCGAAGGCGAGCTTTCCGTCAGTGGGCGCTGAGTCGCGTCGGCACCCGTCCCACTTCTTGGAGGACAGGGCGTAGAGGAGCGAGCCTCCCGTCTTCGCCCACCACCCGAGGCGCTCGCGCGCGAACACGTCGGGCTGCATCTGCTCGGACTCGCCCTTGACGGCCTCGTAGTTGAGCACGGTGCCCATGGACGGGTTGTACTCGTACCAGCGGGACTCGTCGTGGACGTCGCCTATCTCGTCCGCGCCCCACTCGATCCACGCCATCTCGGACTCGCCGTCGTGCACGTCGTCGTGGAGGTCGCGGAACACCGTGCCGACGTTGTCGGGGCCTGGCGGCGTTCCGAGGTAGATGGTCTGCGGGTTGTGCATCGCGCTCGCCGAGATTGCCGGCAGGGACGCCGCCTGCTGCGTGTCCGTGAGCTCCTGCGCCTCGTCGTAGATGAGCACGTCGTAGGTCTTGCCTCGAGCCAGCGAGTTGGTGCGGGTGGTGAAGCGGATGAGGCCGCCGTTCTTGAGGCTGATGGCCTGCTGCCCGTTCGTCTTGCGCACGGCGAGCAGGAGGTCATGCAGCTCGGTCTCGTCCTCGTCCTCGAACGGCTGGGACAGCTCCTTGAACATCTGGTCGGAGGTGTCGCCGTGCTGGCAGGTGTACAGGATCTTCTCGCCGTTGAGCGCGCCGTAGAAGCAGCGGGCTCGAACCACCCAGCTCTTTCCGTTCTGGCGCGGGATGGAGATGCCCAGCGTGCGCAGCAGGTACTTGTCGCGCGCGTCGCGGGCCAGCATCGCGTCGAGCAGGTGCGGCTGCCACGGCAGCGGGTCGCCGAAGTAGGCGGTCGCGAGCTCGCAGGCCATCTCGCCGTCGCCGCTGAGGTCCTCAGGGACGTTAGCCTCGTATGTCGGCGTCTGCCTGGGCTCCATCAGGCACCCGCCGCCTTGGCCTTGCGCTCGCGGTCGGCGAACATCAGGCTCAGCACCCTAGCGCCGTCGCTCTGCGGACGCGCCTGCTGCACCTGGATGGGCACTGCCTTGCGCGACAGCCCGAGCAGCTCGTTGAGCGCGCGTATCTCGGCGGTCGCCTGCTTGAGCACGGACACGGCAGGGTGCGGGCGCTCCATGATGGCGTGCCGCCCGTTCTTCGCCTTGATGGGCTTGTAGCCGACGGGGTCGAGCACCTTCACGGACTTGCCCTTGCTCATCGCGTCCTCCGCGGCCTTCGCCACGGCATGCCAGTAGCACAGCAGCGCGATGTTCGGCGCGTCCTCGTCGGAGAAGCGCCCCGATGCGGTGACGCTCGCCCAGATCTGCGATTGATAGTCATCGGATGCGACCGATTCCGGCATCTCCGGCATCCCGGTCTCCTTTCTCGTGCCCGCATTGTGCGATGCGGGTGAGATTCGCGGCCTACCCCCGCCCTGGGGTCATGGGGCGGGGGGAAATCGGCACTGGCAGCGATGGGTGTCCTTGCACCCCCGGGGAGGGGCGATGCCCCCAGCCATCGGCGGCTCAGCGCCCCAGAAAAGCAGTGAGGCGCAGCCGAGCAAACGACCGCGCCTCAAGTTAGGCTTTTCAGCCTCGCCTATTCAGTTGTTCTTAACGCTCAGAACAGCCTCGTGCGCCTTATCTCGACGGGCCTCGCGTCGCCCGGCATGTGCTTGCCCTTCCTCTGGTTGCAGATGCGGTGCGCCGCGTCTAGGTTCGCGTAGTCCAGCACCGCGCCGCCCCTCGCCCTCGGCACCACGTGGTCGGCCTCGAAGCTCCACGGCGTGCCGGGCGGCAGGCTGTAGTCTATGGGCTGGCCGCATATGTGGCACGGCCTGCCCTCGGCGCGGAGCCTCGCCTTGAGCTTGCGCTCGGCGTTGCCGTTGGAGCTCCACGTCATGCCGGGCGCTTCCTTGCGAAGTAGTCCTTCTTCACCGATATGGTTGGCAACTCGTCGGCGCTGCCGATCTCGATCGTGATCGTGATGGGCGGCAGCACGAACCTCTCGTCGATGTCCCTAGCCACGTAGCCCGCCATGGACTCCAGCAGGGCTACGGCGTCGCGGAGCTGCTGTGCTACCTTCTCGCCCTCAGTCATGCGACCAGCCCCACGACCAGCTGCAGGCACCACAGCACGGCGGCGATGCACAGCAGCACGAGCGCCGTCATGATGAGGCATCCGATGAGCTTGCAGGCCAGCCTTACGATCTCGTCCATCCAATCCTCCAATCTCACCCGCACGCCAAGCGCACGGGAACGGTCAAAACCACGGCGAGCGCCCATGCGGACCTCGCCGCCCAAGCCAGCAGCGCGGCGAGCGCCGCCAGCGGCATCAGCCGCAGAACATGTCGCACGCTTCCTCCTGCATGTCCCTCATGTGGTCCGCTATCCATGGGAGCGCCCAGTAGGCGACGTCGCTCGGCTCCGCGTCCGCCCCGTCGAACTTCTCCCGGAAGGCGTCGTCGAACTCCACCTCGCAGATGCCGTAGTCGCAGCAGCACTCGTACATCTTGGCGCACTCGGCGCACGTGGGCTTGCCCTCGCCGAAGCGCCTGTCGATTGCCGCGCCGGTGCACCCGTCCGGGAGATTGTTGCCCGGCTCACAGCTTGCCCCCAAGGCGGGTCACCTCCTCGCGGTACATCTCGTACTGTTCGATGAACCTGTGCGGGTTCTCCGCGATGACGTCGAGAACATCGGTGAGCGTCATCTCGCCCAGCGGGCGCCCGCCGTCCGTGAGCTCGCTGTCCGGCACGTCGATGATGTGGCGCTCAATGATCTCGAATCTCATTTTGTCTCCTGACTTGCAAGTGCTTTGGGCTTCACGATGTCCCGCGGGTCTTCGCCCATCGCATTCGCCAGATTGAGCAGCAGGTTCATCTTCACTTCCCTGCCGCCGCAGATGGCGTGGCTCAGGCTGCTGAGGTTCACCCCGGCGGCGCGCGCCAGCTGCTTCAGCGGCACGTGGTTGTCGATGCGCCAGTGCGCGATCCTCTCCGCGTCCAGAACGTACTCGGTCGCCATCGCGCCACGCCCTCTCGAATCGGTTTTGGTCGAGCCACCAGCTCGGGCACCGCTCGAGGCCCATCCACACGCGGTAGCGCATCCAGTCCCTCTGGCGGTCGGCGTGGGCGCACCCGTTGGGGCGTCCGTAAAGGCATGTCGTGCAGTCTTCGGGCACGTCCCTCTTCTCGACGACGATCATCGCTTTACCACCCTCCTCCCGCATCCCGGGCAGAAGTTCCAGACGCCGCTCACGCGGTAGTGTTCCTCGTCCTCGACCTTGCAGCCGCAGACCGAGCACTCGAAGCCGTTGTCGCATGAGTCCTGGACGCTCCCGTCGTAGACGTTCTCGCACTCGCCTCGGTCGATAAGGTCGGCTAGGACGTCGAATCCGCACTCGCCGTCCGGCAGACACTCGTCGATGGCCGTGAGATACATGCTCTGGTAGAGAATCAGGTCCTGCGGGAACCAGCTGCGTTCGCCGAAGAATTCCTTCTTTTTCTCGCGTAGCTTCTGGGCTACCTCGCGGCGCTCGTCGCTAGTGAATGTCATCAAAACCAGCTCCAAACATACAGTCGTAGTCGCACTCCCAGGTCTCTCCGTCGCGGCTCATGGTCGCCCCGTACCTCGGAGTACCGCCGGTATCGTCGCCCCAGAAGCGGAAGTGCCATCCAAGGAAGTCAAACTCCTTGTCGTACTTGTCGGCGGCGTACCTCGTGTTGTCGTACTCCTCGTAATCGTTCCACCCGAACTTGCGGGAAAGGTCATCGAACGTGTATTTGGTCGGCTTGTCCTTGCCGTCCTCCCACTCGTAGACCTCCGGCCAATACTGCTTGTAGCACCCGACGCGGACGCTGCCGTCTCCCATGACTCCGTGGTGCGAGAACTCGAACCACTCGCCGCCGCCATCCCGTTTCATGATGTTCGCGAACACGCGGAGTCCAGTAGGCAGGGAAGCCTCGTCGGTGTCGTATACGCCTACGTCCTCCTTATCGGTTCTGCGCTCGCCATTGAGGTACACGAACGCGCCGTAGTCGCTGTATGCCATAGCTAGACCTCCTTCGCCGCCGCCTCGCGGCGCTTTTCATCGGTAATCATTCGTCCACCTTTGATATGGCCAGCGCCACGTATTTCTGGGCGAGGCCCTCGAAGTCGTCGAGCACGTAGTTGATCCTGTAGGCAATCCCGTTGAGAGGGTGCCTGGCGGCGTCGCCGATTTGATATCCGCTGTCGTTGACGACGATGAACACGATTTCGTCTCCCGGCTTGAAACCGCGGTCGTTTTTTCTCACCTCGAACGACTTCTCGCCGCTCAGGACGGCATCGGCGTACTTCATCTGAATCTTGAGTGTGTGCAAAGTCATCGGTCCTCACCACTCAGCTTGCGGATGCGGGATGCAATGTCGCGCATTACGACCGTCCTACAATCACAGATGCCGTTAGCCTTGCAAAAGTCGCAATCGTGAGGTTCTTTACCGAAATAAGTGCACAGTACGTATCTCGCGTGCGCAGCTTTGTCCAAGTCCTCTTCCAGCTTCTCCCAGCTGTCGGGTTCGGTGAGGTGCATGAGCTCGGGGTCGAGTTTCCTGCCCGCGTCCGTGACCGCGCGCCAGCAGTTCCTCCACTCTTTCTCTAGGTCAGAATCGGTCGTGAACACCCAGTACACGATGTTTCGGGCCGTGCCGCCATCGCCGTACAGCACCTTTGTATCTAGCGGAATCTCTCGACCTTCCGCGTCTTTCGGTAGCTCAATCATTCGGAATCACCGGCCAGACGGTTCACACGCGATACGATGTCGGCCATCATGGCATCGAGGCAATCCGTCTTCCCGTGGCTGCACAGCCGACAATCGTTGCAGTACTCGCCACGGTCCTTGTCGTAGTGGCACGGCATGTCCCTGTAGCCTTTGCCGTGCACATTCCACGCACGGTTGAGGTCTTCCGCGAGCCGCTTGAGGCTGTCCGGCCTCTCTAGGTGCATGGAGTTGACAGGTAAGTGGTACACCATGTCCCCAGTCCCGTAGGAACAGGCTGTCCATTCGACCTCGTGTGTGATCACATCGACCCCGAACGTGAACCTGTTCACCTCGTACCCGACGCCTCTGTCGTTGTACAGCACCTTGGTGTCCAGCGGAATCTCGCGGCCCTCGGCATCTTTTGGTAACTCGATATTCGCCATTGCTCTTCCTTTCTAGAACCTGCCGCGCATGTCGTTGTGGGCGTCCATCCGGTCGATGGCCATGTCGATCTCACCCTGCTCGACGGTGAGCGCCGCGAGCATGTTGACGGCCGCCTGGATGGTTTCCACGCACTCGTCGATGACGTAGTCGCGCAGCATCGCCCTACGCGCGTCGGCATCAGGCGTCATCCCATCGTGGATGGTCAGCTCCTGCCACGCGCCGTAAATCTCAGCGGCCTCCTCGAGCGGCTTGAGGGCCTGCGCCTTGTCGTCCCTCACCTCGCGGAACGTCCGCAGGTTGAGCAGGTAGCCGTCAGTCATAGTCCCTCTCCTCCAGTCCCAGGAGCGCGGCGATGTCCGCCACGCTCCTGTCGTAGTCGACTATCGCCTCGTCGGCGATCTCCGGCCCCGCGAGCCGCCACAGGGTCGCGCTCATGCCCTCGAGGTACCCGACGGCCCTCACGGCCTTGAGGATGTTCCGGGCCTCCATGTTCCAGTCGATTACACTCATCGCGCCTCCCAGTAGTTGCATACGGCCTCCGCCTGCGTCCTGTGAACGAACTCCGGGCGCCGCTCGCACTCGTACTCCGTGCGCTCCACGCCGTGGACGGTGCGCAGCACCGTCGCGCAGCAGTGCAGGCAGTTCTCGCAGCGCTCCTCCCGGAGTCCGTCCGCATAGATGTCCGGTCTCTCGTTCCCCGTCATCTGTATCCCCTCTTCCCGTACCTTCCGTCGTTCACCATGTTCCTGACGTGGCGCCGCATGTCCTGCGCCGCCTGGTCTCCCTCGGGCGGCAGCTTCCGACCGCTCGCACACCCGACGCAGTGGACGCGCCATCCGCCCCGGTAGCGCTCGAAGTGTCCGAACCCGGGAGGCGTCCACCTGCCGCACTCGCGGCAGTAGCCGCCGTAGACGTTCCTAGCCATTCCCCTGCTCCTTCCTGTATTGCCGCCCATCACCGGCACCTCCCGATGCTCTTCAGGTACAGGTTGTTGCGGCGCGAGCGGGCGAGCGCGCGGCGGCGACGGCGCTGCGACTTCGGATCGAGCGCCTTCGCGAGCTTCCTCATGAGCCGGCTGGCGTCTCTGAACACGCGTGTGATGCTCTCCCACAGCATCTCGGCTACGACCTTCGCGGCCTCGCCGATTGCCTCTAGCAACCGCGTCGCCGCCCAGCTAAGCGTCCCGGGGTATGGCGTCTCGGACGTCTCGCCGGTCTTCTTCTCGTCGGTCATCTGTATTCCTTCCATTCGGTTCCTATTCGCATCCATAGACGTCGCCGGCCATGGATTCCGCGAGCGCGCGCATGTCGGTCACCTCGGCGCACTCAGCGCCGAAGAATATGCCCAGCTCGCCCCTCTTGTGCCTGTCGCACCGGTACGCCCGGCAGATCTCGGGCCTCGCGGCGTAGACCGCGCACTCTCCCCCGTCCGTCAGGTACGGGCACAGCAGGTCGTACTCCGCCCTGGGCTCGGCGGGCTCGATTCCGTTCCGGCGCACGTACGCCTCGAGGCGCACCCGGTCGAACGGGCTCACGGGCAGGAAGCGCGAGCAGCACTCGCCGCAGCCCCTGCAGTCGCCCGTGTACAGGTCGGTCACGTCGTCGCTCTGGAGCCCGGCGTGGATGGCCGCGGCGATGGCCTTCTCGTCATTCATCGGCCCGCCCTGCCGCTCTTGTCGGGCACGGCGGCCTCTATTCGACACTCCTGGCCACCTTCTTGTCGTAAATCCTCTTGAGGTCCCGGCGCATGAACCGGATGAACTCCTCCTCGCCGACGTCGTCCGCCAGCGCCACATATCGCATCGCATCGTGGCACCATTCGTCGAAGTCGAGCAGCCTTCCGCTGAACGCGCTCTTGACGTCCGTGACCTCGGCGTAGGTGAAGCGGGTCAGCATCTCCTCGCGCATGACCTCGTCGGCCAGTTCCTCAATGGGCGTCTTGGGCCGGTTGATGATCTGTCGGTAGCCGTTGGCCATCTTGGTCATGGCGTCGAGCTGCTTGGCCAGCTTGTTGTTCTCGGCCACGAGGCGCTCGTTGCGGCGCTGCTCGTAGTCGAGCTCGGCGAGCACGTACTGCTCGCAGTTGGTGATCTCCATCGTCATTTCACCTCTCGGATGATCTCGTTTCCGTATCGGTCGGTGATGGCCCAGTAGCCGAACATGTAGAGGTCGGGGCTGTGCGGCGGGTACTCCCTGAGCAGTGTGCCGGACCACCATGCCTCCTCGGCCGCCCCGGTGCGCCATACCCACTCGGCCCTGAGGCCGCCGTCGTGGAACTTCCCGTGGCACCCGGTCGTGCCGGAGCCGCATAGGGCGAACAGCGGGCTGCGCAGCTCCCACACCCCGTTGGGCGTGACAAGCCTGAACGTCTTCCCCCACGACCTGCGGGCGACGTGGTGGCAGTTGGAGGCGCGCCTTCCGCACACCGCGCACCGGGCCTGCGTCGGCTCATATGCCGTGTCGTGCGTGTACCTCGCCCCGAGGTGGGGCTTGCCGTACAGCTCGGCGCGCTCCTTCGGCCATCCCCTCAGCAGGCCCGCGTCGAGGATCATGAGAGCCTCCCCTCGCACGCGGCGCGGGCGGCCAGCAGCCTCTGCGCGTCCTGGTACAGCCCGAACTGGTCCCTGCTCGCGGTCGTGCCCCGCGGGGCCTCGACCTTGCCC